>NZ_JACAPL010000007.1:0-180615 GCF_013385735.1 Pseudomonas sp. D2002 | reverse complement strand
CATACCGGCGAGGACTTTTTGGTTACTTTTTGGTCCCTCAAAAAGTGACCCGCTGTAAGAGCGGAACCCTAAGCCGCCATTACCGCAGCAATGGATATGTACTCGTACTAATCCACCCTCCTGATAGGCCCAAAGACCGCCATCGCAGGCAAGCCAGCTCCCACATTGCCTACCTCATTCCTCCACTTCATCTAGCCGGCCGCAGCAACTGCATCTGCTGCCGATAATCATCCGTCACCTGCCGCGCCTGGCTGCTGCTGGTAATCACCCGAGGCGTAATCAACACAATCAATTCAGTGCGGTCCTTGGACTTGCTGGTGCTGCCAAACAACCACCGCAACCCCGGAATCTTGCCCAAATACGGCACCGCACTGACACTCTCAACATTGTCCTGCTTGATCAACCCACCCAATAAAACAGTCTGCCCACTCTGCACCGCCACCTGCGTCGACACCGACCGCGTCGAGATCCGCGGATTCACCGGCGTATCACTCGTGCCAGTTTGGTTCTCGGCATCACTGACCTGCTGCTGAATATCCATATACACCAACCCCCCCGGATTAATGCGCGGCACCACATCCAGAATCACCCCCGTCTGCACATACTCAACACTGCTCAACGTAGTATCCGAAACCCCGGTATTCACCGTGGTCTGACTGATGGGAATGTTATCCCCCACCTGAATCTGCGCGGGCTGATTATTCATCACCACCAACGACGGTGCCGACAACACCTGAGTGCGCCCATTGGTCTCCAACGCATGCAACGCGACCTGCAAATTGGCGCTGACAAACGAATAAAACAACGAATCCGACGCCCCCAACCCCGCCCCGCCACTGCCCAACGCGCCCTGGCTGCCGGACGCGTTCGCCACCGTCTTGCTGCCGGAATTCCCCGCCAGGCGCCCCAGATACCACTGCACCCCAAGGTCCAGCTCGCCGGTCAGCTTGACCTCCAGAATGCGCGTCTCGATCTGCACCTGAAGCGGCGGATTATCCAGGCGCTTGATCGCCGCCTCGATCTCTTTCCACTGCGCCGGACGTGTGCGCACCAGCAGTTGGTTACTGCTTTTCTGCGCTGTAATACGCGTCCCGGCCTCAAGGCTATTATCCGGCACGGTCGACCTATCTTCCGGCGCCTGCTCAGGTTCATCGGAGGGCGGCGGCGCATCTTGCAACCCACCGGAATTGTGGTTGGGCGACGACAACGTAGCAGTGCGCAACCCCGGCGCAACCTTCGCCGGCGCGTCGTCCTTGATCGCCTCATTGCCATAGATCTGCCGCAGGTACTTGGCCAGGTCCGAGGCTTTCATGTTGCGCACGTCATAGACGTACATTTGCGGCTCATTACCGCCGCCCTCGTCGATGGTGCGGATCCAGTCACCGACTTCGCTGAGGTACTGCGGTTGTGAAGAAATGGCCACAACCGAGTTAGTCCGTTCGATAGGCAAAAACCGCAGCATCCCGGCCAACGGCATGCCGCTGTCCGGGCCGAACATGCCTTGCAGCTCGGGCATCAACTCGGCCACCGACGCGCGCTGCAGGCCGAATACGCCGACCGACATGCCCTTGAGCCAGTCCACATCAAAGGTGTCGATGGTCTCCTGATAGTTGGCCAGTTCCTCCGGGGTGCCGGCCAGGCTGAGGATATTGCGCGCCGGGTCGACCAGCAAAAATGCGTTCTCGCGGGCAAACGGCTTGAGCAGTTTTTGCATCTCGGTGGCGGAGATATAGCGCAGTGGAAACAGTCGCGCCGACAGGCCGCTGGACGGCGCGGCCACGTGCATCTGCGGCACCAGCTTGCCCGCCACTGCCTGGTCGGCCGGCAGGATGACGTAGCGCTGGCCCTGGCGGATCATCGCGTTGTCGGTCCACGACAACAGGGTTTCCAGAATCGACAGCGCTTGCTGTTTGTCCACCGGTTTGGAGGTGGAGAAGCTGACGTTGCCCTTCACGCCCTGGGCGATGCTGTAGTTTTCGTGCAGCAGGTCGCCCATCACGCTGTTGATCACCGCCTCGATGGGCTGGTCGGCGAAATTGAACACGATGTCGCCGCCCGCCTCTTTCGCGCTCGGTGCTGCGGCGGGCTGGCGCACGAACTGCTGGTTGCCACGAATCACCTGGCGTTGCGGCGCCGATGTGGCGGCAGGCTGGGGGTTTTCAGGCGCAGGCGCCTCACTCGGCGGGCGCTGCGAACCGGTGCCCTGCATGGCTTCGTGCAGCAGATCGTCGTCCGGGTCGAGGCGATCGGGGAAGACGCCACAGCCGCCCAGTGCGAGGGCGGTGGCCAGGCAAAACGTTGAGGTGCGCATGTCGATCAAGGGAGTGGCTCGCGGGGAAGAGTAATCGGGGTCCGGGTGGACGGCGGCGGCAGGCGCTTGGCGTAGAGGCTCAAGGTGTGCGTGCGGCCGTCCAGGGCGAAACGGGCGTATTGCGGCGTGAGGTGTTCCAGGCGCCAGCCGTTGGGCAGCGTCTGGCCGAGGCGCACGGTCAAGGGGCGACCATCGGCCTGTTTGAGCATGGCCATTTGCAGGTTGCCGGTGATCATGATGCCGCTCAGGGTGAGGTTGGCCAGCCCCGTGACCCGGGCTTTGCCGACCACGCTATCGGGGCTGCGATCCGGGCTGAACAGCGGCGCCTGCCAGGTGGCGGCGAGGCTTTCCAACGTCACGTTCGGTGCTGCGTGCACGCTGGCCGACGGCTGCGCGCGGGTGGCCGGTGCGGGCAGCCACTGCGGTTCGTCGCCGAGGCTGCTGAGGATGACCGCCATCAGCACACCGAGTAACCCGGCGAGGCTCAGCAAGCCCCATTCCAAGGGGCGCAATGCACTGATCATCGCGCCACCTGCGGTTGCAGATAGCCGCGCACCAGCAGGTGCACCTGGAGTTTTCCCGCACCGCCCGTGGCCGGTGCCTGCTGGCCACGGCGGATACGCAGCTCATCCACAAACAGAAACGGCGGCTGGTATTCCAGCTCATGCAGCACCGCCTCCAGAGGCTCGATGGCGCAGTCGAGCGTGAGGCTGACCTTGACCTGGCGATACGGCTCGCCCTCGTCCTGTTCCGGGGTGATCGGCTTGCGCTGGGTCAGGCTGCAGCCACCGCCCAGGTTGGCGTGGCTGTTAATCAGGTCGGCAAGGCGCTGCATCAGGTCGGCGGCCACCACGTCAGGGTCATCGCCGGGCAACAGGCTGGTGCTGCTGGCCGGGTCTTGTTGCGCCAGCAGCAGTTGCTGGCGCAGCGCATCGCCCTGGCGCACCACGCCGGCGTAGCGTTGCTGCTGCTCGCGCAATTGCTCGGCCTGCTCGCCCATGTCACGCAAAGGGCCGGCGAACCAGCTGTCGATCAACAGCCAGTAAGCCGCGCCGACGACCACGGCCAGCAACAGCAAGGCCGCCCCGCGACGTTCACGGGGTGTGAGGGGTCGGCGCATCGGCGGCCTCCTGGCGTAGGTGGGCACGCAGGGCAAACTGGTCCTTGCCGGTACGTGCATCGGGTTGAATCACCCCTTCGAACTGGGCGTTTTCCAGGCTGTGGCAGCCTTTGATGCGGGTGATCAGCGCACTGGCCTTGGCGCTTTGCCCGGCGAAAGAAATCTCGCCGTCCTTGACGTCCAACTGGTCCAGCCAGGTGTCGGCGGGCAGGCACGTGGTGAGGTCGTTGAGCAATGCGGCCAGGGGCGGTTGCGCGAGTTTGCGCCGGGTTAAATACTGCGCTGCGCCACGGGTGTTGAGCAGTTGCTGGCGCAGCGCGTGCACCTCGGCGACCTGGGCTTTTTGCTGCTGCACGCTGGCGTGCATGGCGTCGAGCACGCGCTGGCGGTCGTTGAGCCACAGCAACATCGCCGCAATCAGCAAGGCGCCGCACAGCCACGGCAAGCTGCGTTGCAGGCCCTTGCCGGTCGGGCGTTGACGCGGGCGCAGGGGCGCGGGGAGCAAGTCGATGCCCATGTGGTTCACATCCACGCGATGGGGATGCACGCCGAGGGCGGCGCAGTCGATGAGGATCTGGTCCAGCTGTTCGCGCAGGATCGCCACCAGTGTGACCTGCACATGCGTGGCCGTACGCTGCTGCTGGCGCGCGACGAAATACAGCTGGTCCGCCTCGAAAGGCGTGTAGCGACCCAGCTCGTAACCGACCACGGCGGTCAGGTTGCGTGCAGCGGCCAGCGGCAATTGCACGGTTTGCAGCAGCACGGCATCGGGCGCGAGCATCAGTACCTGGCGCGTGCTGCCGGGTGCGACGGGCGCTGTCAAAGGCCAGTGATAGACCTGCTCAGGCGGCTCGTGCAGCGCCAGCCAAGTCGGCACACAGGCGCGCAATTCCGCGAGCCACAGGCGCCAGCCTTGTTGCAGCAGGCTGCCGCGCCAGTGCCGGGCGATGGGTTCGAGTCGATTCATTCTTGCCAACGCAGCACCCGGTAGGGTTGCGCGCTGTCCTCCGTGGGGCTCAGTAAAACGGTGATTTGCAGGCGTGCGTGATAGCCGCCGGGGCGTTGTGCGCGGCTGTCGACCACCAGCACAACGCCTGGGTCGGCGCCTTCGGCGTTCTGGCGCGGCAGGTTCAGCGCCTTGCGCATCAGTGGGCTGGCGAAGGCCGGATCAGGCCGATCGAGGTCACTCCACAAGGTGATTTCCGGCAGCAACTGGCTGTACAGCGCCTGCGTCATGCCGGGCAATTGGCGCACTTCTTCCAGCACCCGAAACGGCGGCAGGCCCTGCTTGCGGCGCGCCTCAAGCGCTTTGACCAATTGGTCGGCCTGGCCCGGGGTGGCGCCACAGGCCAGGGCCAGGCGCATAAAGTCATCCGCCTCGGCGTTGATCAGGTACAGCTTGCCGCGCTCGCTGCGCAGGCTGACGTGCAATTGCGCGTCGTCGAAGGTCAGCGGTATGTCACGGCCGTCGGCGATCCAGTGCCGATCGGCCATGGCCAGGGCAATGCCGGCTTCGGCGGCCAGCACGGTCTGGGTGTGCTGGCGCAGCCACAGCGCCTGGCGGCTTTCCAGCTGCACCCAACCGGCCAGGCCGCCAAGCAACACGCTGAGCAAGGCCAGTGCCCACAGCACCAGCAACAGGGCCGCGCCGCGTTGGCGCTTCATTCTTCTTGCGCTCCGCTGGCAAGGTTCAGGCGCAGGGCGATCACCTGGGTGACCCAAGGCACAGGGCCGTCGAGGGCGGCAGCGATGCGCACCGCTGACGGCAGTCGCCGCGGCCACGGCCATTCACCCATCCAGCCTGTGACTTGGCCGAGGGGCGAGACGCCGCGATAACTGAAGTGTAAATCCCCGACGTTTTTCAGCAGTACTTGCGGCTCACTGCGGGCGACATTGGTGTGGGATTCCAACTGCGAAAACGCCACCTGCAACGCCTGCTCGCGGCGTTGCAGGGTGAACCGCTGAATCCCGCCACCGAGCACACCCGGCAAGGTCGCCACGAACTGCAAGCGCTCGGGTGTGCCGACAAAAAAACCCTCGGTTTGGCTGTCGTCTTCGGTGACATTCAATGGCAGCGCTTCGCTGATCGCCGTGCGCAAAAACTGCTGCGCGGCGCGCATTTCATCCAGGCTCGCGGTATACCGCTGGGCCTTGGCCACCGCGCGATTGGCGCCCAGCAATGCGCCGCCCACCAGCACCAGCAACATCGACAGCAGGCTCAACACCACAAGGATTTCCAGCAAGGTGAAGCCCTGCTCGCGGCGCTTCACAGCCGGGCCTTCAAGGTACTGAAACGGGCCTGGTGCGGCCCTTCGCTGACGGTCAGGTCAAGCCGAAACACCTGAGCCTGTTGCCGGGTGCTGGTCAGTTGCCAGTGGATGCCGTCCAGATTGCCCTGGCTGACACCCTCGGCCAGCGGCCCCGCCGCTTCCTGATCCAGCACGGTCAGCGCCGCATGGGTAAGGCGGTCGCGATGGGCCACTTGCGACAGTGAGCGTGCGCTTTGGCCGAAAGCCACAAGCAATACCGTGCTGCACACCGCCATCAAGGTCAGCGCGGCGAGCATTTCGAGCAGGGTAAACCCCGCCTGGCGCTTCATGGCAGCGCCTTGGACTGCACGCTGCCGGTCAGCCAGCCGACGTCAATGCGCCAACGCCGCGCGCCATTGGCCAACAGCAGGTTGCCGCCGGTGGAGCTGCCGTCGGGGTAGAACTCGATGGCGGAGCCGGACTGCTCGGCGGTGTGCAATGTGACGTGCAGCTCGGGCGGCCAGCTTTGCTGCGCGCGGCCCGGTGCCTGGAACGTCATCTTGTTGAGATCAAATTCAGTCCGCGCCGCCGCGCCATTGATCACCGCCCCGGCCCGTGTGGTGCGCAGCGCGTCGACCAGTTGCCCGACCGCGCGGCGCTCTTTGGCCACCTGCAAACCTTGGCGTACGCCCAGGCCGAGTAACCCGGCGGCGACGCCGATCAACAGGATGACCACCAGCATCTCCAGCAGAGTGAAGCCGCGCTGGCTCATGCGCCGGTTATTCCCAATTGCCCAGGTCGGCGCTGTAGCCGTCGCCACCCGGTTGGCCGTCCTGGCCGTAGAAAATCAAGTCAAAGGCGCCGTGTTCTCCTGGGTAGCGGTAGCCGAACGCGTGGCCGAACGGGTCTTTAAGGTCCGAGGGTTTGGCATACGGGCCGGCCCAGCTGGACGCGTTGGCGGGCTTGTCCACCAGTTGCTGCAGGCTGTTGGGCGGCGCGCCGACGTCAAGCGCATAGCTGTCGATTTTCATGCTCAGGCCGGCCAGCTGCGCCTTGCCTGCGCCGTATTTGCCCTTGTCCACATTGCCGCCGACCTGGCGCACCACGATGGTTGCGACAATGCCCAGCAGCACGATCACAGCGAGCATTTCCAGCAGGGTGAAACCGCGTTGGCGGCGTGCTGATCGGCAATTAAAGCGTCTCATCTGTGTGGCTCCTTGAAGGTTCATATATTGCTGGTCAGGCTCATCAGCGGCAGCATGATCGCCAGCATGATCACCGCCACCAGCACGGCCATGACCACAGTCAGGGACGGCACCAGCGCGGCGAGCAGGCGCTCGATGCCACGCTTGGCTTCGACGTCGAACACGTCGGCGACCTTGAGCAGCATGCTGTCGAGTTCACCGGCCTGTTCGCCGACTTCAATCATTTGCAGGGCCAAATCCGGCAGCAGCGGTTGCGCGCCAAACGCGCTGGCGAGGGTGCCGCCGCCTTTGACTGCCTCCGCCGCGTCCGCCACTTGGGCTTGCAGCGCGCGGTTGGTGCAGACCTGGCGGGCGATGACCAGCGCTGGCAGGAGTGCCACGCCGTTGCTGAGCAAGATGCCGAGGGTGCGCGTCAGGCGCGCCGCTTCAACCCGTTGCAGCAGCGGGCCGATCACGCGAATGCCGAGCAGGCGGCGGTCATATCGCTGCCGACGCAGCGGGTCGCGCAGGCGCACCGCCGCCATCCAGCTGGCTGCGATCATTACGGCCAACACCACCAGCCCATAGGCGCCGAGGAACTGGCCCAGTGCGAGAATCACTTCGGTGATCAGCGGGATCGGTACGCCCAAGTCCTGGAAAATCGGCACGAATTGCGGCACCACGTACGCGAGCAACAGCGCCAACGAGCCAAGTACGCCAACCACCAGAAACGCCGGGTAGATCAGTGCATTGATCACTTCACCGCGCAGTAATTGGCTGCGCTCCAGGTAGTCGCTGAGTTGGCGCAACGTGCTTTCCAGGGCGCCACCGGCCTCACCGGCGCGCACCATGCTCAGGTACAGCGGCGAGAAGTTGTCGCCCTCCTCTTCCAGTGCTGCGGATAACGGCTTGCCTGCCTTGACGTGGTCGCGGATGCGCTCGATCAGCGCCCGCACCTGTGGTTGGCCGGGCTGCTTGAGCAGCAGGCCCAGCGCGCGCTCCAGCGGCTGGCCGGCGCCCAGCAAGGTGGCCATCTGCTGGGTAAAACTCACCAGCGCCGCGCCCTTCAACTGCCCGCGCGCGTTGCGCAACAAAGGGCTGGCCGCCGTATCGATGTGCAACAGCAGCCAGCCGCGTTGCTGCAGCGCGGCAATGGCGGCGGCCTGGTCCTGGGCTTGCAGCGTGCCGTTGTGGGCCACGCCCTGGCTGTCCAGCGCGCGGTACTTGAACAAGCTCACGCGCCGTCTCCACGGGTGACGCGCAGCACTTCTTCCAATGAGGTAACGCCCGCCAGCGCCTGGCGCAAACCCTCTTCATGCAAGGTGCGCAAACCGGCGCGGCGCGCGGCCTGTTCCAACGTGGCAGCGTCGGCGTGGCGCATCAGCAGGCTGCGCAGTTCGTCGTTCATCACCAGTAGTTCGGTGATTGCACTGCGGCCGTGGTAACTGCCGGTGTAGAGCATGATCGGGCGCTGGTCGGTCAAGCGATCCAGGCCATGTTCCTCGATCAACTCCGCTGGCGCTGCAAACGCCACGCGCGTCGCCGGGTCCAGGCGTCGCACCAGGCGCTGGGCGAGAATGCCGCTGACCGTCGAGGCGATCAGGTAGCTTTCCACGCCCATGTCCAGCAGCCGCGTGATGCTGGCGGCGGCGCTGTTGGTGTGCAGGGTGGAGAGCACGAGGTGGCCGGTGAGTGAGGATTGGATGGCGATACGGCAGGTTTCCAGGTCGCGGATTTCGCCGACCATGATCACGTCCGGGTCCTGGCGCACGATGGAGCGCAGCGCGCCGGCGAAGTCCAGGCCGATAGCCGGTTTGACCTGGATCTGGTTGATGCCTTCGAGCTGGTATTCCACCGGGTCTTCGACGGTGATGATCTTGCGCTCGGCGGTGTTGAGCCGCGACAAGGCGGTGTAGAGCGTGGTGGTTTTGCCCGAGCCGGTGGGCCCGGTGACCAGCAGGATGCCGTGCGGGCGCTCGAGCAGGTCGAGGAACGCGGCCAGGCGCTGGCCGTCGAAGCCCAGGCTCGGGAAGTCGAACTGCACGGTTTGCCGGTCGAGCAGGCGCATTACCACCGACTCACCAAAGCTGGTCGGAACGGTGGACACGCGCAAATCGAGTTCCTTGCCCTGGATACGCAGCATGATCCGCCCGTCCTGCGGCAGGCGCCGTTCGGCGATGTCCAGGCGCGCCATGATCTTCACTCGCGAGATGACTGCCGCCGACGAACTGGCCGGTGGCGCTTCGGCGTCGTGCAGCACGCCGTCGACGCGGTAGCGCACCTTGAGCTGGTTTTCGAAGGGTTCGATATGGATGTCCGACGCGCGCTGTTCCACTGCGCGCTGCAGGATCAGGTTGACCAGGCGAATCACCGGCGCCTCGGAAGCCATGTCCTTGAGGTGTTCGATGTCTTCCAGCGCGCCGCCCTGCTCATCGAGGTTTTCGATCAGGGTGCCCATGGCGGAGCGGCCCTGGCCGTAATAGCGCTCGATCAGCGTGTCGACTTCAGTGCGCGGGCCGATGGCCAGCCACACCGGCACCTGGCAGGCGTAGGCCAGGGCCTGGAAGGGATAAAGCTGCGCGGGGTTGGCCGCCAATACGCGCAGGCCACCTTGGGCCCAGCCCATCGGCACCACTTGGTAGTGCCGCATAAAGCGCTCGGTGAGTGCGGGCAACGGGTCGAGCAACGGCGGCGCCGCATCTGCCAGCAGCAGCGGCGCGCCGAGCAGCTCAGCCCAGGCACGGGCCAGTTCGATTTCCGAGACCAGGCCCAGGCGCGTGAGCAGGCCAAGCAGGTCGCTGCCGTCGGTGCTCAAGCGCCGGGCGCGCTCCAGGTCGACCGGTTTGAGCCCGGCGTGCCGCGTCAGCCACGCGCACACGGAGTCGGTGTGCGGGATCTGCAGATGGCAGGCATCGATGGGCGGTGACGACATAAGGTGAGGTGTCTAATTGCGAGTAAGTATGGCCATTTGGAACTACTGAACACTGGGATAACAGTGCCATTAGTTCGCCACGCCGCAGTCGGAGTTAACTGGGTTAATCGACTGGAAGTTGTAAATCTAGTTCCTGAAAACGGGAAACAAACTGAAATGAATAGCCACTGGCTGTCCCGGAATTCCGGTACAGCCCTTGATTTAAAGCCTTAGCAGCAGCAGGCCGGATTTGACTAGTCGCAATTAGCCACTTCGCTAGTTATTCAAGTGCTCTCACGCTTAATCAAACGGCAGTCCAAAAGATTCAGGCGTACAACTTCATCTTCAACCGGCAACACCCCCAAACTTTCAAGTACGCGCGTGGCGGCTAATACACCTATTTCCAGGGCCGGCGGTTTTATCGTGCTGAGACTCGGCAAGAGCATTTCAGCAAACGGGTAATCACCAAACCCGAGCACGGCGCAGTCTTGCGGAATCTTCAGCCCGGCGCGCTGCCCCGCCAGCAAACCACCGGCGGCCAGGTTGTCATTGGCGAAGAAGATCGCATCGGGCGGCATGGCGTGGCTCATCAGCGCCTGCATCGCCTGCTTGCCGGCTTCGAAAGGCGCGAGCTCGGCATCCGGGGCAAACACCCAGGGTTGCAGGCCCAATTCGGTCAGGGTCGCGGCATAACCGTCGCGCCGCTCCAGTGCGCTGAAGTCGCCCGGGGCGCTGTTCTGCACGAAGGCGATGCGCCGATAGCCCTGGGCATGCAGGTAGCGTGCGGCGCTGACACCCACGTCGTAGTGGGAGAAGCCAATCTGCAGCGGCTCGCGTTCGGGCACGTAATCCCAGGTTTCCACCACCGGGATGTCCGCCTCGGCGATCATCTTTTCCGTACCGGCGCTGTGGAAGCGGCTGGTTAGTACCAAGGCGGCCGGTGACCAACCGAGGAACGCGCGCACCGCGCTTTCTTCCTGCTCGGCGCTGAAGTAGCTGGAGGCCAACAGCAGCTGATAGCCATGGCGGCTGAGGGTGTCGCTGAAGCCCTGGATGGTGTTGGCAAAGATCGGCCCGGAGATATTCGGAATCACCATCGCCACGATCCGCCCCCGCGCCGAGGCCAACCCTCCGGCCACCAGGTTCGGCACGTAACCCAACTCGGCCACCACCGCGGCAATGCGCTCGCGACGTTCGGGCGAGACCTGCTCCGGCTGGTTGAAGTAGCGCGACACGGTAATCGCCGACACCCCGGCTTCGCGCGCCACGGTGTTGAGGGTGACGCGCCCGGCGCCACGGCGTTTGCGCGGTTTTTCTTCGCTCAAGGGACGATCCTGTTAAACACCAAAAGGAATATAGGACTAATTTTTTAGTATTTGACGCTCTAAACCAGACCTACCAATAATGCCGATGTTAGCGCTAACAAAGCGCTTTGTCTGCTACTCGCTCGAGCGAATGCCCAAGACACGACACAGGCGCTGACGGTCGCAGAACCGCAGCGGTTCAGGGCATTTTTTCGAGCGGGCACAGCATGCGCAATTTTCCACGTCACACTCACTTATTGATTCTTGCCGGCCTGACCGCACTTCCGGTGCCGGGCGTATTTGCCGCCGACGAACAGGAACCCACGCTCAAGTCCGTGACGGTCACGGCGACCCGGCGCGAAGAGTCGCTGCAAAAAGTCCCGGTGGCGGTTTCGGTACTCGACGGCGAACAGCTCGAGCGCGACAACCGCAACGGCGTGGCGAGCATCGTGCAGCAAGTGCCGTCGCTGAACTTTCGTACCGGCGCATCGAACAAAGACACCTCGTTGTTCGTGCGCGGCGTGGGCACCATTTCCACCTCCCCCGGCGTGGAGCCGACCGTGGCCACGGTGATCGACGGCGTGGTCTATGCGCGCCCAGGCCAGGCCACCCTCGACCTGCTGGACCTGGAGCGCATCGAAGTGCTGCGCGGCCCGCAAGGTACGTTGTTCGGCAAGAACGCCTCGGCCGGTGTGCTGAATATCACCAGTAAGGCGCCGACTGCCGAGACCCACGGCTATATCGACCAGTCGTACTACAGCGGCAATGAAAGCCGCACGCGTTTCGGCATTGGCGGCAGCCTGGTGCCGGATGTGCTCAAGGGCTCGATCAGCACGCTGTTCGGCAGTTACGACGGTAATGTGGATAACAAAAACAACGGCCAGGAGGTCAACGGCTACAACCACAAGGGCATTCGCGGCAAGCTGGAATTCACCCCCAACGACGAGGTGAAACTGACCCTGATCGCCGACTATATGCAGGCCCACGACGACGGCCCGAACGGTGTGGTGAGCAAGTCGCTGACGCCTGCGTTTGCCAACGCGCTGAGCCCGGTGCGTGCGTCCAGCGACAACCGCGATATCAACACCGACACCCGCAGCCATGTCGAAGACACCAACAAGGGGCTGTCGGCGCAGTTGGACTGGAACCTGGGCGACTACACCCTGACCTCGATCACTGCCTGGCGCGGCTGGGACAACACCCAGTACCAGGACGGCGACCGCCTCGGCACCGTCACCGCCGCGTTCCCCGGCACCGCCGACAAGGGCGATCTGGCCTTCGATCAATATTCCCAGGAACTGCGCCTGGCCTCGCCCAAGGGTGAGTTCCTGGAGTACGTCGGCGGCCTGTTCTACATGCACGGCAAGGACAAAGAGACCTACCAGCGCACACTCACGACCACCACACGCACCGACCGTGGCATCGCCGACTACAGCACCACCAGCGACAGCTACGCGGCATTCGGCGAAACCACGCTGAACTTCACCTCACGTTTTCGCGGCATCGCCGGCCTGCGGTATACCCACGACGACTTGAAATACGATCACCGCCGCGTCTCCACCTCCGCGACCACGGTCAGCGGCATTCAGCCGGCCACCAGCAGCTCTGGTTCGGTGGACGAGGACGGCTGGTCCGGGCGGCTCGGCGTGCAATACGACATCAGCGACAGCGTCACCAGCTACCTGACTTATTCACGTGGCTACAAGGGCCCGGCGTACAACGTGTTTTTCAACATGCAGCCACGTGACACCGACGCGCTCAAACCGGAAACCTCCAACACCTGGGAAGCCGGGATCAAGGCCACCAGTTGGAACAATCGCCTGACCACCAACCTCGCGGTGTTCCACAGCGAGTACGACAACTACCAGGCCAATTTTTTCGACACCGTCGCCGGCCAGGTGGTGACGCGCCTGATCAACGCCGGCAGCGTCAGCACCGAAGGCGTCGAGCTGGATTACGCCCTGCAGGCCACCCAGCAACTCAAGCTTTCCGGCGCTCTGGCTTACACCCATGCGCGCATCGATGAATTCGCCTGCCCGGCCGGTGCGGCGGCTACATGCAACGTGAATGGCAAACCGCTGCCGTTCAGCCCCGACTGGAAAAGCTACGTGCGCGCCGATTACAGCATCCCACTGGATAACGGCCTGGATATCGAATTGGGCACCGACTACAGCTGGCAAAGCGAAGTGCAGTACGACATCAGCCAGAACGTCGACACCAAACAAGGCGCCTATGGCATCTGGAACGCCAGCGTAGCCCTGGCCGATTACAGCAATGGCTGGCGCGTGGCGCTGCTGGCGAAGAACCTCGCCGACAAGTCCTATTCGCCACTGCTGGCCAGCGGTGGCAACTACATCTACCGCGCCGTGCCTCGTGACGATGAGCGTTACTTCGGCGTGCAACTGCGCAAGGATTTCTAAGCATGAGCCGTCACCTGACACTCGGCGCCTTTCTCATGGCCACCGGGCACCACGTCGCCGCCTGGCGCCACGCGGATGTACCGGCGAATGCCGGGCTGGATTTCGCCCAGTACAAGCGCCTGGCGCAGATCGCCGAGGCGGCCAGGTTCGACGCGCTGTTCGTGGCCGACAGCATTGCGGCCGCCACGGGTGAGATCGCCAGCCAAATGGCGCGTTCGGATCATTTTGAACCGCTGACATTGCTCTCGGCGCTCAGCGCGGTGACTGACCACATCGGCCTGATTGCGACGGCGACCACCTCCTACAACGAGCCGTATCATGTGGCGCGCAAATTTGCCTCGCTGGATCACCTGTCCGGCGGGCGCGCGGGCTGGAACCTGGTGACCTCGGACAATGCTGCCGAGGCGCAGAATTTCGGCCGAGATGAACACCTCGGCCATGGCGAGCGCTACAGCCGGGCGCGGGAGTTTCATCAAGTGGTGACCGGGCTTTGGGACAGTTGGGAAGACGACGCCTTTGTGCGCGACAAGGCCAGCGGCCGCTACTACGACCCAGCGAAGCGGCATGTACTCGATCACGTCGGCGAACACTTTCGGGTCAAAGGCCCGCTGAATGTGGCGCGCTCGCCCCAAGGCCAGCCGGTGATCGTGCAGGCGGGCTCTTCCGAAGCCGGCCGCGAGCTGGCCGCGCAGACGGCCGAGGTGGTGTTTACTGCGCAGACATCGCTGGCCAATGCGCAGGCATTTTATGCCGACCTTAAGGGACGGCTGCGCCGCTATGGGCGCGAGGCCGACTCGCTGAAAATCATGCCCGGCGTGTTTGTGGTGGTGGGGCAAACCGAGGCTGAGGCGCGGGCGAAATTCGAGGTGTTTCAGGACCTGGTCGAGCCCGAGGTGGGCGTTGCCTTGCTGGGGCGCATGCTGGGCAATTTCGACCTGTCCGGCTACCCGCTGGACGGGCCGCTGCCGCAGTTGCCGTTGACCGACAGCGGGCAACGCAGCCGTCAGCAATTGCTCAGCGAATTGGCGAGCGCAGAGCACCTGACGCTGGCGCAGCTGGGGCGGCGGATTGCTGGTGGTCGCGGGCATTACAGCCTGATCGGCACGCCCACGCAGATTGCCGATGAGCTGCAACGCTGGTTTGAAAATGGCGCCGCCGATGGCTTCAATATTCTGGTGCCGCATTTGCCGGGCGGGCTTGAAGACTTCGCCCAGTGGGTGGTGCCCGAGCTGCAGCGGCGCGGTCTGTTTCGGACCGAATACAGCGGCCGCACGCTCCGCGAAAACCTTGGTCTGGCGCGCCCGGAGAATCGTTTCAAGGCGGTGCAGGCATGAAAATCCCGGCATTGTTATTGGCGCTGTTGGCCCAAGGCGATTGAGGTCAAGAAGGCCGTGTGGAGTGTTGAAACCCACTGAGATCAAAAGTGTGGGAGCGGGCTTGCTCGCGAAAGCGGTGTGTCAGTCACAGGATGCATTAACTGACACGCCCTCTTCGCGAGCAAGCCCGCTCCCACATTTTTGCCTGCATTTCACATCAAGTCATACAGGGTATGGCGATCAATAGCGGGCTGAACGCGGGCAAGCCAGCGCCCACATTTTGAATGGCGTCAGGCGTGAGGTCGGGTGCTTTTCTCTACCAGGCACATCGGCGTGCCGGCTACCGGTTCCTGCATGATCTGCACTTGCACATCAAACACCTGGCGCATCAGTTCGGCGTTGATCACTTGGGCAGGCGCGCCGTCGGCGACCAGCTTGCCGGCGTGCATCACCGCCAGGTGGTCGGCGTAGCGGCAGGCCTGGTTGATGTCGTGCAGCACGGTGATCACGGTCTTGCCTTCGGCGGCAAGCTCGCCCATCAGGTCGAGCAGTTCGACCTGGTGGCTGATGTCGAGGTAGGTGGTGGGTTCGTCGAGCAGTACCACCGGCGCGTTCTGCGCCAGCACCATGGCCAGCCAGGCGCGTTGGCGCTGGCCACCGGACAGGTCCGCCAAGGCACGGTCGGCCAGGGTGTCCAGTTCCAGGCGCTGCATGGCTTGGGTCACGTGGGCCTGGTCGTTGCCGCTCAGGCGCCCCCACAGCGAGTTATGCGGGCTGCGGCCATAGGCGACCAATTGGCGCACGCTGACGCCTTCCGGCACTGGCAACACCTGGGGCAGAAACGCGATCTGCCGCGCCAGTTCGCGCGCGGACAGGCTGGCGTAGGCATGGCCATCCAGGGTCAATGCGCCCTGGGTCGGCTTGAGGATGCGCGCGAAGGCCTTGAGCAAGGTGGACTTGCCGCAACCGTTCGGCCCGATCAACGCAGTGACCTTGCCTGCGGGCGGCGCAAACGACAAGCCTTGCACGATGCGCGTGGCGCCGTAGCCGATGTCGAGTTGATGTGCGTTTAGAATGCTCATGTCATCAGCCCTTGAACCGTGCCAGCAACCAAAGAAAATACGGCGCGCCAATCACCGCCGTCAGAACCCCTGCAGGTATTTCGCTGGGCGCGATCAACGTGCGCCCGAGGGTATCGGCCAGCACCAGCAACAGCGCGCCGATCAGCATCGCCGCCGGCAGCAGGTACTGGTGATGCCCGCCGACCAGCCGCCGCGCCATGTGCGGCGCGACCAGGCCGATAAAGCCAATCGGCCCGATCACCCCGACGCCGAGGCTGGTGAGCACCACCGCGCAGGCCATCGCCAACCAGCGCGTGCGGCTCAGCGCGGTGCCCAGGCTGTGGGCGGCCTCGTCGCCGAGGGCGATCAGGTTCAGCGGTTTGGCCAGGCACAGGCCCAGCGGGATCAGCAACAGAAACGGCAGCACCAGCGCGACATGGTGCCAGTTACGGCTCCACAAACTGCCGGTCAGGGCGAGCAAGGCGGTGTTGATGTCCAGCGGATGGGACAGGATCAGAAACTCGGTGACGCTGGACAAGGTCACCGCAATCGCCACACCCGACAGCGCAAACCGCACCCCGGAAAAACTCACGCCGGTGTTATACAGCGCCAGCAGCAAGGCGCCACCGGCACCGCCCAGGCACGCCACCAGTGGCAGCCAGGCAATCGGCAGGTGCGGCCAACTGATGATCGCCACAGTCAGCGCCAACCCTGCGCCTTGAGTAACGCCGAGAATTTCCGGCGAGGCCAAAGGGTTGCGAATCACACCTTGGACAATCGCCCCGGCAAGGCCGAACGCGCAGCCGGCGAGGATCGCAATGAGGCTGCGTGGCAAGCGGTGGTTCCAGACTTCGAAGTCGAGGGCGTTGTGGGCCAGCAGGCGCTCCAGCACCGTATCCGGCGTGAGCCACAGCGTGCCGGCGCTGAGACTGACGAAGGTTGCAACCAGCAGCAAACCGAGCAGCAGCCATAGGCGTAATCGTGGCTGAGTCATAACGCGCGCCTGGCGAGAAAGAGAAAGAACGGTGCGCCGATCAGTGCGGTGACCACACCGGCCGGGGTTTCCACCGGAAAGGCCACGGCGCGGCTCAGCAAGTCGGCGCCCAGCACGATCACCGCGCCCAATGCCGCGCTCAGCGGGATCAGCCAGCGGTAGTCATTGCCAAGAAACTGCCGAAGGATGTTCGGTGCGATCAGCCCGACAAACCCGATGGGGCCGACCGCGCAGACACTCGCGCCCACCAGCAGCAGACTGGCGATAAACACCTGCAGGCGCAGGCTGGCAATGCCCACGCCCAACGAGCGGGCGGCGTCTTCGCCGAGGTTGATCAGGTTCAGGCACGGCGCGCACCACAGCGCCCACAGGCCACCGATCAAGGTGCACGGCCAGAGCAATTGCACCTGGGCTGCGCCGACATTGGCCAGGGAACCGGCCAGCCAGTTCAGCACGCTTTGGGCCTGGGCTTCGACCAGAATCACCGTGAGCCGGGTCAATGCTGCGCACAAGGCGGCAACGGCCACGCCGGCCAATACCAGTCGACCTTGGGCGGTGGTCGGCGACCACGCGCCGCCAAGGCTGAACACGGTGACCCAGGCCAATGCGCCACCCACGCAGGTCATCAGCAATGCGCCACCGGCAAAGGGCGGCGCGACCAGGCCGGTCGAGAACAAAGCCAAGCCCAACGCCGCGCCCGCCGTCACGCCAAACAGCGACGGCGATGCCAGGCGGTTACGGGTAATGCCCTGCATCAACGCCCCGGCCAAGCCCAGGCAGGCACCGACCAACGCCGCGCACACCGCACGCGGCACCCGCAACTGGGCGACGATATAGGCCATGTTGCCGCCTACGCTGCCCTGGTGAACCAGGCCATTCCAGGCATCGGTTGCCGTGATAGTGAACGGTGACCAGCTGTACAACGAGAGCCAGAACAACACGGCGCCCAGCAGCACAATGCTTGCCGCCGCAAGACTGCCCCGCATGCTTATTGGCTCAGTACGGCTTTGCCGCCCTTGAGAATGGCCAGGGCGTCTTCAGCGATTTGCTCCGAGGCCAATACGCCACGGTTGCGCGCCCAGCTGTCGCCGTCGACTTCAGCTACGTGGTGGTTGCGCACCGCACCGAGCACCTGCCACAGCGGCTGCTTGCTCCAGGTGTCGACGATGCTCGGGCGGCGGTAATGCCCCACCAGCAACCAGCCCGGGTCCAGCGCGAGCAGTTGTTCCAGGCTGACGAATTCGGTGGGCGCGGCCTTGGCGCGTACCGACGGCACTTTCAAGCCGATGGCTTCGAGCACGCTGCCGGCGTAGGAGTCCGGGCCGTGTACGGAAAAACTGTCTTCGCGCGCGACGCCGAACAACACGCTGGCGCCCGTCGGAATCTGCTTGGCAATCGCCTGCAAGTGTTCGCGGTTCTGCGCGATACGTGCCTCCATCTGCGGGCTTTTGCCCAGGGCCTTGCCGATCAGCTCGGCGGATTTGAGGCTGCCCTGGTAATCCTCGCCGCGTGACGGCAACAGCAAGGTGGGCGCGATGCTCGACAGGTCGCCGTACAAGGCCTGGTGGCGATTGAGGTCGGCGACGATCAGGTCCGGCTTGAGCCGGGCGATTTCCTCGATGCTCGGTTGTGAGCGCAGGCCCACGGATTTCCATTCGCCGATGGCCTGGCGTACTCGCGGCAGTACACGGTTGGCGTCGCCATCGTCGGCGGCGCCGACCGGGGTTACGTCCACGGCGGCAAGGCTGTCGAGAAAGGAGAACTCCAGCACGACCACGCGCTTGGGCGCATCCGGCAAGTGCACCGCATGCTGGCCGTCATTCAGGTCGATAGGAGCAGCGCTTAGTACGCTTGAAGAAAATGCCAGGAGGCAGGCGGCAAGGGTCGGGATGGAGCGCAGCATTCGCATGACAAGGACCTCGGCGTTGGAACACCCCGGCTAGACAGGCTGGGGAAAACGGCGGGTACTATTCCATATCGGGGCGATGCAATCAAAAAACATTCTTATTAACGCTGTGTTCATTTACAGCGGTTGCTGTGGCAAGTAGCTTTCTTGTGGCGAGCGGGCTTGCCCCGCGTTGGGGTGCGTAGCAGCCCCGATACAGTCACCGGGGTCTTTCAGGGCGCGCTCGATTGCCTGGATTGGGGCTGCTGCGCAGCCCAGCGGGAGCAAGCTCCCTCGCCACAAAAAGCCGATCAACAACAGGCGCTAGAAATCGACGGTGGCTGAAAGCAGGTAGGTGCGCGGCGTTGACAGGGTCAACCCCGGTTCGCTGTCATCCGAGGCCCCGGCCGAGCTCCAGTAGCGTTTATCGGCGACGTTCTCGACATTGGCGCGCAGGGTGATGTGCTTGTCGTCGACTTTGAAGGCGTAGCGTGCGCCGACGTCGATACGGTTCCAGGCGTCGATTTGCTTGACGTTGGACTGATCCAGGTACTGCGAGCTGGAGTAGATACCGCGGCTGGTCAGGGTCAAGCCTTCCAGCGTCGGCACGTCCCACTCGGCGCCCAGGTTGACGTTGTACTTGGGCGTGGCCGGTGCGCGGTTGCCGTCGTAGGTGCCGTTGGTGGTATGGGTCAGTTCGCTGTCGATGTACATCACGCCGCCGAGCAGGCGGAAGCCCTTGAGCGGTTCGCCGAACACACTCAGCTCCACCCCGTCGTTCTGACGTTTGCCATTGGGCCCGAACACCCGCGTGGTGGCGTTGGTTTCATAGGCTGGCTGCTTGATACGGAACACGGCGGCGGTGACGGCAAAGGCGCCGGCGTCATATTTGGCGCCCACTTCGACCTGACGGCTGATAAAGGGCGGGAAGATTTCATCTTCGTTGATCGACGTGGAAGGCGCGATTTTGCCCTGGCTCAAGCCTTCCATGTAGTTGGCATACAGCGACAACGTGTCGGTGGCTTTGAAGAGGATGCCGCCCGATGGCGAGATTTTCTCCTCATTGTAGGCGGTGTCGCCTTTGACGTTGTCGGTCCAGTCATCCACCTTCACCCGCTGCCAGCGCGCGCCAAGGGTCAGCAGCAGGCGGTCGTCGAAGAAACCCAGGGTGTCGGACAGTGCCACACCGCTGAACTTATTCTCTGTATAGACCCTGGAGTCGAAGCGCGTCGGCCGCGACGGCGTTGGCGTTTGCACCGGGTTGTAGAGGTTACTCGGCGCCGCCGCATAGCGCGCGCCGCCATTTTCAAAGTCCATATAGAAGTAGCTGGCCGCCAGGTTGAGTTCATGGCTGACGGGCCCGGTGTGGAACCAGCTGCGTACGCCGGCCGTGGCGGTGCGCACGTTTTCGTCGCGGGTGAAATCACGCGGCTGTACGCTGAAGTCCCCGGCGTTGTTGGTGACGGACACCGCGTGGCGCAGGAAATCGTGATTGCTTTTACGCGCGCCGACACCGCCGTAGAGCATCACGCTGTCACTGAGGTCGAACTCGCCGTTTACGGTGCCGAACGTGTCGTTGGTGCTGGCTTTGCTCCAGGATTGCGCGTAGTTGCGGCGCACATCGTTGGCACTCGGCACCCTGGCATTCGGGCCGACTTGGACGCGCTCCTGCGGGGCGTCGGTGTCACGTTCGGTGTGGCCGAAGTCAGTGGAAAGGCGCAGGCGCTCGCCACGAAAATCCAGGCCCAGCACGGCCATCTCGCGGTCGACACTCTGGTGGTCCCACTCGGTGTCGCCGGACTGTTTCACGCCGTTGAAACGGATGCCGAATTTGTTGTCCTCACCAAAACGCCGGCCCACATCCACCGCCCCACCCGCCTGGCTGCCGGAGGCCCAGGTGCCGGTAAACGAGTTGATGTCTTTGTCGGTGGCGCGCTTGGGCACCACGTTGATGCCGCCACCGACGCTGCCGCGCGGTGAGATGCCATTGATCAACTGGCTCGGGCCTTTGAGGATGTCGACGCGCTCGGCCATTTCCATGTCGATGGTGTACGTCGGCAACACGCCGTACAGGCCGTTGTAGGCCACATCACTGTTGAACAGGCTGAAGCCGCGAATGGTGAACTGCTCATAACGCCCACCGGCCGGGTTGGTGGCGCGCACGGACGGGTCGCTGGCGATCAGGTCGCCAAGGGTGCGCGCCTGCTGGTTCTTCACCGCTTCCTCGGTGTAGGTGGTCATGCTGAACGGCGTTTCCATGAAGTCCCGCGAGCCGAGCAGGCCTTGCGAACCCCGGCGCGCCACCTGGCCTCCGGCGTAGGTATCGCCGCCCTCGAGCGCATTGGTGGCGACGATAGACGTCGGCGCCAATTGCAGGCTGCTGCCTTCCGGCACCGGCACCAGCATGTAGGCCTGATCACCCATCGGCTGCAATTGCAGGCCGGAGCCTTGCAGCAAACGGGCAAAGCCCTCCTCGACGCCGTATTCACCCGCCAGGCCATTACTGTTGCGACCGCTGACCAGCGCCGGGTCGATCGATAAATTGACACCGCAAAGCCCGGCAAACCGAGTCAACGCCGCGCTCAGGCTACCGGCCGGCACTTGATAGCTGCGACGAGCACCGTTGTCTTCGGCATAGCTGACGGGGATGAATAAGGGACTGGCGCTGAGGCTCAGCATCAGGCTCAAGTTCAGCAACGGGCGCAAGGGTGAGGCGGCGGGCATGGGCGGAGGCTCTCGATTTAATTCACTTGCCTGGAATGACAGGCGAGGTGAAAAAAAGGGACAGGCTTCGAGAGTTTTTTCCACCGAAGACGTAGTACTGAGCCACGACCATTGATGTTTTTCGAGCCGTGAGGTTTTGCGCAGGCATGAAAAAGCCCAACCTTTTCAGGTTGGGCTTGATCAAGAATATGGTCGGGACGGAGTGATTCGAACACTCGACCCCTAGCACCCCATGCTAGAGGCTTTATACATCTAATTTACTGTTTTATTTGGATAAAAGGTATTTTTTAACATGACAAATCATCCGTATTTTTGTGCTTACGCAAACGAAAACACGCGGTCTACAGGGGAGGTTTTGCGCCCCCTTCTCAGTTAAATATCGAGGTCCTGAATGTGCGTTACAGCTGCGCGCGATGTATAAGGTCAGAATTAACAACCAAGGAAGGCTAGGTAACTGTGCGCGAGAAACTCTTAACGGCTGCGATTTTGCTTACCCTATCCGGCACATCTGTAGAGGCAGATACCTTCACAGACCTGAATACCCCAGACAAATCAGGCTTCATGTGGGGGAACCTCTATGAACGCACCAAAGCAGCGTGTGGAACGCTCCCTCAAGACCTTGAGGACGACTATGCGAAGTCAATCCGACTGCTATCGGAGGCAAGTCCAGAATTTGCTGCCACTTATCAAGAAGGCTTGCGACCTAGTTTAAAGAAGCGGCCTGCCCGGTCTGCCCAGGAACTAGAGGAAGACTGCAATACAAATCAGTCAGCAATGAGAGTCCAAGTAAAGATCGCGAGATTCTGGTTTATGGGTTCATGGTGAGAGAGTGTGCCGGCTGCCGATGTTATTTCCGTACGTCGTACTACCGGCTATCGACGTCCAGGCCTTCCCGAGAGCTGTCCTGGCTACAGGAAATTCGAAGTGTAAAAAAACCCGCTCAGAGGCAGGGTTTTCTTCGACTACTATTTCTCAACATGTGAGGTCGCCGCCCTCTCTTTCGCCTGCCTCAAATACTCTACCTTGCAGCTTTAAATCAGTGCATCTGCCTGGCTTTCGGTGTCGAGATATGTGCGCTTATTCATGCAGCTTTCCTCGGGCTTGGGTCGCTCAACCCGAACAGGTCTCGCAACAAACGATCCGCAGTTTTATTTTTGGCATTGCCCTCGATCAGCCAACGCTGGCCATAGTCGTGAAAGGGGATCTGAGTTCGGCTGGCGTGCCAGCTGGCGACGATATCCAGCAAGTAAGCGAGCGCGGTAGGACCTGCATTGATCGAGGGTGAATATACTCGCCAAGATGTGGTGCGAGAGGCAGCCTCCGCCTACCAAGCCCTGCAGGACAAGGCCTCTCCACGGGCTGTGGCGGTTATCGAGAAGCTCGCCCGGGCAGCGGCTTAGGGAAGGCTTAGGGAGTCAGACCTGGTACTGCTCGAGGGAATCGCCGGCCTACTTGAGAAGGCCAACGCTGAAAAGCCTTGAGCCAGATGCAAAAAGCCCAGCGCGAGGCTGGGCTTAGGGGCAAAGACACGGAATTACTTAGATTTTACATTCAGGAATTCGCCAGACTTCGCTGAGCGTATTACATCCTTCTGCTCGTCAATGGCTGCGCTAGCTGCCATATGATAAACCGCTCGCCTTTCCTCCACGGACCCGTGGCGGAAAAAATCAGACATTTTCGACGAACCATGAATCTTCGTCGAAGCGTCTGCTGCCTTTTCGCCTTTCATTGGGATTCTCCGTTCAAAATACGTTCAAGCTCGTTTTGATCATAGGGCTGGCTGACAAACACGTCAATTTCGTCAGCCGAAAGGTCAATGCCGATATCCTCGTTCCCTCCATCGTTGTCTTTGATGATCACATCCACCTGCAATGCATCCTCGAATTCACGTTTCAGCGCGCACACAGACATTTTTGCTGCATAAAACTGCCTGACAAACTCAGGGCAAGGAATATTCCTGCCGTCTTTTTTCTCTCTCGCGAGAACAAACTCCCAAGCAAGCTCAGGACGCTGGTAGACGTAAATGACTTGGGCAGACCTGTTCTGTTTATCAAGGGCTCGCGAGATGTTTCGTCGCGCCACTTCGAGATTCGCAAGAGTCCCATCCAACAGGAACGATTGACGTTGCTGGTAAACCAAATCCAGGGTTCGTTCAACAAATGTTGTCACACCACGCTGGAAAAGACTGGAGTTTCGGCCCGTGTATTCAGGGAAATAGTCTCTGAAATCGTCGGGATCGATTCTTAAAGCGTTCGATCCACCAGTCTGCATCATTCCAATAAACGCCCTGGACACCTCGGTTTTACCCGCTCCTGGCGACCCAGCCATGAATACAGAGACGGGGTACTCATCGCTCGGATACGTATCCAAACACGCCAACTCCCGGACGATACGGGTTCGGTTTTGCTTTGCAAATACCACAGCGCGTTCAGAAACGGCTTGATCTTCCTGCGTCGTGGACTAGTCCTTCTAGCTAGAGGCAAAACTTTAACACCCCTTATCCCGCCGGGCATCCTGTATGGGGGTCAGTAACTACCCCGGCCCCGTAGCAGCCTCAGTCAGTCCAGGGCTCGCCGATCCGCCCTCGAACAAAGCCCGACGCTAGGCCGGGCTCTCGTTACTGCTGTGGCTAACGACTTGTTGAGATTACTGCGGCAGACCTCGAACCGTTACTGGCAGAGGAGGTCAGCGCAAGGGACAAAAAGCTTCCTGGAGCTGCACCCATGATGGGTAAGAAATCCCAAACGCTGATACTCGTCGAGATTGGGGACCATCAGCTCGCAATTACACATGCCGGCGCTGCTTACTTTGAGCGAAACAAAGCGACGATGAGCGAGATCATTGCTGCCCTCCCCATAGTGATCAATCCTGCCCACGAACGTTCAACCTAGCCAAGATTATCAAGAGGGTGCAAAAATTCGACTGAGTAAGTGCAGATCAGGGGGGCTAAGCGCTACGAGCAAATTGCAGGCATGAAAAAGCCCGCGTTGGGCGGGCTTCAAGCGAATACGGTGAGCGGCGGCTACCCCGCCAAGTCCAAATCTCCACGATGAGCGATATGTACCTTGTTGCCATCTGGATCACGTAGGTACGCACCGTAGTAACCGTCACCATAGTGGGAACGTTGGCCAGGTTCACCTTCATCGGATCCGCCCGCAAGAAGCCCAGCTGCATAGGCGCTGTCTACCGCATCTGGAGATGGTGCGGTGAAAGCCACCATGCTGCCATTTCCTGCTCCGGCTTCATTGCGGTCATAGGGGCTGTACACATAAAAACGAGGGAGAACGCTTTCTGGCTTAATCCAGCATGCCGAAGCTGGTCCGCCATCAGGCGTTACAGGCCTGCGACAGAGCCCCAGGGGGATCAGCACCGCGTCATAGAAGGTCGAGGCCTTATCAAGATCGTTTGTCCCAACGGTTACGTGACTGAACATCCTGTATTCCTACTTACGAAGGCGAGACGTTATCGTGTCATTTTGAAGGTGGGCGTGTATAGCCGTCGTCGGGTAAGTCGGGGAAGGCGAGTGTCGGCCCTCCAAATCGCAGGCAAAGAAAAGCCCGCGATGGGGAGTAGCGGGCTTAAAGGGATGATCGTTAGGAGCTGTGGTAAACATAGGCGCCCGACTGTGAAAGGGGTGTGAAAGGCAGTGGCCCCTTAGCCATGCGCATCATTTATGGAAAATTATCTGTTGTCGGTACCCGTTCTCCCCCATCGGTAAAGGGTACCTGCTTTCATCTGTCAGTGAGCGCAATCGCTGTGAGTGTGCAGATTGACTGAAAAGTACCTGGCACTCAGCGGCATCAAAAAATCGTCTGAGTAATGGAAGGACCAAATGGGTAAATGGCTTTTCAATTTTCAATGAAACCGTAATCAAATCAAGTTGGTCGGTCAGGTCTCGATACAGGTCTATGACCATTAGGCTCTCGCTCACGGCAGACGAATAGACATGAACGTCACCAGCACCAATAGGTGTGTCTTCGAAGTAGTGGTTGTACAGCTTGGCAATGTCTAGCTCGATTCCAGCAGCGCTCAAAGCGGCTTCTAAATCCGCATTGGGTGAGTGCTCGTCCCCTACCCATGAAACTAAATCGGACATTGATACGCAGATGTCGAACTCATTGGCATAGACGATGGAAGGCATTGGTGGCAGACCCGGATGATGAGTTTGGCGGTTACGCCGGAGGCAAGAATCACGACGCTGAGGATAGGTTAAAGGTCTGTATCAGTATGTAGTCGCGATAGCCTGGGCGAGCTGCATATCGGACATGAGGGGCGATCTATAGCTCAATCGGTAGTGTCGGCACGCTTGCTCAAACTGGGCGCCGCGAATCTCGCCATCCGAACCTATGTAGGCAAGGGCGTCGGTCTTGGCTGACTTGAAAACCTTCGGCGGCTCGGTCGTGAGAGATGTGGTCGCCCCAATTAAAATGGTTGGCGCGGAAATTGTGAGAAATATCGCGGCAGCGATAGGGTTGGCGCCATCACCTGATACGGCCTGCGTGCTGACCGATGCCAGTAGGGCTATCGCCAGTGTCTTCCATGACTCCATGCTTCATTGCTTCCATTGCGATCTAAGGGCGCCACCATAGCAGGGTAGTGGCTCGCCAGAAACAAGAAGCCCGACGCCGGGCCGGGCTCGATGTAACCGCGTCAGAAACTAACGATGCTTGTTCTTGTATTTATGCTTGTTGTTGCCTTTGTGCTCCTTACCATCCGACCGATGATTGCTCTCATCAGCCGCCAGGTTGTTTCCAAGCGCGCCACCCGCAGCGCCGCCGAGACCTGCGCCGATCGTCGAGCCAGTCGTGCCGCCGAGCTGTTGACCTACGATGTTGCCAAGTGCACCACCAACGCCGCCTCCAAGGCCGGCTGTGCCGTCTCCGGCAGCCATTGCTCCTTGCGAAATGAGGATACGTATGAGCGGGACGTACTTCCCCCGCGCGAGCTGGCAAAAGGGACCCTGGGCCTTTATGCCGTGCACTTCCACCGTTTCCGGAAGCAGTTCGAAGGTAAAGCGGTCGACCAGATCACGATCCGCATGATCGCTGAAATGCTGGACGCCATAACTCCGCGCTCGGCAAACCAGTCCAGGGCGCTGCCAATCGACATTTTCAACCATGCGGCAGCCAAAGGCTTATGCCCTGACAACCCTGCAGCCAGCACCATCAACCGGATCGAGAAGAAACATCGCAAACGGCACACCGTCGAGGGACTGAAAGCGATCAGGGAAGAGTCGCCAGCCTGGCTACGGAATGCAATCGACCTGGCGCTGATTACCGCTCAACGGCGCACGGACATCCTGGACATGCGTTTTGATGGCGTTCGGGAGGGTTTCCTGTATGTCGTGCAGAAGAAGACGGCCAAGGCGACAGACGCGGCCTGGATTCGATTCCGGGTCACGCCCGAGCTGCAGGCTTTCGTTAGCCGGTGCCGCGACGATGTCGTGTCGCCGTACCTGGTGCAGCGTAAACCGGATCGGCTGAAACAGAAGCAGGCACAGACAAAGGACCACTGGACGAAGGTTGAGGAGCGGTATTTGACGCGAGCATTCAAGGAAGCCAGAGAGTCGGCAAACTGTTACGCGGGATGGAAGGAAGAAGAGATGCCTGGATTCCATGAAGTGCGAGCACTGTCGCTGCACCTGTACAAGAAAGCAGGTAAGGATGGGCAGAAGATTGCAGGCCATGCGAGCGAGGGCATGACCAGGAATTACCAGCGAGACCACGAGGAAATCATCTGGTCCGAGGCGATTCCGGACCTGAATATCAGCGAAATCACAGGGTAGTTTTGCGCGGGTTTTGCGCAGACATGAAAAAGCCCAACCTTTTCAGGTTGGGCTTGATCAAGAATATGGTCGGGACGGAGTGATTCGAACACTCGACCCCTAGCACCCCATCTTCTTTTTTACACTTCTTGATAGCTTCGAAAATTCTGCTCTGGATTTTTCTAAGCTAGTATTTACTTGAGCTCCAGCGGTGTTCTGCTCTACGAGACTCCAGTAACGTCCATCAAGAGCCGGCGTTTTTGTGGGGGTAAAAGTAGGGGGGAGTCCGTTTCATCGCCAAAATCACCATAAAGAACTCGAGTCGCTGACCGCCAATGATGCCGGCCGAATCCTCCGAGAGGATGGCAATCTGGCCGGTCGAATCTCAGTCCGCAAGAACAGTGTGTCGATCAGCCTCTTCTATCGCTATCGGTGGGGCAAGCGGAACAAAGAGTACGCCCGCGGGTCTTGGGAGTGCCAATCCTTGACGGACATCCGCAAGGCACGCAACCAAGTCCAAGCGCTCATTTAACAGGCTCGTGACATTTCATGCGCAAGTAGACAACCCCCCCCCCCCCCCCCCCCNNCCAAAAAAAACCCCCCCCCCCCCCGCGAGAACACAAACATACACCAGTCATTGCCAACGTGAAAAAACGCGCTATATTGTGCTTACGACAAGCACAAACCACAACATGATGTATTTTAGTGTAAGTCGGCTTAGGAGATTAGGTGTAAAAACCCCACACTCGTAGGAGATTTACGATGACAGATCGACGCCCTATCAACAAAGATGTGACCGTTCCGAAGCCCGGCGGTGGCCAACAGCCTCGCTCGCGAAATCAAGATGGTCAAATTCGAGACAAGCGGAGTGACGCGGGTAAGCCTCGGAGCAAATAGATCAATGCTGAACTGCGTCGCCTGGTATCCATGACGTTACCTGGCGATGCAATACCATGAAACCGTGTCAATGTGACTTGGATTCAACCTTGCCGTTTACCAAGGTCACCACCATATATACGTACACCTCCGTCCCCCACGTATAGATCTGCACGTTGCCGCCACTGGCGGCCTCCTTACCAGGAATCTTGACGATATCCAGCACCTGTTCATATGTCATGCCGGGCTTAATTGCAGCGTATTGTTGATCACTAATATTGGGACGCTGGGCCCTTATCGTTTCAAGATCGGGAAAACCGGATTGGTAGCTGACGTTATTGCCATTGCCAGAAATGACCGGACTGTTGTTACCGCTGGAGCTGTGCGAAACCGCCGGGGTAGGTAGGACGAGCGCCGCCACTGATGCCAACGCTCCCAATATGCCAGCGTACAAGCCAATTTGTTTCATGTTTGCCATGCCATTCTCTGGGTTCTCAGATGATTCAGTTATACGGTCACGGCGAAGCGCCGAGCATCAAGGGCGGCAACAGCCGAGAATCCAGCGCTCTTCTTGAAGCTCATGTTATGGACGAAATTCTTCATCGCATCAGACGGGTCGATGGTTTCGAGGTTAAGTCCGTCAACAGTTAGCTTAGAGAATGCAACACTCAGAATTGGCTGTTCCTCCATATGACCTGTCGAGCTGTTGAGCACATTGTCAAGAGCGGTGACTATGACTAGGTCATCCGGCAGGATTGCCAACAACTCTCGACCTACTCGCAGCGCGCAGCTGCACACGTAGTCCTGATGGAGTTCGTTGAACCGACCAATTGGCATAGCTTTGGTCGACAGCTTGCCGCTTTTGAGTAGAGATTTGATTTCGGTAGGAATCACGTCGGAGCCATGGATAGCGACTTTGGCTTCTAGGACACCACCTTCATGAACAATCATCTGAATAGCTGAGCCGAGGTGTGATATTTCTGCAAACGACTCGAAAGCTTCGATGGCATCTAGCTTGGCCTGACGGTCACCATCAAGGATACGGATCGCAATGTCCCTCTCCTCTGCCCACTCGGTATGGGCAGTTTTCCATTCATCAAGCTGAGCCTGATATCGCCTTTCGTCTTCCGCCTGCGCGGCGCCAATCTTGCTTTTCAGGGCTGCACGCTGACGAGCCTCTAGCTTGAAGAGCCTAGCCCAGAAATTGGGGTGATATGTAGCGGCCGCGTGCGTAGCTTGTTGTTCAAGAGTACCGCTCTTGAGTGGCTGTCTAGGTTCAGGATTGGAGAGAAGTCGCTTCCATTTCACAGCCTCGGCACACTCCTTGTGCATTGAAAGGATGATATCTACGTGATTTTCGTACACCTCAACTTCATACGCTGCTTGTTCCAGCGCTTCCATCTTTGCGTACTCTTTCTGTCGCTTTTCAAGTTCACGCTGACGGCGATGAGCGTTACGCTCTGATCGCCGCGCAGACGCTTGCAGCGAACGTACAGTCCCTTTCCAACCCATCACGACTCTCCATAACGCCCATATGATGGCACATTAACATAACTCTTAGCGTTGCCTGAATCACCTGCGCATTTCGTAACCGAAACATCAGTTAGCCCATAAAGAATGCATTTGTACTCCACGCTTCTCAGAGCAAGGGCACGTTCAGTTTCCCAGAAGTAAGAGGACCTTCACGGCCCCCTTGTTTCTTGCTTACTCCGCCATTTGACGTACGGCCCTCTCAATCCGCTGGCGTCCCGCATGAGCAAGCTTGCTTACACCAGCTTCCTTCGCGACCGCATATATTAGGGCCTCCCCTTCGTGCCCCCGCTGCACCATCTCGTCAACCAAAGCACATAGTTCTGGCAGGCAGATTTCAGATAGCCCTCTCGTGGTGTCTTCATCGCCGGGCTTACGAAAGACTACACTGGCATCCGACTCGATATGAGTCGGCCAGAAAAAGACTCCTGTCTGCTCCTCTTCATGTGAGCGGAATCGCGCCCGGGCAATTTGGTCAACGCGATCACGTATCCGTGAGCCGGTTCGTACCCAGCCATGAGCACGGGCAATGCGCTTTGCAAGCGCCGTGTCCAGAACCGGCCCCTCTTCCGCCACGACATGAGCAATCATCTGCTCCAACGTTTCCGTGTAACTCGCCTCAAAGAACTGATCTGGATCGACCAACCCTACCGCCTGACGAGGGTCGGATTCTTTATAAATCAAATATTCAAGGGGACGAGCAAAAGCCAGGACATCCTCATCTGGCTTGATAGATGCAGCCTTAGCGTACTTAAAATCAGGGAATGCACCTGAGGGATCATTGGATTCGCCCGCACTATCCAGTGTGGCGACCACAGCAACCTGACTTACTACCTCAATGACCTCAGACATAGCTGCGTCGATTTTCAGTCGCTCTGCCTCTTGAGCGGCATCGATGACAGCCTGCTTGGCTCGGGACTCAGCAAGGAGTTCGTTCAGACGTAGATGTACCTTTTCGGCAGTTCCAATTGCATCAACCCACCAGTCTGTCGACCATATCCTAACAATCTCCCAACCAAGTCCACGCAGTACAAACTCACGGAGCTTGTCACGATCACGAGCGGTCGCACTGCGGTGATAGGTAGCACCGTCGCACTCAATCCCGGCAAGGTACCGTCCAGGTGTGTCAGGGTGAACAACCCCAAGGTCTATTCGAAAGGAGGAAACGCCAATCTGGGTAAATATCTGCCATCCCTTTTTAGCCAAGGCCGCTGCAACTGCCTCTTCGAATGGGCTGTCGAAACTACCCACGCTACCAAAGTCAGCCTCTGCGAGAGCCCGTGGGCCACGCTCTGCAAACTCCAAGAAGTGCTTAAGATCTCGAACCCCGATCGCTTGCGTACGAGCTAGATCAATATGCTCTGGGCGCAAGGTCGAAAACACCACTAGCTCCTGGCGAGCACGGGTTATTGCCACGTTCAGTCGACGCTCACCACCAGGGCGGTTCATCGGACCGAAGTTCATGGACAGCACACCGGCAGCGTCTTTTCCGTAGGTGGTCGAGAAATAGATGATGTCTCGCTCATCGCCTTGAACGCTCTCAAGGTTCTTGACGAACACAGGCTCCAGCTCGGACTCAGCGAAATACGAATCGAGTGATGGGTCTTTCCGGCAAGCCTCATCCAGCATGTCCATGATGAGCTTCTGTTGCTCGCCGTTAAAGGTTACGACCCCCACGGTCCGCCCGCTTTCGCGGAAGGCCGGAGACTGTAGGCGAGCAACCAAATCAGCAACTAAATATCTTGCTTCAATTAAGTTTGTTCGCGACCCGCCCTTGTCATATACACCCGGGACTGGGCATAACCGTACTGCTTTGTCGGCCGTAAACGGTGATGGGAAGGTCACCAGCTTCGACTGGTAGTATCGCTGGTTCGAGAAAGCGATCAGACTTTCGTGGCGGCTACGGTAGTGCCAGTTAAGATTACGCATTGGCAGATTGGCACTGATGCACTCGTCCAGAATACTCTCGAGATCAGCCTCTACATCCTCATCTTCAGCGGTCGACTCAGCGCGGTTAAAGAACGAAGTTGGAGGGAGCTGTTTGGGGTCGCCCACCATCACCACTTGCTTCCCTCGGGCCATGGCGCCGATGGCATCCCAGACAGGTATTTGAGATGCCTCATCGAAGATAACGAGATCGAATGGCGTTGAGGCAGGAGGCAGATACTGAGCAATGGATAGAGGACTCATGAGCAAGCATGGAGTCAGCTTGGTTAGCGCTTCTGGCGCACGACTCATCAGCTCCCGCAATGGAATGTGCTTAGTCTTCTTGCCCATCTCATGTCGCAGGACTCCCCACTCTGAAGAGCGACTTACACTGTCTTGGCTTGGTAGGTCGGAACACAGCCGAGCTCGGAGCCAGTCTTTGGTCAACTCGGTGAACTTGTCGTCCAAAGCGCGGAAATCGCGAATGCGTTGCTCATGCTCCACGCTGACGAACGTCCGGATCACCTCTTCGTTGTCGACCGTCGTATTCAGCCACCAGCGGGCATAATTTACTTCCAATACACGCCGGACTTTTCCAGAGCTGATAGCTCCTGCTTCCATCGCTTGAACAATCGGCGCCAGGCCGACAGCGTAGGCTTCATCGCGAACCTTCCGCCAAGCGCACCATGCCTTAAGACGCGATTCAGACGAGACGACAGTTTCGCAGTTTGTCTTGATATCACTTAGCGCCAGGTGAGCAGTTTCGATGACGCCCATTTCGGTGAAATGACCGACAGCCGTCAGGTGCGCCGCTCGCGCCTGTAGCAACTCAAGCTTTTCTCGAAGAGCAACACCGGCATTGGCTATAGCAGCCTCCGGTTCAAGTAGTGCGTTACCATCCCCCAACAGAGTTTGAAGCGGTGTTTTGTAGGCCGCGACCTGCTCAGGATTGAGTGCCAGCTTCGCCACCGCGGTAGCCATCTCCCCCTGAAACGCTGCCGCACTACGCACGACATCAACTTTCGTTTTCAAGTCATTCCAGACAGGAACGATTTCTCGCAGATCGGCCAGATCCACCAACTCTCGCTCAACTGCTGCTCTGTTCTTGAGCAACTCAAAATCAGCTTTTAACGACGAGCCACAACGCCCCTCCTCTACATGAGGATGGTCGTCGACAAGCCGACCGCGTTCTTCTATGCCACGTCGTTCAGCCTGGAAGCGCAGAGCTGCAGTCAGCACGTCAATATCCGTGGTCAAACCGCTCCAGAGAGAGCTAGTTGCTGAGCTGAGATCAACCAGCTCATCTAACCCAGCATCGAGACGAGTCAGCGCACGCAGCCGGCGGAGTTCCTCCTTCAGGCCATCACCTAGCTGGCCCTGCTCAACCAACTGCAAGCCGTCATCGATCCAGGCAGAATTACTTTTCTGAAGCCGCATAGCCTCTTGCAGCTTGATCGCTGTCGCGAGATGCGTTGCTTCGGATTTGGCACCTTGCCAAACAGCAACACACTCATGACCTGGCTCCAGCTCATCGATTGCTCGACGCACCGACCGAATCTCTACCCAAGTAGCGAGATCCTTGCCATTGTCGACTTCACCTGTTGACGTCTGCGTCGGAGCCAATAGCCCAGCAATGCGGCGTTTTCCGAACCAAGACTTAGGCCAGAAAGACTCCTCCGCGTCTTTCCACTCGCGCAGCAGGAGTTCGGTATCAAGTACTTCAATCGCATCAACGTAGGACGCCGTTAGCTGGTGCTTGAGGTCGTCTATCTGACACAGCAATGTGACAGCTTGCCCGAGAACGTCAGTGACATTTTCTGGCCAGGCCGAGCCTAGATCAACGAACGTAGCGCGGCGTTGCTGCAGCAAATCAATGCCTTGTTTAGCTTCAGCAATAATACGAGAAGACCAGAGGGATGAGAGTCTGGAGTTAATGTCCCGGTGTTCGTCGACCCAAGTGCAGCCGTCACTCAGACGTTTAGAAATCGAGCGAGCATCGGGGCGCAGTGCGAAACGCCAATCATGCCCAGCGGCAGCGGGAAGTGCTCGAGAAAGGATCGATAGCCCCTCAAGCGCTGTTGGGGTGTACTCCGTAACAGGAAGCCCAGACAGCTCAACAAAGCGATCGGCAGCTCTCTGGACTTCAAGCACAGCGGGAAGCACGTCACGAGCCGCCTGCACGAATTGTTGCTGCCAATGAGGCGACCACTCTGCTTGGCCTACCCCGGACAAAGCGTTGCCTGCCAGCTGACTGTAACCCACAGCCTGTGCGTTCACTTCAAGGCGGTCGCCCAGCTCTCCAAGTTCAAGCATGGCCTTCTGATCATGCGTTTCCGGAGATGGCCAACCGATTGGAGCTACTGCCTCATCAACACCCGATGTCACCGTCCCGATGGCATCGTAGATGGTGTAGCCGTTGCGGTGCCGGCGATGCAGACGCTCGACATAAATATTGAGGCTGTCACGCAGGGACGCGAGCCGCTGCGCTTCCACCTCCCATGCGGCAGCATCTACCTGCCCTTTCGCTTCCCAAGCCGACTGTAACTGAGCAAGGACATCCGTTTTCCGAGCTTTGCTGGAGTGAAGTTCAAGGCAGAACTCACCCAGACCGATTTCACGCAAGCGCCGGTACACGACATCCAGGGCAGCAATTTTCTCAGACACGAACAGCACCCGGCGCCCTTGAGCGATCGACTGGGCGATCATGTTGGAAATCGTTTGGCTTTTACCCGTGCCAGGTGGGCCGATGAGAACGAAGTCTTTACCCTTGGCTGCGGCCATCACAGCCGCAAGCTGAGATGAATCAGATGGCAGTGGGCAGAACACATCAGTCGGGCCGTAATCACGGTCCAGAGACTCAGCCTCCGGAAACGGGGTATCGGAGATGAACGAATCGCGTGGCGTATCCAGAAGATGCTGGACTACTGGACTCTGTCGAAGGTGCTCTGCATTCTCGGCAAGATCCTTCCACATGAGATACTTGGCAAATGAGAACATCGAGAGCACAACGTCCTCATTCAGCTCCCAGCCAGCGATGTCCTTAATCGCATGACCAACTTTGTTCCAAATGCCTACGATATCCAGACCGGAGTCGTCCCGAGGCAGCTCCTGCTCCAGCGAACCTAAGCCCAGCTCAAAGTCTTGACGCAGCATCTCGATCAGAGTCGGGTTAAAACGAGGCTCATCATCGTGCAGCACCATGGTGAATCCAGAGCGTGCGCTCTTACGCTCCAAAGTGACAGGAACCAAGACCAGTGGCGCTTTGTACTTCTGCCCAGCTCTATCCTCACGCGTCCAACTAAGGAAACCGATGGCCAGGAAAAGCGTGTTGGAGCCACCCTCCTGCAAAGCAGTACGAGCGCTTCGATATAACTCAGTTAACCGGACATCCATTTCGGCGGACGTCAGCGCAACGAATACTTCCCTACGCTTGAGAGCATCTTCAGCATGACGACGGCGAACATCTTCTCGCTCACGCTGTTCATAGAGTGTGCGCTCACGCGGATCTGCGCCATCCATCAGGTCAGGCCTGGTAAGCAGCTTCAGAGACTGTCCACTTGCAAGAATGTCCTCGAGAGCACCGGGATCAGGAGATTCAAGCTTCAGCGCTCTCTTACCCATTTTGAAATTGAGCAAGTTATTTCGAAGCGACAGATCCAGAAGCTTTCGCTGCCACCGGCCGAGGCGATCTGCTGGGTCGAGCTTAGACAGATCCTCAACCTGCACCTTAATATTGTCATCGGCGATGCCAATCCCTTCCTCCACAAGAAGCGATGGGGCTTCATCAGACTCAGCAACGGCGACACGTGCAATCTGAGCCTCTGAGCTGGCGAGCGGTTTGATACGTTGCAAACGGGCGCGACGGATATCTAGCAGCATCTCGAAAACACTTTCAGCGTCTTCGGCTACCTGTTTCGTGCCCATCTCTACCGCATAAGAGAATGGCGGTATCGAGGCGTGGGTAATAAGAGTGGTCTCAAACAGCACGAGCTCCTGAAGCTTCACCCGCTTACGTACTGCAGTGACATCATCCACCACGGCAGTCGTAAACTCTTCTGGCTTAAGCCACAAACCAGCAAAAGCATGACCATGGGTGAATACGATCACGGGGTTAAGACCAATCTGTTCCAATGCTGCGCAGAAAAGCAGAGTCAGGTCGAGACAAGTAGCCAACCCGGAGTCAGCAAGCTGACTGGGGCTACGAATCTTCTGTCCTGATTGTTCAAAGCTGGCCGGCGGCAACGCATAGTCGAGCTTCATGCGCGCCACCGCGCCCCACACTGCCGACGCCAACTGCCAAGCTCTTTTGGGGCCACCCTCATATCCGTCAAGTGCGGACGGCTTATCGCTAAGACGAAGCAATTCGGCTGCCTGTTTGAGCAACCGCTCAACCGCTGCATCATTCGGCTGAACAAAAGCCGCAGTCATATCTGGTAAATGCCGCAATCCGCCCCACTGGTTTCTGGGCAAAAGGTCTACGACCTGTTCAAGCCGAGCAACTTCCTTGCGACCGCTCTCCGCCTCCTTGTCATCGGCTTCGAGGACAAACGTAAAGGTCGACATTTCTGACTCTGTCAGGCGACTCAACAACGGGCCGTCCAAGACAAGATCAAGCCCAGGTATGACCCGGAAGCTATCTGCAGCGATCTCGTCGATCCGCCAGATCTTGGACTTAAATACCTCGGGGGCCGAGCTAAGCGTAAGAGTGGCATTGACGAAACGATTACTCGTTTCGTTCGAGATACGAAGCTCGCGAATCACAGGGATAGCGTTCTGGAAATCTGCAAGATTTAGCTTTGCTACCAAGGTGGCAAGGACCTTTACTTCCTTAGGCGGGGCTTCTTCTTGGGGTGTGAGGGGCTGAACGATATCGTCCATGCGCAACAATCCTTGTCGTTATGCTCAAGGGAGTGCCGAAACTGAACGGCCAGGGAGCCCCTATTGAGCTGATGGCGGGATGATATCTCTTATAGCGACAGCCGTAATGTGCCTTTGGTCGTCACTGGTTTCTCTGCCCATCATCGAACGTCACATATTACGACCGACACAGCTCAATATCGAAAAAGGATCGAAGTCCACTGGGCAAACTCCGATAGTGGTATCACATCGAAATGTCCATCAAGAGCCGGGCGTTTCGTGGGGGTAAAAACACCTGAAAATAAAAAAGGGTCGCGAGATAAAATCTCGCAACCCTTTGAATTATATGGTCGGGACGGAGTGATTCGAACACTCGACCCCTAGCACCCCATGCTAGTGCGCTACCGGACTGCGCTACGCCCCGACTAGGCGTGTTACTGGGTTTGCTTCGCTACGAAGCGATCCGGAATATACCGCAAGCTTTTGAAATGTGGAAGTATTTTAAAAGCTTGAATCACTTCTTCAAAACCACCAGCACGTCTTCGAGTTCGGAGATCATCTGGCGGATCAGTTGCTTGTATTGGGTAGTGTCGTCTTTGGCTTCATCACCGGACATACGCTGGCGCGCGCCACTGATGGTGAACCCCTGGTCGTACAGCAACGCGCGGATCTGTCGGATCATCAGCACATCCTGGCGCTGATAATACCGACGGTTCCCGGTGCGTTTGACGGGGTTGAGTTGAGGAAACTCCTGCTCCCAATAGCGCAGCACGTGCGGTTTGACCGCACAGAGCTCGCTGACTTCACCAATGGTGAAGTAGCGTTTGCCTGGGATGACGGGTAGCTCGTCGTTATGACTTGGTTCCAGCATAAGCCTCAACTCGGGCCTTCAACTTCTGCCCTGGACGAAAGGTGACCACACGGCGAGCCGTGATCGGGATTTCTTCTCCCGTTTTTGGATTGCGGCCAGGCCGCTGGCGTTTGTCCCGCAGGTCAAAATTGCCGAAACCGGACAATTTGACCTGCTCATTGTCTTCCAGAGCGTGCCTGATTTCTTCAAAAAACAGCTCGACCAATTCCTTGGCTTCGCGTTTGTTCAGACCCAGCTCTTCGTACAGACGTTCCGCCATCTCAGCTTTCGTCAAAGCCCCCATACGTCACTTCCTTAACGTGGCGTTCAACCTTTGTTCGAGCGAGGTGAGGATATTTTGTGTCGTGGTATTCACCTCATCGTCATTAAGAGTGCGCGATGGATGCTGCCAGGTCAAGCCAACTGCGAGGCTTTTTCTATGCGGATCAATGCCTTTACCCTGATAGACGTCAAATAGCCTGAGGTCTGTCAGCCATTCCCCTGCATTTTCACGGATTACATCCAGAACGGCAGTGGCGGCGACTTCACGATCGGCGATCAGGGCCAGGTCGCGACGCACTTCAGGGAAGCGCGACAACTCGCTGAATTTAGGCATTTTGCCCGAGGCAACTTCAGCCAGGACCAGCTCGAAAACAAACACCGGACGGTCCAGACCCAGGGTTTTCGACAGCTCTGGGTGAATGGCGCCGACGAAGCCCACCAGGCGCCCTTCGCGCTCAATACGTGCGGTTTGGCCTGGGTGCAACGCTGGGTGGCTGCCTGGCACAAAGGTGAACGCGTCGAGCGCGCCGGCAAAGCCCAATACTGCTTCCACGTCAGCTTTAACGTCGAAGAAGTCCACGGCGTCGCGACCCTGCGCCCAGCCTTCCGGCAGGCGGCTACCGCACACCACGCCAGCCAGCATTGGCTCTTGCTTCAGGCCGTCGAGCTGGCCGACAAAACGCAGGCCGCTTTCGAACATGCGCACGCGGTCTTGTTGACGGTTCAGGTTGTGGGACAGCGCTTTTACCAAGCCCGGCCACAGCGAGGAACGCATGGCCGCCATGTCGTTCGAGATCGGGTTAGCCAACAGCAACGGCTCGACACCCGGATTGAACAGCTCGAACTGCTTTGGATCGATGAAGCTGTAGGTCACCGCTTCCTGGTAGCCACGGGCAACCAGCAGGCGACGCAATTCAGGCAGGTGCGCACGGGCTTCAGCCTTAGGCTGCGGGGCCAGGCGTGCTTGCGGATAACGAACCGGCAGGCGGTTATAGCCATACAGGCGCGCCAGCTCTTCGATCAGGTCGACTTCCAGGCTGATGTCGAAGCGATGGCTTGGCACTTCAACGTGCCACTGCCCTTCCCCGCCAGCGGAAATGCCCAGGCCCAGCGCCGACAGCAGTTGCTCGATGTGAGCCGGCTCGATCACCAGGCCGAGCATTTGCTCGACGCTTTTGGCACGCAGGGTGATGGGTGCAACGGACGGCAGGTGCTGCTCGCTCACTGTTTCAGTGATCGGGCCGGCTTCGCCCCCGGTGATTTCCAGCAGCAGGCCAGTGGCGCGCTCCATGGCTTCACGGGCCAGTTTCCAGTCCACGCCACGCTCATAGCGGTGCGAAGCATCGGTGTGCAGGCCATAGGAACGGGCCTTGCCCGCAATCGCGATCTGATCGAAGAACGCACTTTCAAGGAAAATATCGCGGGTGGTCGCGGACACACCGCTGTGCTCGCCACCCATCACGCCGGCAATGGCCAGGGCGCGGGAATGGTCGGCGATCACCAGGGTATCGGCACGCAGGCTGACTTCCTGGCCATCGAGCAGTACCAGCTTCTCGCCTTCTTCAGCCATGCGTACGCGAATGCCGCCGTTGATTTCGGCAAGATCGAACGCGTGCAGCGGCTGGCCCAGTTCGAGCATCACGTAGTTGGTGATATCGACAGCAGCGTCGATGCTGCGCACGTCGGCGCGACGCAGGCGCTCAACCATCCACAGCGGAGTCGGCTTGGACAGGTCGACATTACGGATGACGCGGCCCAGGTAACGCGGGCATGCGTTTGGTGCCAGCACCTCGATAGGGCGCACTTCGTCGTGCACGGCAGGCACGGCGGCAACAACCGGGCGGGTAACGGGGGCGTTGTACAGCGCGCCGACTTCACGGGCCAAGCCCGCCAAAGACAGGCAGTCGCCACGGTTCGGGGTCAGGTCGACCTCGATGCTGGCGTCTTCCAGTTCCAGATAAACACGAATGTCCTGGCCCACTGGCGCGTCAGCCGGCAGTTCCATCAGGCCATCGTTGCCCTCGCCCACTTGCAATTCAGCCTGGGAACACAGCATGCCGTTGGACTCGACGCCGCGCAGCTTGGCCTTCTTGATCTTGAAGTCGCCGGGCAGTTCAGCGCCGATCATGGCGAACGGAATCTTCAGGCCCGGGCGCACGTTTGGCGCTCCGCACACGACCTGGAAGGTTTCCGCGCCATTGCTGACCTGGCACACACGCAATTTGTCGGCATCGGGGTGTTGCTCGGTGCTCAGCACTTCGCCCACGACCACACCACTGAAAACACCGGCGGCCGGCGTTACGCTATCGACCTCAAGGCCGGCCATCGACAGACGAGCAACCAGCTCGTCGCGATCTACCTGCGGGCTTACCCAGCCACGCAGCCATTGTTCACTGAATTTCATCCTGCTCTCCTAAAGATTCGTTACGACTAGCGAAATTGCGCGAGGAACCGCAAGTCGTTGTCGAAGAACAGACGCAAGTCGTTCACGCCGTAACGCAGCATGGCCAGACGCTCCACGCCCATGCCGAAGGCAAAGCCCGAGAACTCTTCCGGGTCGATCCCGGACATGCGCAGCACGTTAGGGTGAACCATGCCGCAGCCCATCACTTCCAGCCAGCCGGTCTGTTTGCAGACGCGGCAGCCTTTACCGCTGCACATCACGCATTCCATGTCGACTTCAGCGGACGGCTCGGTGAACGGGAAGAACGATGGACGGAAACGTACCGCCAGCTCTTTCTCGAAGAACACCCGCAGGAATTCTTCGATGGTGCCTTTGAGGTCGGCGAAATTGATGTCGCGATCTACCAGCAGGCCTTCGACCTGGTGGAACATTGGCGAGTGGGTGATATCCGAGTCGCTACGGTACACACGGCCTGGGCAGACGATGCGGATCGGCGGCTTGTTTGCTTCCATGGTGCGGACCTGTACCGGCGAGGTATGGGTGCGCAACAGCATGTTGGCGTTGAAATAGAAGGTGTCGTGCATCGACCGGGCCGGGTGATGGCCTGGGATGTTGAGCGCCTCAAAGTTGTGATAGTCGTCTTCGACCTCAGGGCCTTCGGCAATGCCGTAGCCGATGTGGGTGAAGAACTGCTCGATACGTTCCAGAGTCCGGGTAATCGGATGCAGACCGCCCGAGGCCTGGCCACGGCCAGGCAGGGTCACGTCAATGGACTCGGCGGCGAGCTTGGCCGCAAGATCGGCCTCCTCGAGCGACGCCTTGCGCGCATTGAGAACCTCTGTGACACGCTCCTTGGCGACGTTGATCAGCGCACCGACTTGCGGACGCTCTTCAGCCGGCAAATTCCCCAGGGTCTTCATCACCTGAGTCAATTCACCTTTTTTGCCAAGGTAGTGAACCCGGATTTGCTCCAGGGCATTTACATCTTCAGCGCTTTGCACAGCCTCAAGGGCTTGAGCGACGAGCGCGTCCAGGTTTTCCATGTACAGACTCCAGATACAAAATAGGGGAAGAGCTTGAAGGCTCTTCCCCTATTTATGACGTTTACCACCTTGGGCTGCAGGAGCAACCCAGGGTGACTGTCGGGGGTACTTAAGCCAAGGTGGCTTTAGCTTTCTCGACAATCGCAGCAAACACCGCTTTATCGTTCACGGCCAGTTCAGCCAGAACCTTACGGTCGATTTCGATGGACGCTTTTTTCAGGCCAGCGATGAAACGGCTGTAGGACAGACCGTTAACACGTGCACCAGCGTTGATACGAGCGATCCACAGAGCGCGGAACTGACGTTTTTTCTGACGACGGTCACGGTAGGCGTATTGGCCTGCCTTGATTACCGCTTGCTTGGCAACACGGAATACGCGTGAGCGTGCGCCGTAGTAGCCTTTAGCGAGTTTCAGAATTTTTTTGTGACGTTTACGGGCAATGACGCCACGCTTTACACGAGCCATGAGTTACTTCCTCTAGTCTTGATCCAAAAATTAACGAAGGCGCAGCATGCGCTCGACTTTTGCCACGTCAGACGGATGCAGCAAGCTGCTACCGCGCAGTTGACGCTTACGCTTGGTCGACATTTTGGTCAGGATGTGGCTCTTGAAAGCGTGCTTGTGCTTGATACCGTTAGCAGTTTTCAGAAACCGCTTAGCAGCACCACTTTTAGTCTTCATCTTTGGCATGTTCGGATACTCCGCATTCAGTTGATAAACATAATCAGAAGGCCTGCCGTGCCCTGTTGATTACTTCTTCTTTTTCGGGGCGATGACCATGATCAGTTGGCGTCCTTCCATCTTAGGATGCTGTTCGACCGAACCGTACTCGAGCAGGTCAGCTTCAACCCGCTTGAGGAGTTCCATCCCCAGCTCCTGGTGGGCCATCTCACGGCCGCGGAATCGCAAGGATACCTTGGCCCTGTCCCCATCACTCAGGAAACGTACCAGGTTGCGCAGTTTTACCTGGTAATCCCCTTCCTCCGTCCCTGGACGAAACTTGATTTCTTTTACTTGAATCTGCTTCTGGTTCTTCTTCGCTGCGGCAACCTGTTTCTTCTTCTCGAAGATCGATTTGCCGTAGTCCATCACCCGGCAAACGGGTGGGATTGCATCGGCGGAGATTTCCACCAGGTCCAATTTGGACTCTTCAGCAATACGAAGCGCTTCATCAATCGAGACGATGCCAATCTGCTCGCCGTCAGCGCCAATTAACCGAACCTCGCGTGCCGAGATATTCTCGTTGATCGGGGCTTTCGGTGCAGCTCGTTTATCTTGTCTCATTTCACGCTTAATAATAATTACTCCGAATCTGGGCGACCACGCCGGGAAACCGCTTGCGCGAGGAACTCAGCGAACTGGGCGACGGGCATCGAGCCCAGGTCAGCACCTTCACGAGTACGCACAGCGACAGTCTGCATCTCGACTTCCCGATCTCCGATAACCAAAAGATAGGGAACCTTGAGCAAAGTATGCTCGCGGATTTTAAAGCCGATCTTTTCATTTCTCAAGTCGGACTTGGCACGAAATCCGCTTTCGTTGAGAGTTTTTTCAACTTCAGCGGCAAAATCGGCCTGTTTATCAGTGATATTCATGATCACTGCCTGGGTCGGAGCCAGCCACGCAGGGAATGAACCCTCGTAGTGCTCGATCAGGATACCGACGAACCGCTCGAACGAGCCGAGGATCGCCCGGTGCAGCATAACCGGGTGCTTACGGCTGTTATCTTCGGAGACGTATTCGGCTCCCAAACGGATCGGCAGGTTAAAATCGAGCTGCAGGGTACCACACTGCCAGACGCGACCAAGGCAATCTTTCAGCGAGAACTCGATCTTGGGACCGTAGAAGGCGCCCTCACCCGGCTGCAGATCGTACGCAAGGCCCGCACTGTCAAGCGCAGCGGCCAGTGCTGACTCGGCGCGATCCCACAGTTCATCGGAACCCACGCGCTTTTCCGGACGAGTGGACAGCTTCATTTCGACTTCGGTGAAACCGAAATCGCGATAAACGTCCATGGTCAGCTTGATAAACGCGGCGGATTCAGCCTGCATCTGCTCTTCGGTGCAGAAGATGTGGGCGTCATCCTGAGTAAAGCCGCGCACGCGCATGATGCCGTGCAGCGCACCCGATGGCTCGTTGCGGTGGCAGGCACCGAACTCGGCCAGGCGCATCGGCAACTCGCGGTAGCTCTTCAGGCCCTGGTTGAACACCTGCACGTGGCAGGGGCAGTTCATCGGCTTGATGGCGTAGTCGCGGTTTTCCGACTGCGTGGTGAACATGTTGTCGGCGTAGTTGGCCCAGTGCCCGGATTTCTCCCACAGGCTGCGATCAACGACCTGTGGAGTCTTGATCTCCAGGTAGCCGTTGTCGCGTTGAACCTTGCGCATGTACTGCTCGAGCACCTGGTACAGGGTCCAGCCGTTCGGGTGCCAGAACACCATGCCCGGCGCTTCTTCCTGGAGGTGGAACAGGTTCAGGCGCTTGCCGATCTTGCGGTGGTCGCGCTTTTCGGCTTCTTCGATGCGCTGGATGTAGGCTGCCAGCTGCTTCTTGTCAGCCCAGGCAGTGCCGTAGATCCGTTGCAGCTGTTCGTTCTTCGCATCGCCGCGCCAGTAGGCACCGGACAGCTTGGTCAGCTTGAACGACTTGAGGAAGCGCGTGTTCGGCACGTGCGGGCCACGGCACATGTCGACGTATTCTTCGTGGTAATACAGGCCCATGGCCTGTTCGTCCGGCATGTCTTCCACCAGACGCAGCTTGTAGTCTTCGCCACGGGCAGTAAACACGTCGATCACTTCGGCGCGCGGCGTGACTTTCTTGATCACGTCGTAATCTTTTTCGATCAACGCGTGCATGCGCGCTTCGATAGCAGCCAGGTCGTCCGGAGTGAAAGGACGCTCGTAGGCGATATCGTAATAGAAACCTTCGTCGATGACCGGGCCGATGACCATTTTCGCCGTCGGGTACAGTTGCTTGACCGCATGGCCAATCAAGTGCGCGCAAGAGTGGCGAATAATCTCCAGCCCCTCTTGATCCTTGGGCGTAATGATTTGCAGGCTGGCATCGCCGGTGATCAGGTCGCTGGCGTCAACCAGCTTGCCGTCGACCTTGCCGGCCACAGTGGCCTTGGCCAGGCCGGCACCAATGGATGCGGCGACCTCGGCTACGGAAACCGAGTGATCGAATGAACGTTGACTGCCGTCGGGTAGAGTAATAGTTGGCATGGCGCCTCCTCTCCTAGTGGTGACCCCTACCAAAGGTCACGTGGGTTGGGATGAGCCAGTACAAGATCCAATACCAGGCCGTTCAATGATGAACGCCTGCCTTACAGCGGCAGGAGCCTTTCGGCCAACCGATAATCGAACCAGAGTGACTGGAGTGAGCTAAAAAGAAACATGGCATGGCGGCAAACGGCGCGCCTGGAAATAGCCAAGCGAAGGATCCTAGCACAGATGAACGGTCATCGCGGTGGCGCCACCTTGTGTAAAGGCAAATTCACGGCTTTATAGCTGCAAAAGTGAACTTGAGCTGTACGACATGCCTCAAACCCACCGAGAATCGCCGTTCGTCCTCGACTCAAAGGAGCATCCACATGATGCGTTTCACCTCGACCCTCGCTCTCGCCGCTTCCCTGGCTTTACTGTCTCTCGGCGCTCAGGCAGCCGCCCCTTCCAACTGGCCAGCCGGTGCACGCGACAGCTTCGTCAAAGATTGCAGCGCGGCAGCCCAGCAGAGCGTTGACGCCAAGACCGCCAAAGACCATTGCGAATGCGGCGCCGACAAGATCAACGCCGAATTGAGCACTGCAGAAATCAAAGAACTCATGACCAACCAGAACGCCGATCCTGTGCTCAAGAACAAAGCTGTCGCGGCCATTTCGTCCTGCAAAGTCGTGAAGAAAAAGTAAGATCGACCACTGATCAGACGGCCGTTTTGCTGAAATAAATGCCTGAAAACTGCCATTTCTCACAAATTACGCAGCTTTTACGGCTTTTTTTAACATCTGATATTTCGCGCCGAAGCCCCGTAGATCGGGGCTTTCAGCCGACCAAAGCACTAAACGCAACGCTATTGATTAGCAAACAATGCCTTGGGGGGGCTCCCAAGTCGAACATTTCGACTATGATAGCCCTGTGTGCCCAGTTGGCCTGAGCAGCACAGCACTACTGAAAATATATGTTTCTTGGAGATACACCATGTCTAATCGCCAAACCGGCACCGTTAAATGGTTCAACGATGAAAAAGGCTTCGGCTTCATCACTCCTCAAGGTGGCGGTGACGACCTGTTCGTACACTTCAAAGCTATCGAAAGCGACGGTTTCAAAAGCCTGAAAGAAGGCCAAACCGTTTCCTTCGTGGCTGAGAAAGGCCAAAAGGGTATGCAAGCTGCACAGGTTCGCGGCGAGTAATTCTCCGCTGAGCTAAAAAAAACCCCGTCCATGTGACGGGGTTTTTTGTGCGCGCTACAAAAGCCGCCGGGTTATCAGCCGCAGTTGACCCGCGTGATCACCAGGTTGTCATCGGTGTTCAGGTTCAGGCGGTCGGAGCGGTATTCCAGGGTGATCATGTCGTTAGGCTTGAGGATCCGCGCGTTCTGCGCACCGGCACGGGTACGCGCCTGCTCCAGCAATTGAGGTGAGGCTTTCTGGCCAATCGCGAAGTCGGCGGCTTTTGACTCACAGCGACTATGACCGGCATCAGCCACGGCAGCGTCTTTGGCTGGCTCAGAGGCACCTGGGGTGCTGCAACCCGCCAACGCGAGTGCTGCCAACAAAGTACCGAATGAAGCGAGCTTCCAAGGCATGAAGCCTCCTATGATAAAAATGAACAGAGATCGTGCGACAGCGATCCGGCGGATTGGTTTCAAGACGTAAATCGCCCGCAGGCAAGTCTGCCTGACTCAGGGCAAGCATTCGCCCAGTCAATCGTGACCAGATATGAACACACTCAGTAGATGTCGATGTAGTCAAACGGCGGCGTTGGCCAGTTTTGCTTCAGCGCGTTGTAGATTTGCGTGACCCAGACTTCATCACTGGCCGCGACGTTACCGACGTAACCGGAGCCTTTGGCCCAGGTTTCGAGGCGAAACAGCAGACCATCGATATCCACACCGCCTACTGCCCTGCCAGAAGAGATATAGGCGATACCGGCTTTGGTCACCCGCAACTGAGTGTGTTCGTCGTCACTGGCACTGGCCAGCAGCTGGCGAACAGCCTCCAGCGTCAGGTTATCGGGGTTGTTCAAATCGATCTGCACCTGGTGTTCCCCGGCAATTAGACAGGGGCACAGTGTCGCACAGCGCATGCCTCATGCCTAAGTAGCAGTGCCAAACCCCAGCCAAAAATGGTTAACTGCGCTGGTAAGAACCGCGTTTTAGCGCACTGCCCAGTACTTTCAACCGTGAGCCCCCCATGACCACTGTGACCCTCCAAGCCGACATCAAAGCCAAGTGGCCCCAAGGACAAAGTTCCTACAGCCCCGGAAGCCCGGAGGAATTGGCAATCATCGGAATCGACCTGCTGGTCAAGGAACTGGGCACGCAAGCCGCGAAGACTTTCATCGGCAAGATATTCGAGAAATACCCGGCCGATCATATGGGCGCTCACGACCCCGAGCGCGCGTAAGAACCGGCCGGCGAACGCCGACCGGCAATCTTATTACTTCAGACGCGCCAGGCGTTCGGTCAGCAGATCGAAGAAGCCCTGGGCATTGCCATTTTCAACCCAAAAGGCGTTCTTCGGTTGCTTCAGGCCGTCGTACCAATCGACGACGGTCTGGCCGAAGGTAGGGCCTTCACGGCTGTCGACTACCACGTTGACTTCACGGCCGCTGAACAACTCAGGCTTGAGCAGGTAGGCAATAACCGTGGCATCGTGGACCGGGCCGCCTGGAATGCCGTAGTGCTCCATGTCGCCTTTGACGTATTCGTTGAGAATATCGCCAACGATTTTGCTGGCGTTGTTCTTGATGTCGGCAATCTGTTTCAGGCGCGCGTCACTGGTCAGTACCTTATGGGTTACGTCCAGTGGCAGATAGGTCAGCTTGACCCCGCTTTTGAGCACGATTTCGGCGGCCGCCGGGTCGGCGAACAGGTTGAACTCGGCCACCGGCGTGATGTTGCCGCCGTTGAAGTGCGCCCCACCCATCACCACCACTTCCTTGATGCCTTGGGTGATTTCCGGCGCCTGGGTCAGCGCCAGTGCCAGGTTGGTCTGCGGGCCAAGCATGGCGATGGTGATGCTATGTGGCTTGGCGGTGCTGAGGGTCTTGATCAGGTAGTCAACGGCATTGCCTTCGGCCAAGCCTTTTTTCGGCTCGTGCACGGCAACGCCGGAAATACCTTCCTTACCGTGGATATTCTCAGCGTAGATCGGCGTGCGCAGCAGCGGCTTTGGCGAACCGGCATACACCGGAATGTCTTCGCGCCCTGCCCACTCGCGGGCCAGGCGCGCGTTGCGCGAGGTTTTGTCGAGGCGCACATTGCCGGCGACGGTGGTCAGTGCGCGAATATTCAATTCCTGCGGCGAGGCCATGGCAAACAGCAAGGCCACTACATCATCAGCGCCTGGGTCGGTGTCGATGATCAGGTCAATTTTTTCCGCCGCGTGGGCGCTGGCTGCGGTGAGTGCGGACAAAAGCAGGACACTCCGAAACAGGTTTTTCAGGGATGGGAGACTACGTTGCATGAAACACTCCTTGTCGTAGGGAACTCTAGAAGGTTACGCCGGACACCAGCGCGATATTGCAATAAGGCTGGCATTCACCCGTGCGCACCACGGCGCGGGCCTTGCGGCTCAATTGTTTGAATTCTTCGTGACTGACCAGGCGTCGTTCGCCGAGTGCGGCCTGTTCGGTCAGGCTGTTGAGTTCAGAGAGCGCAGGTGGCTGCTTGAGCAGGATTTCTTCGGCCAATACATGGCTTCCCACCTGCATTTCACTGAGCACGATGCGCAGGGTGCTGATGAAATCGGGAATGCCCTGGGTCAGCGCCAGGTCAATCAACTCGACGCCGGGCGGCACCGGCAGGCCGGCATCGCCGATGACCAGGATGTCGCCATGGCCAAGGGAGGCGATCACGCGCGACAGGGCGATATTGAGCAAAGGTGTCTTTTTCATGAGGGCACAAAACCTTGAACGTCGTGCAGCGTAGGAATAGAGGGTTGCGCACCGGCGCGGGTCACTGACAACGCAGCGGCTACCTGGCCAAAGCGGATCGCCTCGGCTTCGCTCTTGCCATTGGCGAGCGCGGCGGCGAAACCTCCGACGAAGGTGTCACCCGCGGCAGTGGTGTCCACCGCCTTGACCTTGGGCGCTACCAAGTGCTCAAAGCCTTGGCCGTCGGCAAACAGCGCGCCCTGGGCGCCAAGGGTAATGATGACTTTGCCGGCGCCCGCCTTGATCAGTTGCGTCGCGGCGACCTTGGCGCTGTCGATGGAATCGACGGTCACGCCGGTCAAGGCATGGGCTTCACTTTCGTTGGGAATCAGGTAATCAATCGAAGCGAACCACTCCACCGGCAATGGGCCGCTGGCGGGCGCCGGGTTGAGGATCACCGTCTTGCCCAGCTCACGACCGCGTTTCAGGGCATGGCCTACGGTGTCCATCGGCGTTTCCAGCTGGCAGACGATAACCTCGGCGCCCTGCAACACTGAATCAGCCGTTTGCAACGAAGCGGGCGTCAGCTCACCGTTGCTGCCGGCCACGATCACAATCGCATTCTGGCTGCTGTCATCCACCACAATCAACGCCACGCCGCTGGAGCCGTCCACGGTGCTGACGGCCTGGCAATCAATGCCTTCAACCAACAACGCATCGCGCAGTTGAGTGCCATAGGCGTCGTTGCCGACGCAGCCGATCATCGCCACATCCGCCCCAAGACGCGCCGAGGCCACGGCCTGGTTGGCGCCCTTGCCGCCGGGGACGGTCGAGAACGTCTGGCCGATCAGGGTTTCACCGGCGCGCGGCAAGCGACTGGCGCGGGTGACCAGGTCCATGTTCAAGCTGCCTATTACCACTACTTTTGCTGGCATACATCAGTACTCATCAATTCGGTTCAGCGGTATTGGGCGAACACACCGGCAAACGGCGCCGTCGACTCACGCAAAACAATACTCGGCGTCACGATGCGTTGATCGATCGGCAGTTGGGGTGTTGCAATTCGTCGCAGTAAAAGCTCGGCCGCCGTCTCGCCCAACTGCACGATCGACTGGCCGACCGTTGTCAGCGCCGGGTACACGTAACGGCCCATTTGAATATCATCGAAGCCAATCACCGACAGCTCGCCGGGCACGCGAATATTGCGCTCGGCCGCAGCACGCAATACGCCGAAACCAATCATGTCGTTGCTGGCGAAAATCGCGCTGGGCGGGTTGTCCGACAGCAGTTGCACCGCTGCGGCATAACCGCCCGTACTGGTGAAGTCACTTTCCCGCGTGCGCCCAGCCGCCACCTCAACGCCCGCCTCTCGCAGCGCGCGGTGGTAGCCCGCCAATCGCATTTGCGCCACGCGAGTGTGGCCCGGCCCACCAATACAGGCGATGTCGCGATGACCGAGTTCAAGCAAGTGCCGGGTCGCCAGGTAGGCGCCCTCCTCGTGATCGATGCGCACCAGGTCGACATCGATGCCGTCCAACGCACGGTCGACAATCACCATGGGCGTGCGTACCGCGCTCAAGCCGGCAGCCAGGCCGCTGTCGTCGCCACCTACGGACGTGACGATCAAGCCGTCGATGCGCTTCTCCAGCAACACACGCAAGTAACTGCGCTGCTTCTCAGCGTTATCGTCGGAGTTGCAGAGAATCACGCAGTAGCCATTTCGCTCGCAGTAATCCTCGATCCCGCGGGCCAACTCGGCAAAATACGGGTTGAGGCTGTTGGGCACCAGCAGGCCGATGGTGGCGGTAGTCTTGGCCTTGAGCGAACGCGCTACCGCACTCGGCACGTAGTCGAGCTGCTTGATTGCCGCCTCAACCTTGATCCGCACAGGTTCACTGACCGGCCGTGTCTTGTTCACCACATGGGACACGGTGGTGTAGGAAATACCCGCAAGCGCTGCCACATCCTTGATCGTTGCCATGGTTTAGCCCCGCCGACTGGCGCGCTGGCTGCGGTAGGTGTCGAGGACCACGGCAATCACGATTACGGCACCGGTAATGATGCGCTTGGTGGGTTCGGTGGCACCGATCTGCGCCAGGCCTGCGGCCAGTACCGAAATAATCAACACACCGAAGAAGGTACTGATAACCGAGCCGCGCCCGCCCATCAGGCTGGTGCCGCCGATCACTACCGCCGCAATCACCTGCAGTTCCAGGCCGGAGCCCGCGTTCGGGTCCGCCGCTTCCAGGCGCGAGATCTGGAACAGAGCCGCCACGCCCGCCAGCAAGCCCATCAGGCTGAACACCAGGATCTTGTAAGGCTTGGGGTTGATGCCGGCCAGGCGCACGGCTTCTTCGTTAGTGCCGATACCGATCAGGTAGCGACCAAACACCGTACGGGTCAACACCAGCTGAGCGGCGATGATCACCAGCAAGGCAATGATGAACGAGGGTGAAATCCCGAAGGCCACCGGGTTCGACAGCCAGGCAAACGAGTCACCGATATAGGCGGTGCGCGAACCGGTCATTTGGTAAGCCACGCCGCGAGCCATTTCCAGCACGCCGAGGGACACGATAAACGACGGGATACGCCAAGCCACGGTGATCGAACCGGTGATGGTGCCGGCCAACGCCGCGCAGCCCATGCCGAGCACGGCGGCCGGCAGCACGCTCCAGCCCCAGCCGAGAATCGCCACACTGACGGCCGACGCGGCCAGTGCCAGCACCGAGCCCACCGACAGGTCGATGCCGCCGATGATCAGGATAAAGGTCATGCCCACCGCCAGCACCATCAGGTCCGGGATCTGGTTGGCCAGGGTGCTGAAAGTGTCATAGGACAGGAAGTGATCGCTCAGCACCGAGAACAGCGCAATCATCGCCAGCAAGGCACCGGCCAGGCCCAAGTAGGTGCCCAGGCCGTAGAAGTTACCGCCGGTTTTACCCGGGGAAGTAGTGGTTTTCATGGGGTATCCCTAAGCGCTGCGTCGTTGAGCAGCGCATCACGTTTTTGATAGCCGGCAAAGGCGGCGGCGAGCAATTCGTCCTGGGTCCAACTGTCGCGCTCGAAGGTTTCGATCAGGCGCCCGGCGGAGAGCACGCCGATGCGGTCACAGATCAGCATCAGCTCTCGCAGGTCGCTGGACACCACCACCAGCGCTTTGCCCTGGCGCGTCAATTCGCCGAGCAAGGCATAGATATCGAACTTGGCGCCGACGTCGATGCCGCGCGTCGGCTCATCGAACAGCATCACCGCGCAATCGCGCTCCAGCCAACGGCCGATCACGACCTTTTGCTGGTTGCCGCCCGACAGCTCCGAGACTAATTGCGCCGGGCTGGAACTGCGAATGCGCATGGCGTCGATCTGGCGCTTGGCCAACGCGGTTTCGTCACGGCTGTTCACCACACCGCCGCCGGAGATTTCCGGCATGTTACCCAAGGCAATATTGGCGCTGATCGATTGGGTCAGCAGCAGGCCTTCGCCTTTGCGGTCCTCGGTGATCAGGGCGATGCCGTGGCCCACCGCGTCGACCGGCGAACGAATGCTCACGACCTTGGCTGGCGAGCCCAGGGCGACGGTGCCGCTGTCTGCCAGGTCCGCGCCGAAGATCAGGCGCAGCAGTTCAGTGCGACCGGCGCCGATCAGGCCTGAGATGCCGTAGATCTCACCGGCGCGTACTTCAAAGGACACGTCGCGGACCTTGTCCGAGCGCGTCAGCCCTTTGACCGTCAGGGCCGGGCCGCCGATGGTGCGCGGGCCCAGGTCGATCTGTTCACCCAGTTCGCGACCGACCATCAAGGTCACCAGTTGCTCACTGTTGTAGTTGGCCATCGGCTCGACGCAGACCAGTTTGCCGTCGCGCAGCACTGCAATGCGCTGGGCAACACGGGCCAGCTCTTCCAGTCGGTGCGAAATATAAATGATCGCCACGCCCCGAGCCTGCAGGCGGGTGATTTGTTCAAAGAGCATCTCGACTTCACGGGCGGTGAGCATGGCCGTGGGTTCGTCGAGGATCAGCACATGGCAGTCGCCGATCAGGTTACGGGCGATTTCGACCATTTGTTGATGGCCGATGCCCAGGGTACCAACCAGGGTATCCGGGTCGATCGCATCCAGGCCGACTTGGGCCATGGCTTCGATCGCAGCTTTGCGCAGTTCCTTGCGGTTGATCCATCCGCAGTTTCTGGGCAGGTTGTCTAGGAACAGGTTTTCAGCCACGGTCAGCGTCGGCAGCAGGTTTAGCTCCTGCATGACCATGCGCACGCCCAGTTCTTCGGCCTGGGTGCGGCTGCCGGGGCGGAAATCCTGACCATTGAACTGCATGTTGCCGGTGGTCGGCGTGACCAGCCCGCCGATAATTTTCGACAAGGTGCTTTTACCTGCGCCGTTTTCACCGGTCAGTGCCAGCACTTCTCCGCGATTGAGCGTCAGGGTGATGTCGGACAGAACCGGTTGCGCATAGGTCTTGCCGATACCGCTGACCGAGAGGACAACGTTCGGGGCGGAAGATGACATAGGAAAATCTCCAGGCGCCCGCTCAGGACGAGCGGGCGCTGTTGGGTACTGCCAGGATTACTTCTTGAGGACGAGTTCGACCGGGGTTTCGATCACGCCGTCTTTGGCATCGACTTTCTCACCCTTGACCAGCTTGAGCGCGTTCTGGATACCAAACACGGCTTGCTGGGCGGCAGCCTGGTCGGCAGTCGCCAACACGCGGCCGTCCTGCAGCATCGGCTTGATGGCTTCGATGTTGTCGTAGCCCACAACCAGCACTTTGCCGGCCTTGCCAGCTGCACGTACGGCAGACACAGCACCCAGCGCCATGTTGTCGTTACCGGCCAGCAGTGCCTTGAGGTCCGGGTATTCGCTCAACATGGCGGAGGCGACTTTCTGGCCCTGGTCGATCTCCCAGTTACCCGATTGGGTGGAGACAATTTTCATACCGGCGGCGTCCATCGCATCCTTGTAGCCTGCGGTGCGCTGCTGGGCGTTGGTGGTGGTCGGTACACCTTCGATGATGCCGACCTTGTCACCCGCAGCCAGTTGCTTGGCCAGGTAGTCACCCACCAGCTTGGAGCCTTTGCGGTTGTCCGGGCCTACAAACGGGATATCGAGGTTTTTGCTTTTCAGCACGTCCGGGTCAAGGCGGTTGTCGATGTTGACGACCTTGATGCCGGCATCGGAGGCCTTTTTCAGCACAGTGACCAGTGCCTTGGAGTCGGCAGGGGCGATCACGATGGCGTTTACTTTGGCGAGGATCATCTGGTTGACGATGTCGATCTGCGCGCTGGTATCGGTTTCGTTCTTGATACCGTTGGTGATCATGTCGAAGTCAGCAGAGTGGTCTTTCTGATACTTCTTGGCGCCGTCCTGCATGGTCACGAAAAATTCGTTGGCAAGGGACTTCATCACCAGGCCGACCTTGGGTTTGGCGGCGGCGTCATCAGCAAAGGCAGAAGAGAGAGGTAGAGCAGCGGATGCGGCAGCAAGCACAGCGACAGCAAGAAGACGTCCAGCGAATGGCAGCTTCATGGGTTCACTCCGATCTTATGATTATTGTGAGCAACGCTCGCGCTGTGAAACATCTCGCAAACGTTTGCGTTATTCAAACTATGAGAACCTTGTCGAGATTTGTCAACGGGTGACCGTCGTCTTTCATCCAAGCCCTCCACCCTCCGTCTTTTAAGCCAGGGCGTTGACGAGATTAAACATCGCTGTCCTCCAGTCGTTCTCTAAAACGACAGGCAGCGATGTGCTTGTCATACACATCCGGTCGATATTCCAATCTGCTTTTCGGACAACCGAACGCAATACTACCTCGACGTTCGGAAAGCCGGACGCAAGCGTTTCCAACCCGCCGAAAAACTCAACATAAGTTGTTTTAAATCAAGACGTTAATTTATCTGGCCAGACACAATCAGCTTGGTACAAATCCTGCTCTTTCTCAGCACCACGCGGCGTTCAGAACCGCCCGGGTGTTCTAGATGAACCTGCTACCGCACTCATCAAAAACCAGAGAGAAAAATAATGAAATCTGCACTGAAAACCTTTGTTCCGGGCGCCCTCGCCCTACTGCTGCTGTTCCCCGTTGCCGCCCAGGCAAAGGAAGCTGAAACCAAGACCAAACTCTCCAACGTGGTGATCCTCGCCACCGGCGGCACCATTGCCGGTGCCGGCGCCAGCGCTGCCAACAGTGCCACCTACCAGGCGGCCAAAGTCGGTATCGAGCAATTGATTGCCGGTGTTCCTGAGCTTAGCCAGATCGCCAATGTGCGCGGCGAGCAAGTGATGCAAATTGCTTCCGAAAGCATCAACAACGAAAACCTGCTGCAATTGGGTCGCCGCGTTGCTGAGCTGGCCGACAGCAAAGACGTCGACGGCATCGTGATCACCCACGGTACCGACACCCTGGAAGAAACCGCTTACTTCCTGAACCTGGTGGAAAAAACCGACAAGCCCATCGTGGTCGTCGGCTCCATGCGCCCAGGCACCGCGATGTCGGCGGACGGCATGCTCAACCTGTACAACGCCGTGGCCGTAGCCGGTAGCAAAGACGCACGTGGCAAGGGCGTGTTGGTCACCATGAACGACGAGATCCAATCGGGTCGCGACGTGAGCAAGATGATCAACATCAAGACCGAAGCGTTCAAGAGCCCGTGGGGGCCATTGGGCATGGTGGTTGAAGGCAAATCCTACTGGTTCCGCCTGCCTGCCAAGCGCCACACCATGGATTCCGAGTTCGATATCAAGACCATCAAAAGCCTGCCGGATGTGGAAATTGCCTACGGTTACGGCAACGTGAGCGACACCGCGGTCAAGGCCCTGGCCCAGGCTGGCGCCAAAGCCATCATCCATGCCGGCACCGGTAATGGCTCGGTGTCGTCCAAGGTGGTCCCTGCCCTGCAGGAACTGCGCAAGCAAGGCGTGCAGATCATTCGCTCTTCCCACGTGAACGCCGGCGGTTTCGTGCTGCGTAACGCCGAACAGCCTGACGACAAGTACGATTGGGTCGCTGCCCACGACCTGAACCCGCAGAAAGCACGGATCCTGGCAATGGTTGCGCTGACCAAGACCCAGGACAGCAAAGAGCTGCAACGGATGTTCTGGGAATATTGATTCCTGGTAACACCTGCGTAGAGGCGGGTTAACCCGCCTCTACCACCCATCAAATACCCTCGCTACAAACCCCTGCCTTTCCCTCAATCGCTTTTACACGAACATCTTGAGTTTTAAGCAGTTGCGAAATTGTTTACAGTTAAATACTGTATACACATACAGCAAACTAAGGAATGCTCCGTGGCAAAGTCTTCTTCCGCAGCGCCAACCCCACCTGACGCCTACCAACGCCTGGCCGTTCGCGTGCAAAAAATCATCAATTCAACCAACGCTCAGAAAGCCAAGGCGGCCTTGATCTTCCGTTTGCCGGAAGAGCCGGAAGAGGAATGGGCACGCTTACTGGAAGAAATTGCTGAAAACGACAACGTCACCCTTGCCTATCGGGATGACGGCGGTGTGCAAATTTTCTGGGTTGTGCCGAAGGAAGACTGATTCAATGAGTGTCCGCTTTATCGCTGTGATGTGTTTACTGCTTTCCGTCACCGCCCACGCCCAGGCACCGCGAACCTTCAGCGAAGCCAAGAAAGTCGCCTGGACGCTATACGCCCCACAATCCACGGAGTTTTACTGCGGCTGCAAATACACCGGCAATCGTGTGAACTTGAAAGCATGCGGTTACATCCCGCGCAAAAATGCCAGTCGTGCCGCACGCATCGAATGGGAACACATCGTTCCGGCCTGGCAGATCGGCCATCAGCGCCAATGCTGGCAGAACGGCGGGCGCAAAAACTGTACGCGCCACGACGACGTGTTCAAGCGCGCCGAAGCAGACCTGCACAACCTGGTGCCGAGTATCGGCGAGGTCAATGGTGACCGTAACAACTTCAGTTTTGGCTGGCTGCCGGTTCAACGTGGGCAGTACGGTTCGTGCCTGACCCAGGTGGACTTCAAGGCCAAGAAGGTCATGCCGCGCCCATCGATTCGCGGGATGATCGCCCGCACGTATTTCTATATGAGCAAACAGTACGGCTTGCGCCTGTCAAAACAGGATCGGCAACTGTATGAAGCCTGGAACAAGACTTACCCTGTGCAAGCCTGGGAACGCCAGCGCAACCAGACCGTAGCGTGCGTGATGGGGCGCGGGAATGAGTTTGTCGGCCCGGTAAACCTTAAGGCCTGCGGTTGAAACTGGGCGGGACACCCGCCCAACTTGCCGGTTACTGCGCAGTCTTGTGCACGATGACCTGCGACTCGGTATCGTTTTTCTTGGCGCGTGCCAGTTTTTCGGTCAACAACGCCTGCTTGGCTTCGGCTTCGGCCTTACTGGCGAACGGCCCCAGCAATACTTGATCCTTGCCGTCTTCCTTCACGATATAAAAATTGAAACCATGCTCCAGCAACCAGGCGGTCAGGTCGGTGATCGCCTGCAGCTTGTGGTCCGGCGGCCCAACCCACACGTCCCATTCCTGGGCGGCAATTGCACCGGTTTGTGGCTGGCTTTCAGTCACGGCAGGCTTGGCCTTGGGCGCTTCGACAGGTTTGCCTTCACCGCAACCGGCCAATGCCAACACCGCCATTGCCATCGCTACTTTACGCACTGCCCTGCTCCTTTAAGGATAAAGAGGCAACTTTATCATTCACTGTCTATTCTGGCCGTCATAAACGTTGGCTTAAACAATGCGAATGATGTACCGCAGACCTGTATGATGCCGTCATGGGAATTAATGTCGCCTCTATGCGTCCTAAAAGAGGCAGTCACAGGGAAGCGCTTAGCAGTAAGCTACACACATCCGACATCTGCCCTGTCTGAAACATGTGTCCTTAAAAGTAATCAAGGAGAAGTCCATGCTTATACTCACCCGCAAAGTCGGTGAAAGCATAAACATCGGTGATGACATCACGATCACCATTCTGGGCGTTAGCGGCCAGCAAGTACGAATCGGCATCAACGCACCCAAGGACGTTGCCGTGCATCGCGAGGAGATTTACCAGCGCATCCAGGCCGGCCTGACTGCTCCGGACAAAAACCAGACTCCTTGAAGCGCCCTCAGTAGCCAGCCTTTTCGTTCACTGTAACGGCTGGCGAAGACCCTTTAGGCCTGTTCGCTCTTTTGCGTCCAGAGCGTCGCTCTCTTCATCTTCCACGCAAGATGAAACTGTCTTCATAATTCGGAACTTGTCGCGTGGTGCACAGCCAAAACGGGTGAGCCATTCTGCCGACAACTGAGCGCACTCAGGAGTACGTCGATGAGGCGCACCTCTATGCAACAATTTGTCGCCTATTCCTGGATGATCGCCCTGCTGATCGGGCTGGCGTTTGCCGGCGTGGAATATGGCTTGAGATACGAAATTGAAGGTGCCGCCGCCTGGGATGCGCCCTCCTGGCTGGACCTGGTGCTGCTGTTGTGCGGTTACCTGTTTGTGTTCTGCCTCAAGCCCATACAGACAATCATCCAACGCAAAATGTGCCAGCGAGCCGGTCACCTTACGCATCGCAAATCTGCGGGTTAATGGGCGGCAATACACTATCTGATCGCCGGTATTTACAGCCTCACAGCAAGATCTATGCTTGGGCGTGCACGATCAATGAAAGGCAGTAAGCAGATGGATACCCTCAGCAAATCCGACATCGAATCTGCACTGGCGGCCCGTCTGCCCAGCTACAAGATCACCTGCACGCTGCATGCTGACGGCACCCTTTCAGCCATCCTGAGCGGCCCCGAAACCGACCATTTCGCGATTACCGGCATCGTGCGCGCACATTATCGCGGCGCCGAAGCGATTGCTCGGCTGGCCAATGAGATCCTCAGGGAAATGGTGATGTCCCGCCAGGGCATGCGCAGTAACCGACAGCAAGCGTCACCCGATCACGACGCCAGGGAAGAAGGCCGAGACCGGTAACGCGCTCGGCTTTTTCGTTTCAGTCCGCCACGCGGTGCAAACTCAGCAGGCCGTCATCATCGCGCTCGACCTGCAGCTGCTCATAGCCATCGATCGATGCATGTGCCGTAGCCATGAGCTTCAGGTGCGTCGAGGTCACCACCACCACCGCTGCTCCCGCCGCCTCCCCGGCCCGAATTCCCACCGTCGCATCCTCGAACACCAGGCAGTCCTGCACACGTACACCCAGGCGTTGTGCACCCAGCACATAACAGGCGGGGTCCGGTTTGCCGATAGCGACATCCTCGGCCGTGACCAGCACCTGCGGCGGCGAAATACCCGCCGCTTGCAACCGGCGTAATGCCAGCTCCTTGGGTGCAGACGTCACCAACGCCCATTGACTGCCGGGCAACCGGTTCAGGAATTCAACCGCGCCGGGAATCGCAACCACACCCTCGACATCATTCAACTCAGCCTCGGTAATCCACTGCGCTTCAACCTCAGGGTCGACGCCCGGGAGCGCCTGACGGGTGATGGTGTCGATGGCCCGCGCGCCATGAATTGTGCTCAGAAAGGCCGGCACATCCAGGCCATGGCGTTCAGCCCAGATACTCCACACCCGCTCGGCAGCGGCGATGGAGTTGAGCAAGGTCCCGTCCATGTCGAATAGAAAGGCGCGGAAGCGTTGGGTAAATGCGGCGGGGCCTGAAATGGACACTGCTTGGCTTTCCTTTTGATCGGTAACAAATGCTGACCCCGATGCAATCTACGGATCCCCTTCCCACTTGTAAACGCTGCGCACCGATCCCCATGGGCTTGCATTACAACCTTGTAATCAAGCTGTAAGTCTTGTCAGCACCCTCACTTCATACAGTGGAGTCGTCAGTCACCCACAGCGGTTGACGCCACTTCCCACAGATGAAAAGGGTCCACCCGATGAAACCTGCAAGCAAACTCTGCCTGATCGCCGCCAGCCTGCTGATGCTGGGCACCGGCACCGCCATGGCCGGCACCGTCGCACCGGTCAAAGCCAATAACGTTGTGCTGGTCCACGGTTCCTGGGCTGATGGTTCAAGCTGGTCCGAAGTGATCACCCGGCTTCAGGCCGCCGGCCTGCACGTCACCGCTGTGCAGAACCCACTGACATCGGTAGCCGATGACGTCGCCGCGACCAATCGTGTGCTGGACCAACAGGACGGTCCTACGGTGCTGGTCGGCCATTCCTACGCTGGCACCGTGGTCAGCGACGCCGGGGTGAACCCGAAGGTCAGCGCTCTGGTGTACGTGGCCGCCCGTGCGCCGGACGCCAACGAAGACTTCGTCGCGCTTTCCGCCAAGTACCCGACCATGCCGGTGCGTGCCGGCGTGGAAGATCACGACGGCTACCTCACCCTGAGCCAGGATGCCTTCCTCAAGTACTTTGCCGCCGATGTGCCGCGCGCCAAGGCCCTGGAGTTGTACGCCGTGCAACAACCGATCACCAAGACCCTGTTCGGCGGCCGTACGGTGAACGCCGCGTGGCACACCAAACCGTCCTGGTACGCGGTGTCGAGCAATGACCAGACCATCAACCCGGACCTGGAACGCTTTCTCGCCAAGCGCATGAACGCCAGCACCATCGAGCTGCCATCAAGCCACTTGTCGCTGGTGTCCCACGCCAAGGAAATCACCGACCTGATCCTCGAAGCGTCCGGTCGCCAGCCTTAAGCCATTCATTACGAACTTGTCATGATCCTGTTGGTTGGCTGTTTGGGGCGCCTGGTTACTGTGAACTCACTGCCAGGACCTGGCAGCCAACCCTTAAAGAGAGCTACTACCATGAAACTGTTTATCCTGGGTTTTGCCGCTTTGCTGGCTACCGGTTCCGCGTTTGCCGCCGACACCACAGCTGCCACTAACGTGATTCACGACAAAACCGGCTTCTTCGTGCACTTGGATGTCGACAAAGTGCTGTCGAGCACCGACACCTATGGCCAATGCGGCATCGTCCCTGCCCGCCTCGACTACCTGGACCACCAGGGCCGCGAACACGTGCTGGACTACCAAGTGCAAGGCATCGGCTGCGCCAGTGACAATTGATCGGGCTACACTTGCGCCACACCTAGCATCAGGGCTCCTCCCATGAACATCCTCGTAGTCGAAGACGAACCCAAGGCCGGCAATTACCTGCTCAACGGTCTGCAGGAATTGGGTTACTCCGTGAGCCTTGCCCGCGATGGCGTGGACGGTTTGCACAAGGCGCTGGAAACGCCATTCGACGTCATTGTGCTGGATGTGATGATGCCGAAAATGGACGGCTGGGAGGTGCTGCGCCGCCTGCGCAAAGAAGCCGATACGCCGGTGCTGTTCCTGACCGCTCGCGACGACATTGCTGATCGCATCAAGGGCCTGGAGCTGGGCGCGGATGATTACCTGATCAAACCGTTCTCCTTCGCCGAGCTGGTCGCGCGCTTGCGCACCCTGACCCGCCGCGGCCCGAGCCGCGAGGAAGAACAGCTGCAGATCGCCGACCTGCAAATCGACGTGCTCAAGCGCCGCGTCACCCGCGCCGGTACGCGCATTACCCTGACCAATAAAGAGTTCGCGCTGCTGCACTTGTTTGCGACCCATCAAGACCAAGTGCTGTCACGCTCGATGATCGCCTCGCGGGTCTGGGACATGAACTTCGACAGCGACACCAATGTGGTCGACGTCGCCGTACGGCGCCTGCGCCTGAAAATCGACGACCCGTTCCAGCTCAAGTTGATCCACAGCGTGCGCGGCATTGGCTACCGCTTCGATACCCAGCCATGAACAATCGCCGGCATTACTCACTGACCCTGCGCCTGGCGCTGATCTTCGCCTTGCTCGCCTTCGCCCTGCTGGCCACGTTGGGGGTCGCGCTGTATCGCGAGCTTGAGCGGGAACTGATCAAGCGTGACGACGCGGCCCTGATCTATCGCGCCGACCAGTTGCGCAACCTGCTCAATGACAGCAACACCCTGGACCTGATCAAGACCAAGCCGGAGCTGTTCCAGAACATGCTGGGCAACAGCGAGTCGGTGCTGAGCATCGCGGCGCCGGGGCAAAAGCCGTTGCTGCTGGTGAACCCGGGCAACATTGACATGCCGAACGTGACACCCGTACCAAAAAACCAAGTGTTGGGGTTTTCCGATGTGCACCATTTACCCGGCGTAAATGGCGTGCCCTTCGCCACTGTCGCCGCGTCCATCGATACCGGCGACCTGGGCAGCCTGCAAGTCACCACCGGGCGCTTGATGACCGAGCGCACGGCCATGCTCGCCAGCTATCGCTTGAGTGTGTTTGTGCTGGCCAGCATCGCGGCGATCATCCTCGCCATGGTCGGTTACCTGCTGGTGCACCGTGGGCTGCTGCCGCTGCGGCGCCTGGCCAGGCACGCCCAGGGCATCGGCGTGGGCAACCTGGCCGAACGCCTCGACAGCCACGGTACGCCGAAAGAACTGCTGCCAATGATCGACTCGTTCAACACCATGCTCGAGCGCCTGGCCAAGGGTTTTGTGCAACTGGGCCAGGTGTCTACCGACATGGCTCACGAACTGCGTACGCCGATCAACAACCTGCTGGGCGAAACCCAAGTCGCCCTGCAACAGCACCGCAGCATCGAGAGCTATCAACAATTACTCGCCTCCAATGTTGAAGAGCTCGAGCGCCTGGCGCGGATGCTCGACAACATGCTGTTCCTCGCCCGCACCGACCCGGCCAGCGCGCTGCGCCAACGCCAGGAACTGAGTGCGGCGGATGAAGTGGAACGTATGGCTGACTACTTTGAAGGGTTGGCGAGCGATGTGCAGATCAGCATTCTTGCGCAGGGCGAAGGCGTGATCTGGGCCGAACCGATGCTGTTGCGCCGGGCGCTGGCAAACCTGTGTGCCAACGCGATCAAGTACGGCGCGCCGAGTTCGCTGCTGTTGATCCAGGCGACGCCTACTGCTGAAGGCATCAGCCTGAGTGTCAGCAACCGCGGCGAGACGATTCCTGCCGAGCATCTGCCGAGGCTGTTCGAGCGGTTTTATCGGGTGGATGAGTCGCGGGAACGTTCGGCACAGTCCAATGGATTGGGGCTGTCGATTGTCGCGACCATCATGCAGTTGCATAACGGTCGCTACAGCGTCACCAGTGAAGAAGGCGTGACATGTTTTGAGTTGTTCTTTCCTCGGCGGGAACACTGAGAGCGCCCGGCCCGAACCTTGGTTTTGCAAAAAAATTGTCTGTCACCACTGGGCCGCTTTCCCTCTGTTGTTCCTTCCCAAGCGAGGTCAGCTGACCTGCCCTCCGGTTTGCGCGATGTCCACTTGCGCGCCCCAAGCCGCCTGTACCGCAACCCGTAAACCTTTAACCAACGTCTCCAGTGCCATCGAAGGCTGGGCCGCGACAGTGACTTGTTCCGGCATAGGTGGCACATGGATAAAACCACTGCGTATCGCCGTACCGGCGAGCGAATGTTGCAACAGGTAAAACACCTGGTTACACACGAACGTCCCGGCAGTTTGCGAAACCGACGCTGCAACCCCCGCCTCGCGCACGGCCTTGACCATGGCCTTGATCGGCAACGTGCTGAAGTAGGCCGCCGGCCCGCCGACCACCACCGCCGTGTCTACAGGTTGCGCGCCGAGGTTGTCGGGGATACGTGCATCATTCACGTTGATCGCCACCCGCTCCATGGATAAATCACTGCGCCCAGGCCCGAGCCCCGTGGCGATGACCATCACCGGGCGCAGCTCGGCGATCAGCTCGGCCAGGCACTCCCCCGCCGTGGCAAACGCGCAGGGCAGGCGACGCGCCACAATCTGCACATCCTCGGCCAGTTGCACGCCATCCAACTGGCGCGCAGCCTCCCAGGATGGGTTGATCAGGTCTTGGTCAAAGGGCTCGAAGCCCGTCAGCAGTACTGTTTGCATCTGCGCCTCACATCAACAGATAAAGCAGGACAATATTCACCACCAGCATCATCAACGCCGTCGGCATTTGCGCCTTGATCACCGCATTTTTGTCCGGCAGTTCCAGCAACGCCGCCGGGACGATATTGAAGTTGGCCGCCATCGGCGTCATCAGCGTACCGCAATAGCCGGAGAACATGCCGATCGCCGCCATCACCGCCGGGTTACCGCCATAGATGCCCACCAGCACCGGCACGCCGACACCTCCAGTCATGACCGGGAATGCCGCAAAACCGTTGCCCATGATCACCGTAAACAAGGCCATGCCCAACACATAGACCATTACCGCCACCAACTTGAAATCCAGGTTGATATAGGTGGTGGTGACATGAGCGACAGCCGTGCCGACTCCAGCTTCATTGAACAGCAGCCCGAGCATCGCCAGCATTTGCGGCAACACCATGGCCCAACCCAGGGCCTCGGTCAGGCGCCGAGACTCGCGCAAGGCTTGTACCGGTGTGTCGCGGGTCAGCCAGCACGCCAGGCCGAGGGCGATCAGGCAACCAATGCCCAACGACACAAAGGTGGTGTTTTTCGGGTCCAGCAGCGGCACGCCGCCGATTTCGGTGTGTTTGAGCAGTACCGAACCAATCACCGTGGTCAGGGGAATGGCCAGCGCCGGGATAAACAATTTGTGCCCCAAACGACCGGCACTCGCGCGGGACGCCTTGTCATGCAATTCGGCATGCTTGCCACGGCCGACGCCGCCCAGGCCTGCAATCAATGCCATCACCACCACACCGGCGCCGATGACCACCGACGGCAGACGCTCCCCGACCAGGAACGGAATAGCGAACAGCAACCAGAACAACGCGGTCGACCAGCGCTTCGGGTGGGTTCGATCGAGCAGGATCATGCCCGCAGTAATCAGCAGCAAAACACCGGCAAGCCAATACAGGTATTGAATCGAGATGATCATTGCGCAGCCTCCGCAGGCGTGGCGGCGGATGTCATTTCACGCGTGAGTCTTCGATCAAACCGATGCAGGCGAATCGCATGGATGATAAACGCACAGATCGCCGTCGGGATGCCCCACACCGCAATGTGCAACGGTTCCACGTCAATGCCCGAGCCCAGCAGGAAGGTGTGCATCAGCGCAATCGCACCAAAGGCGACAAAGATGTCTTCGCCAAAAAACAGCCCGACGTTATCGGTCGCCGCGCACATGGCCAATACTTTGTGGCGTAGTTTGTCCGGCAGTTTGCCGTAGCGTTTTTCCGCCGCCCCTTCGGCCATCGGCGCCAGCAGCGGCCGCACCATTTGCGGGTGCCCGCCCAGGCTGGTCAGCCCCATGGCCGCCGTGGACTCGCGTACAAACAGGTAGATGATCAACAAACGCCCGACCGTGGCGCGCTCGAAACGCGCGATCCAGTTTTGCGCATGCAGACGCAGACCATGGCGCTCGAGCAGGCCAATGACCGCCAGGGGCAATAACAGGATCAGTTGCAGCGCGCGGGTCTGAAGGAAACCATCACCCATGCTGGCGAGGATTTTTTCCAACGGGAAGTGGGCGGCGAGCCCGGTAGCGATGGCGGCAGCAGTCACCACCAACAGCGGATTGAAGCGCAAGACGAAGCCAACCACGATGACAAGTACGCCGATCAACGGCCATAGGTTCACAACAGTTTGCATGACGATGAGGTCCTTGAATGCGCGCTGCGGCGCCATTACGGCAGGATGTGAACAACGGGTTCACAGCATGAAAATAGCGTGCAGCCCGGCGCGGTTTTTATTGTTGACCTGGAAGGTCGAGCGTCAGTGGCGGCAACTTTGCTGCTTGGGGCCGGGGGGTGTCCAACAAGAAAAATTGTTGCTGCAAACCAATAAATTTTGTGGGTGATTGGCGCCAGGTGATCCGGCGCCGTGCTGGGATTCAAGCCAGACGCTTTTGGAAAAAATACCGTTGGTGGCCCGCAGGGTAGTCAGCGATATGACCCACCTCGCTGAAGCCTTGCTTTCGATAAAACTCCGGCGCCTGGAAGCTGAACGTATCCAGCCAGATCCCGATGCAGCCCTTTTGCCGAGCTAACTCCTCGGCGGCGCGCATCAAACGCCTACCGGTACCTTGGGCGCGCATCTCTTGCGGAACGATCAAGAGTTCAACGAACAGCCATCCTAAAGAAATGCTCCCATAGAGCCCGCCTACCACCGCTCGACTGGTCGAATCACGTAACAAAATGCCGACCGATTCAAACTTGATGTCGCCGATATGGCGGGTGTTGTAAGCCCTCAACGGTTTGAGGATGTCCTCACGCTCCTGCGCCGTCACGTCGAACGACACTTCCATTTCACATTCCACTTCAAGCTCCCAGGCTGAACTCAATGACCCGTCAGTATGACTAGCTCACTCTGGCTTGCGCAGCGGCATAATCCGACGTTTTGGAAGAGCCTGACTTAGGCGCGTCGACTCAAACGTGCGAGCACAGGACTGAGCCGGTATTGTGGACTGCAATCGATTTTCATTGAAAAGAGGTGGCACTGGTGACTTCTTCCGCTACACCCATCTCAGGCGTGCAAATGCGTTTTATCGCTCTGGTGGTCGCCGTGACTTTTTTCATGGAGAACCTCGACGCCACGGTGATCGCCACCGCTCTGCCGACCATGGCAGCCGCCTTTGGGGTAACGCCGGTGGACATGAACATCGGCATCACGGCCTACATTCTGGCCGTGGCGATTTTCATCCCGGCGTCCAGCTGGATTGCTGACCGCTTTGGCGCACGCCGGGTGTTCGCTGGCGCGATCATCGTGTTTACCCTGGCGTCGCTGCTCTGCGGGTTGAGCCAAAGCCTTGAGATGTTCGTGATCGCGCGGGTGCTACAAGGCATCGGCGGCGCGCTGATGGTGCCCGTGGGGCGCCTGGCGGTTCTGCGCAATACCGACAAAAAAGACCTGGTGAACATGATTGCGGTGATCACCTGGCCTGGCTTGGTGGCACCGATTCTTGGGCCATTGGTGGGTGGCTTGATCGTGACCCATGCATCGTGGCCGTGGATTTTCTACGTGAACGTGCCGCTGGGCGCGCTGGCCTTGGTTGCCGCGCTGTGGCTTGTGCCCAAGGGCCGTGAGGCGAGCGTGCGTCAATTCGATGGCAAAGGCTTTGTGCTGTTGGCGAGCGCCTGCGTGGCATTGCTGGGCGGGCTGGAATGGCTGGGTAACCAGACCAGTGAAACACTGCTGCCCGGTTTCGCGCTCGCGGCGGCAGGTGCAGCGCTTGCGGTATGGGCCGTGCAGCATTGCCGTCGGCATGCCGAACCGTTATTACCGCTGCAGACGCTGTCGATCGCGACGTTCCGGGTCAGCATTTTGGGTGGTTCACTATTCCGCCTGGCCATCAGCGCCCTGCCGTTTTTGCTGCCGCTGTTGTTTCAGGTGGGCTTTGGTTTGTCGCCAGTGGATGCGGGGTTGTTGGTGCTGGCGGTATTTGCCGGCAACCTGGCAATGAAACCCTTCACGACAGCCATCATGCAGCGCTTTGGGTTTCGCCAGGTATTGCTCGTCAACGGCGTGATCGGCGTCAGCCTCGTTGCCGCCTGCGCCTTGTTTACGGCGCAAACGCCGCTGACGCTGATTGCAGCAGTGCTGTTTGTGGGCGGGCTATCGCGGTCGATGCAGTTCACCTGCTACAACTCGATTGGCTTCGCCGATGTGCCCAAGGCACGCATGAGTGAAGCATCCGCCCTGTTCAGCATGGCGTTTCAACTGGCGATGGGCTTGGGCGTGTCGATTGCAGCACTGCTGCTGCGCGCATCCATGGCCGCGCAAGGGCATGAGGCACACGCCAGCGCCGGGGATTTTCGGGTGGCGTTCGCAGGCGTGGCACTGCTCGGTGTGCTGGGGTTGATCGATGTGTATCGGTTGCCGGCGGGGGCCGGGGAAAGCGTGCTCAATCGCACCGGAGCGGCTTGACCGTGAAGAATCCTGTTCCAGACCTATACTCAATGGAGCGGTGCGCATTCTTGCGCATGGCGAACGGCACAATCGCCGACGATGAGGGTAGCAACTATGTATGCCGGACAAATGAATATGGCGACAACCAATGGTGAAATACGCTGCCAAATGGTTGTTCAGATCATCTGCCTGTTATCGGTGGCTACGCTGTTCTGCTGACCCGCGCGCCTCCTTTAGAGCAAGCCACACGGTGGCTGGATGAGCTATTGCCCGAATTCCAGGCAACAAAAAAGGGCTCACCTTTCGGTGAGCCCTTCTAGACCGCCCAGCAGAGCGGATTTTGTTTGGTAGGCGCGATTGGACTTGAAACAACGACCCCCACCATGTCAAGAGCCACCCTGCCAAGCGCTAGGCTACGTAGCCTATGCCCCAAGAGAACGCCCATTCACATTATGAGGCGTCAACCATGGCTAACATTCGCTCCCTTCCCTCTGGTAACTGGAACGCTCAAGTTCGATTGAGAGGAAGCCCCCCCGCAATCCAAAAAAATTCCCTACTCAAGCATTGGCTCAGGCATGGGCGGATCAGTTAGAGGCTGTCACCAATCGTTTCTGGAAAAAAAGGCGCTTATGTTGAGGGGGGAAATTATCGAGATGGCCGAACTCAGTGAACCCATGTCTTTCATAGAAGGCAGGCGCCTGGAAATCAAAGGTATCGAGCCAGATTCCGACGCAGCCTCTTTCAAGTGCAGTATTTTCCGCCATTTCCATCAGGCGTGAACCCGTACCTTGACCTCTGGACTGCTCGGGGATGGCTAGCAGCTCAATAAAGAGCCAGCGATAAAATATCTCACCATAAAGCCCCCCAATTATTTCGTTGGTGTGCTCATCGCGGACTAGCAGCGCTAGAGATTCCGGTTTTGGATCGCCTGCTTGTGCGCGATTGTGAGCCCGTAACGGCCTGAGGATAGCTGAGCGCTCCTCATCTCCAGGGTTGACCATCATTTCGATACGAGTACTCAATCGTTAATCCTTCAACTATTTGCAATTCTGTGGGTATGTGAAGACTTCAAGTGAGTCTCGAGCAGAGCGTACGGCGGCGGATCTTGCGATTACAAGAACCCCGCATATAAGGGATCAATTCATACGCCTCGTTAACTCACTGCATCGGCCGATGAATCGAGATGCCTTCGGGTTGCAGTGAAAACTCGCCCGAGCGCATCGCAAACACGCCGGATCGTTCCCTCTTTAGTTTGGCAGGACTGTAGCACTGCTGACCGGGTGCAAAAAACCAGCACGAGCTAGCTACAAGCGGTCGAAACTCCACCCTTCTAGCGTAATTCGTAAACCAAAACAGCTTCAGCCAGCTCGATGTCGCTGACTGAGCTCGTCTCATTCTGAGTACGCAAAACCAATCGATGAAACAATCGCTCCAAAGGCCGAAACCTTGACAGGCCTGCCATCACCAGCGATTACGGGAAAACTGCACGGAAAACCGAGCAACAGCACAACAATCAGTTTGCGCAAAACTCCACTCCTCGTGCGTGCATGATCCTTTAGGAACTGAATCTACAGTCTTCCCGTCTAGTCATCCAGCGTGGTTGGAATGCCAGCGGCATCAAACAACAGGCGTGAGCAGGCGCAAGTCGCCCGTAAAAATTATTTCGTGAATTAGTGCATCCGGTTTGGTTTCTGGCTCGTAGATTCAATACCCTCACTCGGAGGGCATAAGAGCCAAGGAGATACACCATGCACGCTTTTTACAAAAAATTTGCTGCTGCAGCCTGCTTCGCGATGCTCTCCGTCACTGCCACGCTCAGCTTTGCCGCCGATACAGTGATGGTCGGAGGGGCAGCGATGTACCCAAGCAAAACCATAGTCGAGAACGCGGTCAATTCGAAGGACCACACGACGCTGGTAGCTGCAGTCAAGGCTGCCGGATTGGTCGATACGCTTAACAGCAAAGGCCCTTTCACTGTATTCGCCCCAACGAACGAAGCCTTTGCCAAGCTGCCAGCAGGGACCGTCGATACACTGGTCAAGCCTGAACACAAAGCCGATCTGACTAAAATTCTGACCTACCACGTCGTGCCCGGCACTCACACATCGGCGCAACTGATGGCAGATGCCAAAAAGAACGGCGGCACCGTGGTGTTGAAAACAGTTCAAGGTGAATCGCTAAATATCAAGCTGCATGACGGCAAGCTGTGGGTGGTAGATGCCAAAGGCGGTAAGGCTGGCATCAGCATCGCAGACGTGATGCAGTCCAACGGCGTGATCCATGTTGTAGATTCGGTCTTAATGCCTTAATAGCTCGTCAGTCCCGGCAGACTCCCAGTTTGCCGGGTGTTAAAACACACAGGCACCTCATTAGCTGAAACTTCATGGTTCAGAAATGTCGTAGCACTGTTTTACATGAATGCGAAACTGGGCGCCGAATTGGCGTTCTGAGGTGGGAGTTTTGCAAATCGCAGACAACAAAAAAGGGCCCACCTTTCGGTGAGCCCTTCCAGACCGCCCAGCAGAGCGGATTTTGTTTGGTAGGCGCGATTGGACTCGAACCAACGACCCCCACCATGTCAAGGTGGTGCTCTAACCAACTGAGCTACGTGCCTGCTGTGAGGCGGCATTCTACGGAATTCCGGAGGGGTGTCAACATCTTTTTTGCAGCTAACCCTATGAATATGCGAATTATTTATTTGCGACGGGTACACCCGGGATTTTCGGGTGGCTGGCAGGCAATTTTTAACTCAGGTAGGATCTGGGCACTCGTAAAAAATATAAAACAGAGGTTCCAGGATGGCGAACACCCCCTACCCCCAGTCGTATTACGCCGCGTCCGCGAATGCGGTTCCGCCTCGCCCGGTACTGCAAGGCGAAGTCGAAACCGATGTGTGTGTGATTGGCGCCGGCTACACCGGCCTTTCCAGCGCGCTGTTTTTGCTGGAAAACGGTTTTCGCGTCACCGTGCTGGAAGCTGCCAAGGTGGGGTTTGGCGCATCAGGCCGTAATGGTGGGCAGATCGTCAACAGCTACAGCCGCGATATAGATGTGATCGAGCGCAGTGTCGGTCCCAAGCAGGCGCAGTTGCTGGGGCAAATGGCATTTGAGGGCGGCCAGATCATTCGCGAGCGGGTGGCCAAGTATCAAATCCAGTGTGATTTGAAGGACGGCGGTGTGTTCGCTGCTCTCAACAGCAAGCACATGGGCCACCTGGAGTCGCAGAAGCGCCTGTGGGAACGTTATGGCCATACGCAGCTTGAGTTGCTGGATGAGCGTCGCATTCGCGAAGTGGTGGCCTGTGACAACTACGTCGGTGGCCTGCTCGACATGAGCGGCGGGCACATTCATCCGCTCAATCTGGCGCTGGGCGAAGCGGCTGCCGTGGAATCCCTGGGCGGCACGATCTACGAGCAATCCGCAGCAGTGCGCATTGAGCGCGGCGCCAATCCGGTGGTACACACTGCTGAAGGCAAGGTCAGGGCCAAGTTCATCATCGTCGCGGGGAATGCCTACCTGGGCAACCTGGTGCCGGAGCTCGCAGCCAAATCGATGCCGTGCGGCACGCAGGTCATCACCACGGCACCGCTGGGCGATGAGCTGGCCAAGACGTTGCTGCCGCAGGATTATTGCGTCGAAGACTGCAACTACCTGCTCGACTACTACCGCCTCACCAGCGACAAGCGCCTGATTTTCGGCGGCGGCGTAGTATATGGCGCGCGCGACCCGGCGAACATTGAGGCGATCATCCGTCCGAAGATGCTCAAGGCCTTCCCGCAGCTCAAGGATGTGAAAATCGATTACGCCTGGACCGGCAATTTCCTGCTGACCCTGTCGCGCCTGCCGCAGGTCGGGCGCCTGGGCGATAACATCTATTACTCGCAAGGCTGCAGCGGCCACGGCGTGACGTACACGCACCTGGCAGGCAAGGTACTGGCGGAGGCGTTAAGAGGCCAGGCAGAGCGTTTTGATGCGTTTGCCGACCTGCCGCACTACCCGTTCCCGGGCGGGCAACTGTTGCGCACGCCATTTGCCGCGCTGGGCGCGTGGTATTACGGGTTGCGGGATAAGTTGGGGTTCTGACCACAATCTAATTGTGGGAGCGGGCTTGCTCGCTCCCACATAAAGCCAAATCGCAGAAACAAAAAACCCCGGTCTTTCGACCAGGGTCTTTGCTATCGGATCAAAGTAAACCTGAGGCTTTCTTTGTGCTTCAAGGCGTTCAGTGGGCCTTGAGGCAGATATGGCGCAGCGGACGGGACTCGAACCCGCGACCCCCGGCGTGACAGGCCGGTATTCTAACCGACTGAACTACCGCTGCGTATCGCTTGACCAGTTGAGCGTAAACCCTCAACCGTCTTTAAACCTCTGATCGATCAGCCTTGGCTGTTCAATCTCAAGCCCGACGTGTCGAACCTGGAAAATATGGCGCAGCGGACGGGACTCGAACCCGCGACCCCCGGCGTGACAGGCCGGTATTCTAACCGACTGAACTACCGCTGCGCGTCGGTGCAACCTTTAACGTTGCGTCTTGCCCTAAGGCAAAACTCTCAAGAAGTGGTGGGTGATGACGGGATCGAACCGCCGACCCTCTGCTTGTAAGGCAGATGCTCTCCCAGCTGAGCTAATCACCCTTTGCTTCGTTGAGGCCGCGAAATTTACGCAGGTAGCGGACCTAAGTCAATAGCCTGCTTGAAGTTTTTCTGAAAAAGACAAAATGGCTTGAAGACGGCTATCCGCCCTACTCGCTGTAAATCATCTTCTTGCTCATGCCACCGTCCACCACGAACTCCTGCCCGGTGACAAACCCCGCCTGACGCGACAGCAGCCACGCCACCATCGCCGCCACGTCCTCAACCGTGCCCACCCTGCCCGCCGGATGCTGGGCGTGGTCGGCATCGGTCAACGGCTCGGCACGCCGCGCGGCAGGATCCCGCGCATCGATCCAGCCGGGGCTGACGGCATTCACCCGCACCTCCGGCCCCAGGCTCATGGCCAAGGCGTGCGTCAGGGCCAGCAGGCCGCCCTTGCTCGCGGCATAGGCCTCGGTGTCGGGCTCCGACTGACGCGCCCGGGTCGACGCCAGGTTGACGATGGCACCGCCATGGGCACGCAGGTACGGCGCACAGTGCTTGGCCAGCAGCATCGGCCCACTGAGGTTCACCGCCAGCACGCGGTTCCAATACGCCAGGTCGAGGCTTTCCAGGGTGATATTGCGCGGGTCGGCCACGGCCGCATTGCACACCAACGCATCCAAACGCCCGAATTGCCCCAGCACCTCGGCAACGCCCTGGGCGACTTGCTTCTCATCGGCAACGTCCATGGTGATAAACCAGGCGTTGTCGCCCAGCACCTTGGACACCTTGGAACCGCGCTCGCGGTCCAGGTCGGTCAACACCACCTGCCAGCCTTCGCTGATCAGCCACGCAGCAATTCCAAGGCCAATGCCCCGCGCGGCGCCGGTGACCAGTGCGACGCGGCCGTTACCGACCGCTGCAGCTTCCATGGACCACTCGATCACAAGGCCGCCAGCCCGCGGGCCAGGTCAGCCTGCAAGTCAGCCACATCTTCCAGGCCCACCGCGATGCGGATCAGGCTGTCACGGATGCCGGCCGCTTCACGCTCTTGCGGCGCCAGACGGCCGTGGGACGTAGTGCTCGGGTGGGTGATGGTGGTCTTGCTGTCACCCAGGTTGGCAGTGATGGAAATCAGGCGCGTCGCATCGATAAAGCGCCAGGCGCCCTCTTTGCCGCCCTTCACTTCAAAGCTGACCACGGCGCCGAAACCGCGCTGCTGGCGCTGGGCCAACTCGTGTTGCGGATGGCTCTTGAGGCCGGCGTAGTGGACCTTCTCGATACCGTCCTGCTGCTCCAGCCACTCGGCCAGTGCCTGGGCGTTGGCGCAATGGGCTTTCATCCGCAGGCTGAGGGTTTCCAGGCCTTTGAGGAAGATCCAGGCGTTGAACGGGCTCAGGGTTGGGCCGGCAGTGCGCAGGAAACCCACCACTTCTTTCATTTGTTCGCTACGCCCGGCAACCACACCGCCCATGCAACGGCCCTGGCCGTCGATGAACTTGGTGGCCGAGTGCACAACAATGTCCGCGCCCAGCTTCAACGGTTGCTGCAACGCAGGCGTGCAGAAGCAGTTGTCGACCACCAGCATTGCGCCCTTGGCGTGCGCCACTTCGGACAATGCGGCGATATCCACCAATTCGGCCAAAGGGTTGGACGGCGATTCGACGAACAACAGCTTGGTATTGGCCTTGATCGCCGCATCCCAGCCGGACAAATCCGCCAGTGGCACGTAGTCCACTTCAATACCGAAGCGCTTGAAATACTTCTCGAACAAGCTGATGGTCGAACCGAACACGCTGCGCGACACCAGCACGTGGTCGCCAGCGCTGCACAGGCTCATGACCACCGCGAGGATGGCGGCCATGCCGGTTGCCGTGGCCACCGCCTGCTCAGCGCCTTCCAGGGCTGCGATGCGCTCTTCGAATGCTCGCACGGTCGGGTTGGTGTAGCGCGAATAGACGTTGCCCGGCACTTCACCGGCAAAGCGCGCGGCGGCGTCGGCGGCGGTGCGGAACACATAGCTGGAGGTGAAGAACATCGGGTCACCGTGCTCACCTTCCGGGGTGCGGTGCTGGCCGGCGCGCACAGCCAGGGTATCGAAAGCTACGCCATCGAGGTCGCTGTCCAAGCGACCGGCATCCCATTCCTGACTCATGCTGCGACTCCTTACTCAATTCTTTATTTAAGATACAAAACCGGCCCCTCAGGGCCGGTGTTTACTCAGTTGTTGTACAGGTCGATGATCGCGCTGACCGCCTGGGTCTTGATCTTCGACGAGTCATTACGCGCCTGCTCGATCTTGTTCAGGTAAGCCTCGTCGACATCACCGGTCACGTATTTGCCATCGAACACCGCGCAGTCGAACTGCTCGATCTTGATCTTGCCACCGCCCACCGCTTCGATCAGGTCAGGCAGGTCCTGATAGATCAGCCAGTCGGCACCGATCAGGTCGGCCACGTCCTGGGTGGAACGGTTGTGAGCGATCAGTTCGTGAGCGCTCGGCATGTCGATACCGTACACGTTCGGGTAACGCACGGCAGGTGCTGCGGAACAGAAATACACGTTCTTCGCACCGGCTTCGCGGGCCATCTGGATGATCTGCTTGCACGTGGTGCCACGCACGATGGAGTCGTCCACCAGCATCACGTTCTTGCCGCGGAACTCAAGCTCAATCGCGTTGAGCTTCTGGCGTACCGACTTCTTGCGCGCCGCCTGGCCCGGCATGATGAAGGTACGGCCGATGTAACGGTTTTTGACGAAGCCTTCGCGGAACTTGACGCCCAAGTGGTTGGCCAGTTCCAGCGCGGCGGTACGGCTAGTGTCCGGAATCGGGATCACCACGTCGATGTCGTGCTCTGGACGTTCACGCAGGATCTTCTCGGCCAGCTTCTCACCCATGCGCAGACGCGCCTTGTACACCGAAACGCCGTCGATGATCGAATCCGGACGCGCCAGGTAGACGTGTTCGAAGATGCACGGGGTAAGTTTCGGCGCCACCGCGCACTGGCGGGTGTGCAGCTTGCCATCTTCGGTGATGTACACCGCTTCGCCCGGCGCGAGGTCGCGGATCAGGGTAAAACCCAGCACGTCCAGGGACACGCTTTCGGAAGCGATCATGTACTCGACGCCTTCGTCGGTGTGACGCTGGCCGAACACGATCGGGCGGATGCCGTGCGGGTCACGGAAACCAACGATGCCATAACCGGTGACCATGGCCACGACCGCGTAACCACCGACGCAACGGTTGTGCACGTCAGTCACGGCAGCGAACACGTCCTCTTCGGTCGGCTGCAGCTTGCCGCGCTGGGCCAGCTCATGAGCGAACACGTTGAGCAGCACTTCCGAGTCGGAACTGGTATTGACGTGGCGCAGGTCAGATTCGTAAATCTCCTTGGCCAGCTGTTCAACGTTGGTCAGGTTACCGTTATGCGCCAGGGTGATGCCGTAAGGCGAGTTGACGTAGAACGGCTGAGCTTCGGCCGACGTCGAGCTACCGGCAGTCGGGTAACGCACATGGCCAATACCCATGTGCCCGACGAGGCGCTGCATGTGACGCTGATGGAACACGTCACGTACCAGGCCATTGTCCTTGCGCAGGAATAACCGGCCGTCGTGGCTGGTCACAATACCGGCAGCGTCCTGGCCGCGGTGCTGGAGGACGGTTAGCGCGTCATACAGCGCCTGATTCACGTTCGACTTACCGACGATACCGACGATGCCACACATGCGACGCAACCCCTACTTAATGAATCTTGACTGAACACAACTTACTGAGGCGTTTTGGCCGGTAAGAGGTGCTCCTTGAACGGAAGATCAGCGGGTACGCTGATTCCGCTGGCCAGCCACTGACTGCTCCACCCCAAAATGAGGTTTTTGGACCAGTCTGCAACCAATAGAAATTTTGGCACGAGTACCGACTCCTGCCACCACGAATCCTGCTGTACCGGCCCCAGGCTCAACAGCCCGACCGCCACAACCACCAGCAAGCCGCCACGCGCGGCGCCGAAGGCCATGCCGAGAAATCGATCGGTCCCGGAGAGGCCGGTGACACGTATCAACTCGCCAATAAGATAATTGACCATTGCCCCCACCAGCAGCGTGGCGATGAACATGATGGCGCAGCCCGCAATGACGCGAGCCGAAGGTGTTTCGATGTACCCGGCCAGGTAAACCGACAGTGAACCACCGAACATCCAGGCTACGACTCCTGCGATGATCCAGGTCAGCAACGACAGTGCTTCTTTTACGAAGCCGCGGCTTAGACTGATCAAAGCGGAGATGGCGACGATTGCAACGATCGCCCAATCAACCCAGGTAAATGGCACAGTGCAGCCTACGTACGGATAAGGCGGCGCATTTTAGCAGAGCGTCGGGCTATCGGTAAGCTGTGATTGCGGGTGCTTTGCAAATCAATGGATTGTGCAGGGCGAACGCCCTTTTAAGACCACCAAAAACCAATGTGGGAGCGGGCTTGCTCGCGAAGGCGGTATACCAGACACACACTCAGTGACTGATACTCCGCCTTCGCGAGCAAGCCCGCTCCCACATTCAGATCGCGTTGCCAACCGGAGGCGGCAATTAGTCAACCGCGCTCAGGCTGGAAACGCACCACAAACCCATTCAGGTTCTGCTGGCGACCCAGCAAGTCCCGCAGGCGATCCGCCTCGGCGCGCTCGATCAGCGGCCCGATAAATACGCGGTTCTTGCCATCGGCACTGCGGATATAGGCGTTATAACCTTGAGTGCGCAGCTTTTTCTGCAAGGCTTCGGCGCTTTCGCGGTTAGCCAGGCTGGCAAGCTGGATCGACCAAGTGATCGGCAAGCCGTTCGGGTCGATGCGGCTCTGGCCCACGTCCGGCTTGCCTGGCGCAGCAGGCTGCGGCGCGACCGGCTTGGGCGCAGGCGCTGGCGCAGCAGGTTTGGCAGCCACAACTGGCGCAGCTGGAGCCGGCTTGACCACCGGAACACTCGGTTGCACGGGCTGAGTCGGCGCCTGTTGCTGGGCGACTGCCTCGTCGGCCGGCACTGGCTCTTGCGCCAACGCCTGCGGTTCAGGCACCACCACCGGCTCAACTTGAACCTGAGGCACCGTCGGCGCCTGGGGCGCAGCGGGCGCCTCGACGACTACCTGGCGCTGCTCGTCCTGGCGGGAAAACAGCATCGGCAGAAAAATAACCGCCAACGCCACCAACACCAGGGCTCCAACCATTCGCTGCTTGTATGCGCTATCCAGTAATGCCATGTGCAGCTTCCTCCGTGGAGCGCCGGGCCAACCACTCTAGCGCCTCGGCAACACAATAAAATGATCCGAACAACAGAATCTCGTCCTCGGCCGTGGCCACCGCACACTGGGCTTCAAGCGCGGCGGTGACGCTTGCATACGACGCCACCGACGCACCAAGGTTCTGCAAGGCCACTTCCAACTCGGCCGCCGGGCGGCTGCGCGGCGTGTCCAGCGGCGCAACGGCCCACGCTTGGACATCGCCGAGCAACGGCGCAACCACGCCGTCCAGGTCTTTATCGGCCAGCAGCCCGAACACCGCCAGGCGACGCCCGGCCGGAGGCGTACGCGACAGGCGTTGCGCCAGGTATTCGGCGGCGTGAGGGTTGTGCCCCACATCCAGCAGCAGGTTCAGGCGCTTGCCCTCCCACTCGAAGGTGCGACGATCCAGACGCCCCACCACCCGAGTCGCCAGCAAGGTGGCAGCAATCTGCTCGGCCTGCCAGGGCAGATCCAGCAACAGATAGGCTTGCAGCGCGAGCGCAGCGTTCTCCATCGGCAGGTTCAGCAGCGGCAGGTCACGCAATTCGACCATCTGGCCACGTGCATCATGCCCGCGCCATTGCCAATGCTGAGTGCCAATTTCGAGATTGAATTCACGACCACGCAGGAAAAACGCGCAATCCAGCTCACGCACTTTGTCGAGCAAGGGTTGCGGCGGGTCCAGGTCACCACACAGCGCAGGCTTGCCCTGGCGGAAGATCCCGGCCTTTTCATAGGCTACCGACTCACGGGTGTTGCCCAGATAGTCAGCGTGGTCAACGCCAATGCTGGTGACCAGCGCCATGTCGGCATCCACGACGTTGACCGTGTCCAGACGCCCACCCAGGCCGACTTCGAGGACGACCACGTCCAATTGCGCACGCTCGAACAACCAGAACGCCGCCAGGGTGCCCATCTCGAAATAAGTCAGGGAAATCTCGCCGCGCCCCACATCCAGGGCGGCGAAGGCTTCGCAGAGTTGCGCGTCAGTGGCTTCGACGCCATTGAGCTGCACCCGCTCGTTATAACGCAGCAGGTGCGGGGAATTGTAGACGCCCACTTTCAGCCCTTGGGCCTGCAGCAGCGCCGCGACAAAGGCACAGGTAGAGCCTTTGCCGTTGGTGCCGGTCACCGTGATCACTCGCGGCGCCGGCCGGCCCAACCCAAGGCGGGCCGCTACCTGTTGCGAGCGCTCCAGGCCCATGTCGATGGCTGACGGATGCAACTGCTCAAGGTAGGCGAGCCATTCGCCAAGGGTACGTTGGGTCATAGGTTTGCAGGCACCGGCGGCACGACGATCGGCTCGATTTTAGGCGCGACGTAAACAGGTGTCGGCAGGCCCATCATTTGCGCCAGCAGGCTACCCAGGCGTGGGCGCAGCTCGCCACGGGCGATGATCATGTCGATGGCACCGTGCTCCAGCAGGAACTCGCTGCGCTGGAAGCCTTCCGGCAGTTTTTCGCGCACGGTCTGCTCGATCACGCGTGGGCCGGCAAAGCCGATCAGGGCTTTTGGCTCGCCGACGATCACGTCACCCAGCATTGCCAGGCTGGCGGAAACGCCGCCGTAGACCGGGTCGGTCAGCACGGAGATGAACGGGATACCTTCTTCGCGCAGACGCGCCAGTACCGCGGAGGTCTTGGCCATTTGCATCAGGGAAATCAAGGCTTCCTGCATGCGCGCGCCACCGGAGGCGGCGAAGCAGATCATCGGGCAACGGTTTTCCAGGGCGTAGTTGGCGGCACGTACAAAACGCTCACCGACGATGGCGCCCATGGAGCCGCCCATGAAGGAGAACTCAAACGCCGACACCACCACTGGCATGCCCAGCAGCTTGCCGCTGACGGAAATCAGCGCGTCTTTCTCGCCGGTCTGCTTCTGCGCAGCGGTCAGGCGGTCCTTGTACTTCTTGCCGTCGCGGAACTTGAGACGGTCAACCGGCTCCAGGTCAGCGCCCAGCTCGGCGCGGCCATCGGCGTCAAGGAAGATGTCGATGCGGGCGCGGGCGCCGATACGCATGTGGTGGTTGCACTTGGGGCAAACGTCCAGGGTCTTTTCCAGCTCGGGGCGGTACAGCACCGCGTCGCAGGATGGGCACTTGTGCCACAGACCTTCAGGAACCGAGCTTTTCTTCACCTCGGAACGCATGATCGAAGGGATCAGTTTGTCTACTAACCAGTTGCTCATGCTTTCTTTCTCCAGTACCGGTGGCTTGAACACAGCCCCGCGTATGCCCTTGAGCTAAATTCATATGTGGCGATGACACAAGCTGGACGGGGTCAGACGTTCGACCGGCCATTTCCTGCCTGTATCCTCAGCCTTCCAGACAACCTGCCAGCGCAGGGTTGCCACTTCATTTCCGGGCCTCCCGCAGGCGGCGCCGGTGCTGTTTTACACAGTGGTAGTTACTGACGGCGGCAGACTGCCAGCCGTCACATCGCACCGCTGCTGTTGCGCACGGCCTGCATGAATGCGCGAATCTTGTGGTGATCCTTGATGCCCTTGCCCTGCTCCACCCCACCACTGACGTCCACGGCATAGGGCCTGACCTGCTCGATGGCCGCCCCGACATTCGTAGGGTTGAGCCCACCCGCCAGGATGATCGGCTTGCTCAGCCCCTCGGGAATCAACGACCAGTCAAACGCCTCGCCCGTGCCACCGGGAACGCCTTCGACATAGGTGTCCAGCAGAATCCCGCGAGCGCCGGTGTAGACCGCGCACGCGGCGGCGATGTCATCCCCGGCCTTGACGCGCAACGCCTTGATATACGGGCGTTGATAGCTTTCACATTCGTCAGGGCTTTCGTCACCGTGAAACTGCAGCATGTCGAGCTGTACGGCATCCAGGGTTTCGTTGAGCTCACAGCGGCTGGCGTTGACGAACAAGCCTACGGTGGTCACGAACGGCGGAAGCGCGGCGATGATTGCCCGTGCCTGCAGCACATTCACCGCCCGCGGGCTCTTGGCGTAGAACACGAAACCAATCGCATCCGCCCCCGCCTCGACTGCCGCCAGCGCGTCTTCTATGCGGGTAATCCCGCAAATCTTGCTGCGAACGGCTGGCATGTCGTAAAAACCTCAGGGGTTGAACCGAGAAAGTCCCGGATGGTAACAAAAGCTTTTCCGGGCGTCAGCCGCCAAGTTCGCTGAAACCTGTGAGGAAGTGTGGCCCGATGAAGCGATCCGGCAATTCGAACTCGTCGCGGTACTCCACATCCACCAGGTACAGGCCGAACGGATGCGCAGTAACGCCGCCGGTACGGCGAATGCGGCTTTCCAGCACTTCCCTGGCCCACTCCACCGGCCGTTCGCCGGTGCCGATGGTCATCAACACGCCAGCAATGTTGCGCACCATATGGTGCAGGAAGGCGCCGGCACGGATATCCAGCACGATCATTTTGCCGTGACGGGTCACCCGCAGGTGATGGACTTCCTTGATCGGCGACTTGGCCTGGCACTGGCCGGCACGGAAGGCACTGAAATCATGCACGCCGACCAAATGCTGCGCGGCCTCGGCCATGCGCTCGGCATCCAGTGGGCGGTGGTTCCAGGTGATTTCTTGATTAAGGTGCGCCGGTCGGATTTGATCGTTGTAGATCACGTAGCGGTAGCGACGGGCGATGGCCTTGAAGCGCGCATGAAAATGCGCGGGCATGACCTTGGCCCAGGTGACACTGACGTCATGGGGCAAATTGATATTGGCGCCCATCACCCAGGCTTTCATCGTGCGCTCGGCCTGAGTGTCAAAGTGCACTACCTGGCCACAGGCGTGCACACCGGCGTCGGTACGCCCGGCACACATCAGCGACACCGGCGAGTCGGCGACCTTCGACAGCGCGTTTTCGAGGGTTTCCTGCACTGTCAGCACGCCGGAAGCCTGGCGCTGCCAGCCACGGTAGCGCGAGCCTTTGTATTCCACGCCCAGGGCGATGCGGTTAAAGCCTGCGGCCGCCATTTCGGCGGCCGCGTTATCTATATTTGCCAAGAACTGAGAGCCCGATGAGTTGCGCAAAGGCGGCCATTATAAAGGCGGCAGCCGTAGGTGGGGCGCTTTTGTTGCAGAGCCGTATGCAGGGCCAATGTGGAGTTAGCATTAAGCCTCAGATTTTACCGAGCATTTCCTTGGCTTCGCCGCGCTGGGTTTCGTCGCCCTCGGTCAGCACTTCGGACAGGATGTCCCGCGCGCCGTCAGTATCACCCATGTCGATGTAGGCCTGGGCCAGGTCCAGCTTGGTAGCGACCTCATCGGTGCCGGAGAGGAAGTCGAATTCCGGTTCATCAGCGCCCAACGCTGCATCTTCAGCGGTGAAGGAAGGCTCGATCGGCGGATGTTCCAGGCTCTGGGACAAACGATCCAGCTCGGCATTGACGTCGTCCAGCTCGGAGGCGAAGGCGTCCGGCTTGGCCGACGCCGGCGCGGCCGGTTCTTCCGCCAGGGACAGGTCGAAGTCCTCCGGCAAGTCGAAATCATCCAGCGCGGCAGGCGTGAGGGTCGGCGGCTCAACCGGCGGCACGTCCTTCATCTGCTCTTCAAGGCCCGAGAGGAAGTCGTCGTCCGAGTGCGTGGAAGACGGCGCTTCCAACTGCAGGTCCAGATCGAAGTCCGACAGGTCATCCGGGCTGGCCTTGGCTTCGGTCTGGCGCTGAAGGACAGACTCAAAGCTCGGCTCATCTCCCGGACGAACCACGGCAGGCGAAGCTGCTTCCAGATCGTCCAGGCTCAGGTCGAAATCGGTATCGAAGGCATCGGGTTCCGCCACCGGCGCGGCCGGCTTGTCTTCCAGCAAGTCCTTGACGTATTGCGCGTCCAGCGCTGCAGCGGCGACAGCGGCACTGACGCCCGCCGCCAACACGGCCATGGCCGGGAAGCGGCCTTTGAGCTGCTCGACCTGGGCATGGTTTTCACCATTGGCTACCAGTTGACGCTCCTGGGAGACGAACCCGTCTTTGTCGCCTTGCAGGCCATACACTTCCATCAGTTTCAAACGCAGGTCGCTGCGCTTGGGCTCATGCTTGATCGCCTGCTGAAGGACGTCGGCCGCCTGGTTCAGGTGACCGCGATCAATATGGGATTGGGCTTGCGCCAGCGCATCGCTGGAATTCTGCGGGGCCACGGCAGCGGCCAGTGGCGACAGCACGGAAGCAACCGACGGCACCACGACCGGCTCAGCAACCGCAGCCGGGGCAGGTGCGGCCGCCAACTTGACGTTCGGCGGCGCCACTTCGAGGCCTTCGAAGCTGTCCGCTGGCAAGTCGTGATCAATGTTCGGCGAAAATTGCGGCTCTTCAGCCAGCGCCCGCGCCATCCGCAGGTGCTTTTCCTCTTCAAGGCGAGCATTGCGATGACGCGCCCACAGCAGCAGGAGCAGCAACACCAGCAAGCCGGCAGCCCCGCCGATCACGCCGAGGACAATCGGATTGGTCAGCAGATCGTTGAATTTACCTTCGGTGGTGCTGGCAGTCGCGGTCTCTGGCGTGACCGGCTCGGGCGCAGGCGCCACAACGGCAGCCGCCGCCGCGTCAGAGGCCGGCGCGGTGGTCGCAGGCTCACCTGCCAACTTTGCGGGCATTGCCGCCGTTGCCGGGCTTCCGTTCGCCGCCTGCAGTTTGGCCAGCTGATCGTTTTTCAGTTGAATCAGCTTCTGCAATTTATCCAACTGGCTTTGCAGGTCCGCCGCCCGGCTTTTCAGCTCAGCATTGTCGCGGCGCGTGGTATCCAATTCTTCCTGGGTCATCGCCAGCTTGTCGCTCAGCGCATTACTGTCACCGGCCTTGCCCTTCGCGCCTTTCTTGGCGGATTCGGCCGAGACCAGGCTCAAGTTGTCCTTGGTATTGGTGCTCGACGGCGCATCGCCAGCCTGGGTGCGCTTCGTTGCATCCAACTGCTGCTTGCCCGCGGCCTGATTATTCGCGGTGCGACGCCCCTCGCGCCAGGCGGTGTTTTGCGCCGTCACTTCGGCAATCGCCTCGGGCTGCGGCAAACTGGTGGCTTGCTGGCGATCCGGCAGACGCAGGACCTGGCCGGTTTTCAGGCGGTTGATATTGCCGTCGATAAACGCATCCGGGTTGAGCGCCTGGATAGCCAGCATGGTTTGCTGGACCGAAGCCCCGTTGCGATTCTTCGCGGCAATTTCCCACAAGGTATCGCGCGAGGTCGTGGTGTGTTGAGCAGGCTTGCCGACAGTGGGCGCAGCGTTGGCAGGCGCGTTTTTAGTCGGCGCACTCAAGCGCGGTGCCGGCGCGGCAGCAGTCGGCGCGGGTTGCTCGAACTTGGCCGGGTCGAGCAGCACGCTGTAGTCGCGCATCAGGCGACCATTGGGCCATTGCACCTGCAACAGGAAACGGACGTAGGAATCGGGCAGCGGCTTGCTGGACGTAACGCGCACCACACTGCGCCCGCTCGGGTTGACCACCGGGGTAAACGTCAGGTCATTGAGAAACGCCTGGCGATCCACGCCCGCGTCCACAAACGCCTGGTCAGACGCAAGGCTCGGGGTAATCTCGGAAGCCGTGAGGCCACCGACATCGAGCAATTCGATTTCCACCGACAACGGCTGGTTCAACTTCGACTTGAGGGTCATCTCCCCAAGCTGCAGCGCCTGCGCCATACCGGAGGACAGCGCCGAGGCGGCCGCTATTGCTAACACCAGTTTGCGAACTTGAACCATAGCCTCATCCTTTGTTTGAACACTCCCCGGCCTGCGAGAAGGTTGGTAACCGCTGCCATAAGGCATGGCGAGCCGATAGGTCACCGACGCGCTTCTGTTCCGCTGTTGGCCAAGCATAGCGCTTGGCTAGAATCAATCTACAAATTGGCGCCAAGTATCTTTTACGCAAGGCCTTTTATCAACAACTGCGCCAGTTGCACTGCGTTGAGTGCCGCGCCTTTGCGTACGTTATCTGACGTCAGCCACAGATTTAGTTCCGCCGGGTCGTCCACGCCCGCACGCACTCGGCCGACGTAGACTACATCCTGACCGACCGCATCCCCAACGGCCGTGGGGTAGTCGCCCTCCTCCACTAACTCGATACCCGGCGCTGCTTCAAGTGCGCGGTTGACCGCAACGAGGTCGACCGGCGCGCCCAACTGCAATGACACAGTCAGGCTATCGCCAAAAAACACCGGGGCTTGAACGCAGGTTGCGGAAATCTTTAGCAAAGGCTTTTCCAGCACTGCGCGCAGTTCGTGTACGAGACGTTTCTCCAAGGCTGTATGACCTTGGGCGTCTGGTGTGCCGACTTGTGCCAGCAAGTTGAAGGCCATTTGCCGATCAAAGAACTTGGGCTCCAGCGGGCGCACGTTTAACAACTCGGCAGTCTGCCGAGCCAGCTCGCTGACGGCCTCGCGGCCCTGGGCGGACACAGCCAGGTTGGCCGTAACGCTGACGCGCTGGATGTCCAGCAACCCGCGCAACGGCGCCAGGACCACCGCCAGGTTGGTCGCGGATGGGCTTGGACTGCCCAGCTGGAAAGGTTTTTTCAGCCCCTTGAGAATGTGCGCATTGGCTTCCGGCACCACTTGGGGTGCCTGATCGGCCGGCAAGGCGCCGGACAGGTCGATCACCGAGCAACCCGCCGCCGTGGCGCGCGGGGCGAAACTCAGGGTGACCGCCGGGCCGGCCGCGAAGAAGGCCAACTGGGCTTTTTTGAAGTCGAACTCATCGACTTCCTTAACCCGCACGTTCTTGCCGCGAAACGGCACTGAGGCGCCGGCCGAGTTACTGCCCGCCAGCAGGTACAGGGTGCCGACCGGGAAATCCAGCTCTTCGAGAATCTGCACCAGGGTTTCACCCACGGTGCCGGTGGCGCCGATCACGGCGATTTCAAAGGTCTGGGTCATGGTGGCTGCCTCGGGCATTGCGGGGGGAGCGGCACTTTACCGGGTGGCTGGGGGTGAGGCAATTAACCTGGGGATCGCTGATCGTTCCCACGCTCTGCGTGGGAACGCAGCCAGGGACGCTCCGCGTCCAAAAAGCGGACGCAGAGCGTCCAGCGAGGCATTCCCACGCAGAGCGCGGGAACGATCATAAGCGCGCAACAAAAAACCCGCGCCTGTCACCAGTCGCGGGTTTTTCGTACAGCGCTAAGCGATTAACGCTCCAGCAGAATCCGCAGCATGCGACGCAGCGGTTCAGCTGCGCCCCACAGCAGTTGGTCGCCAACGGTGAACGCGCCCAGGTACTGAGTACCCATGTTCAGCTTGCGCAAGCGGCCGACCGGCACATTCAGGGTGCCGGTGACCTTGGTCGGGCTCAGCTCCTGCATGCTGATATCACGGTTGTTCGGCACCAGCTTGACCCATGGGTTGTGCTGGCTGATCAGCCCTTCGATATCGGCGATCGGCACGTCTTTGTTCAGCTTGATGGTCAGCGCCTGGCTGTGGCAACGCATGGCGCCGATACGCACGCAGATACCGTCCACCGGAATCGGGTTCTTGAAACGACCCAGAATCTTGTTGGTTTCGGCCTGGGCCTTCCACTCTTCGCGGCTCTGACCGTTCGGCAGCTCTTTGTCGATCCACGGGATCAGGCTACCGGCCAATGGCACGCCGAAGTTCTCGGTCGGGTAGGCATCGCTGCGCATGGCTTCGGCCACACGGCGGTCGATGTCGAGGATCGCGCTGGCCGGGTCGGCCAGTTGATCGGCAACAGCGGCGTGAGTCGCGCCCATCTGCTTGATCAGTTCACGCATGTTCTGCGCGCCGGCACCGGAAGCCGCCTGATAAGTCATGGCGCTCATCCACTCGACCAGGCCGGCTTCGAACAAGCCGCCCAGGCCCATCAGCATCAGGCTGACGGTGCAGTTGCCGCCCACGTAGTTCTTGGTGCCAGCATCCAGCTGCTGGTCGATGACCTTGCGGTTCACCGGGTCGAGGATGATCACCGCGTCGTCCTGCATGCGCAGGCTCGAGGCGGCGTCGATCCAGTAACCCTGCCAGCCGGCTTCGCGCAGCTTGGGGAAGACTTCGCTGGTGTAGTCGCCACCCTGGCAGGTCAGAATCACATCGAGGGTTTTCAACTCTTCAATGCTGTAGGCGTCCTTGAGCGGGGCAATATCCTTGCCCACGGACGGCCCTTGGCCACCTACGTTCGAAGTGGTGAAAAACACCGGCTCAATAAGATCGAAATCCTGCTCTTCCAGCATCCGCTGCATGAGCACGGAACCGACCATACCGCGCCAACCGATCAGACCTACACGTTTCATCGCAACTACACCTTGTTAAAAAGTGGGCCGCCTTGCAGCAACAACTGCAAGCGGGCCCGAGAGATTACAGATTCCGCAGCGCGGCGACTACTGCGTCGCCCATTTCTTGCGTGCCGATTCGGGTACAACCCTGTGACCAAATGTCACCGGTGCGCAAACCTTGATCCAGCACCAGGCTCACGGCCTTCTCGATGGCATCGGCGGCTTCGCTCAGGTTGAAGCTGTAACGCAGCATCATCGACACCGACAAAATCGTCGCCAACGGGTTGGCAATGCCCTGCCCTGCGATGTCCGGCGCCGAACCGTGGCACGGCTCGTACATGCCTTTGTTGTTGGTGTCCAACGACGCCGACGGCAGCATGCCGATGGAACCGGTGAGCATCGACGCCTGGTCGGAGAGGATGTCGCCGAACAGGTTGTCGGTAACGATCACATCGAACTGCTTGGGTGCGCGCACCAACTGCATGGCGGCGTTGTCGACGTACATGTGGCTCAGCTCGACATCCGGGTAGTCCTTGGCCACTTCTTCAACGATTTCGCGCCACAGTTGGCTGGAGGCCAATACGTTGGCTTTATCCACCGAGCAGACTTTTTTGCCACGCACACGGGCCATGTCGAAACCGACACGGGCGATACGGCGGATTTCGCTCTCGCTGTACGGCAGGGTGTCGTAGGCCTGACGCTCACCATTCTCCAATTCACGCACGCCGCGTGGCGAGCCGAAATAGATACCGCCGGTCAGTTCACGCACGATCAGGATGTCCAGGCCCGCGACCACTTCCGGCTTGAGGCTCGACGCATCGGCCAGTTGCGGGTAGAGGATGGCCGGGCGCAGGTTGCCGAACAGGCCCAGTTGCGCGCGGATTTTCAGCAGGCCGCGCTCAGGGCGGATGTCGCGTTCGATCTTGTCCCACTTCGGGCCACCCACGGCGCCAAGCAGCACGGCATCGGCCGCACGGGCGCGGTCGAGGGTTTCGTCAGCCAGCGGCACGCCGTGTTTGTCGATGGCGGCGCCGCCGATCACGTCGTGGCTCAATTCGAAGCCCAGGCTGTACTTGGTGTTGGCCAGTTCCAGGACTTTGACCGCTTCGGCCATGATTTCCGGACCAATACCGTCGCCAGGGAGAATCAGAATCTGCTTGCTCATGCGTTCCTCATTTCATCAAGCGACCTGCCCGTGGGCAGGTCGGGAAAAGTTAATCAGCGTTCGGCAAACACCACCAGCACGTCAGTGCTGAAGGTGCCGTCGGCTTGAATCTCGTAATAATCGCGTACTTCCTGGCCCATCGCCCTTTGCAGCTCGAGGATGGCAGCGCGCAATACTTCTGGCGTGCGCATGCGCTCGACCCAGGAGGTGTATTCCAGGCGCAGGCGCTGACGACTGCTGTTGCGCACGTGCAAACCGGATTCGCTGAGCTGCTGCATCCACTCGGCGGCGTCGTAATCGCGCACGTGGCTGGTGTCGCGCAGCACTTCGACGGTTTGCAGGTAAGTGTCCAACAGCGGGCTGCCCGGTGACAACACATCCACAAATGCCGCCACGCCGCCCGGTTTGAGCACGCGGCGCACTTCGCGCAGGGCCACACCCAGGTCGCTCCAGTGGTGAGCCGAGTAACGGCTGAACACGAAGTCGAACTCGCCATCGGCGAACGGCAGGCGTTCGGCGGCGCCGTTTACGGTGCGAATGTTGTTCAGGCCACGCTCCACCGCAGCGGCGGCGACCACGTCGAGCATCTGCTGGGACAGGTCGTAAGCCACCACTTCGTTAACCAGCGGCGCAACCTGGAAACTCACATGCCCGGCACCGCAGCCCAAATCCAGCAGCCGTGCCGCGCCCTGCCCGGCCAGTTCGGCCTGGAGCAGCGCAAATTCGGTGCCCTGGGCGTGCACGGCACTGCTCAGGTAGGCCGAGGCTTGCTCGCCGAATTGTTTTTGCACGACTTGGGTGTGGGCGGTGTTGGTCATGGTGAGCTTCCTTGAGACTTTTGTTGTTTGTACTGCCGTCTTCGCGAGCAAGCCCGCTCCCACATTCGACCGAGTTTCTTCAGTTGAAATGCAATCAAATGTGGGAGCGGGCTTGCTCGCGAAGGGGCCAGTCCGGTCTACATAGAATCAGGCATCGCGAAACAACCAGGGCTGGCTGGCCCGGTGCTTGGTTTCAAACGCGGCAATCGCATCGCCGTCCTGCAAGGTCAGGCCGATGTCGTCCAGGCCGTTGATCAGGCAATGCTTACGGAACGCATCGACTTCAAAGTGATAGACCTTGCCATCCGGACGGGTCACGGTTTGCGCAGCCAGGTCGACGGTCAGCTGGTAGCCGACATTGGCTTCCACTTGCTTGAACAACTCGTCCACTTCGGCATCGCTCAAGATGATCGGCAGCAAGCCGTTCTTGAAGCTGTTGTTGAAGAAGATGTCGGCGTAGCTCGGCGCGATGATGCTGCGAAAGCCATATTCTTCCAGGGCCCACGGCGCGTGTTCACGGCTGGAGCCGCAACCGAAGTTTTCCCGCGCCAGCAGCACGCTGGCGCCTTGGTAACGCTCGGCGTTGAGCACGAAATCCTTGTTCAGCGGGCGCTTGGAGTTGTCCTGGTAGGCGTAGCCCACGTCCAGGTAGCGCCACTCGTCGAACAGGTTAGGGCCAAAGCCGGTGCGCTTGATCGACTTCAAGAACTGCTTGGGGATGATCTGGTCGGTGTCGACGTTGGCACGGTCCAAAGGGGCGACAAGGCCAGTGTGTTGAGTAAAAGCACGCATCGGGTATTCCTCAGATCAATTCGCGAACGTCGATGAAACGACCGTTGACGGCAGCCGCAGCGGCCATGGCCGGGCTGACCAGGTGAGTACGCCCGCCGGCGCCCTGACGCCCTTCGAAGTTACGGTTGGAGGTGGACGCGCAATGCTCGCCCGACTCCAAACGGTCCGGGTTCATCGCCAGGCACATGGAGCAGCCCGGCTCGCGCCATTCAAAACCGGCTTCGAGGAAGATCTTGTCCAGGCCCTCGGCCTCGGCTTGCGCTTTGACCAGGCCCGAGCCCGGCACCACGATGGCCTGCTTGATGGTCGAGGCGACTTTGCGGCCCTTGGCAATTACCGCCGCCGCGCGCAGGTCTTCGATCCGCGAGTTGGTGCAGGAACCGATAAACACGCGATCCAACTGGATGTCGGTAATCGCCTGGTTGGCTTTCAAGCCCATGTACTTCAAGGCGCGTTCGATGGAGCCACGCTTGACCAGGTCGGCTTCTTTAGCCGGGTCGGGCACGTTCTGGTCGACGGCCAGGACCATCTCCGGCGAAGTGCCCCAGCTGACTTGCGGCTTGATCTGCGCAGCGTCGAGTTCGACCACGGTGTCGAACACCGCGTCGGCGTCGGAGACCAGGTCTTTCCAGGCTTCGACCGCAGCGTCCCAATCGGCGCCTTGCGGGGCGAATGGGCGACCCTTGACGTATTCAACGGTTTTTTCGTCCGCCGCCACCATGCCCACGCGGGCACCGGCTTCGATGGACATGTTGCAGATGGTCATGCGGCCTTCGATGGACAGGTCGCGAATCGCGCTGCCGGCGAACTCAATGGCGTGGCCGTTACCGCCGGCGGTGCCGATCTTGCCGATTACGGCGAGCACGATGTCTTTGGCGGTTACGCCGAAGGGCAACTTGCCTTCGACCAACACCAACATGTTCTTCATCTTTTTCGCGACCAGGCACTGGGTGGCGAACACATGTTCGACCTCGGAGGTGCCGATGCCATGGGCCAAGGCGCCGAACGCACCGTGGGTGGAGGTGTGGGAGTCGCCGCAGACCACGGTCATGCCCGGCAAGGTGGCGCCCTGCTCCGGGCCGATCACGTGGACGATGCCTTGACGCACGTCATTCATCTTGAATTCGGTGATGCCATATTCGTCGCAATAGTCGTCGAGGGTTTGCACCTGCAAACGCGAGACCTGGTCGGCAATGGCTTCGATGCCGCCCTTGCGCTCAGGCGTGGTCGGCACGTTGTGGTCCGGGGTGGCGATGATCGAGTCGACGCGCCAAGGCTTGCGCCCGGCCAACCGCAGGCCTTCGAACGCTTGGGGCGAGGTCACTTCATGGATGATGTGACGATCGATATAGATCAGCGACGAGCCATCATCGCGCCGTTTCACTTCATGGGAATCCCAAAGCTTGTCGTAAAGCGTTTTGCCGGCCATCAGTCGGTCCTCATCATCGGTGTTTCTATGCCCCGGGCCTTGAGACATTCAATAACCCTTTGGCTTGTGAGGCTGATGGTATGGCGCTACATTAAATAACTCAAATTCATATTTTTTATGCTTTGGATTACCAACTGGAATACCACAATGGACTTGGCCAACCTCAATGCCTTTATTGCCATCGCCGAGACCGGCAGCTTCTCCGGCGCCGGTGAACGCCTGCACCTGACACAACCGGCCATCAGCAAACGCATTGCCGGGCTGGAACAGCAATTAAAGGTGCGTTTGTTTGATCGCCTGGGCCGTGAAGTCGGCTTGACCGAGGCTGGGCGCGCGCTGTTGCCGCGCGCGTATCAGATTCTGAATGTGTTGGACGACACCCGCCGCGCGCTCACCAACCTGACCGGCGAAGTCAGCGGCCGCCTGACATTGGCCACCAGCCACCATATCGGCCTGCACCGCCTGCCGCCGATCCTGCGCACCTTTACCCGTGAGTATCCCGATGTGGCGCTGGATATTCGGTTCCTCGATTCCGAAGTGGCCTACGAAGAAATCCTCCATGGCCGCGCCGAGGTCGCCGTCATCACCCTGGCGCCCGACCCGCACAATTTGGTGCGTGCCACACCGGTGTGGGATGACCCGCTGGATTTCGTGGTTGCCCCCGAGCACAGCCTGACCGGCAACGGCACCGTCAACCTGGCCGATATTGCCAGGCACCCGGCGGTGTTTCCGGGTGGCAACACCTTTACACACCATATCGTCAGCCGGCTGTTCGAAGCCCAGGGCCTGACGCCGAACATCGCGATGAGCACTAACTATCTGGAAACTATCAAGATGATGGTCTCCATCGGCCTGGCGTGGAGCGTCTTGCCGCGCACCATGCTCGATGATCAGGTGGCAAGTATCGCTTTGCCGGGCATACAGCTCAGTCGCCAGCTAGGCTATATCGTGCACACCGAAAGGACGCTGTCGAACGCTGCGCGGGCTTTTATGAGCCTATTGGATGCACAGGTCGATCTGCCAGGGATACCGGCGTGAAGCTGTGCGGCCTCAAGGTCTGAGTAAACCCGCGCCGAACGCCCATTGAGCCAAGGCCCTTTGATAATGCGCAACCCCGTCGATTCAGTGCCACCCCTGCCCCGCATTTACGCCCTGGACCCCCAAGAGGCGGAACAAAGCTGGGACAGCGCCCCGCAGTTGCTGGCAGCCCTCAATGCTGCCCGCCTGGGCGCGTGGTGCTGGGAAATCGACACCGGCAGGATAAGCTGGTCACGGGGCACCCAGGCGCTGTTCGGCTTCGATCCCCGCCACCCTTTGCCCAAAGACCTGGATTACCTGGACCTGCTGGCACCGTCGGATCGCGCGCGGGTGGTACGGGCCTTTCACGCGGTGCTGGCAGGCGAGCCGTTCGAGCAGGCCATGCACCACCACATCCAGTGGCCGGACGGCTCTCACCACTGGCTGGAAATCAACGGCAGCCTGGCACCGGACAAGACCGGCCGGCGCCGCATGATCGGGGTGATTCGCGAAACCACGCGCCAACGCGAGCGCGAGCGCGCCCTCAGCCACTCGGAAAAACGCTTCGCCACGCTGTTCCACCTGTGCCCCAATATGGTCCTGCTGACCCGTCAATCCGACGGCCGGATCAGCGAAGCCAACCAGTATTTCGAGATGCTCTTCGGCTGGCCGGTGGCTGACGTCATCGGCCGCACCACCCTCGACCTCGGCCTGTGGCGCCACCCGGAGCAACGCGCGCTGCTGGTCAAGGCCACGCAGCGCAAGGGTGAACCGATCAGCATGGAGGTGCAGTTTTGCGCGAGCAATGGCCAGATTCACGATGGCACCCTCAGCGCCCAGAAGGTCGAGCTGGAAGGCGAGGCCTACTTGGTCAGCACGTTTCTGGACACCACCGAACGCAAAAATGCCGAACAAGCCTTGAAAGACAGCCAGGAGCGCCTCGACCTCGCCCTGGACTCGGCGCAGCTGGGCACCTGGGACTGGCATATACCCACCGGCATGCTCTACGGCTCGGCGCGTGCCGCCCAACTGCACGGCCTGCCGCCCGAGCCATTCCACGAATCCTTCGATGCGTTTTTTGAAGGCATGTCCGATGACGACCGCGAGGGCATGCGCAACGCCTATCGCAGCCTGCGCGAAGGCCCCGAGGGCAACTATCAGTTGACCTACCGCGTGCTGGCCGAAGACGGCAGCCCGCGGTTTCTGGAAAGCCGTGCACGCCTGTATCGCGACGATGCCGGCAAACCACTGCGCATGGCCGGCACCCTGCTGGACATCACCGACCAGGTGGAACGCGAACAGCGGCTGATCGCCTCTGAAGAAAAGTTTGCCAGCCTGTTCCAGGCCAGCCCCGATCCGATTTGCGTCACGTGCCTGGAAAACGGTGCGTTTATCGAAATCAACCCGGCCTTTACCCAGACCTTTGGCTGGACCGCCGCCGAAGTGATCAATAGAAGCGCGGAGCAGATCGGCCTGTGGGATGACTCGAGCAAGCGCCTGCAGCGGATCGAACAAGTGATTCGCGAGCAGGCCCTGAGCAATGTGGCCATCGTGGTGCATCACAAAACGGGCCAAAGCCTGACCTGCGTGATCTCCAGCCGCCTGATCAAAGTCGGCGACCAACCGTGCATCGTCACCACCTTGCGCGATATCACTCAGCAGCAACGTTCGGAAGCGGCGCTCAAGGCCAGTGAAGAGAAGTTCGCCAAAGCCTTCCATTCCAGCCCCGACGCGATCTCCATCACCGAGCGCGACACCGGCCGCTATGTCGAGGTTAATGACGGCTTTTGCCGCCTGACCGGTTACCGCGCCGAAGAGGCGATTGGCCTGACGCTGTACCAGATCGGCATCTGGGCCGATGAGAACCAGCGCGCCGCCTTGTTGGCCGAGCTGCAGATCAAGGGCCGCATTCACCACCTGGAAATGCTCTGGCACAACAAACGCGGTGAAGTGTTGGCCGTGGAGGTCTCGGTAGAACCCATCACCCTGAATGAAACCCCGTGCCTGCTGCTGACCGCGCGGGACGTGAGCCTGTTGAAAAATGCCCAGGCGCAGATTCGCCACCTGGCCTATCACGACCCGCTGACCAACCTGCCCAACCGCGCCTTGCTGATGGACCGCCTGAGCCAGCAGATCGCCCTGCTCAAACGCCATAACCTGCGCGGCGCCTTGCTGTTTCTGGACCTCGACCACTTCAAGCACATCAACGACTCCCTCGGCCACCCGGTCGGCGACACGGTGCTGAAAATCGTCACGGCGCGGCTGGAAGCCAGCGTGCGCATGGAGGATACCGTCGCGCGCCTGGGCGGCGATGAGTTTGTGGTGTTGCTCAGCGGCCTGGACGGAACGCGCGCGCAAGTCAGCGCCCAAGTGCAGGAGTTGGCCGATACCTTGCGCGAATTGCTCTCGGAGCCGATGTTCCTCGACGGCCACCGCCTGCAGGTCACGCCGAGCATTGGCGTGGCGCTGATTCCGGACCATGGCTCCACACCGGCGGACCTGCTCAAGCGCGCCGACATTGCGCTGTACAGGGCCAAGGACTCGGGCCGCAACACCACGCAGATGTTTCACAACAGCATGCAGAAAACCGCCAGCGAACGCCTGCGCATGGAGACCGACCTGCGCCTGGCGCTGTCACGCGGTGAGTTCAGCGTGCATTACCAACCCCAGGTGGACGCGCGTGGCAATCGCATCATCGGCGCCGAAGCCCTGGTGCGCTGGCAGCATCCGCAACTGGGCGCGCAGTCGCCCACCGAATTTATCAAGGTGCTGGAGGACAGCGGCCTGATCCTGGAAGTCGGTACCTGGATTCTCGACGAAGCCTGCGGCGCCTTCGCGAAATTGATTGCCGAGGGGCTGGTGGACCCGCTGAATTTCAGCCTGTGTGTGAATATCAGCCCCCGGCAGTTTCGTCAGAATGACTTTGTTGAACGGGTGGAACGCAGCCTTGCCCAGCACAAACTGCCCTACGGCCTGCTGAAACTGGAAATCACCGAAGGCATCGTGATCCAGAACCTGGACGACACCGTGGCGAAGATGCGCCGCCTGAAAAAAATCGGCGTGAGCTTTGCCATGGACGACTTCGGCACCGGCTATTCATCACTGACCTACCTCAAGCGCCTGCCGGTGGATGCGCTGAAGATCGACCAATCCTTTGTACGCGACGCCACCCATGACCCCAACGATGCCGAAATCATTCGCGCCATTGTGGCCATGGCCCGCAGCTTGAACCTGGAAGTGATCGCCGAGGGCGTGGAAACCCCAGAGCAACTGGCATTCCTGCAAAAGCTGGGCTGCCATTTGTTCCAGGGGTATTTGCACAGCCGGCCACTGCCGATCGAGGGGTTCAGGCGGTTGCTGGAGTAACCGTCATACGAGCGTCGATGCCCGAAACCCGGCATTCATCCATCGCGATGACGCCACGTCGTGCTTTTGCCCGGCGGACTCGGGCGCCCCATCGATCACTGCGGCCGCATACTCGTTGTCCGCCTGGGTGCCGAGCGCGGCCCTCAGCTCGTCGACGGTGCTTTCACGCATGCAGCCAATCAACCCCAGCCGCCGAAGCGCTTCACCTGGGTGCTCGCTTTCATCGAGGGTGCGCAAGGCCGCCGCAAAACGCTCGCCGGCACCGGCGTCGTTGCTTTCCATCTGCGCGCGCTTGGCACTGACTGCGTACAAGAAGTTGGCGTAATTGAGCAACTGCGTATGACTGCCGTAGAACTTCGATGCCTCGTACGCCTGACGCATTTCATCATGGGTCACCTGCAGCGTGAAGGCATCCCTCATGATCACCTCAAAGCCGTCGCGGGCGACCTGAACCCGCCTGAAGATCCCCTGGGGGTCCTGCCAGAACCGGATGATGGCTGCCTTGATCGTCGACACCGTGCCGCAATGGCCTTCCACCTTTTGATAAATGCCACTCCAGATCTGCTCAGGCGTCATGCCGCCAACAGCATCGAGTTGATTGCCCTGCTTTTTCGCCGGCGAACCTTGAGGATCATCTGCCGAGATATTCATTCACTGATTTCCTGATACTTATCGAAGTAATAACCTGCAAAAAACAGCCTGGGGCAACGCTGCGGTGGATTGAGTCGCGCCCTGACTGATCGCCTATGGCCGAGCCGAGCCCATCAACACCTAAACAAGTGCTATGGCGTCGCCCCAAGTGGGCGCCGCCCCCGGGCGCCCCCACTTTTCTTCGCGGCCATGAATGACCGCCACCGAATGCCCGCCCCGATTGCATATGCCCACTTGCCCACGGGCGAGGTCCCTTGGAGAGACCGTGCGCATGTACTGACGCAACCCCAGCCGCAAAAGAGCCTCGCCCGGTCCGTGCTCATCCTCGCCATCGTTCAGGCTAAGGATTGCCGCCTGATAGCAGCACCCTGCCGAATCATCGTTGTCTTCCATTTGTGCGCGCTTGGCACTGACGGCAAAGAGAAATTGCGCGTCCTTGAGCATCCCCTCGTCCCGCCCTTTGAACTGGGCGCCTTGTGCACCTTGGGCCAGCTCTCGATCAGTCAGGCTGAGTTCAAAACCATCGCGCATGACTACGCGATAACCGTCGTAAAGCCTGGTCACCTGTTGGTATATATCCGTGGGGCTTTGACCGCAGTGCTGCATCGCCACCTTGATGGCCGATACCGTCACGCAGTTGCCGTCCGGGCCCTGGCGGAATCCGCTCCAGATATTGTCCGGCTTTGCACCGCCGCGTTTGCTTGAACGGCCTGGAATGAAGGCTGCCGGGTTTGGCCTGGGCACTCGAGCTTGATGCATTACCGATTCGGGCACGCCCTGCTCAGTAATCGGCGGCGCAGGCGTGGGTATCACCGCAATTGTTTTATCTTTCCCGCCCGAGGCGAAACGTGTTAACCGAGTCAGAAATGAAGTAAACAGTCCCGTCAACGGACTAATAGTTTCACCGGCGTCTTTCATAAAAACCTTATTCTCAAACGCGCGATAGGAGGGAACACGACGCTGCGCTGCCTCTTCACTAAAAGCCTTTAATGGTTTTATTAGTGTGCGAGTGGGGCGAAATGAATCGGCACTTCTTTCCCGACCTATATCGTTGACATGGGCAATATTTCTAATTGAAAAGTTAAACATAGAATCCCCCCATGGGCAGGCACCGCTTCGCGGTTATATAGCCGAAGAAGTGCCTGCACGCTAAGTTTTCAAATCACGGAAGGGTTATCAGGACCTGGCCATTGACCTGGCGTTGAACGGCCTATTTCTTGTATTAACAGCGTCCTGATCGGGGGCTGGGCTGGTCAATCCCGGGGTCTTGGTATCAGAGGGCTTTGGCGTTGGCTTGGCCTCTGGATGCTTGCCCGACTTGATCTCATGTTCGTGACCTGGCGTGACAGGAGGCTGCTTTTCCTGACTCACCTCAGGCCGCTTGCCCGGCTTGACCTCATGGTCGTGGCCCGGCGTGACAGGAGGCTGCTTTTCCTGACTCACCTCAAGCCGCTTGCCAGGCTTGACCTCATGGTCGTGGCCCGGCGTGACGTGGGGCTGCTTTTCCTGGCTCACCTCAGGCCGCTTGCCAGGCTTGACCTCATGTTCGTGACCCGGAGTGACGTGGGGCTGCTTTTCCTGGCTCACCTCAGGCCGCTTGCCCGGCTTGATCTCATGGTCGTGACCTGGCGTGACCTCAGGATGTTTATCCAGCCTTACCGCAGGCCGCTTGCCAGGCTTGACCTCATGCTCATGACCTGGCCTGACCTCAGGCTGCATATCCAGCCTTACCGCAGGTTGCTCGCGCGGCCTGACCGCATGCTCGTGACCTGGCGTGATCTCATGCTGTCGCTTTTTAGCCGGCATCGGCAAGAGGTCTGGCGTCTGCCTCATCCTTGTCCAATTATCCGAGGAAACACGCTCATCCGGACAGTGGCAATGAGCGACGTTCACGTTCACATGCACAGTTGCATTGGAGTCATTGTTTACGCTGACATCAGGTTGACTTACGGGCGGGTATGCCACCGTCAAGCGCTGCATGCGTGCATCCGGCGTCACCACCGAATGGCTACTTGTCTGCGTGCCTGGCAACCCGTCTTCGTCCCGCGATTTTGGCGTCTTGCCCAGGTCAGGCTTCACCGGTAGCCCCGCTTCGGCTGGCAAGTTCTGCTGCTTAACTGCCTCAAGTTTCCCCAGCAGCTGGTCCACGCCGGGAAAATTCGGCTGCTTGCCCAAGTCGGTTTTCTCAGGCAACCCCGCTTCGGCTGGCAAGTTCTGCTGCTTAACTGCCTCGAGTTTCCCCTGCAACCGGCCCGCGCCCGGAAAATTCGGCTGCTTGCCCAGGTCGGCTTTCTCAGGCAACCCCGCTTCGGCTGGCAAGTTCTGCTGCTTAACGGCCTCAAGTTTTCCCTGCAGCCGGCCCGCGCCCGGAAAATTCGGCTGCTTGCCCAACTCAGGTTTCTCAGGCAACCCCGCTTCGGCCGGCAAGCTCGGCTGCTTAGCTGCGCCCGGCAACTTCGGCTGCTCACTGGCATCGGATTTCCCCGTCGAACTCGGCAAAGCCGGTTTTCCGTCAAGCAATTTGGCTGAGTCGGATAATGCCGAAGGCACCAAATCTCTCCCAGCCAGCATTTCACGCAGGACGCTGAAGACCTGCTCAAGCATCTCAAACAACTTGTTGAGCGCAGCGCCAGGAATCATGGCGCCATTGGATGAGAACTGGGTGTTGTCAAGGCGCGCGGGCAGGTTGCTGGTACTCGCACTTGTGACGTGGGTGTTCGACGTTTCACCGGGCTTGGTTGCCAAGTCCAGGAGTCGATCAAGGGTGGACGCATCAACTTTCGCAACCGACGGATTATTAACCGATAGAGACATGGGTAGTTCCTTATTCAACAGAGCCTGACCGCATTAACAGTTCAGGGAGTCAATAGTTTATTCGCTGGAAACAACAGCGCTGCTTCACAGTCCCTACATACGTGGAAAGTTAGGCTGTTGAGTTCCGAAAATCGGACCTCATATAAGGAAACTAATGCGCATTATCAGACTTTGCCCCATGGACTTTTCCGCCAGGACCTTGATTCAAGCCGCTCTTTACACTCGGAAGTCGTCACACCCGTTAATACACTGCAGTCACGCAACTAACCGACAAGATTAAAACGCCTATTCTTCAAACCTTTATGCTAACCGGCAGGCGCAAAAAAGGGCGCCAATGGCGCCCTGTTCAGGTGAAATGTAAACGCTGGCTCAACCCATCAAGCTGCCAAGGGATGCTGCATGCCCAGCAGACGGCTGACTTGCTGCAGGTCCGTCTCACGGCGCAAGGCGGTAAACAACGTCACCGCCTCGGGGTAGTTACGCGTCAGCATCGCCAGCCATTGCTTCAAACGGCCCGGGGCCTGTTTTTCGGTCAGTTGTGCCACCGACTGGGTCCAGAATTCCTGGAGCATGGGCTGCATTTGCGCCCAGGTCATTTCGACCACTTCTGCTCCCGCCTTTGCCGCCACAATCTGCCGCGCCAGGTCCGGGCGCGCCACCAGGCCACGGCCGAGCATGATGTCTTCAACGCCACTGATTTCGCGGCAACGTTTCCAGTCTTCGACACTCCAGATATCGCCGTTGGCAAACACCGGCACCTTGACCACGTCCTGCACCCGCGGGATCCACTCCCAATGGGCCGGCGGCTTGTAGCCGTCGGTCTTGGTGCGCGCATGCACCACGATATGCGCAGCACCACCCTCGGCCAGGGCCGTGGCGCACACCAGCGCACCGTCAGGGCTGTCGAAACCCAGGCGCATCTTGGCCGTCACCGGGATATGCGCAGGCACTGCGCGGCGTACGTGTTCGACAATCTGATTGAGCAGCTCCGGCTCCTTGAGCAACACCGCGCCACCCCGGGATTTGTTGACCGTCTTGGCCGGGCAACCGAAGTTGAGGTCGATCACTTGCGAACCCAACTCACAGGCCAGCGCGGCATTTTCGGCCAGGCACACCGGATCGGAACCGAGCAACTGCACGCGCAGCGGCACGCCTGCCGCCGTGTGGGCACCGTGCAGCAGCTCAGGGGCGAGCTTGTGGAAATAGGCAGGGGTGAGCAGGCGGTCGTTGACGCGAATGAACTCGGTCACGCACCAGTCAATACCGCCCACGCGGGTCAGCACATCGCGAAGGATGTTGTCGACCAACCCCTCCATGGGCGCCAAAGCAATTTGCATGGAAAACACTCAACAAAAATCGTGGCGCAGTTTACTGGTTTTCCCACACTAAACGTTAACCCCCTGTCAGCGCAGGGCCATAGCCGTCGAGAAACTCGGGCGGCATGCGCTTGGGCTTGCCACTGGACAGTTCGATGCAGACAAAGGTGGTTTGCGCGCGTAACAGGGTCGCGCCATCGCTGGGGCGCATCAATTGAAAACGGCGCGTCATTTTCAGGCGCTGGTCCCAGTCGACGATCCACGTGGCCAGTTGCAGCTCATCGCCCTCGTAGCCAGCGGCCAGGTAGTCGATCTCGTGGCGCACTACCGCCATGGCGCGGTCGAGTCGGCGGTATTCGGTGAGGTCCAGCCCCAGGCGCTGGGAATGGCGCCACGCGCAACGCTCCAGCCAGGACACATACACCGCGTTATTGGCGTGCCCCAGGCCGTCGATGTCTTGCGCGGCGACCTGCAGGTCGATGATAAACGGCGTTGCCAAATCCCAGCCCATGCCTTGCTCCAGTCGATTAATGTCGGCGGGGCAGTGTATCAGGCGGTCTGGCGCTCCTGTAAACGCCGGCCGGCCAACAGGCTGAGTACCGCCTCGATTACCCGTGGGTCGGCCAGCACTTTCTGGTGCCCGCCTTGCTCAAGGCGCAACAGGCGGCTGTCGAACCAGGCGTCATGAATGGCTTGCGAGGCTTTGACCGGCACGAAGGTGTCGTCTTCGGCGTGCACGATCAGGCCAGGGAGATTCATCTGGTAGTAGGCGACGTCCAAATGTTTGAGCGGCATGCCAAAGGTCAGTTCGACCTCGTGGATAAACGCCGAGCGCGCCCGTGGTGGTAAACCGACCATGCCGGCAAACCCACGCAGTACATCAAGAAAACGCGACGGCGCGGCAATGCTCACCAGTGCTTCAGTGCGTAAACCCAATTGCACCGCCAGCATCGCGCTGGCGCCGCCCATGGAATGCCCCACCACCGCATGCAGCGGTGGCAGCTCAGCGGCGGCTTCGAGCATGGCGCGGGCAAATAACAGCACATGCGCCTCACGCCCCGGCGAACGGCCATGGGCGGGACCGTCCAGGGCAATCACTGAATAGCCGTCGGCCACCAAGGCCGTGATCAGGCTGGCGAACTGCGTAGGGCGCCCTTCCCAACCGTGCATCAGCAGCACCGCCGGCCCTTGCCCCCAACGCAACGCCGACAAGCCGAAACGCAAGGTGATGCGCTCCGATTGCGCCAGCAGCGGCAGTTCCCAGTCACGCGGGGCCAGGTTGCGCGGCGTCATGAAGGTGCGGCGCAACTTACTGGCCACCATGTGCGGCGCCAGGCGGCCGACGGTGCCATTGAAGCCTCGAATCCAGGTTAATGCGCCCATCCTACGGCTCCTTTTTTCAGCGCACCGCCGACTTGGCTGCGCGTAGCACGCGGTCTGACAATTCACCTGGCCCGAGCGCACGCGCCAAGGCCAGGCCGCCAATCATCAAGGCCATATCCGCCAGGGCTTTGTCGGTGTCCTCGGGGCTGGCAGCCAATTGGGCGGCCATCAACTCCGTATGCTCATTGAGCGCCAGGCGAAACTCATCCGGCAGGCGGCTCATCTCGCCCACAGTTGCCGGTATCGGGCACGCCTGGTCCGTTGAGTCGCGGTGCTTGCGCGACAGGTAGAACGCCGCCACCAGGGCTCTGCGCTCCTCGCCGGTCAGTTGTGCGTCCATGTCGTCAATCGATGCGCGACGCCGGGCCAGCAACTGGGTGAAGGCCTCCAGCATCAACGCGTCTTTGCTTTCAAAGTGGGCGTAGAAGCCACCGACCGTGAGCCCTGCTGCGCCCATGACTTCACCGACGCTAGGTTCGGCCGGGCCGCGCTGGATCAGCGCGGCGCTGGCAGCCTGCAAAATGCGTTCGCGGGTTTGCGCTTTTTTATCGCTCATCGTTGCCTCCGTCTTTCATGGGTTGAATATTATTACCATAATAATATTTGGCAAGCCACCCGCATGACCGCTCGTCCGAGCAGCGCAAATGAGATAAATGGAATAAAACGCCCGCCCCTGCCGTTATCGATGCAACGAACCGCATACCGGAGAGAACGTCATGGCCTGGAGACAGCAATACGCGGATTGCGCATGGGTGGCCGCAGAGGCGCCCTACGTGTTTGCCAACGAGTACACCGCCAACTTCATCAGCGGCTTTCGCACCGTGCTGATCGCCAAGGTGGAAGGAGAAGGCGTGGGCAACCAGCCGTTCGGCAAATTCTTCAATGACGCCGACGGGGTGGAATTGTGGAACGTCGCACTGGAGAACGCCCAGAACCGCGGCCCGCAAGTCGATCAGCGACGCGAGCTGGCGCGCATCAACAAATCACTGCGTACCGCCAACGTGGTGCAAAACATGCCGTAGCCTGCCGCGAGAAAACCCAAACGCCAGACAAACAAAAGGGCCATTCAATAATTGAATGACCCTTAAAAATCCCGCAGAGCGGGTAATCGTGGCGTCCCCTAGGGGACTCGAACCCCTGTTACCGCCGTGAAAGGGCGGTGTCCTAGGCCACTAGACGAAGGGGACACAAACCTTCTATACAACTGATCAGCGCTGAGAACTGATCGATTCAAGGACGGTGTGGCCGGAACCTTGAACCTGTAAAATTGGTGGAGCTAAACGGGATCGAACCGTTGACCTCTTGCATGCCATGCAAGCGCTCTCCCAGCTGAGCTATAGCCCCGGATTTTTCGTCTCGCGACGCAGCAGACCTTTCGAGCTGCTTGTTGAAACTGGCGTCCCCTAGGGGACTCGAACCCCTGTTACCGCCGTGAAAGGGCGGTGTCCTAGGCCACTAGACGAAGGGGACAAAACCTTCTGTACAACCGATCAGAGCTGAGACCTGATCAATTCAAGGACGGTGTGGCCAGACCTTGAACCTGTAAATTGGTGGAGCTAAACGGGATCGAACCGTTGACCTCTTGCATGCCATGCAAGCGCTCTCCCAGCTGAGCTATAGCCCCTCATCGGTGAGGACGGGGCGAATCTTAATGGCGGTTTGAAAGGCTGTCAAATTTATTTTCAACAATTTTCAAAATTTTTTGCCGGGATAACAATCACTTACCGTTAAAACCCCGGAAAACCGGGGTTTTATCGTTACAGCCGGTTGCTTAGGCGATAGCGCCCAGCAGCTTTTCCCACTCTTTGTTTTCTTTCTTCGACACACCCCCAAGCAAATCAAGGGCTTGGCGCAGACGGAAACGCGTGAGGTCCGGGCCGAGAATTTCCATCGCATCAAGCACCGACACCGAACTCGCCTGCCCGGTGATCGCGACAAACATCAACGGCATGGCATCGCGCAATTTCAGCTCCAGGGACTCAACCACCGCCTGAATCGTTGCGGTGATCGCGTCCTTTTCCCACTGACGCAGGCTTTCGAGCTTCCACAGGATCAACTGCATCAACTGGCGAACCTGATCGCCCGAGAGCTTCTTGGATTCAAACAGCTTGGCATCCGGGTTCACGCCACCGGCAAAGAAGAAGCTGGCCAGCGGGGCGACCTGGCTGAACGTCTCCACCCTGCCCTGCACCAGCGGCGCGATCTTCATCATGTAGTCAGGGTTCAACGCCCACTGCTGCACGCGGCTGGCGAACTCTTCCACCGGCAGGTCACGCAGCCACTGGCCGTTGAGCCACGACAGCTTCTCGATGTCGAAAATCGGCCCGCCGAGGGACACGCGCGACAAGTCGAAGTTATCGACCATTTCCTGCAGCGAGAACTTCTCGCGCTCGTCCGGCATCGACCAGCCCATGCGGCCCAGGTAGTTGAGCATCGCTTCAGGCATAAAGCCCATGCGCTCGTAGAAGGTCACCGAGGTCGGGTTCTTGCGCTTGGACAGCTTGCTCTTGTCCGGGTTACGCAGCAGCGGCATGTAGCACAGCTGCGGCTGTTCCCAGCCGAAGTATTCGTAAAGCAGGATCAGTTTTGGCGCCGACGGCAGCCATTCTTCGCCGCGCAGCACGTGGGTGATGCCCATCAGGTGGTCGTCGACCACGTTGGCCAGGAAGTACGTCGGCAGGCCGTCGGTCTTCATCAGCACCTGCATGTCCATGCGGTCCCACGGGATCTCGACGTCGCCGCGCAGCATGTCCGGCACCACGCACACGCCTTCGCTCGGCACCTTCATGCGGATCACGTGAGGCTCGCCAGCAGCCAGGCGCCGGGCCACTTCTTCTTTCGACAGCAGCAGTGCGCGGCCGTCATAGCGCGGGGTTTCGCCACGCGCCTGTTGCTCGGCGCGCATCTGGTCCAGCTCTTCGGCGGTGCAGAAGCACGGGAAGGCATGGCCCATGTCGACCAATTGCTGGGTGTACTGCTTGTAGATGTCGCTGCGCTCGCTCTGGCGATACGGGCCGTGCGGGCCACCGACGTCCGGGCCTTCGGCCCAGGTGATGCCCAGCCAGCGCAGCGCATCGAAAATCTGCTGTTCCGACTCACGGGTCGAACGCAGTTGATCGGTGTCTTCGATCCGCAGGATGAATTCACCGCCGTGCTGCTTGGCAAAGCAGTAGTTGAACAAGGCGATGTAGGCAGTGCCGACGTGGGGATCCCCAGTAGGCGATGGCGCAATGCGCGTGCGGACGGTGGTCATGGCAGGTCTCGAATGGGCGATAAAACTGAAAATTGAAACAAGGGGCGAATGGTAACAGCCTGGGGTGGTTGGGCTCCAGACCGAGGTGATGCCATCGCAGGCAAGCCAGCTCCCACAGTTGAAATGCTTTCCAATGTGGGAGCTGGCTTGCCTGCGATGAGGCCGGTGCAGTCACCGCCAATCAAACAGCCAACAACCGCTCCCGCAGCTTGCCGATCTCATCGCGCGTCTGCGCCGCGGCCTCAAACTCAAGGTCCCGCGCCAGTTGGTACATCTTCTCTTCCAACTGCCGGATACGCTTGGTGATCTCACTCGGCGAGCGCAATTCGTTCTCGTACTTGGCGCTTTCTTCGGCGGCCTTGGCCATGCCCTTGCGCTTCTTGCTGCGCGAGCCCGGCACGGTGGCGCCTTCCATGATGTCGGCGACGTCCTTGAACACGCCTTTGGGGATGATGCCGTTCTCGAGGTTGAAGGCGATCTGCTTGTCACGCCGGCGCTCGGTCTCGCCAATCGCCCGCTCCATGGAGCCGGTGATGCGGTCCGCGTAAAGAATCGCGCGGCCATTGAGGTTACGCGCCGCGCGGCCGATGGTCTGGATCAACGAGCGCTCGGAGCGCAGGAAGCCCTCCTTGTCCGCATCCAGGATCGCCACCAGCGACACTTCCGGCATGTCCAGGCCTTCGCGCAACAGGTTAATGCCCACCAGCACGTCAAAGGTGCCCAGGCGCAGGTCGCGGATAATCTCGACGCGTTCCACGGTGTCGATGTCCGAGTGCAAATAGCGCACACGCACGCCATGGTCGGCCAGGTAATCGGTCAAATCCTCGGACATGCGCTTGGTCAGCGTGGTGACCAGCACCCGCTCTTCCAGGGCCACGCGCTTGGTGATTTCCGAGAGCAAGTCGTCCACCTGGGTCAGCGCCGGGCGGATTTCGATTTGCGGGTCCACAAGACCGGTCGGGCGCACCAGTTGCTCGATCACGCGGCCAGCATGTTCGGCTTCGTAGTTACCCGGTGTGGCCGAGACGAAGATCGTCTGCGGGCTGATGCTCTCGAACTCGTCGAAGCGCATCGGCCGGTTATCCAGCGCCGATGGCAAACGGAAGCCGTATTCCACCAGGGTTTCCTTACGCGAGCGGTCACCTTTGTACATCGCGCCCACCTGCGGCACGCTGACATGGGATTCGTCGATCACCAGCAAGGCGTCATCCGGCAGGTAATCGAACAAGGTGGGCGGCGCCTGCCCGGATTCGCGACCCGAGAGGTAGCGCGAGTAGTTTTCGATGCCGTTGCAGTAGCCCAGCTCCAAGATCATCTCCAGGTCGAAACGGGTGCGCTGCTCCAGGCGCTGGGCTTCCACCAGCTTGTTGTTGGCGCGCAGGTAGTCCAGGCGCTCGACCAGCTCGGCCTTGATGCCCTCGATGGCGCCCATCAGCGTTTCGCGCGGGGTCACGTAGTGGCTTTTCGGGTAGAAGGTGAAGCGCGGCAGCTTGCGAATCACCTCGCCGGTCAACGGGTCGAAGGCCGACAGGCTTTCAACTTCGTCGTCGAACAGCTCGATGCGGATGGCTTCGAGGTCGGATTCGGCCGGGTAGATGTCGATCACATCACCGCGCACACGGAAGGTGGCGCGGGCAAAGTCCATGTCATTGCGGGTGTACTGCAAGCTCGTCAGGCGACGCAGCAGCTCGCGCTGGTCGAGCTTGTCGCCGCGATCAACGTGCAGCACCATCTTCAAATAGGTTTCCGGGCTGCCCAGGCCATAGATGCACGACACCGTGGTGACGATAATCGCGTCCTTGCGCTCCAGCAGCGCCTTGGTCGCCGACAGCCGCATCTGCTCGATGTGGTCGTTGATCGACGCATCCTTCTCGATAAAGGTGTCGGACGACGGCACGTAGGCTTCGGGCTGGTAGTAGTCGTAGTAGGAAACGAAGTACTCCACCGCGTTGTTCGGGAAGAACGCCTTGAACTCGCCGTACAACTGCGCGGCCAGGGTTTTGTTCGGCGCCAGCACCAACGTCGGGCGGTTGGTCTGCGCAATCACGTTGGCGATGCTGAAGGTCTTGCCTGAACCGGTCACCCCGAGCAGCGTCTGGTGCGCCAGGCCGGCCTCGATGCCTTCAACCATCAGGCGAATGGCTTCGGGTTGGTCGCCGGCGGGTTCAAAACGGGTGACGAGCTGGAAATCCGACATAACGTACCTCTTTCAGTCACCCCGGGCCTACAGCCGCCAAGGACGAAAATAGCTCAGCAGCCCACGAATAATCATCGAAGGTTGCAGGAAAAAACCATGATAGCTGTAGAAGTGGTGGCGAATGTGACGGGTTTCAAGGCAATCGTCCTACCTGCCGTCGCTGACTCATGTTGCAATAAGACTAACGGTCGGCAAATAAACCGAAAAACTTGGCCGAAAAGCCGTTTCGGCTGTCGCCCTGCGCGTGGATGGTCTCTATACTAACTCCCCGTTTGTGCACCGCTCTAGTGCATTCGGCTGGAGCGCGACACGTCCCTCCATTCCCCCATAGAGCTGCCGCAAAAATGAGCCTGTTCTCCGCTGTCGAAATGGCACCACGCGATCCAATCCTGGGCCTCAACGAAGCATTCAACGCCGACACACGAACCACCAAGGTCAACCTTGGCGTGGGCGTTTACTGCAACGAGGAGGGGAAGATTCCACTCTTGCGTGCCGTTGCCGAAGCGGAAGCCATTCGCGTGGCGCAACACGCCGCCCGTGGCTACTTGCCGATTGACGGCATCGTCGCCTACGACCAGGCCGTGCAAAAGCTGCTGTTCGGTGCTGACTCGCCACTGCTGAGCGCCGGCCGTGTGATCACCGCGCAAGCCGTCGGCGGCACCGGCGCGCTGAAAATCGGCGCCGACTTCCTCAAGCAACTGCTGCCCAATGCCGTGGTTGCGATCAGCGACCCGAGCTGGGAAAACCACCAGGCGCTGTTCGAAAAAGCCGGTTTCCCGGTGCAGACCTACCGCTACTACGACGCCGCCACCCATGACGTGAACCGCGCCGGCCTGCTTGAAGACCTCAACGCCCTGCCGCCACAGTCCATCGTGGTGTTGCACGCCTGCTGCCACAACCCGACCGGCGTCGACCTGAGCCCGGCCGACTGGCAACAAGTGCTGGACGTGGTCAAGGCCAGGAACCTGGTGCCGTTCCTCGACATGGCCTACCAGGGCTTTGGCGACGGCATCCACGAAGACGCCGCCGCCGTGCGCCTGTTCGCTGAATCCGGCTTGACCTTCTTTGTCTCCAGCTCGTTCTCCAAATCGTTCTCGCTGTACGGCGAACGCGTAGGCGCGCTGTCGATCGTCAGCGAGTCCAAGGAAGAAAGCGCGCGCATCCTGTCCCAGGTCAAGCGCGTGATCCGCACCAACTACTCCAACCCGCCGACCCACGGCGCGGCGATTGTGGCGGCGGTGCTGAACAACCCTGAGCTGCGTGCCCAGTGGGAAGCGGAACTGGCTGAAATGCGCCTGCGTATCCGTGGCATGCGTGAGCAGATGGTCGCCGAACTGGCCAAGGCTGCGCCAGGCCACGACTTCAGCTTCGTCGGTCGCCAGCGCGGGATGTTCTCCTACTCCGGCCTGACCGTTGAGCAAGTCACCCGTTTGCGCACCGAGTTTGGTATCTACGCGCTCGACACCGGCCGCATCTGCGTGGCCGCGCTGAACCAGTCGAACATTGGCGCGGTAACAAAGGCGATTGTTCAGGTTCTATAAACCTGCCAGCGTCATGCGAAGGGGAAGCCGGTGGCTTCCCCTTTTTATTGGCGAACACACTAGACTGAACTCCGACTGCCCCTTTGCTGTGAGAGCCCTATGAGAAACGACGACCTGGACCTGCGCGCCGACCGCGACGAACTGCACGACTTTACCCCGCGCGCCCCGCAAGCCAAGCGCCAGAAAAGCCTGGTGCTGCAAGTGGCGCTGGGTGTGTTCCTGGGTGGCCTGGCGCTGTGGCTGGTGCAACTGGGCGCAACAGCGATCATGGCCAAATTGGCCATGGGCACCTTCCAGTTTGGCGGCTGATGAAGCTCCCGCATTAAATCTGAGTGGCTACCAGACCGCGCTCTTCCAGCAACTTCACAAAACTGTTCAAACTCTGGGACACCGTGCCCCGACGCCAAATCAGCCAGGTATTGAGGATACGGAACGAGTCGGTCAACGGCCACACACTCACCGCCGTAAACCCCGGCATGCTTTCCAGCATGCTGCGCGGCATCAGTGCCAGGCCGGCCCCGGCGCTGACGCAGGCGAGCATGCCGTGGTAGGACTCCATCTCGAAGATCTTGCCCGGCACCGCACCATCCTGTGAAAACCAGCGCTCAAAGTGATGGCGATACGAGCAATTCGAGCGAAAGGTGTAGATGCTCTCCCCCGCCACATCCTGCCCGCGCGTGATCGGTGCGTGGTGCAGCGGCGCAATCACCACCATCTCCTCCTCAAACACTGCCACCCCTTCCAGCGTGGCATGCAGCACCGGCCCATCGACAAACGCCGCCGCCAGGCGCCCCGACAGCACGCCCTCGATCATCGTGCCCGACGGCCCGGTGCTCAGGTCCAGCTCGACCTTGGTGTGTTTCTGGTTATACGCCGCCAGTAACGCTGGAATGCGCACCGCCGCCGTGCTCTCCAGCGACCCCAGCGCAAACGCGCCCTGGGGCTCCTCTCCGGCCACCGTCGCGCGGGCCTCTTGCACCAAGTCGAGAATACGCCGCGCATAACCGAGGAAATTCCACCCGGCCGGCGACAGGCGCAGGCGGCTCTTCTCGCGGATAAACAGCTCCACGCCCAAGTCCTGCTCGAGTTGCTTGATACGCGTGGTCAGGTTCGACGGCACGCGATGAATCAACTGCGCTGCGGCGCTGATGCTGCCTTGCTCGGCAACGGCCTTGAAGATTTCCAACTGCACCAGGTCCAAATCGTTCTCCACTGTGATCGTTCCCATGCTCTGCGTGGGAACGCATCTTGTGACGCTCTGCGTCACAGCCTTGCGCAACGTCGGGCGCAGAGCGCCACGGGCTGCATTCCCACGCAGAGCGTGGGAACGATCTCACGTCAATCATTCTCCATTTGAGAATGTATTGCTTAATATTATTCAGTTTCCACAAAAGATACAGCCCCGTAGGCTGAACCCATTCCACTCATTCAGCCGGACGGTGCCATGAACGCTATTTCTCACCAGACCCACGCTTTGTCGATCAACCCCGCCAACGGCGAAACGGTTGCCAGCTACCCCTACGAAACCGAGGCGCAACTGGACGCGGCCCTGAACCGCGCCACCGCAGCCTTCCGCACCTGGCGCAGCCAGCCGGTCAGCCAGCGTGCCGAATTGCTGCTGGCCCTGGCCGGTGCCCTGCGTGACCAGGCCGAAGACATGGCGCAGATGATTACCCTGGAAATGGGCAAGCCCATCGCCCAGGCCCGTGCCGAAATCGAAAAATGCGCGCAACTCAGCGAATGGTATGCCGCCCAAGGCCCGGCCATGCTCGCCCCGGAACCGACGCTGGTGGACAACGGCAGCGCCCAGATCGAATACCGCCCGCTGGGCCCGATTTTCGCGGTCATGCCGTGGAATTTCCCGGTGTGGCAAGTGCTGCGCGGTGCCGTGCCGACCTTGCTGGCCGGTAACACCTACGTGCTCAAACATGCCCCCAATGTGATGGGCAGCGCCTACCTTATCCAGCAAGCGTTGCACAAAGCCGGTTTCGCCGACGGCATTTTTGAAGTGGTCAACGTCACCAACGACGGCGTCTCCAAAGCCATCGCCGACCCACGCATCGCCGCCGTCACGCTGACCGGCAGCGTGCGCGCCGGCATCGCCATCGGCTCCCAGGCCGGTGCCGCGCTGAAGAAATGCGTACTGGAACTGGGCGGCTCCGATCCGTTTATCGTGCTCAACGACGCTGACCTCGACGCTGCCGTGCAAGCCGCCGTGATCGGGCGGTTCCAGAACAGCGGCCAAGTGTGCGCTGCGGCCAAGCGCCTGATCATCGAGGAAGGCGTGGTGGAAGCCTTCACCGCTAAATTCCTCGAAGCCAGCCGCGCATTGGTGATGGGCGACCCGACCTCGACCAGCACCTACGTCGGCCCGATGGCCCGCTTCGACCTGCGCGACGAGCTGCACGGCCAGGTCCAGGCCACGTTGGAAGAAGGCGCGACCCTGCTGCTGGGGGGCAATAAAGTACCTGGCGTCGGCAACTACTATGAGCCGACCGTGCTGGCCAACGTCACCGACCAGATGACCTCGTTCAAACAGGAACTGTTCGGCCCCGTGGCCTCGATCATCACCGCCCGCGATGCCGACCACGCCGTGGCCCTGGCCAACGACAGCGAGTTCGGCCTGACCGCCAGCATCTTCACCACCGACGCGGCCAAGGCACGGGAGATTGCCAACAGGCTGGAAACCGGCGGGATCTTCGTCAACGCCTTCAGCGTGTCCGACCCTCGGGTGGCGTTTGGCGGTGTGAAAAAGAGTGGGTTCGGGCGGGAGTTGTCGCACTTTGGTGTGCGGGAATTCTGCAACGCGCAGACGGTGTGGCTGGATCGCAAGTAATCAGGCACCCAGCCCCTGTGGGAGCTGGCTTGTTGTGGCGAGCCCGCTCGCCACAGAGGCTGTGCCCGTCCGACAGGTCAGTTACACAACGGCAACGTCACCACAAACTCGCTGCCCTTGCCCTTGCCTGCGCTATTGGCCGTCACCTTGCCGCCGTGGGCTTCAACCAACTCTCGCACCACCGTCAAGCCGATGCCCAGCCCCGAGCCGTTGAAGCCGATCGCGTGTTCATCCTGCACATACGGGTCAAAGATCAGCGGCAGCGCCTTGGCCGAGACGCCGATGCCGTTGTCACAAATACTGATCCTCAGCTCATCCCCGGCACTGACCGACAGTACAATCCGGCCGCCTACCGGCGTGTACTTGGCGGCGTTGGCCAGCAGGTTATGCAGAATTTGCGCAAGGCGCCCGGCGTCACCACTGAGCATCAATTGGCCGTCAGGCAGGTGCGCATCGAACTGCTGCTTTTTCGCCCTCATCACCGGGCCGCACGCATCAATGGCGCTTCTGAGGATCTGCAGCATGTCCACATCACGTCGCTCGATGCGCAGCTTGCCGGTGCTGACGCGGGACACGTCCAGCAAGTCGTCCACCAACTGCGAGATATGCTGCACCTGGCCTTCGATCAGCTCACGCATGCGCGGCAACTGGTCACTCGGCAGGCGCACCATGCGCTCGGCGATCATGCTGATTGGCGTCAAGGGGTTGCGCAGCTCATGGGCCACCATCGCCAGGATGCTTTTTTGCTGGCCCAGCGCGCGCTCGGCGGTCGCCTGCAGGTCTTGCGCGCTGAGTGCGGCGATCACCAACTGCGCATTTGCCTCGCGCAGCTCCTGGTACAAGTGCTGCTCTTCCAGGCGCGGCGGGCTGGCCGCGTCCGATTGCGCAAGGAGGATCGCCAGCACCAATTGCTGGTTGGCCTCAATCACCTGCTCAACGTGCTGGGTATCCACCAGACGGCTGCTAGCGTCCGTCAGTTGTTGCTGCAGCGCAGCCAGCACGGCACGCGCCTCAACGGTTTTTTGCCCAAGCAGGAACAGTTCGTGAGCGGCAGTGGTCAGCTCACTTTCGTTGTTGCCGCCGGTTTCGCTCATGCGCCGGGCTCACACATGTTTGTCTCCCGCCAACACCCGCTTGGTGGGTCGCCCACCCAGCAGCCCTTCCTGTTCCGGCAACATCTCGCGAATCTGCAGGCCGTTATCGTCGATGTGGTACTGGCGCAGTTGATCGGAATGGGCACTGGCGCGCACCTTGACCACCGCCATGATGCGCAGCAAACGGCTCTCGACTTCGATGTACCGCTGCACAATGATCGCATCGGTCAAAAACGCCGTGCCGTAAGGGCTGAAACGCAAGTCGGTGTAACGGTCTTCCAGCTCTGAGGTCATCAATACACTCACGCCGGCAGACGTCAGCGCGGTGACCATGCGCGACAGCGATTCGCGAAAGTCCGCACGGAAGGTGGGCGCCAGCGCCAGCTCAAAGCCCGACAGCGAATCAATCACCACGCGAGTGGCATTCAAACGGCTGATCTCGCCGAGCAGCAACTGCACGATTTCGTCGATGGACAAGTCCGGCGCGCGGCTGTCCACCAGGCCCACCTGGCCGTTCTTGATCAATTCGGCCAACTTGGGGTTCTGTGAATGGTTGGGCCGTTGTTCGAACACTGCAATCACCCCGGTTTCACCATTGCGTGCACCTTCCGCCAGGAAAGTCGCCGCCAGGATGCTCTTGCCCGACCCCGACGGCCCGGCCACCAGCAGCGAATAGCCGCGCGGCAGGCCGCCGCCGAGCATCTCATCGAGTGCCGGCACGCCCATTTTCAGGCGCGTGATCGGGAACGTCGACGGCGCGTCGATGGCGCGATTGAGCGCGGCTGGCGGAAACACCTTGATTCCCGAGGTGGCAATACGGAAGGTGTGCAGCCCCGGCAACGTAGGCTGGCCGCGCATCTTCATGATTTCCATCTTGCGCACCATCGAGTTGCGCTCGACGCTTTGGCGCAGCCAGATCAGGCCATCGGCCACGGTAAAAATCGGGTTGGTGTCGGTTTCGGTGAAATACTCGCCGATCAGGAAGGTCGTCGCCTGCCAGGTGGTCATCAACATGCCCAACTGCTGGATGAACTGCGGCAGGTTGTTGTTGGGGTTGTGCTGAGTCTGGCTGGCCAGCACCACGGAGCGGAACGAGTCGACAAACACCAGCGACGGCGAATGTGCCTCGACTTCGCTGACGATGCGCCGCAAAACCTCGTCCAGGTCCCCGGCCAGGGTGTCGTCGGCCAGGTTGATATAGCGGATCGACTGGTTGATCGCATCGTTGTCGAAAAAATCGAATTGCTGCTGGTAACGCAGCATCTTCAGCGGCGGCTCACCGAGTACGGTAAAGAACAGCGCCGGGCGTTCTGGCGTGGCCAGGGCAAACATCATCTGGTGCGCCAGGGTAGTCTTGCCACAGCCCGGCGGGCCGGCGATGAGGTTGAACGAAAACTCCGGCAGGCCACCGCCCAGGACCTCGTCCAGTCCTGGCACACCGGTGGCCAGACGGTTGATAGTCACTTTGGTGCTCATGGCGAAATTTCCTGCGAAGAGGTGTCGCTCGAAGAAGGCTGCCACACGTCAACCAGCAGACGTGCGGTGAGTGAAGGCCCGATCAGCGTGGTCAGAAGCTCGTAGAGGGTAGTCAGCAACACCTCACCGAAAAACAGCGCATCGGTTTCGTTCTGCTCGACGAGTACGGATTTGAGGGCAAGCAAATCCATCGCGGCCGGCACACTGTCGAAGGTGGCGGCCAGGCGTGGATGGGTAGAGACGCACAGATGGAAGCTGCGACGGTACAGCGCGGCAACGCCCTGCTGGCCGATAATGGGCGTAAGTGCTGCGCCCATATCCTGCAAAATCGAAACAATCGCCTCGGTAATGCTTGCAGTGTCAGCGTGCGGACCAACACGGTGCGCCAGAGAAGCTACGATCCGGCGGCTCTCTTCGCTAAGCGTGGGCATGTCTGACTAATATCTGATGAACAGAGATTGATGGTACACCCTATGGGAATGGATAGAACCCCACAGCACGCGACGGGGCAAATGCGCTGAGGCGAAACATTTGCCGCCGCCGGCGTGCCTCACTCGATCAAAGCGCCCACATCCGGATCAATGCAAACCCCAGGTCCACACTCACGCATTCGCGTCCATCCACCCACTCATCTTCGCGAAGACGCCGCCCGGTGTTGGTCTCGCGCTCGCCTTTGGCAATCACCAACACAAACAATCGGGTCGGGCATTCGAAGTTGCGTAACCGTTCAACATCGGCCCTGACCGACCAATCACCTTCCAAACACTTGGCTTGGGATATATCGCCCAGGCATTTGATTTCAGCGACCATCGTGGTCGAACCCGCGTCATCCAAGGCATACAGGTCGGCCTTGCGCCGCTCGCCGATCGGCAAGTCAGTCCAGATTTCGATCTTGTCGTTGAACCAGGCATGCAAGCTGATCTCGGCCTGAATCCAATGTTCGCGGCAACTGTTCAATTGCAACACCTGCTCGAGTTTTTCGCCCATTTCGCGAAAGGCCTGCGCGTACAAGGCAATCCATTGGTCGGTGTTCATTGCGTACTCCCTGTGTGAGAAATCGTAGTTTCTTATATAAGCGGCACACCCCAGCAAATCGAGTGGTGTACGCAAGCGTCGCATTGGCCCTCAGACTGATTGCTCGACAGCGTAGCATCATATAGCTATCATCCAGAATCTCACAGGGTTCCTCCTACAGAGCAACCTAAACACAACCTCCGTTCCAAACAGCAACCCGGTTCAACGTAATACGACGCCATTCTTCGGCGGTATTCAACGATTCAAAAGACAATCAAACAGCCTTACTGAAAACGCCTTAACGGATGAAGTGCGGCCCACCACAAGGAAATCCATTTTGAAACTGCTGAAAAATTCATACCTAACTCTCTTACTGGTATGGCTCATTGCAATTGCTCTAAGCATAACTTCGTCAAATGGAATAGTCGCCGCCCTCACCCTGTTCTTCACCGGCCTATTGCCCTTTATATTTATCTTATTATGGCTTGCAAAATCCAAAACAGGCGAGAGCATACGCGGTTACTTTTCGAAATGGCATACGGGCATATTGCTCATCTGGTTTTTATTTGCCTATTCCATATACGCAAAAAAATGGGCAGCAGCATTTATCAACGACATTTTCCACGTTGACGCCAATAGCCTGGGCATCACCTATACTTTACTTGCTGCGCTCTTCACACCCTTTGGCATATTGTACCAAGGTGGAATACTGGCGAGCTTGTGGATTACGGTCATTGTTATTGCCGTCTTCCTGATGGGAATACTTCCTTTTTTACTGCTGCTACCCATCAAATTCAAGACCGTTGCTGCATTCACCGGCACCACGTTCCTCGTCGTATTTCTGTCATCCGTTTTCATCGGCATTACCGCAGGTTTTGCCTCAAACAAAGAGTTGCTCGTCACACGATTTGCCCTTTGGGCCGACTTCAACGAAAAACACTTATGTACCAATGATTGGTCGACCCGTGCGCAAAGTGTTTTATTTTTAGGCGGGGACCGAGTACTGGCCTACATCCCAGGCAATCCGCAAGGCAGCCGATACGTACCCGAGACCTGCGATTTCGCGAAAAAAATCTAATGCCAAAAGGCTAACGACCTGCAAACAACCCAAGCGAGTCGCCGATAACGTAATGACTCAGCACGTTATCGGCAGCTTGGCAACAAGTAATCAGCGTTGAAATAGATAATAAGACAGTGAGCAAACATGACCACCTGCGTACACATTGCCCGGTATCTGCGGCCCTTGTTAAAGGATATAGAAACCCATTACACCTGGTCTTTTGATGAAAAGATCGCAGAGAAAATTTCAGGCGTAGCATTTTCAAAGGATGAAAATCCACTCCATAAAACAGCCAAACTCAAGCACGCATTAGGCAAAAAACTTCGCGAAAGCCAAGAGCAAAAATTGCACTATGATATAGGCAAATACATTATCACCACGTGGGGAAAAATCACCAACCACAAAGCGCTGGATGAAATCATAGCGTCCACTCGAAAACGCGCAATGGGTGGTCGAGAAAATTTTAAATCCGTCCCTCTTACAGGCGTCAGCAGTTGGTCCAAGTACTTAAGCCTCCTTCATAGCTGGGCCCCTGTGTATGATTCGCGAGTCGCCTACGCGATCAACGCTATTAATTTAATATCAGGAAACACCACGCTGTTCTACGCCATCCCCAATGGCCGAGGATCGCGACTAACGTTAATTGATATAGAAACTTTTTTCGTTATTCCCTTACTCGCCAATAAGAAAATCACCGTACAAGATCTGCAGCACTCGCAATTTTCAGCAAAGAGCAAAGAACAGTTTCACATTCGACCTGAAAACACCTACGACCAGTACTGTAAATTACTCGAAGCCGTCGCCCTTGAGCTCAAAGATGAAATACCGCAGTCGCTGACCCCCTACCTCAGCCCTAGCCAGATTATTGAAGCATTACTTTTTGCTATAGCCCCAACTAAAGTACTCGCAGACCTCATCACGTTTCTAGCGGCTGGTGCGTCTCCCCCAGCGTCGGCGGGTTGACGGCAACCCATGGCGAACACCCGATAGATCAAACTCCCCCTGCCCGCCACGATCGACTACCATACCGCGCCGGTTCCCACACGGGACTAATAGGGAATTCGAAGCGCGGCCCATTGCGCCAATCGAAACTGCCCCCGCAACTGTAGGTGCTGAGCCTGCTCCACATCGCCACTGGGCATTGCCCGGGAAGGCCGGGGCGTGGCGACGACGCATCAGTCAGGAGACCTGCCGGCCAAGCAAAACCACTAACCGGCGGGGTGTCCGGGAAGGCCATCCGTGCCCTGCAAGACTGCAGCGTTCGTGGGTGTATTTCCGCGCCGTACCTCCCCTGTTTTCACGTACGGTTCACCCGGAGACTGCCCCATGCTGCCACGCGTTACCGCCCTGATCGCCAGCCTCGGCTTATGTGCACTGGCCCACGCCACGCCGACGCATTACCCGCTGACGGTGCAGAACTGCGGCACCACCCAGACCTTTGAGCAGGCGCCCGCGCGCAGCGTGACCATCGGCCAGGCCGCCACCGAGATGCTTTACGCCTTGGGTGTGGGCAACACCGTGGTCGGCACCTCGCTGTGGTTCAACAATGTGTTGCCGCCGTTCAAGGCGCAGAACGACCGCATCGAGCGCCTGGCCGACAACGAGCCGAGCTTTGAAGCCGTCATCGCCAAACGCCCGCAACTGGTGGCCGCCGAGCTGGAATGGGTGGTCGGCCCACAAGGCGTGGTCGGCACCCGCGAGCAGTTTCAAGAGTTGAAAATCCCTACCTACCTGCTGCCCTCCGACTGCGAAGGCAAAGACAACCTGGTGGGCGCCGACGGCACGCGGCTGGAGCCGTTCCGCATCGACACTCTCTATAAGAGCATCAGCCAACTGGCCGAGATCTTCGACGTGCAAGCGCGCGGCCAACAATTGAACGACGAACTCAAGGCGCGCCTGGCCAAGTCCGTCGCCACCGCACAAGGCAAAGGCCTCAAGCAAGCCAGCGCATTGGTGTGGTTCTCCAGCGCCGAAATGGCCAGTGACCCCTACGTAGCCGGCCACAAGGGCATTCCCGAATTCATGCTCCAAACCCTGGGCCTGCACAACGTGGTGCAGTCCGATGAAGAGTGGCCCGCCGTCGGCTGGGAAACCATCGCCAAGGCCAACCCGACCTTCCTGGTAATCGCGCGCATGGACCGCCGCCGCTACCCGGCCGACGACCATGAAAAGAAACTCGCCTTCCTGCGCAGCGACCCGGTGACGCGCAACATGGACGCGGTGAAGAACAACCGCATCATCATTATTGACGCCCTGGCGCTGCAAGCCAGCCTGCGCATGTTCGATGGCCTGGAACAACTGGCCGGCGCCATCGACGGCTACGACCTGCACAAATGACCCGCACCCTACTCGCCCTCGCGCTGCTGTTGCTCGCCGTGCTCGCCGGCGTGGCCATCGGCGAAACCGCCATCGAGCCACACGTGGTGTTGCAGGTGCTCGCCAATAAACTGTGGGGCGCCGGTTACGTGCTGGACCCGATCGATGCAGGCGTGGTGTGGAACTACCGCCTGACCCGCGCCCTGGTCGCCGCTGCGTGCGGTGCCGGGCTGGCGACCTGCGGGGTGATTTTGCAGTCGTTGTTGCGCAACCCGTTGGCCGACCCTTACTTGCTGGGCATCAGTGCCGGCGCCTCGACCGGCGCGGTGTTGGTGGCGTTGATCGGTGTGGGCGGCGGGCTGATTTCGCTCTCGGCCGGCGCGTTTGTCGGGGCCATGGCGGCCTTTGCGCTGGTGATTTTGCTGGCGCGCGCCAGCGGTTCGTCCAGTGGCACCGGGCAGATCATCCTGGCGGGCATCGCCGGCTCGCAGTTGTTCAATGCGCTGACCGCGTTCCTGATCACCAAGTCGGCCAGTTCCGAACAGGCGCGCGGCATCCTGTTCTGGCTGCTGGGCAACCTCAGCGGCGTGCGCTGGCCTTCGGTGTGGCTGGCGGTGCCGGTGGCGGTCGCCGGGCTGGCGGTGTGTTTGTGGCACCGGCGTGCGCTGGATGCGTTTACCTTTGGCACCGACTCGGCGGCGTCGCTGGGCATCCCGGTGCGGCGTGTGCAGTTTGTATTGGTGGGCTGCGCGGCGCTGGTGACGGCGGTGATGGTGTCGATTGTCGGCTCTATCGGCTTTGTCGGGCTGGTGATTCCCCACGCCGTGCGCCTGCTGGTCGGCACCGCCCACTCGCGGTTGCTGCCGGCCAGTGCGTTGGGCGGCGCGCTGTTTTTGATTGCCGCCGATGTGCTGTCGCGCACCTTGATCAAAGGCCAAGTGATTCCGGTCGGTGTGGTCACGGCATTGGTGGGCGCGCCAGTGTTTGCGTTGATTTTGATTGGCCGGAGGAACGCGCGATGACAGTGCTGAGTTGCACGGGCCTGGGCTTCAAGGTGCGCGACGTCGAGCTGCTACGCGATATTCATCTTGAGGTGCAGTTGGGCGAAACCTTGGGCATCGTCGGCCCGAACGGCTCCGGCAAGTCCACCCTGCTCAAGCTGCTCGCGGGTTTGCGTGCGCCTGCCAGCGGCGAAGTGCGACTCGGCGGCCAGCGCCTGGGCGAGCTGTCGCGCCGCACCATTGCGCAACAGTTGGCGGTGGTGGAGCAGCAAGCCGACACCGACGACGCGATCCGCGTATTCGACGCCGTGGCGCTGGGCCGTACGCCGTGGCTGTCGGCGCTGAGCCCGTGGTCCAGCGCAGATGACGCCATCGTCAACCAGGCGCTGCACGATGTGGACGCCACCCACCTGGGCAAACGCGCCTGGCGCAGCCTCTCCGGGGGTGAGCGCCAACGCGTGCACATCGCCCGCGCCCTGGCGCAACGGCCGCAGATTTTGCTGCTGGATGAGCCAACCAATCACTTGGATATCCAGCACCAACTGGCGATCTTGAAGGGCGTACAGGCATTGCCGGTGACCACCTTGATCGCCCTGCATGACCTTAACCAGGCGCTGACCTGCGATCGCCTGGCCGTGTTGGATCGCGGGCGTTTGGTGGCGCTGGGCAAGCCGATGGACGTGTTGACACCCAAACGCCTGCAGGACACGTTCGGTGTGCAGGCGCATTACCTGACGGACCCGTTCGATGGCGCGCAGATCCTGCGGTTGCGCTCCAACTGATAACTTGAATGAGGCTGTTCCAACTGTGGGAGCTGTGGCGTTATAGAGACCGGTGCATATGCGTGGTGCGCCACACCGGATCGGCTTCGATGTCGACAATCTCAAACCCCTGCCGAAGCCAGAAATCAATCGCCCCCGCCAGAAACGGGTGGGTGTGCAGATAAACCACCTCCACGCCATCCGCCCGTGCCTTGGTTTCCAGCGCGCGATACAACTCGCCCGCCAGGCCAAAGCGCCGAAAGGCCGGGCGTACAAACAGGCGGACCACCTCCACCGTTTTAAGCCCTCGGTAATCCAATTGCGGGAAACGACCGTCATAGGGCAAATAGCCGATGGCGGCCACGATCTGGCCTTCAGCGCGGGCGATCAAGAATCGCCCGTCACCCTCAAGGTAGGTGGCTGCAAACTGCGCCAGGTCGGCGGGCATGCCTGTGGCGCTGAGCTTGGGAAACAACTCGGCACGCGCCTGCAGTAGAAAGGCCAACACGTCAGGGATGTCGGCGACGGTGACCGCCTGGAGGATGGGGCGTTGGCTCACAGGACCTTGATCCGGGTTATCCCCACCACCTCTGCCTGCTCCAAAATCTCAGCGGGTGTCGCATCCGCAGCAGGCAGGATCAACCCATTCTCCGCATCGCCGAAATGCAATTGCAGCAGGTGCATCGCCGCCTCATGCAACGGCAATTCAGACTGTTTGAGTTCAAACACATGGGTGCGAGGCTCGTCGTTGAACAGGTAATTCAGCGTGTATTCGCGCATGGTGGCGTCCTTGTGATCAAAGGGAAGCAGTTGATGAACCTGACTGAGTGATCAGGTTTTAAGTTCCCGTGCGGCGACGCCACGGTGACGATCGGATGGGGTTGCCGACGCCTTGATGTGCGCCGTGATCCACGCTCGGCTATGGTTGAGCACCGCCTGCGCCATCGCCACCGGAAAATGAATAAACCCATGGGCCGATTCCGCTAGCAGGTAGGTTTCAACCTCAGCCACCCCGCCCCATCGCTCAGCGAGCTGCAGCGTGTCATCTTTCAGCGGGTCCAACTCGCCCACAAACATCAACGCCGGCGGCAACCCGCTGAAGTCGCCATACAACGGCGACAACGGCGGCTGCCGCCGTTGTTCGTCACTCAGCCCCGGCGTCAGCAATTGCAACGCCGTCACCATTCCCGGGCCATCGAGCAGCAATGTGTCCGGCCCGGCGGTGCGCACGCTCGGCGTGCCGGCCAAATCATAAACGCCGTAATACAGCACTGCGCCGCTCACCCGTTCAAGCAAATCCGGCCATTGTTTGAGCGCCAGCAAGGTCGCGGCTGCCAAGTGCCCGCCTGCCGACTCACCGACGATGAACACCGGCAAGCCAGCAAACTCATCGGCACTCAGCAACCAACGCGCCGCCGCCAGGCAATCGTCCATCAGGCCTTCAATCGGGGTGTCGACCGCCAGCCGATAATCCACCGACACCACCGCCACCTCACAGGCGTGCACCATGCCCAGGTTGAGGTCATCATCCATCTGCGCATTGCCGATCACCCAGCCGCCGCCGTGGATATCCAACACCACGCCCTTGGGCTGGCCTTGCGGCCGCAGGATGCGCACGGGCACTGCGCCCACCTGCCGAGTCTCGGCCACAGGCGCTTTTTTGAGCGTTTGACTGACCCGCAGCAGCGCCTGGATCACACGCGGCGTAACACGGTTGCGGATCTTGAAGCGCGGCAGCCACGCGAGCTTTTTGTTGAACGCGCGCATCTGCGCCAACTCAGGCGCGCTGGCAGGCCAAGGGGTGTGGGCCATCAGCGGTTATTCCGTAAAATCGAAAAATTCAACGCCGCCGCGACACTCAGCCACGCAAGGTAGGGAAACAGTATCAGCCCGGTGATCAGGTCCAGCCGCAGTGTCATCACCACCAGCGCCGCCACCACCAGCCACAGCAGCACGATCACCACCATCCCGGCGAAAAGGCGATGCGCGCCGAAGAACACCGGCGTCCACAGCGTGTTCAAGGCAATCTGCGCCGCCCACAAGCCCAGGGCCAGTTGGCTGCCGGGGATCAGGGTCAAGCGATAGCCCGCCCAGGCGAGCAGCAGATAAATGACCGTCCAGGCCACCGGGAACAGCCAATTGGGCGGCGTGAAGCTGGGTTTGACCAGCGCTTCGTACCATTGGCCCGGTTTGAAAATAATCCCGGTACTGGCGGCCGCGCCGCAGGCGATGAGAAAAATAAGCACGATCATGAGCTGTCCACTGTCAGGTTTATTTCAAGATAGGACGCCTGTAGAACGGGTAAAAGTTCACAAATGATCAGGCGCCACGATCCTCAGCCACGGCCAGCGCGCTTGATAACTCCTGGCCTTGGCCGCAAACAGCTCGGGCTCAGGGTGATAAGGATTGATCCGCAGCACGCCCTGCTCCACATCCGCCAACCCGTAAGGCGCGTACACCTCGCCCGTTGCAATCTCCAGCCCGATGCAGGTGCCCGCCACCAGGTAACGATCAACACCTTGTTTAGCCGTATGCAATTGTGGGTAAGGCCGGCCGAAGCGCTCGCCGTACCAGAGGTGCACCCGCGCTTGATTCTTGACCTCGACGTTGACGCCCAAGTCTTGAAATAGCTGATCGGCCGCGCGGATGACTGCGTCCTCCGCCTCGTAGGACAGGTCTGTGTCGAAGTAAAAAACGTCGTAGTCCTTAACCCCATGGGCGGCGGGAAGGTTCGACTGATGGTTCCACACCGCCTGGAACAGACAGCCCGCCGTGAGCATGCACTGGTCCACACCAAGATCGGGCAAGCGCGCAGTGATTTCGGCGTTAATGGGGTTGGCCATGGCCAGTTCGAGCAGGGTTTTGACGGTCAATGTCATGTTTAATCCTGGGTGATCGAGTGTGAACCGGATTAAGGATAGGCTAACTGAACGCGGTGTAAACCGGCTGCTGTTCCACCGGCAAACCCAGCTTTCCAGCCACCACCTTGCCACAGAGGAACGGACCGCAGCGCCTTGCTCCATTGCCTACGCTTACGTCAGAATCCGCCGGCTTGTGTAGTGAGGTGGCCGTCTCTAAGGTTGCTCGGTCGCTGAATATCTCAGTGATCGGGTTTAGTAGCCCACGGTTTAACCTAACAAGTGCATAAGCTTCATCTGTCAGGCTTTCGGGTCTGTGCTTGATGGTGGCTGTGCGTAGGGCGCTCTCGGGCGCGCCGGTTTTGTTAGGTTCCACCGGTCTACTAACCTGCGTACAGCTACCGCCTTTTCGTTTAGTAGCGATGAGGTTGTAGCCCAAGCAAGGAACTTAACAATGGCTAACGTCAAACCAGATTCAACCACCCTCTTCACCGTCGTCCCCGACGCCAGCACCGAAACCCTGATCACCAACAGCTACGAAACCTTCGCCTCAGTCAGCACACTCCTGCTCGACCTGGCCGAAGACCTGCGCGGCAAACACCGCGACATTGCACTGGCGATCCACCAACTGAGCGAGTTGGGCGTGTTGCTCACGGCCAAACTCCTCGACCGTGAAGCGCCCTGCCCTGGCTGATGATTAGCCTTTGAGCTCACCCGCGCGATTGCTCGCCGCGTCGTCATAAGCCACATACAGCGACTCGGCGATCTGGCTTTTGATGGCTTTGGTGGCCTCCAGGCCAAGCACGAAACCTTCGGCCTTGCCGCCAGCGCGGTTGAGTTCTTCATGGGTGGCGGCGCCGGTGATGGCGTCAAGCAGCTTGGCGGCGTGCGGGCCTACGCCTTTGGGCAGGGAGATTTGGTCGATGGACATGGCGATACCTTTAAGAATGGAAGTCGGTAGCGCGTGGAACCACTGCCGGGGTTGGCATGGTAGACCGGTTAGCCAAGAAAGGCGCTGCTTTCGGCCAGATGCTTACAAATCGCCCTACTGCTCCACACTGCGCACCAACACCCCAAAAAGCTCCCCTCGCGGCATTTCGCTCAGCGCAATCCCCGCATTCTCAAACCACTCCCGCCCCGCCTCCGGATGCGGCCCGCTCAGCACCACCACGCCTTTCTCATAGGTGTAGCGCGCGGCTGCCACATCACCGTTTCGGTAGGTGGCGATGGCGGTATAAGGCGACGCCCCGTCAGCCTTGGGAAAGTAAGGGCCATCCTGGTAAAACACGCTGTCCGGCTGCCCATCCCACACCACCCGCACCGCAGCATCGTCAATGCCTGACACCTCAAAGCCCGGCCGGCCTGCTTCAGAGTCCAAATCCTGCGGGATTAAGCCAAGGTTGCTGTCATCGGCAAGATACGCCCCCATGCACAGGCCCAAATAGCGCCCGCCCTTGGCGACATACTCACGAATGGCCTCAGCGCGCGCATCCCCAAGGCTTGCGAGTGCAGCAGGAATATCCTGGCCGCCGCCCGGTTGCACATAGAGGTCATAGCGCGCGAGGTTTTGCGGAGTGATGTCGACCGGTTCATCCGCACCGACAAAGTCGATCTGATAAGCCGGGCTCAGGCGCTGCAAGGCCTTTTTCACGTTCTCGGAACAGTCATCACAGCCGGCCGGGCCTCGGTAGATCGCCACATGGGTGATGGGCGTGGCGGCGTGCGCGAATGATGCTTGCAGCATGGCAAACGCAAGAAACACGGGGGCGATAACGGACAGGTTCATAGTGGTTGGCTCATCAAACAGGGCTGATACAGACTTGCCATCCGAAGCCTATATCGAAAGCCGCGCTGAAACCGTTAACAGTTGTAAATCGTCTACAGCCGCCTGCTCGAAAGCCCTGCACCCACAAGGTGCAGGGCCAACGTGGCTTAAACGGCGGTCAAGTGCACTTCTTTTTTGAGCGCCTCAATCAAGTGGTTCAACATTAAGTAACGCTTGTCTTTCAACTGCGGCCAACGCTCAATAAAAAACTGCCCTTTGTCGTCAATTTGAATTGGCGTGGTAATAATTTCGCTGTCACGGGAGTGGTGAACCAGGTTGGCCTGGGTCGTTGAAGGGTGCTCGATCAGGAAGTCGCCGATTTTTCTAAGCCGTGTGCGATCCGGCAGCGCGGCAGGGCCGGGTTGACGTAAGCCGACAGTGCCGACTTCCACTTTGAAATCAGTGCGCACCGCCATATCGCCTCGTGCGCCTATGCCCTGATCGATGATTTCCCATGTACTGCGGTGCAGGGCGCGTGCGTTGCCGGGGGCGACATCGCGCACCGTCAGGCTGACTGCATCCTGCAATTGCGCGACGCCCGGAACACCGTTGAACATATCAGCGTGGGCATTACCCATCAGCGCTACCCATTTATGCGGCCCCACTGCCGCCTGGTCGGCCTTGATCACCTCATTGGCGAAATAGCTGAACAAGGTCTCGCGGCCGTTCAACGCAGACATCCCTTTGGCGTGATAACTGGCAGTGCAATCGAGCGCTCGGACCCGTATCCCGTATTTATTCGCGGCATTGATCACATGGGTGTAAGTGTTGACGCCTGAATAACCCGGCATATGGCCGCGGTCTTGCGCGTTCAGATAACGCTTGAGGTTTGCGGGCATATTCGCCGATTTATAAAACTGCTCAAGCTCTGCCTGATGCAGATCGGTGAGCAGGTGTTCCACATACAGCGTCTTGACGCCCTGCTCCTTCAAATACGCCATGTACTTGATCAGAAATGCTTTGCTGGACTGATGTTCATGAGCTTCGGCAACGATAAATCCCCACTTATGCTCATACACTTGCTTGATAAACGCCTGTTCATCGGCGGCCGTTGCAAGGTCGGTGAAGTCGGGTCGTGCCGCTGGCGTGTAAGCGGCAAACACATCGCTGGCAGCCTTCTCCAGTCGATCACGCGTGTTGCGGAAAGCACCGAACGCTGCGGTGAACGGGCTTCCAGCGCCAGGGCCATAGCTCGTATCAAAGGCGCGCTTGCTATACAGCATCTCTTCCAGTTCACGCTTAAACGTCGCGGGCAGGTCAAACGCACTGTAATGAGACACTGAAGCAGGCACCTGCACCGCCGTTGAAGGGCCGGCCGTCGGTAACGCTTGTGCCGTCGAGGCCAGTGTCAGCCTGTAATCCCCTCGGGCCATTGCGGCGGCAGAAGTATCGGGGAGCACACTCGCTGCCTGGCCCGCCGTCACCTCATCCACGCGCAGCGCGATGACATTCTGCAAATCAGCCAGGCCCGGCACCTCATCAGCACTGCCGATACGGTTGTGATCAACCAGGGCAATCCAGCCTTCATCGGGGTCTTTTGTCGCGAGCTTTTTGTGCGAGTAGAAGTTTCGCAGCTTACTGCTGCGCGGCACAAACCGCTCCGCTTCGGAGAGTTCCAGCACGTGTTCCATATGGTAGGAACTTGAAGCGTCCACGCCTTCGATCGCAACATTGTGTTTGTGCGCCTCAAGCATCAGCCTGCGGTAGGTAAACGGGGCGTCCGCCTCCCAGCCCAGGGCCCTGTCGACCCGTGCCAAGTGTTCTTCGACACGTTTCAAGGCGTGCTCGGTATTGCCCTTGGCTTGCTTGTTGATAATTTTAAGCTTGGTGCGAAACACATCCGCCGGCAGGTTTTCGATGTACACACGCTTGAGCCCTTGCGCAGCCAACGCCTGCATATTCTCGATAAGCAACTGCTTGCTGGCGACGCTGGCGTTGGGTGCACCGATGATCAGCCCCTTTTTGAGTGCAAACAGACTGGCGAGCACGGTGGCGCCGCTTGAGTCCGCCGCCAACGCCGGCAAACCTGAACGGTCCGGGCGTGCGGGCGGCGATTTGAAGAACGCCTCGGTATCCTCGACCAGCTGTTTGACCTGGTTGGCATAGCTTTTACGTAGCGTACCCAACTGATCATAGGCCGCACTTTGTGATGCCTGGGCAATCACTTCGTCCGGGCTCTTGCGCCAGAAACCCGTATCGAGTGCCGCTCTGAAGTTTCTGCCTTGCTCGGCGGGTATCTCGTAGCCGACCAGGGTCTGTTCAACCTCTTCCTGAAGTACCTGGTACTGCTTGCGCCCTCCACCCACGACGCCTGAACGTACCCAGCGGCCGTCGACCTGTTGATTGACCAGGCGCGAGGTTGAACGCATTTGCCCGGTCAGCGCGTCATAGCGATACAACACGTTACGGCCCATGGCATCCGCCGTGGTCTTTACCCAGAACTCACTGCCGTCGAACAGCACGGGTTGCATATCGCCAGGAATATTCAAGGCCGGTGCTTTGAGCAACTGAGCCTGTTTTGCCGTTTTAGTCACCGTTCTGATCGACAGCGTGTTAAGCGGGCCTTTAAGCGCGGGGCGGAAGTCGAACACTGCAGCACCGCCCACATTGGCCATGTAGCCGATGAAGTGTTGCAAGGCCCCACCGGTGTCGCCCTGATGGTAGGCATTAATGGCAAGCATGGCGTCCTTGAAGGCGAGCAGGCCGCCCAGGCCCAGGCTCAACACTGGAAAAGGAATGGTGGCGATGGCGGTGAGCAGTTCAACGCAGGTCCAGACAATGCCTATGATCATGTCGGTTCGGTTGACCGTGGTGGCCGCCACGTCATCTATTTTGCGCTGCAATACCATGTTGTAGAGCTCATGGCGCAGGTCGGCCACGGGCGGAACATGGGCGATCGGGTCATGGCGTGCGGGGCTTGGGGTTGTACGATCAATCGTCTCGGGCAAGCCCTTACGGGCAGCCTCCAGGAAACTCGCGATCCGGGTCTTGGCTTTGACCGCCACCCTGGCAAGCAGATACTCCGACACACCATCGACTTTTTTCAGCCAGTGGTTGAACAGCTTCGCCTCACGCATGGCGATGCCATCGGGCGCATCGGGGCTGTACAGCAGCACCGGGTTGTCCGCATGGCTGAACAGGTAATTGCCGATGACCCATTCGCCATCCAGCATCAGCCGATGGACCTTGTAGGTGTTACGGGTCGCCACCGTCGTATCACCAAGGCTGTCGATAGCACGCTCCAGCCACGCCAGATCGACCTGGGCGATATGCCCGCGCAGGCAGCATTCCAACGCCGCGTGTTTCATCTGCAACTGGTTGATCACCAAGGTGACGTCGCGCCGTTTGGAGTAACCGGGGCTGGTTGCGCTCTGCAGCTTGGCGCGAACTTCATCGATGTAGGCCTGGCCGACCCACACACCGGTCACCGAGCGCGCAACGTTCTGCGGCGTCAGGCGGCTCAGGTCAACCCCGCTCGGCCCGCTGAAGGTCGCTGAGGTGGAGAACTTGGGGTCGATAAAACCGACGTTATCCTGGTAGCCGTCTCGGTACAGCTGGGTGTAGGTGATGGGCGCCGGCATGCCGCCCAACAGTGGCCAAGGCGCCGACACATACACCGTGTCCGGGTCGATATCATTCTGGCTACGGCCCAGCAGTGTGTTCAGGCTGAGCTTGGCCTTCTGGTGCACAAAGTCGTTGAAAGGCGTGATGGCTGAATGCAAATCCCGATCGAATTTATACGTGCGCAGGGCGCCCGCCGCGTCATCGACAAGGCTGGCCAGCCGAGTGCGATCCGCCGCCGAGGCAGAGCGATACCACAATGGCGTGGTGTATTCGTAGTCGTCCACCGCCACGCTTTGCGAATGCGCCACCATGGCGTCCAGGCACGCCGCGTGGGAGCACAAAGGGCCGAACGTCACCTCCTCATGTTCCAGTGCATCGGGCCTGAGGCTGAGCCCGGTAAGGAACGCGCGCATTTTTGGACGAAAACGCAGCGGGCATTGCTCCAGCAGGTAGTCGCTCATGCTCCGGCCACTGTACCGGGTGTTGTCATCCGCCCAGCCCACAATGTGCGCCTGGCATTCGCGCTCGCTGGTGAATGTAATAAACGGCTGCTCGCGCGGGCTCTCGGGGGTGCACAGCAGCAAGCGCAGGGTGTGGCCGGCTGCATCGTTCTCACGTAATAACCACAGGTCTTTGAGTTGCGCGCCATGCAGCATCACGGTCTGCGCGTGCAGGTGCTGGTTTGTGCCCGCGCGCAGGTCTTCGAACCGCTGATAGCCGGTCTCGGTCAAGTCACCTCGCAACCTGGCAACATAGGCGAGCAACACCAGGCGATGATCGAACAGGTCACGGGCAGCCTGCTTGAGTTCAGGCCAGCCCTGCACTTCTTTTTGCAACGCGGCAAAATCCAGGCGCGGTTGCAGGCCCGACGTGTGAAGCATATCCACCAGGCCCTGCGCATTCAGCTCGGCATGCCGACCTCGCAGCGCCTCGCCGGCATAGCGCACGGTGGTGCGGGTCAGAAAGTACGAGCCGGGCAGCTCATCGCCGGTGTGCAAGCCCGAATAGGTCAACTGCGTCAGGTTGCGCTTGCGCGTATAGGTGCCGACGTTGGGCACGTGGTTTTGGGTGACGATGTCCAGCAGTTGCGGATCCAGGTCGTACAGCTCCAGCACTTCGTCCAGGTACTCGGTCACCTGGTAACTCGCCAAGGCTTGGGGCGAAGCGGCCGGCCCCAACAGATCGACAAAGGTCTCGCGGGCCTGGTTGTAGGTGTGGATCAAACCACTCAGGGTGGCCTGACGGGTCGAGTCAGCGTTGCGATACCAATCCGGCAAGCTGTTGTACAGGCTGCGTTCCAGCAACTGTTGCTGCCTGAAAGCCAGGCGCAAGGACAAGTCCGGGAGCGCCGCCTTCACCGCGTTTTCGAGTGCCGACTGCAGCAACCGTGCATCGTGCAGCGGGTTGTCGACCAGGCTCAAGGCGTGGTCGATGTCCTGGCGGCGCTTGTCGAGCAGCGCGTTGTAGGTGTGCTCGAACAGGGGTTTGCCTTCAATCGGCAGCAATTGCAGGGGCCAGATACCGGCGACCTCCAGCGCCTGGTAACGCACCGGCAAATGGCCGCAGAACTCTTCGCGACCCGCAGGCAGCGCCAGCAGTGTCTTGAGGCCCTGATCGAGCTCGGCCAACGAATCAAAGGCTTCCAGGCCTCGGTTGGGGGTAAACAACAGCACCTGGCCCAGATCCTCACCCGACGTCAGATTATCCACGCGGGGCGTGGCTTTGCGCGTGAGCACGAAGGCCCCCGCAAACTCCACGGTCTGGCCCTGGTAACTGAAATTGAGCGAGTACATGCCCGGCCTGAAGGTCGGGCCTTTGGCGCAGTCTTCAATCATGCGTTGTTCGTCGGCAGACAGCAGGTAATCACGCACATCCAGCCTGGCCTGTTGCTCCAGCGCGCCAACGCCGGCCGCCAAGGTGATAAAGCTTTTGCGACCCTGGCCGCCCACCGTGCTGGTGTCGTCCAGGTTTTGCAGCTGGGTATTCAGGTCGTCCTTGAGCGTGGCCAGCAGCGCCTTGCCGGAATCCTGGGTGAGGTCTGCCTGAGTCAAGGCGCTGAACAACGCCCGTGACTGGTTCACAAACCGCTGGTTGGCCTCGATCAGGGTGCTGTTCAGCGTTTCCAGCGTGACAAGTTCGGCTGGCAACTCCACGGGAAGCTGGGTTTGGGCACGCAGATCAGGGGCGATTTCCAGTAAATGTGTGCGAATGTCCTGAAGCGTCGGTAAGTCTTGAAGGGTACTCGGCGTGCTCATTGGCACTGTCCTCATGCTGATGAAATGAACCCTCAGCTTGAGGCGCGGCCCGGGTGTGTCGGCGGTAATTATTCAAGCCACCGCAATGGCATTGCATTCAAACCGCACATGGGGATTACTGTACGCCGAGCCCTGTTTCGAGACCGCCCGCCATGTTTGAACTCTCCGCCCTCTTCACCTACGTCGCTGTGGTGATCGGTCTGTTCCTGATCCCAGGCCCCTCGGTGTTGCTGGTGCTGACCCGCACCGTGCAAGGCGGGCGCAAGGTCGGCATCGCCACCGGCCTGGGCGTGGCGACCGGCGATCTGATCCACACGCTGTGCGCGGCATTGGGTTTGTCGGCGATCCTGATGACCTCGGCAGCGGCGTTTAACGCTGTGAAGTGGGTGGGCGCGGCGTATCTGATTTACCTGGGCGTGCGGGCGTTCATGGCTAAAACCGGCACCCACACACGGCTTGCGTTGCCCGCCGTCACACCGCGCCAGGCGTTTTTCCAGGCAGTGGGGGCTGAGGTGCTGAACCCGAAAACCGCGATCTTTTTCCTGGCCTTCCTGCCGCAATTCGTCCACCCGCAATCCGGCTCATCGCTGGTTCAGTTCGCGGTGCTGGGCTTGATCTTTTCGGGGTTGAGTGCGGTGTATACCAGTTTGCTGGCCATCGCTATAAGGCCGTTGAGCCGAGGGCTCAAAGGGCTTTCGAGATTGCGTAGGTGGGAAGGCAAAATCATCGGCACGCTGTTTATGGGGCTGGGCGTGAAAGCCGCCTTCCAGCAGCGTTAGGCAGCGCGATGACAGGGCCAGGGTCCCGATTCTCACTACGGAGTAACTCCCTGACCCGCCCGCCCAACACGTCCACCGCAAAGGGTTTGGTCGATGGGCTTGGTGGGGTAGAAAGGTTCGAATACGTGGGTGCAGCCTGTTAATCTGCGGCGTTTACACGCCAGGGAACCTCCAATGTCATTCACCAAACGCGACAGCGCCCGACTCGAGCGTCGCCTGGTCACAGCCCTCACCAACGCTTGCGAAACCGCTAAGGCAGAAATCCCAGGCTTCGATTGGCTGACCCACACCGTCGACTACGCCGCCTTTCCTCAAAGCCTGCGGGTGACCTGGGTGTTTGATACCCGTGCCAACAAGGACCACGCCCTGGCAACCGGCGCCGACCAGCGTATGCGTGAGCTGACTGCCGCTGCGTTGCAGGACGCCGAAGTGGCGCCGGTAAATATGGATCGCTGCGTGCGCTTCGACTCTGAGCAAGACTGCACCGCCCAGCATGGCGGCGATTGGCGACGGCGATTAGGCTGATGCCACTTCAAGTCCAGCCAGCTCCCACCGTGGATGTGCAGTGTTTGCCTGGAAGCCACCGCGTAACTACTGAATAATGCCGCCTCGCCTTTCTTCGATAAGGACATCCCCCGTAATGAAGTTGCCCGCCCTCCTCCTGGCTGCTGCCGTGCTGCCGACCCTGGCCCATGCTGACGATGCTGCGCTGACCGACACACTCAAAGCCTTCACCCGCTGCGACGCGAGCTTCTTCAGCAGTCTGAACACTCACCGCGATGCCTGGCAGGCCTATGCGCCGCTCCAGCAAGAAAAGAACTTCACCTGGATCGCGGTCAGAAACCGCACAGACCGCAAGGCCAGCCAGGTGCCGGTCAGCGCGCCGCCCATCGCGGGGTTGAAGCTGTTGTCGTATGCCGATGAAGTCACCGACCTCGGCCCACTGGGGCTCTACTATTACTGGGGCTTCGTGGTGGACGGCGGCGTCGACGAGGTTGCCCAGCGCCTCGCGCCGCTGCTGGAACAACGCGGCGCGCTGCAAAAAGGCGACAAGGAATACACCCGCAGCGAGCTCAAGGTCGGTAACGGCTGGCAGTCGATCAAACCCCAACCGGGCAAGGCGCCGGGCACCCGCCAGGTTGAACGCGTGTTGATTGTGGAGCCGGAAGGCAAGTCAGGCACGCAATCGCGCGTCAGCTGTTCGGTACAGGGCGGCGTGAATGCCGGGCTGCTGGCGCAGTTGCGTCCGGACATCGCGCCGGTCGACTACCCACGCACCCAGATCGAAACCAGCTTCACCGAGGTCGAGGTACCGGCCAACGTACGCCAGCGCCTCGACTCACCCTTGCTGCAACCGAAGTTCAAAACGTTGAACTACAGCTACCTGTCCAAGAAAGGCGATGGCAGCAAAGACCTTCCGACCTCGGTCACCTTCAAGGCCGAGGGTGGCTTGCTGGTGAAAAACGAAGCCTATGGCAATACCTTCGACGTTGATCGCCTGACCCAAGCCGACCTGATTCAGTTGAAATCGAAAATGAATGGCGTGGGCGACGGGCGCGTCCTGCAAACCCGCGACGTCGAACTGAACCTGCCGACCAGCTGGACACCCGGCCAGACCCTGAGCACCCGCCTGCACATGGTGAACGTGCCGGCCCGGCCAACCGACAAACCCTACGAAACCACCCTGAACTGCAAGGTCGGTGAACGCATCCCGGCACGCCAGGTGTTTGCCTCCTTGACCGGCGACGCCATCAAACTGGCGTGCGACCAGGGCGACTACAAAACCTCACGCGTGTTTATCGAGGACCTGGGCGTGGCGCTGACGCTGGAGTCGACGTCGAGCGAAACCCATTATGTGAATGAAATTACGGCGCTGGAGGTGGTGCGCTAGGACCTGTCGGCGTTTTCGCTTAAGCACTTTGCGAACATCTAAAAAGCAGCGCGCAGCGCCTGGTGTGGCGGGCGGGCTTGCCACAGGAGGTCCGCTCGCCACAGGGATAACGCCTACTGTTTATTTGGCAAACGCGTACTCGCCGCCCTGCTCCACCGCCTTGCGGTAAGCCGGCCGAGCCTGGAAGCGTTTTACCCATGCCGCCAGGCTCGGATAGGCCTGCAACTTGCCCTGGGCCATGGCGATTTCGCCGATAAAACTCATCTGGATATCCGCGCCGCTCAGCTCGTCACCGACCAAATACGGCGTATCCGCCAGCACATCGTTCAAGTAGCCCAAGTAGTTGGCCAACTCCGATTCGATGCGCGGATGCAACGGCGCACCCGCCTCACCCAAGCGGCCGACGTAGAGGTTGAGCATCAGCGGCAGCATGGCCGAGCCTTCGGCGAAGTGCAGCCACTGCACGTATTTGTCGTAGGTAGCCGTGGCCGGATCGGGTTGCAGGCGGCCTTGGCCGTGGCGGCGGATCAGGTAGTCGATGATCGCAGCGGACTCGATCAACACGAGGGAACCGTCTTCGATCACCGGGGATTTGCCCAGCGGGTTGATGGCCTTGAGTTCAGGTGGCGCGAGGTTGGTTTTCGGATCACGCTGGTAGCGCTTGATCTCATAAGGCAGGCCGAGTTCTTCAAGCAGCCAGAGGATGCGTTGCGAGCGCGAGTTGTTGAGGTGGTGGACGGTGATCATAAAAGCTCCGCTGAACAAGAGTGGGTATCCAGGTAAGAGACTACGCCGTTGTGGTGGAGTGCCATGGATTAATTCGCAACCATGGCCCACAACGACGCGCCGACGCCAGTGATGCTTTCCCCGGCAATCAACCCCGCCGCTGCGGTAATGGCGAAGCGTTCGGTCACGCTCGGCCAACGGCAGCTCACCAGCCACGTCAGCACCGCGCCGAGGGCCATCATCAACGACACCGAAGCCGGCAACACGAAGGCCAGGCCTAATGCGGCGGCGCTGGGCAAGTAGCGAGCACGATGGGCGGGCAAGGTGCTGTCGGCAATCCCCAGCAGCACGCCCACAGCCCCCGCAAGGCCAATGGCCCAACGAATGCTCACCGACAATGAATCCAGCCCATGGGTCAGGGTTTGCGCCACGGCTTTCCAGGTGGCGACCGCAGGCGCCGGCCATTCTTCGGTGAGCAACATGCTTTGCGGGTCGGGAATCAACGCCAGGTAGGCCAACACGCCGACGATGCTGCCGACGAAAATCCCCAGGATTTGCGCGATCACTTGCTTGCGCGGCGTGGCGCCAATCGCTTTGCCAACCTTGAAGTCGTTCATCAAATCCGTGCATTGCCCCGCCGACCCGCCGGCCGTATTGGCACTCATCAGGTTGATCGGCACCTGCCCCGGCGCGACGATGCCAAAGCTCAGTTGCGACAGTTGCCCGATCGCCCCAATCGGCGGAATGCCGGTGGCGCCCACCACCCGCGCGGCCACGGCAGCCAGGCAGATCGCCAGGGGAATGGTCAGCAAGGCCATCCACAGGTTGATCCCGAACAACAGCGCCTGCAGGCTCACCACCAACACAATCGCCAGGGCAAAACCGGCGGCGGGCCCGGCCTTGGGGATCGCCCACGGGGTGCCGCCAGCATCCTTGGTGGACTTATGCAACGCCAACAGGCGGATCGCCAGCGAAGCCAGGGTCGAGCACACCATCAGGCTCACGCCGGGCCACAACAACCACTCAACCAGCGCGGCGAACTGCGGGCCGCTGCTGCCGGCCGGCAGGGTCACCAGGCCTTGCGCCAGCAACCACGGGGCCAGGCCGCCCCAGGCGAGCAAGGCACCGAGCAGCAGGGTCAGCCCCACGCGAATGCCGATGATGCCGCCAAAGCCGAGCAACAGCAGCGACGGGTCGGCGGTGAAGGTCAGGCGTTCCATCGCGGCGCTGGGCGACCAGCGCGGGAAGGCCCACAGGAAGGTGTCCACCCACTTGACCAGCCCCGACAGCAAGGCGGCGCTGAGCAGCACCTTCAAGCGTGTCGCGGCTTCGCGGCCGTGGTTGTAGATATGCAGCAGGGTTTCCAGGGTGGCCATGCCTTCGGGGAATTTCAGCGCTTTGTCATTGAGCAGTGACGGGCGCAGGTACCAGGCGATCCAGATCCCGAGAAAGCTCACCGAGAACACCCAGGCGATCATCGGCAACGCTTCCAGCGTGTTGCCTGTGAGCAAGGTGTAGGCCGGGATCGGCGCCACCAGCCCACCGGAGATAATCGAGGCGGCGGCCGAGGCGACGGTCTGGTTGATGTTGCTTTCGTGCAGCGTCCACGGCAGTTGCCCGGGGTTATGCCTGGCCAGGCCTTGCCAGATGGCATAGCCGACCAGCAGGGCGATGATCGACATGTTGAACGACCAGCCGATCTTGAGCCCGGCGTACACATTTGAGGGTGTCAGCAGGATGCCCAACACGATCCCGGTGCTCACCGCGCGCAGGCTCAGTTCGCGTTCAACCGGGGCGTTCAGGGCGGGCGTTGGCGGGGTCGAAGGCATGCGGATTCCTTTCGGCAAGTGAACAGGGCGACCTAATAAGTGAGCCCTGTTGGCGCCGAAGGTTCATCTATCCGCGCGGTGGTTGCACAGCCGCCTGTGGGAGCGGGCTCGCCACAGGAAGCCCACTTGCCACAGGAAGCCCGCTCACCACAGTAGGCATTTCAGCTCAAGCGAAACCGCGCGGTGTTTTCACTCAACGCCCGGCTGCCTTTGCTCAAGGTATCCGCCGCCTGGTTTACCGCCCGCGCGCCGTCCAGCAAGCGCCCAGCCGCCTGATCGACCTGCTGGATATTGCCGCTGACCTCATCCGCCGTCGTCGCCTGCTCTTCCACCGCCGCCGCAATCTGCGCCAGGGTGTCGGTGACGTTTTGCACGGCGCCGGCAATTTCGCCCAGGCGCGTGCCCAGGCCGGTCACGGATTCGGCATCGGTCAGCGCCTGGTCGCAGGCGGCGCCCATCAGCGTGACGGCTTGGCTGACCGTCGCGCGCAGGCTGTCCACCGTGCCGGCGATTTGCGCCGTGGAGGCTTGAGTGCGTTGCGACAGGCTGCGCACTTCATCCGCGACCACGGCAAAACCACGGCCCTGCTCGCCGGCGCGGGCGGCTTCGATGGCGGCGTTGAGTGCCAGCAGGTTGGTCTGTTCGGCGATGCCGCGAATGGTATCGACCACTGACTGAATCTGCTGCCCTTGCTGGCTCACCTGTTCCAGCGCGTTGGCGGTGTCGGTCAGGCGCTGGTTGAGTTGCTGAATGCTTGCCGTGGTGCGCTGGCTGTCGCGGCTGCTGTCCTCAGCAATACGGCGGGTCTGCTGCGCGCTGCCTGAAGCCTGTTCGCAACTTTTGGCGACGCCCATCGAGGTGGCCGCCAATTGCGTGGCCGCAGCGGCGATCTGGCTGATCTGGTGTTGCTGGTCTTCGACTTCGGTGAGGGTGCTGCCCGACTGCGAATTGAGGGTGAGCACGGCGGAGCCCAGTTGCTGGGTTTCGTGATTGACGCCGAGCAGGCTGGAGCGTAACTGCACCACCGCGACGTTGAGCGCGGTGCTGATCGCCGCCAGTTCGTCACGCCCTTCCACCGCCACCTCGACACACAGGTTGCCGTCGCGCAGGGACTCGGCCAGCGTAGTGATGCCACTGGCGCTGCGCCGGATCGAGGCTTGCAGGCAGATAAACAAGTACAAGGCCGCCAGGGCCAGCAGGCTGAACGTCGCCGCCACCGGAATAAACTGCTTGAGCGAGCGGTCACGGTAATAACTCAAGCGCTCATCCAGCGAGTGCAACGACTGGCTGCGCAACGCGCCCAACGCACCGAGCATGCTGTCGACACTGCGGTCGAAGCCTGTGGTGTCGAGTTTGATGGTGCCGCCAAACACGCCGTCGTCCAGCGCTTTGAGTTCGTTATCGAGCAATTGCAGGCTGGCGTCATATTGCGCCGTCCACGGCTCGATTCCTGGGTACAGCTTGGCTTTGAGCGACGTGGCGGCCTTGGCCAACTGATCTCGCGCATCGCCGATACGGCCACGCAGGTCGCGCATCTGCAAGCGGCTTTGCAAGGTGAACTGCCCCGAGGCAATCGACGACTGCCCGACACTGGCCGTGCGGCCAATGCGCTCGATCAGGTCCGGCGTATGCTGGGTGGAAATCTGCATCAGCAGGTACGTTTCCAGCCATGGGTCAAGGATCAGCCCGGCGTCCTGGGTGATCTGCTCGCGCAGGGTTTGCAACGCGGTCAGGGCGGTGGTGAAGCGGTCATAGCCGTCCGGCCACCAGCCCACGGCGCGCAGGGATTGGGTGTCCATGCCCTTGACCGTGGCCTGCAAGGCTTCGAAACGCGCCAGGGTGTCGGCACTGGCGTTCTGGGCTTTGAGCGACTCACCCAAGGCTTGCAGGCTTTGCAGAATGATTGGGCTGCCGGCATCGACCTTGTCCATCGCCGCTTTGGCCGCAGCCGTTGGCGTGTGCAGGATATCCAGCGCCTTCCAGCGCGCCGCCTGGTTGCGTTGCGCGGTGAGCTGGCCATCCAGCGTGTCCAGGGCCAATAGCTGGTGAACGCCGGACTGCTCGCTGGAAATCACCGCCAATTTGTCGCGATAGTCCTGGCCGATCATCCACAGGCTTCCGGCCAGGGGCAGCATGAACAGGAAAAACAGAATCTGGAACTTGCGCGCGAAACCGAAACGGCCCAGCAGGCGGATACCCGGTGATAAAAGACTGTGCATCGCCGACCACTCCCCAAAACAACCTAGAACTGACTAGAAGCAAAATGCCATGTCATTGATTGGGAAGGCACTAGCAAGATACGGGCCGTTGGTAGCAGGCCGCGAAATAGGCGGTTTGGCAACCGGGCCATAGCGTGGAGTGCGCGAAAATGGGGCGAAAGCACTCAGCAGGATGAAGAAGGCTGTAACCGTCGGGGACGAGATCGATCGCATTCCAAAACACCTGCAATTACAGGCATCCTATCGCCCACGCACCTATCGAACTTCAAGGACAGGCAGATTCATGTGGAAAACCTGGCTGCAACGCGCTGAACCAACATCCGCTGCACAAGCGCCCGCCCCCACCGGTGATTGGCGATTGCTTCTGAGCAGCTGGGATGGATTCGACCGCGAAGCGGGCCTGCACGCAGTTCGGCTGGAACACTCGAGCGAGCGGCTGTCCGCAATTATCGTGCGACTCAATGACTGGGTACCTCAGGTTCGCGAAGCGGCCAGACAGGCTTTTGATGACTACCTGAACCCCACCTACGCCGCGTCGCTGATCGCACAGCTTCCCGCGATACTCGCGCTTGAAGATCGCAAGCGCGACGACCATCGCGTCACCCTCAGCAAGCTCCATGCGCTGCTGAAGACGCCTGAATGCCTGCCACTGTGCATGCCAGCGCTGCACACTCAGCGAGGCCCCAGTGCGCGATTGCTGTTTGGGGTGCTGGCTCATTCCATGACGGACGATGAACTGGAACCGTTTCTGATCACCAGCTTGCATCACCCTGACTTCAGCGTGCGCCGGCTGGCACTGGGCAAGGCGATGGAACTGCCGGAAGCGGCGGCCCATCGCGCCATCGCCTTCGGCCTCAGCAGCAACAGCAGCATTCTCAGGCGGCTGTCGTTCCTGGAGGCTGTTCAGCTGCAAACAGGCCGTACTCAACTGATCGAAGACTTTCTGACCGATCCATCACCGGCGACCAGGTCCACAGCACTGTGGGCCGCGAAAAAGTATGGCGTCGACCCGGCGCCTCTCCTTCACAGGCACCTGACCGGCAAAAAACCTGAAACGAAAGCCCAGTGGCTGGGTGTTCTCGGGCTGGCGCAAGACCTGAGCGTACCGGCGCCTGAACAGTGGCTGTCAGCTGCACTGGAACAAAACAGCGGCGCTGTTCGTTCGCTGGTGTTGAGTATTGAAGGCGCAGACCGGCCCGCACGGCTTATCGCCGCGATTGCGGATCCGTCCCGGCAGGTTTTTGAGGCAGGCGTTGCGGGGCTGCGTCCCCAGCCTTGGAGCGTTATAGCCTCGGCGTTTACCCGCCAACTTGACGCGCTCTGGGCAACGTTGTCTGCGACTCGACGCCTGGCCCTGCTCGAGCTGATGCCCAAATGGACTCAGGCCGGATTCCTGCTGAGTCAGCTTCAACGCACCCCGGAAGATCCCGCTTCATTAGAGCAAATCAGCGCCTGGGCCGATGCTCAGCTCTATGCGATTACCGATCGAGAAACGCCGAAAAGTGAGCGTGACCGGGTCATTGAACAATTGACCGTGCTGGAGGCAGGCGGAGCAATGCCGGCGGGGGCCATTGCAAGGCTGACATGAGGCATGGCGCTGTAATACCTTGCGCCCGGATAACCCAATGATAACGGCTGGAAAAGGACATCCCTTGAACAAGAAACAACGCGACGCCATCAGTAAACTTCTCAGCTACATACTGCGCCACGCGCCCGAATCCATAGGTGTCGTGCTGGACAGCGATGGCTGGACCGACGTTGACGGCTTGATCCACAACGCCAACCAACACGGCCATGCCTTCGATCGCCAAGCCTTGCTCGACGTCGTCGAGACCAACGACAAAAAACGCTTCACGCTCTCCGACGACGGCCAGCGCATCCGTGCCGCACAAGGGCACAGCACCGGGCAGGTTCAGGTGCAGCACGTCGAGAAAACGCCGCCCGCTCAGCTCTACCATGGCACGGCCAGCCGCTTTATGGCTGCCATCGAAGCGCAGGGTTTGATCCCCGGCAGTCGGCACCATGTGCACCTGACGGACAACCCCGAAACCGCGCTGGCCGTCGGCAAACGCTATGGGCAGCCGGTGCTGCTGACGGTTGATGCACTAGGCCTGAGCCAGGCGGGAGTCAAGTTTTACCAGGCGGACAATGGCGTGTGGCTGGTGGAGACGGTGCCGGCGACCTATTTGACCAGCATGTACTGACTGAAATTATTGATGTGATCGTCCAGGTTGTCCTCAAGCATCATCCGGTACTGGTCACAGAAATACTTCAGCATCGCTTCCCGCGCTGCGGCCATTTCCGCGCCGGACTTGAAGTTGCGCGCACTGGCCCAGGCATTGAAGCGCGTGGTACCGAACATCATTGAAGCGCTGACCTCACCGAGGTTTTCGCAGGTCTTGAGCTGCTCGTTCGACAGTTCGATATGTGCGTCTGCACGGTCGTAGAAAGCTTGGTCGGTGGTGTCGGCCATGGTGGAGTTCCTGGGTAAGCAAATAATGGCGGCTATTGGAGCATATCCGGCCGCCGCAGAGGAGACGCCTCCGGGTGGAGGCGTCTTGAACATCAGCCCAATGCCAGCACCAAGCGCTCCAGCCCGATGCCGAACCCGGCGCCTTCGCGGTAGGCGCCACCGCCGACCACTTGCTGCTGCGCGCCAAGCGCGGGGCAACGCACCTCGAAGCCATTGCCCTCAAGGTAGTAACTCAGCCCGCGTTTCACCGCCAGGTTGAGCTCATAGTCGAGCCCCAGCGTGTCCAAAAAAGCGCTGCACAGCGCCTGGCTGCGCTGCAACGCCAACGCCGGTTCAGGGCTGAGAATCTCCAGCCCCAACTGGGTGAACTCACGGTAGCGACCGGCTTGCGGCCGCTCATACCGGTAACACCGCGCCACGTAGAAAAACATCGCCTCCCCGCGCCCGCCGAGCAACTGCGTGCTGCGTTCCTGAAACAGCGCGGTGGCTTCAGGAATCAGGCAACACGGGCGGCCCGCCTTGTCATCGAAGGCCCACATCTGCCCGATGATTTCACTGCCACCGGCTTTTTCAATGAAAGTGTCCTGGCCCCACAGCGCAGGGACGATAACTTCTTCAGCGCCAGCTTCGATGAAGGCAGCTCCGAAAACGCCCCTCTATCTCACGCATTATTGCTGCTTCTTTGCCCGTCACAATTCGGGTACCACGTAGCATGGTCATAAGGTGTATCTCCATTTTTTACAGGCAATAAAAAAGGCGCCGAGGGCGCCTTGGGGGTGGTTCATTGAGTGATCAGAACGTCTGGTCAATCCATGAGCGCAAGCAACCGCGGCACCTGGGGCAAGGTCCGTGATGATGATGGCGGTTGCTTGGCGAAAATTCAGTCATGGGCCGATCCTTGCACAGTTGGGCGACGCGTGACAAGCCGTCGTTAAACCAACGGCGTCAACTGACTCAGTTGCTCAGGCGTCGGAAAACCCAGCGTGCGATAGCGTGCCGGGTAAAGGCTCTCCGGCGCCAGCAGGTCACCCAATTTGGCCTCGAGCTCATCCCATTCAACCACCTGGGTCTGGGCGCTGCCATCGGGCTGCAGTTGAACCAGCGCGACGCGGTCGGTCTTGGGCAACAAGGTGTCGACGGTTTCTGTCCAGCTGCACATCGAGAAGGTCTTGCCGTTGCTGTCTTTCAACTCAAACAGCGTGTAAGACGCGACAAACACGTCGATTTTCTGCTCGTCATGGATCGTGTCGAGTTGCTCTTTCTGCACGTGGTAATTGCCTTGCAGCAGCATGTGTTCGAGGCTCGCCATGCGCGCCTTGAGCGCTTCATCCTGAGTGACGAAGGGCACGATCCGTTGATCGTCGTAGGTATAGACCTGGCTGGAAACCACACGCCCGGCTTCCATGGCCTTGAAGCTGACCTCGACCATATGCCGAATGCCCTCTTCATCCTTGTCACCGGTCACCATCAGAATGTCGCGGGTCGGGATCATGAACACTGGCCGGCCTTTGATCGAGGCGCGTTGCAAGACATCCGGCAACAGCACGCGGCTGGTGTCATAGCCGTCGTTCCAACGGCCGACATAGAGCCCAGGCACAATTTCATCAAACGCATCCGAGGTGGCTTCGCGCAGGTTGCTCACCGCCACCGCCAGCGCCTCGTCGAGGCTCACACCCCAGTTTTCCTTTGGCCCTTCGGTGAGCGTGGACGTGGTCTCGGGGTAGTCCACCGCCAGCAAGGTCACGCAGTCTTTGCCCAGGGCCTGGTGGACGGCGGCGTACGGCGCGTCCCAGCCTTCGGTGCGCACCTGGTGCAGGCGCACTTCTTCGAGCATCGCCAGGTTACGGATCACCGGCCGTAACAACGGCCTGACGTCTTCGAAGGTTTGCGGCGTTTCCTTTCTGTAGCTGAGCAGCGTCGATACATAACCGTTCAACACCTCAGCTTTGTGCGCCTTGTCGGCGCTCTGATAATCGTTGAAAGCGTTATGCAGGTTGAAATAGCCGCCACCGCCATGCTTGAGACGAAACTCTTTGGGCACGTACTCAAGAGGCTCGCTGAAACCGGCTGCACGCGCGGCCTTGATGACCTTCTCAGCGAAGGCGTCTTCGGTCAGGGGGCGGTTGAAGAGTTTGTCGAGCAGGGAGCCGAACATGCGCAGAGTCCTCCATGAAGTGCGGGCGGTCCATCATGGGCGGTGCAAGAGAGCGCGTAAAGCACCTGCCCGGCTTGTGTGACCCATATCACGGCGGGCAGTTCACCCCAGCAATTGCGTAATCCACCGCGCCTGCTGCTCGATTTCCTGCAACTTCGCCTGCGGGACTGCCTGGCGCGCCTGTTCGAAGCTGGCCAGGGTCTTGTGCTTTTGGCGCAGCATGCGCTGCCACTTGGCCAGGAACACCGGGCTGCGGGCCTGCATTTGCAGCGGGCCGAAGTACAGCTGTTCGGCGGTGTAGACCACCGGTTCGGCGCGCTCGGCGACGATAATCTCGTAATAGAAGCGATTTTCCTGCAGCAACTCTTCAAGCAGGATGCAGTAACCGTTGTCCATCAACCATTGGCGCAAGGGTTGCTCGCCGCCGTTGGGTTGCAGAATCAGGCGCTCCTGGCCGCTGAGGTGCGCCTTGCCGCTGTCGAGGATGTCAAGGATGGTCTCGCCGCCCATGCCGCAGAGGCTGATCGCGGTGATCTGATCGCTGGGCTTGAGCGCCGCCAGGCCGTCCGCCAGGCGCACGGTAATGTGTTGTTCCAGGCCGTTGTCGCGCACGGTGCGCTGGGCGGCGTGGAACGGCGTGGCTGCCACTTCACCCGCCACCGCCGCCGCGATTACGCCACGGCGCATCAAGGCCACCGGCAGGTAGCCGTGGTCCGAGCCGATATCGGCCAGGCGCGCGCCGGCGGGTACGTGCGCCGCCACGCGCTCCAGGCGCATGGACAATGTGTGTTCGTTCAACGCGTGTTCCTTATCACAACAAAATTACTCACCCGAAAACCGATCCCGGCTGTTGGTCAGGTGCAACACCATGGCGGCCCGTGCGGCGTCCGGGTCCTGGCGCTTGATCGCATTGAAGATCGCCTCGTGCTCCAGGTTCGCCAGTTGCCCCAGCTTGGCGAAGTCGGCACCGCCGCGTTCGGCGCCCTTGACCTGGGTGCGCGGGATCATCGCATTGCCCAGGTGCGACATGATCTCGGTAAAAAAGGTATTGCCGGTGGCCTCGGCGATCAGTTGATGAAAGCGCTTGTCCTCCTCCACGCAACTGTCGTTGTTCGCCAGGGAAGCCTGGTAGTCGTCCAGCGCTTCGCGCATGCGCACCAGTTGCTCATCACTCCTGCGCACCGCGGCCAGCGCCACGGCTTGTACTTCAAGGCCAAGGCGCAGCTCCAGCATGTTGCGCACGCTGGCGACCGTGTCCACGTGCAAGCGCAAGCCTTGCTGGGCATGTTGCGCCAGCACAAAGGTGCCGATGCCGTGACGCGTCTCCACCAGCCCGGATGCCTGCAGCTTGGAAATGGCCTCGCGGACCACCGTTCGGCTCACGCCATGCTCAAGCACGATGGTGGATTCCGACGGCAGTTTTTCACCGGGCTTGAGTTGCCCCAGCAGGATGCGCTGGGTCAGCGCCTCGACCACACCCTGGGCCAGGTTGGTGGAGCGTCTGCGCACGAGGGTTCCGTTTTCAATGGGCATTGGTGGGGTCCACGGGGTTGGGCTGGGACGAGCTTAACACCCTGTTTGGTGGTGACGCTGGGTTGATTCGAAAAACACCCAGCTTGTATGACAACTAATCTTAATTCCCTCGACCCCAGATCCCGGCGCCGTCGCTTCTCCGATCAATATCGAACCTTGGAGAACCGTTAAAAACAACATAAAAACCAACAAAAACAAGGTAAATAACCAAAACACTCATCCAGCCGTTGCGCTTATGAGAACAAATACACGTGGCGCTGGATTGCGAACTCAAGAAATCCACTTATATGATGTCTATCAACAAAACACACAAACCCGCATAAAAATAAATCAGGGGAGTTTTGAATTGTGAACAATTCAAACCATGCATCTGCCGCTTCACCCAGCGACTCAGTCCTCGCGCGCGCCGTGAGCAAAGTGAAGGGCCATGTGCTCCCACTGTTCGTGATCATGTTCATCCTCAACTACATTGACCGGGTCAATATCGGCTTCGTGCGCACGCACATGGAGCATGACCTGGGCATCGGCGCGGCCGCCTACGGCCTGGGTGCCGGGTTGTTCTTTATTGGCTACGCGCTGTTTGAAGTGCCCTCCAACATGCTGCTGCAAAAGGTCGGCGCACGTATCTGGCTGACCCGCATCATGTTCACCTGGGGCATCGTCGCGACCTTGATGGCGTTCATCCAGAACGAAACCCAGTTCTACATCCTGCGCTTTTTGCTGGGCGTGGCCGAAGCCGGGTTCTTCCCTGGGGTGATCTACTACTTCACCCGCTGGCTGCCCGGCGTAGAGCGCGGCAAAGCCATTGCGATTTTCCTCAGCGGCTCGGCGGTTGCCTCGCTGATTTCCGGCCCGCTATCGGGCGCACTGCTGCAGATCGAAGGTTTCGGCTTCCACGGTTGGCAATGGATGTTCGCCATCGAAGGCCTGGCCTCCGTGGCGCTGGGGTTCTTTGTGTGGTTCTGGCTGGATTCCAAACCTCACGACGCCAAATGGCTGACCCGTGAAGAACAGGACACGCTGGTCGGCGCCATCGACCAGGAACAGCGCGAGCGTGAAGCGCTGACCACGGTCAAACCGACGATCGGCAAGCTGCTCAAAGACCGCCAGATCCTGCTGTTCTGTGTGTTGTACTTCTGCATTCAGCTGACGATTTACGCCGCCACTTTCTGGCTGCCGAGCATCATCAAAAAGATGGGCGACCTGAGCGACGTGCAGGTCGGGTTCTTCAACTCGATCCCGTGGCTGATCTCGATCATCGCCATGTACGCCTTCGCTTCGCTGTCGGGCAAGTTCAAGTTCCAGCAAGCCTGGGTCGCCGCCGCGCTGTTGATTGCGGCCGCGGGCATGTTCATGTCCACCACCGGCGGACCGATCTTCGCCTTCGTGGCGATCTGCTTTGCGGCCATCGGCTTCAAGTCCGCCTCATCGCTGTTCTGGCCGATTCCCCAAGGCTACCTGGACGTGCGCATCGCCGCCGCCGTGATCGCGCTGATCAACTCCATCGGCAACCTGGGCGGCTTCGTGGCGCCAACCACCTTCGGCTTCCTGGAACAGAACACCGGCTCGATCCAGGGCGGCCTCTACGGCTTGGCCGGCACTTCGGTGCTCGCCGCGATCCTGGTGTTCTTTGCCAAGACGTCGCCGGCTGCCGTGTTGACCTCTCCCAGCGTTGTGCCCACGGGCACCGCCATCAGCAAACCTCTTTGAGCTTACTTAGGAAATCGCCATGAATACCCCTGTAGTCACCCATTTCCAAGTCATCCCGGTGGCGGGCCACGACAGCATGCTGCTCAATTTGAGCGGCGCTCACGGGCCGTTCTTTACGCGCAATATCGTGATTCTCAAGGACAGCAGCGGCAACACCGGCGTCGGCGAAGTACCCGGTGGCGAACGCATCCGCGAAACCCTCGAAGACGCACGCAGCCTGGTGGTCGGCCAACCTATCGGCCAGTACCAGCGCATCCTCAACCAGATGCGCAGCACCTTTGCCTCTCGCGACGCCGCCGGGCGTGGCCTGCAAACCTTTGACCTGCGCATCACCATCCATGCCGTCACCGCCATGGAAGCCGCGCTGCTCGACCTGCTGGGGCAATTTCTCGAAGTGCCGGTGGCGGCCCTGCTCGGCGAAGGGCAGCAACGCGATGCAGTAAAAATGCTCGGTTACCTGTTCTACGTCGGCGACCGCACAGCCACTGACCTGGCCTACCGCAACGAGGCCGACGCCGATGACGCGTGGTTCCGCCTGCGTCACGAGAAGGCCATGACCGCCGAATCCGTGGTGCGCCTGGCCGAAGCCGCCAAAGCCAAATACGGTTTCAACGACTTCAAGCTCAAGGGCGGCGTCTTGAGTGGCGACGAGGAAATCGAAGCGGTCACCGCCCTGGCCGAACGCTTCCCGGATGCGCGCATCACCCTCGACCCGAACGGTGCGTGGTCACTCAAAGAAGCCATCCGCCTGTGCCGCGACCAGCACCACGTACTCGCCTACGCCGAAGACCCGTGCGGCGCAGAAAATGGCTACTCGGGCCGTGAAGTCATGGCCGAATTCCGCCGTGCCACCGGGCTGAAAACCGCGACCAACATGATCGCCACCGACTGGCGCGAAATGGGCCACGCGATCCAGATGCAATCAGTGGATATTCCGCTGGCCGACCCGCACTTCTGGACCATGCAAGGCTCGGTGCGCGTGGCGCAGATGTGCAATGAATGGGGCCTGACCTGGGGCTCGCACTCCAACAACCACTTCGATATTTCCCTGGCGATGTTCACCCAGGTCGCCGCCGCCGCACCGGGAGACATCACCGCCATCGACACCCACTGGATCTGGCAGGACGGCCAGCACCTGACCAAGCAACCGTTGAAAATCGAAGGTGGCTACGTGAAGGTGCCGACCAAGCCTGGCTTGGGTGTGGACATCGATATGGACGCGGTCGCCAAGGCGCACGAAGTGTACAAAGGCATGGGCCTTGGGGCGCGGGATGACAGCGTGGCGATGCAGTTCCTGATTCCGGGCTGGCGCTTCAATAACAAGCAGCCGTGCCTGGTGCGGTAAAAACTTCAGAATAGCCCCAGTCAATGTGGGAGCTGTCGAGCTGCAGCGAGGCTGCGAAAGCTCGACAGCTACCACATTTGATCTGCGCTGCCATCGCTTATCGATATCGACATCAAGGCTTACCGGCTACCGCCTTTGTCGCCTGATTGATAGCAATCGGCTGCACCGTCAGCTCAACGCCCAACGCCAGCATCAGCTTGTGGATCGTCTCATAGCGGGTCTTGGAGCCGCCTTTCAGGGTTTTATACAAACTCTCCCGATTGACCCCCGCCGCCTCAGCCACCTTGTTCACGCCCTGGGCTTTGGCAACCTCGGCCAGCGCCTTCATGAAGATCTGCGGGTCTTGCGCCTTCATGCTTTGCGCGAGATAGGCACTGATAACCTCCGGGCTGTCGAGAAAGCGCGACGCCTCGTAAACGCTGGTGCCGGATGTATCAAGGTCGAGGATCGGCATGTCCTCGGGTTTGAATTTCGATTCGCTCATTTCATTAACCTCTCAGGGCATCGAGGATCTCTTTTGCCCGTTTGATTCCCCGCTTCTGGTCGGTTTTATCGCTGCCCCATAACATCAGGTAAGCGCTGATCCCAGTGCGTACAAAGTAAATCCTGTAACCAGGCCCGACGAAAACACGCATTTCGCTCAGGCCTTCGCCGACGGGCTCGCAGTCACCAAAATTGTTTTCTTCGGCGCGGTCCAGGCGCGTCAGAATGGCGGTTTTGCCCCAGATATCCTTCATACCGTCGAGCCATGTATCGAACTCCGGCGTCCTGCCGATTACGTTGGTCACAGATTCACATGTAGCCTACTGGCTACTCCTTGCCGATGCTAGTTAATTTTTTGGCCCGGTGCATACCGGAGTAAAAAACCTAGCCCAGCCCACGCATAATCAGCGTGTCGATACTGTGAGCACTTATTTCCCTTACGTTTAAAGCGCCCGATCAAACAGCGGGGTCACGTCATAGCGCTGCTTGAGCATCTGAGCATCCACCAAAAAATCTGCCGTGGCCTGGGCTTCGCTGACAATCGTCGGCGAGATCGGCAGCACCTTGATCGCATCGCGCTTGAACCACACCTTGGCAATCTCCGGCGCAGTTTGGTTGGCCTTCGACCAGGCCTCGGCGTACGCGTCGATATGGCTGTTGCTCCACACCCGAGCGCGGGTCAGGCGGGCGACGAAATCCTTGATGATCGCGCCTTTCTGCGCTAGCGCCGGTTCATAGGCGACGATGTAGGTCGGTGCGCTCATCAGGCCCTTGGCGTTGCGGATCAGGGTGCTGCCCTCTTTCTCCTGCAGCGACACATAGGGTTCCCAGGTGCCGAACGCGTCGATGTCGCCCTGGGTCAGCGCCAGGCTGGCTTCGGCCGGCAGCAGGTATTTGAAGGTCACGCTGCTGCGCGGCACGCCGGCTTCGTCGAGGGCTTTGTACGCCAGTTGCTGGCTCCAGGAGCCGTTCCAGATTGCGACGGTTTTGCCTTTGAGGTCGGCCACCGACTGAATGCCTTTGCGCGCCACGATGCCCACGCCGTCGAGGCTGGTCTGGGTGCTGGCGACCACCTTCACCGGCGCGCCGTTGGCCGCCAGGCTGATCACCGGCGTGTCGCCGACAATGCCCACGTCCAGCGCGCCGCTGGCAACCGCCGAAGCCACGGGGGAGCCGGTGTTAAAGCGTTTGAAATCGATTTTATACGGCAAATCCTTCAACTCGCCTGACAGCTCCAGCACGATGCGATTGGAGAAGAACTGGTCGCCCACCGTCAGCGTCAGCGGTTCTGCCGCCCCTACCGATGAGCCATGCAACGAGAGAGAGGCCAGGCCCAGCAGGGCAAGCAGGTTTCGACGATTGATCATAAAAGAGTCCACACAGTTGAGGGCTGACTCAACCATCTGTGGGCGTGCAGTCTGGTGATGAGAGCAAGGGTTTGGAGGTCGCCGAGCGTGGCGCCCGTAGAAGCTAACGCAATAAAAGCGCTGGGTTTAATACTGTTGCGCACTATCGATAGAACCACTGCGCAGCACCCTAGCTATTTTTCGTATTAAAAACTTTGCCACCCCTGAGTTAGGGTGACGTCACCAGACCACTGGACCCCAGCACCTGAGCCACTTTCTGCAAGGTCCATTGCATGTCGATTCCCGCGTTGAATATTTGGGGCGCCGCGCCCTCCGCCCGTTACGAACAACTGGCTGCACCGTTTCGCCCACTCTTTGCGCAGATCCTTGCCCACGCCGCCGAGGCCGATCAGACCCGCGCCAGCCTGGCGACGGTGATCCAGCAACTGAACGCCCTCGGCTTGCCGCGCTGGCGCTTGCCCGCCAGTTACGGCGGCCAGGACGCGAGCTTTGCCGAACTGCTTGCGCTGCTCACCGAACTGTCGGCGGCCGATTCCAACATCACCCAAGCCCTGCGTGGGCATTTCGGCTTTTGCGAAGACGTGCTCTGCGCCAAAGACCTCGACTGGCGCGCCAAGTGGCTCGACCGACTCGGCCAGGGCGCCCTGCTCTCGCCCGGCAGCACCGAGGTTGGCAACCAGGCACGAGGCGACTTCGGCACCCGCCTGCACCGCGATGCCGACGGCAGCCTGCGCATCAGCGGCAAAAAGTTCTACACCACCGGCGCGCTCTACAGTGACCTGATCAACACCGTGGCCACCGGTGAAGACGGCACGGTGTACAGCGTTGTCGTCGATCTCAAGGCGCCCGGCGTGAACATCGTGGATGACTGGAACGGCTTCGGCCAACGCCTAACCGCCAGCGGCACCTGCATTTTCGACAACGCCCCGGTGGAAGACGACCTGCGCCCCACTCACCAACGCTTCGGCTACGGCCAGTCGTTCTACCAGATCTACCACCTCGCGACCCTCGCCGGCATCGCCCGTCGCGCGGCGTTAAGCGGTGCGCAAGAGCTCAGCCAGCGCGCCAGGACCTTCACCACCGGCAACGCCGATAGCGCCGCGCACGATGTGCAGTTGCTGCAAGTCATCGGCGAAGTGGCCAGCCAGGCCTACGCCGCGCACGCCATCACCCAGCAAGCGGCGCAGCGCCTGGACCAGACCGCGCAGTCTGTGATCGCCCATGCCGAGCCGCTGCACGACGATGACCCGCAGGTGGCATTGGCGGAGTTGGAAGTGTGCCTGGCGGTGAACCCGGTGGTGGATGCCACACTCGCGGCAACCACTGCGCTGTTTGACGCGCTGGGCGCCAGTGCCACGGCCAGCAACAAGGCGCTGGACCGGCTGTGGCGCAATGCGCGGACGCTGGCGAACCACAACCCGCGCGTGTACAAGTCGCGGATTGTGGGCAATTACCTGGTGAATGGTTTGCTGCCGCCGGCGCAGTGGCGGGTGGGTGTGGCGAAGGGCTAAAAGTTACCCCCCGTTAAAGAAACAACACAGAACAAATGTGGGAGCGGGCTTGCTCGCGAAGGCGGTGTGTCAGGTCAATATTTTTCACTGATACACCGCTTTCGCGAGCAAGCCCGCTCCCACATTGGATAGTGGGGTGGTCTTACTGGCTCACAAACGCCACTACCTGCTCCAGCATCCGATCACACGCCGCCAACTGCTCCACGCTGATGAACTCATCCGGCTTATGCCCCTGCCCCATGCTTCCCGGCCCGCACACCACGGTCGGGATGCCCGCCTGATCAAACAACCCGCCTTCACTGCCAAAAGCCACCGTGCCGTAGTCCCGCGAGCCGCAGAACTGCGCGACCCACTCTGCCGCCTGGCTTTCCACCGAAGTTGCCAGGCCCGGGTAGCTCGACAACTCACTGAAACTGATCGCGCACTGCTCGCTCACCGCCTGCATCGCCGGCAACAGGGTTTGTTCGGCATACCCGCGCAACTGCTGCGCCACCCGCCATGGATCCTGCGCCGGCAGCGAGCGCACTTCAAAATCAAACGTGCAATTTTGCGGAACGATGTTCAGCGCTTTGCCACCGTTTATCACGCCGGTTTGCACAGTGGAAAACGGCGGGTCAAAGCGCTCGTCAAGCTGATCCGGCACCTTGAGGCTTTCACCGAGCCGCACCAGTTCACTGATCAACCGCGCGGCGTATTCGATGGCATTCACCCCCGACGGCGCATAGGCCGAATGGCACGCCGCGCCCTGCACTTCGCAGCGCATCGCCAACTTGCCTTTATGGCCCAGCACCGGCTTGAGCTCGGTGGGCTCGCCGATCACACACAGCAGCGGCTTGACCGGTTGCGCGTGAAACCTTTCGATCAGCGAGCGCACGCCCAGGCAGCCGACCTCTTCGTCGTAGGACAGCGCGATATGCACCGGCATGCGCAACGGCGCTTGCACCAGCGCCGGCACGCAGGCCAGCACACAGGCGATGTAGCCCTTCATATCCGCCGTGCCACGCCCGTACAACTTGCCGTCCTTTTCGGTCAGCTCGAACGGCGCTACCGTCCAGCGCTGGCCGTCCACCGGTACCACATCGGTGTGGCCGGACAACACGATGCCCGGCACCTGCGCCGGGCCGATAGTCGCCAGCAAGTTGGCCTTGCTCTTTTGCGCGTTGAACACCAGTTCGCACGCCACGCCATGGCCTTGCAGGTACGTGCGCACAAAGTCGATCAAGGCCAGGTTGGATTCGCGGCTGGTGGTGTCAAAGCGCACCAGTTGTGCGAGCAATTCACGGCTGCTGCTCATCGATCATCTCCCGGCACGGCGTAACCCGGCGCGTGTTGCGGGTTGATGGCGCGGTCGATGTAGTCCTGCAGTTGGCTGCGATAAGCCTGCCAGAGCTGGTCGAGGGCGACGATCGGGTGTTCATCGGCCCAGTCCACCCGCAGGTTGACGATGGGCCACAACAGGTCGTCGACCACGATCAACGCCGCCGAATGCACCGGGCCTGCCTCGCCGCCCTGGGCCTGGCCGCTGTGCATCGCCGCCAGCAGACGGTCTGCCAGGTGCCCGGACGCATTTTCGAACGCACGCACCATGGCCTCGATCACCTCAGGATTAGCGAGCATGTTCCCCGCCGCCACGCACTGCTCGCCACTCACCGCCGCATGAATACCAAGGGTTTGCGCGCCGCTGAAATGTGCGGTTCGACCTTGGCTATCAATCACCGTCACTTGCCGATATTGGCTATGGTCCTGACCGGCCAGAACAGCCTCCAGTGCTTCGCTCGGCGCCACGCCCTGCTCCAGCCTATCCAGCATCTGCGGCCCCAAACTCGGCAACGTGATGTTCTGCGAAGCCACCGCCCCCACACCCGGGCGCAACCACGGGCAACGTGCGCCAACAGCAATGCTTGAAGAGCTGATCGCAATACCCAGCTGGCCGGTCTCGGCGCAGCGAGCGACAACGGAAAACGTCATAAAAAGCCCTCAGTCGAGCACCGAAGGGTCGGCGTCGATCATCAATTGCTTCATTTCTTCAAAGTGCTGCCGCGAAAAATCCGCAATGCCTTCCCAGCCGCGCGCGGTCTTTTCCGCCACTTCATCCGACAACACCCGCAGCGGCTGCCCGGTGGACCACGCCGTCACCAGGATCTGGCAGGCGCGCTCCAGGGTCCAGATATCGTCATAGGCTTCGCCGATCGACGTGGCCGTTACCATCACACCGTGGTTGCCCATCAACAGGCGGCTTTTGCCGTCGAGCAAACCGGCCAGGCGCGCGCCTTCGGCCTCGGTGTCGGCCATGCCGCCGTACAGCTCATCGACGGCAACGCGGTTGAAATAGCGCGCAGTGTTCTGATCGATAGGCGGGATATGCGGCTTGGCCAGGCACGCCACGGCCGTGGTGTAGATCGGATGCAGGTGCAACACAGCGCGGGTTTGCGGCAGTAACCGGTGGATCTGCCCGTGGATCGACCAGGCGGTGGCATCCACATTCGGGTGGTCGGCGCAGCCAGGGTCATCGGCGTTCAACAGTAAAAGGTCACTGGCCCGAATGCGCGAAAAATGCTTCCACTTCGGGTTAAGCAAAAACTGTTTGCCATCTGCCGACACGGCGGCGCTGAGGTGGTTGGCCACCGCCTCGTGCATGCCGACATGGGCGATGATACGAAAGGTCGCCGCCAGGTCGATGCGCGCCTGTTCTTCAAGGGATAACGCCATGAATCTGTCTCCACAGGGCGCGGCCGCAGCAGGCTGCGGCACGCGCGGTAGGCTTACTTGGGCATCAGCGCGTCGATGTCGGCTGCGGTCGGCGCTTCAAAGTTGTACTTCTTGAGCAACGCGGCGTATTCCGGGGTGGCGCGGTACTTTTCCAGCCCGTCGAGCAAGGCTTTCTTCACGTCGTCGTTGCCCTTCTTCACGCCGAAGCCGTTCAGCACCGGGTAGATCAAGCTGTCGGAAGAAATCACCACGCGGCTGCCGAGCTTGTCGATCACACCTCGGGCCACGGCGGCGTCGGTGATCTGCGCTTCGACGGCGTGAGCCAGCAAGGCCTGGGTGGTTTGCGGGTCGGTGCTGTATTCGCTGATCTGGATCGGCTTCAAGCCCTTGGCCACACAGTATTCGGTCGACAGCTTGTTCATCTGCGCCAGCCAGGACGTGGCGCCCATGGAGCCGATCTTGTGGCCGCAGAACTCTTCCGGCTTCTTGGGCTGGAAGGCGCTGTCCTTGAGGGTCAGGATCGACTCGCCGCTTTTCAGGTAGGGGATCATGTCGATGACTTTGACCCGCTCGGCGGTGATGTACATCGACGAGTTGGTCACATCGAAGCGCCCGGCTTGCAGGCCGGTGATCAGGTTGGGAAAGCGCGTGTCGAGGGTCTCGACCTTGCGCCCCATGACCTTGCCCAGGCCGTCCATGAACTCGATATCAAAACCTGCCGGCTTGTTGTTATCCATGTACTCATACGGGAAGAAGGTCACGTCGGAACCGGCAATGATCTTGCCTTCCTGCTGGAACGCCGAAGCCGCCAACGAGGTCAGTGCAACCGCGGCGCCCAGCAGGCACACGGCGAAAGGGCGAAGACTTTTTTGAGACGCTGTCATGGTCATTACCTGCAAGGGTTTTAGGGGGTTAGGCAGTCACGGAATCTTGGCCGGCCTGTTGCACAAAGAACGACGCGCCACGGGGCTTCTGCGGCAAGCGCAGCTGGTTGTCGGTGGAGCGCACCAAGCCACTTTCTTCACCGGCCACCAACAGGCCGGCGTGTGCACTGGGCAGCGGGTTTTCGCCGAATGGCAGCGCGTCTTCAGCGGCGTAGACGCTGATGAACAACGTGCGCGGCAGTTCGGTCTCGTTAGGGCTGGAAGCGTGCAGCAAACGCGTGTGCATAAAGCACACGGAACCGGCCGGGCCGTAGCAAGCGACCGGTTGCTGGCAGTGTTCTTCGACCACGGCGTCGTCCACCGAACCGGTGAAACGCTGGTTCTGCCAGTGCGACCACAACGGGCCTTTATGGCTGCCGGGGATCACATTCAGCGGGCCGTTCTGCGGTGTCACTTCGCTGACCATCAGCAAAGCGGTGACGATGTCGTCGTTGCTGTGGGGCGTGAACAAAAAGTCCTGGTGCCACTTCACTTGGGTCGCGGTGTGCGGCAGTTTCGAGTTGATCTTGCTGTGATGAAAACGCGCGCCGCCAGCGCCCACCAACTGCGCGGAAATCGCCGCCATCCGCGAGTGCAACGCCACGCGCTCATACACCGGGGAAATCTCGGTGGGCGAACTCACCCGGCGCAACGATGGGTGATCAGCGCGGTGGTCGCCTTCCAGGTCGAAGCGCGCGCGGCCATCCACGGTGGCGCCCCAGCCTTGGTCGTGGCTGCGGCTCTCTTCCACCCATTGGTCGAAGTCGTGTTGCAGCGCGGCCACGTCGTCCGGCGACAGCACGCCTTCCACCACCAGAAAGCCGTCGCGCTGGAATTGTTCGATTTGAGCTTGCTCGATCATTTTAGGGTGTCCTGAACGTTAACGAGGTCACGCCAGCGAGACGTCCTTGAGGAACGCCTCCACGCGTGGGTTGTGGCCGCTGCGCAGGGCCTGGGGCGTGTCATCGCAAACCACGCGGCCCTTCTCCATGAACACGATGCGGTCGGAGACCTTGAAGGCGAAGTTCATCTCGTGGGTGACGATCACCATGGTGATGCCCTCCCCGGCCAGGGCTTCGATGACCTGCAGCACTTCGTTGACTTTTTCCGGGTCGAGGGCCGAGGTCGGCTCGTCGAACAGCATGATTTGCGGGCGCATCATCAAGGCGCGGGCGATGGCCACGCGTTGTTGCTGGCCGCCCGACAACTGGTGCGGGTACTTCCAGGCGTGGTCGAGCATGCCAACCTTGTGCAGCAGCGCGTAGGCCTGTTGCTTGAGCGCATCGGTGCGCCCCAGCCGATGGTATTTCGGCGCCATCAACAGGTTGTCGAGCACGCTCAAATGCGGGAACAGGTTGAAGCTCTGGAACACCATGCCGATGTTCAGGCGGTGCTCGGCGTGCTCGACGTACTGGGGTTTCTGCGCGCCGACTTTATTGAGATGAATGAACGGCTGGCCGTTGATCTTGATCTCGCCGTTGTCCAGTTGCTCAAGGCCGTTGAGCAGGCGAATCAGCGTGGTCTTGCCGGAGCCGGACGGGCCGATCACCGACACCACCTCACCCGGCTGGATCTGCAAATTGACCGAGCCCAGCACCTCGATATTGTTATAAGCCTTGTGCAACCGCGTGGCGTCCAGCGCCGAGGCGCCGGTGCTCGCCGGGCGCTGCAACGCCGTGCGCTGTTGCGTGGCCAGGGCCAGCACCGCCGCGTCCGGCACGCGGGACACGTTGCGCTGGTTGACGTCGAGAAAGCGCTCCAGGCGTTTGAGCAGGAAGTCGAACACGGTGACGATAAACACGTAGAAGAACGCCACCGCCGCCATGGTTTCGATCACCAGGAAGTTCTGCGAATACAGGCGCTGGCCGACCATCAATATCTCGGTCAGCGAGATCACCGACACCAGCGAGGTCAGCTTGACGATGGAGATGTATTCGTTGGCCAGCGACGGCAAGGCCACGCGCAACGCCTGGGGGATGACCACGCGCCACTGGGTGCCGAAGAACTTCAAGCCCAGCGCCCGCGCCGCTTCGCCCTGCCCTTTGGGAATCGAGAGCAAACCACCGCGATGAATTTCAGCCACGTAGGCCGTCTCGCAGATCACCAGCGCCAGCAAGCCGGACCAGAACGGGTCGGCCAGCACGGCGGAGGTGCCGGGCAATGCCTGGGGCAAGTTGTAGATAAAGATCAGCAGCACCAGCAGCGGCAGGCTGCGGAACAACCAGATATAGCCACGGGCCGGAACGCTGAGCAGCACGTGCCTGGATTGTTTGGCCAGCGCCAGCAGAAAGCCCAGGGCGATGCTCAGGATCCAGGTCAGGGTGCTGAGCTTGATCACCGTCCACGTCGCACGCCAGAACTCGGGGTCGCTGAGCAAACCAAACATGTAGTGCCAGTCGAATGTCATCGTCGCGGTGCCTTGCTGAAAAAGAAGTTGATCTGCATCGATGGGATGAGAGTCGTGGGGACGGGGGCTTAGGGTCAATTCGTAAAACCCGGCTCACTGGGTAGGTAGAACCTATGCAGTGATAACCGACCAGTGGAAACAATGAAGATCAAATGTGGGAGCGGCGGTGCGACGATTCGACTTGCTCGCGAATGCAGTGTGTCAGTCAACCAATGTGTAGCTGACACACTGCATTCGCGAGCAAGCCCGCTCCCACATGGGGCCTCTAGTGTTTCTGAGATTGCTTGTTCCGGCCAAAAGGGTGCACAGCTGAGCGAGCGGCGCAGCCCACGCCACCTTTTGGTGCAACCTCAGCTCACCCCACTCAAGACCCGCACCGCATGCGGGTCAAAAAAGCTCGGCGGGGCCATGCCGGGGATGTACTGGTCGGACACAAACAAGCGGCAACGCTCGGCAAACGCCGACACCACGCGCGACAACTGGGTGTTGCTCGCCGTGGCATACCCCAGCCGCATCGGCCGGTGCGAGCCGGCCAGGCGCAGGCGGATTACCCGTTTGCCATCCTGGGACATATTCGATTTGGGCCGCGCATTCGCAAAGGAATAGCCAATGCCATTGCCGACCATTGCGCGCACCGTTTCGAGGTTGGTGGAGCGCATGATGATGTTCGGCGTAGTGCCCGCCTGCATGAACAGGCTGAGGAAATAGTCGCGGCTCCACGGCGTGTCGAGCAGCACCACCGGGTAGGCCTCAAGGTCTTGCATGCTCACCGCCGGCAAGCTCGCCAGCGGGTGATACTCGCCGACCATCACATACGGCGGCAGGTGCGCCAGGGGTTGGAAGTCGATGTCGGGGCTGGTTACCAGGTCGTAAGTCAGGGCGATATCCAGCTCGCCGCTGCGCAGTTTTTCCAGCAGTTCTTCGTGGTTGCCTTCGGCCTGGGTCAGGCGCACACCGGGGAATGCGCGGCCAAAACCAAACACCAATTCCGGCGTGATCATCGGCGCCAACGACTCCAGGCAACCCACTCGCAGCGGCCCGCGCACCGTGTTCAACGACTCGGAGGCGATGGTGTAGAGGTTGGTCATCTGCTCCAGAATCAGCTTGGCCTCTTGCATCACCTGGCGCCCCACCGCCGTGAGCGAAATGCCCTGGGCGTGGTGCCGGATAAACAGCTGAATGCCCAGCTCCGCCTCCATATGGGTGATGGCCGCCGAGATGGATGGCGACGACACATGGATGCGTTCGGCCGCAGCACTGATGCTGCCCGCCTCTCCCGACGCAACGAAATACTCCAGTTGACGCTGAGTAATACGACTGAGCATTTCGCCTGCCCCTCAACAATGACCGTACAGGCGGTGTTGCAGGGTTCGTGCCGGGTCGCGCGCCAGCCGATGACCTGCACGGGCTTCGGTTTTTCCTAAGCACTACCGCGCGCAAATGCTGGTTTCGCGCGGTCGGGGGCGATGTGAAGCTTGTTTTATCCCGCTTCCGATGAGTTGCCCGCCATGCCCACCCACACCCGCATCCGCATGTTCAACACCAAGCAGACCTACCCCAACCAGGCGCTGGACAACGACCTGTGCCAGGCCGTGCGCGCCGGCAACACCATTTATGTGCGCGGCCAGATCGGCACCGACTTCGACGGCAACCTGGTCGGCCTCGGCGACCCGCGCGCCCAGGCCGAACAGGCGATGAAAAACGTCAAGCAACTGCTTGAGGAAGCGGGCTCTGACCTTTCGCACATTGTGAAAACCACCACTTACCTGATCGACCCGCGCTACCGCGAGCCGGTGTACCAGGAGGTGGGCAAGTGGCTTAAAGGCGTGTTCCCGATCTCCACCGGGCTGGTGATTTCCGGCCTCGGCCAGCCGGAATGGCTGATGGAAATCGACGTGATCGCCGTTGTGCCGGATGACTGGACCGCATGAAGGCGGTGATTGCCCGTGAGCCGGGCGGGCCTGAGGTGCTGCACTGCGTAGAGCGCCCGGTGCCGAAACCCGAAGCCGGCGAAGTGTTGATCCGCGTGGCGGCTGCTGGCGTCAATCGCCCGGACCTGATGCAACGCAGCGGCGCCCCGATTCCGCCTGGCGTCACCGATGTACTCGGCCTGGAAGCAGCGGGCATCGTCGTCGCGGTAGGCCGTGGCGTGGACGAGTTTGCCCCTGGCGACCGCGTGATGGCGCTGCTCAACGGCGGCGGCTACGCCGAATACTGCGTGGCACAGGCGGCGCATTGCTTGCCGGTGCCGGTGGGGTTATCCCTTCACGATGCTGCAGGCGTGCCGGAAGCAGCGTTTACCGTGTGGCACAACCTGTTTGAACTGGGCCGCCTGCGCAGCGGCGACAGCGTGCTGATCCACGGCGCCGCCAGTGGCGTCGGCAGCTTCGCCGTGCAGTGTGCGCATGCCGCCGGAGCACGGGTGATCGCCACCGCCGGCGGCCCGCAGAAAGTCGCGATGCTGCAAGCGCTTGGCGTGTGGCGCGCGGTGGATAGACACACTGAAGATTTCGCCGAGGTGGTGAACGACTGCACCGAAGGGCGCGGCGTGGACGTGGTGCTGGATAACGTCGGCGGCCCTTATGTCGCGCGCAACCTTGCGGCGATGGCGATGGGTGGGCGGCATGTGAGTTTGTCCTTCCTTCAAGGCGCAAAAATCGAACTGGATTTACAGGTCTTGATGCGCAAAAACCTCAGCCTCACCTCCTCCACCTTGCGTCCCAAAAGCCACGCCGAAAAAGCCCGTTTGGCGGTGTGTATTCGCTCACGGTTTTTACCCTGGCTGGCGTCTGGCCTGGTGCGCCCGCAGATCCACACGCAGTTGCCCCTGCTTCAAGCCGCCGAGGCCCACCGGCTGCTGGAGGCCAACGCCAACGTCGGCAAAGTCGTGCTGACCGTCGCGCAATAACCTGGAGCGCAAGCCATGTCCCACCGCGTTTTTTTCCTCAATGGCCCCAACGCCAACCTTTACGGCCTCGACAAAAACGGCACCTACGGCAGCGAAAGCTTCGCCAGCATCGAAGCACGCTGCCAACGTCACGCCGCCGAGCTGGGCCTGAGCCTGGACTTTCGCCAGAGCAACCACGAAGGCGTGCTGGTGGACTGGATTCAAGAGGCCCGTTTGAACGCCGACGCTGTCGTGATCAACGCCGCCGGGCTCACCTACAGCTCAGTGCCGATCCTCGACGCGCTGCTGGCCTTCGACGGCCCGATCATCGAGGCGCACATGAGCAACATCTGGAAGCGCGAGAGTTTTCGGCATCACTCCTACGTGTCCAAGGCGGCAACGGGAGTTATCGCGGGGCTGGGGGCGCTGGGTTATGAGCTGGCACTCACGGCGGTGGCCACGCTGTTGAAAACCCAATGAGCCGCCTCACCGCAGATCAACTGTGGGAGCTGTCGAGCTTCAGCGAGGCTGCGAAGGGATCACCGCGGTGCATCTGCAAGCCCCCAGCACCCGCATCGCAAACTGGCTGACCGATTCAACGTGCGCCTCCTGGATGCCCGCACTTCCTGACTAATGTCGTCGCCATTAATTCCAACGTTCGTGTAGAGGCCCCAACCCTTTCACTTAAAGCAATCACTATCGGCTGCGGGTCAAAAACATAGCCTGCCAAAATAAGCGATTCGATCGACTCAATCGCATGAATAACGACCGATTCCTCTTCTGCTTTGAGCAGCTTCAATAAAATACACAAGGCTCGATCACCATTCGAATCACTCAAAGATTCGGCACACCGGCCTCCCCCACACTTCAGACTTCTGTAAAAGTACAGACTCAAGCGCGTGCCAGTCTGAACTGTCAAATTGAGAGACGTGAGTGGCGGCAATATCAATGCCTTCATCTGACCAATAGTCTTCAGAGGAAATAGCTGCCAGCAATGTTTCATACCTTTCAAACATGCATTGTTCCTTGTCTCTTTCTATTGCAACCCGTCTCTACACGACACGTCCACGCAGCCCCAGCACCATGGTCATTAATCCCATACAAAAAATTCCAGCGCCAATCGGCCACTTCAAAAACCTTGCCCAATTTTGGGGAAACGAAAATAAAGCACTGAGGCCATCTCTCTTTTTGAACAGGACCCGCTCGCCCCAAATCATGCCCAACACCCCCAGCACCATTACAAACAATCCCATGAACGCCATCATCGAAAACTATCCATTATTAAATAGGGGTTAGGTCACTGTTCTCAATCGCATATAAAAATAAATGGGGCCAGATCATTCTTATGAGCAAAGTTCAATCAAGCCTCAACTATGCCCCTCACCTCTTCATCTTAAAATGGTGGTCTGACCCCGCTTTACTACAGCAAATATATCAACAGCAGTCGTATTCGTACCAAGCCCGCTAGCTGTTGCTTTTGCACCATTCAACTCCTCAATGCTGGCAACGACAACACTTCATCGTACTTTGGCCAGTCTTCCCTCGCGCGTTTGAGCACACCTTGCATCAACTCGTCCAACTCAGGCACTGGTTGCTCGGGCGGCAATTGGTCAAAGGGCGCGGCCAGCAGCGGATGATCAATCTTCTGCGGATTGGCTAAACCTTCCCACTGGCGCAGGCGCAGGATATAGAGAATTTCCACCGGCACACGCTCCAAGTGCCAGTCCTGATTGAAGTCGTAGGAGTTCTTCTGGCTCTCTTTGCCGGTTTGCCAAGTGTGTCGGTCACACGCGGCCAACAGGCAGGGCATCAAGTCGTCGGGACTGGGAGTGCGCCACTTGGCGAACAAGGCTTCGTAGATGGGTTCGTCGTAAGCATAAGCAGGCCATTGATGCGAGACATCGCCCACCCAATCGGCAAACACACGCAGCATAAAGGCTTGGGCGCGGCGGTGCTCCTCTTCATACTCGATGACCAGTTGATGACCACGGTTGAGCGCCGCATGGGTCAAATAGCCTTGGTGGATGACAGCTTCCTTCCAGCCCAGAATCGCCATGGCGGCCATCATGTTGGAAGCGGTTTGGATGCTGTAGTTTTGTTGGCGTCTGTCATTACCTACAGCTTTAGCCAAAACGTCAAACTGCCCCGCCCAAAAAAACAACTGCCAAATGCCTACTTGGTAGTAACGCATCCAGTGTGCCAATTCGGAAAGCCATCGCGGGTTTCCCGTTGCAGTGGCAAGTACTTTGTGAGCCCTTGTCACCGACATCCATTCTGCACGAGCATCTGTTGCATTGTTTCTGTTTGGAACCATCATTGAACGCTTCGGCGAAGCATCCTCGCGAGTAACGTACTCGCGAATACCGGCTATCTCATATTCATCCGAGACATGTGGCCCCTTGGCTATGCGCCCCAGCACACTTTTGTAAGAAGGCCATTTCGGGTTTACGCCCCAGCGCTCGCACTGAATTATTTCTTGGACCATGGTTCCACCTTAAATTCTGCTACACCTGTTTACCGGGGGCAGAAACACCGACTTTGACGGTCACGCCTTGTGTAAATATGGGTCAAACCTCTCTTATGAGCAAAGTTCAATCAAGCCTCAACTACACCCCACCTCTTCATCTTAAAACGATGGTATGATCCCATTTAATTCCTTTTGCTCTAACTCTGTTTATTACTAAAACAACCCACAGACAATACAAGATTAGAGTGCACGGCCTAAAATTTCTTGGAAGTCATCGGTCAAGTCACTCAGCTCTATATCAGGATTAAGCATCATTAACTGGCTCGCGGCAACATTGAGCGATGCAAACACCTCTTCAAGTACGACTGAATCAACAGTTTTCCCGTGATATCCCTCAACTAAACTTTTATAAGCTGCAATGCCTCCCACAAAAAAACCTAGCAACGGATACTCTTTCAGCCCATCCGGCGAAGCGCACCAGGATGATTGATTGATATCTCGCCAAAAAAACAAACTTGCATTATCCGTAGAGAACGCTGGCTCAACTTTAAATCGCTGAAACACCGCAGGCATGGTGTTCAAACACTCAGACACATCAGATAGAGGAGAACCACATATCACCTTCCCTGCAACACCTGCACTGGTAAAGTGCAAAAAATACTCAGCCCCCGAACCGTCTCTCATGGAGCCCATCATTTCTTCCCTTCACCGTCCCAATTACAGTTGAATGAGAAATATCTATACTCCCACTCGGGCATGATGATGGCGTCCAACAAAGCCAACCCCTGAGCCACATGTTTAACACGCTCAACTGAAGGCAATTCATCAATGTTTCGAATGGAATTATTCATTTAGGCTCACCTACTCGTCAGACTTAGTTCTATTTACTTGTCTAGATAGAACCTGAAGATTTGAGCTGCAATTTATACCACCACATTTTTTTGGCTTCTATGAGACGGAGCATCATCAGGAAAGGCAGTAATAAACCACCACCACGAGTTACAGTGACGTCGCATTCGTTTCCCTGAGTCCCTTGATATAATCCAAATCAATAGTATTACCGGCAGAATCGGTAATGAACCTGGGTGTATTTCGAGCGTTAGTATTTGCTTTTACCACCCTATAAATGCAACGCTAACAATCAGCCCGCCGCACGCCTTTCAACTAACGACTTGACGTGTTTCAACCGCTCCAAGATAAAATCAGAAAAACTTGACGCTAAAACATCAACCCCATCCAACTCAGAGCTAATCTCTACGATCTGCCAATTATTTTTTGCGTCGAAAGCATATAGCACATCACTCGAATTCCCACCGAACACATAAAAGCCCTCATAGCCCTCAACTTCTCGACCACATACAGTTGAGTACTTCTCCGGGCCATCATCGAGATGAAATGCCGTATCTAATTCCCCGAAACCAAACTCAGCAATAAACTCCAGATAGTCAGCCGGGGCGTGCTGTCAATCTGATTCATCAACATTGCTTAACGTCGCACTCGTGCCTGTTATGCGATAGCCGTAATTGCCCTCGTATTCTGTTGAGGACGTTACAGCTTCAACCAACGCTTTTAACTCTTCTTTATTTTTCATAATCACTTACCAAATATTTTTTCCGCTGGCCCTTGAGCCCTCTGAATACCACCTTGGTGCTCCACGCCTCTCATCGCAGGTGTAATATTCCACCACTCTGCCTTACCACCAAATTTATTCTCTATAACATGATGAGCATCGTAATTTCTAGTAGCCTGATTTCCATATTTATCAATGTACGTTTCTTTTGGCCAGCTCGCGCCCGTATTTTTTCCCACTCTACTCGCAGACTTGGCAACTTACTATCAAACTCCGCCCTGTTCAGTTTCACCTCTTCTTTAGATAAACGTGAATAATTATTCTCTCGCAGATCAGCTTTCAAAAGTTCTAACTATTTAGGCGTGAACTGCCTGCCGGTCAAATTCTGGATGTCCGTAAGATATGACTTTGCATCCTTGGCCAACTACGATAATCATGGGCTGACCTTACTTTTCTTGGAGCGCCCACGCTGCACAGTTTCTACGCTTCAACGTCGGGGCTCGAAAACGCCTATACAACCTAATACCCAGCGAAACGGGGGGCGGGAAACCACTATTAAAAACTAAGAAATAGAAAACCGTGGCGCGGCCCACTCCCCTGCTAGCGCCACATCATTTCAATCGTGAGTGCGTCGAATAGGGATCTTGCGCAACCGAAAATTTTAAATATTCAGAAAAGCGATTTATCATTTTTCTCAATTCAGCATCAAACTTTAAGGGCAACAAATCTAGAATATCGTCCAACTCGCAGCACTCCATTATGAGCTCACACAACGCTGGGGAGAGACCTTTATCGCTCAGGATCCTGACGGTTCTAGGAGTGAACAACAAGCGCTCAGCCTCAGCAAGCGTCTTCACCTCATTACCCACTGCCGTCAGCAAGCCTATAGCGACAACGGCCAAGAACCGACAGGCTTCTTCAGGCTCATACAACTCTACCACCAGCGCTGGACTGTGCATCAATAGTTACTCCCATTTGTTCTGGCTTTCATATTGAAAACCTTCCCACTTTCACTCTAAGGAAAAATAGGGATCAGACCAGCCAGAAGATCGGATTGAGCTTTTCATTCACTTATACAAAAGTTTCATAGATCATGTTTGGGTCATCGTTGAGAATCAAATGCACTCGACCCATCAGCCGTACCGCCATGCGATACTTGCCTTCCGCTCGTAAAAATAGCGGTCAGACCACCCTTATGAACAAAATTCAATCAAGCCTCAACTATGCCCCTCACCTCTTCATCTTAAAATGGTGGTCTGACCCCGCTTTACTACAGCAAATATATCAACAGCAGTCGTATTCGTACCAAGCCCGCTAACTGTTGCTTTTGCACCATTCAACTCCTCAATGCTGGCAACGACAACACTTCATCGTACTGTGGCCAGTCTTCCCTCGCGCGTTTGAGCACACCTTGCATCAACTCGTCCAACTCAGGCACTGGCTGCTCGGGCGGCAATTGATCAAAGGGCGCGGCCAGCAGCGGATGATCAATCTTCTGCGGATTGGCTAAACCTTCCCACTGGCGCAGGCGCAGGATATAGAGAATTTCCACCGGCACGCGCTCCAAGTGCCAGTCCTGATTGAAGTCATAGGCATTCTTCTGGCTCTCTTTGCCGGTTTGCCAAGTGTGGCGGTCACACGCGGCCAACAGGCAGGGCATCAGGTCGTCGGGGCTGGGAGTGCGCCACTTGGCGAACAAGGCTTCGTAGATGGGTTCGTCGTAAGCATAAGTAGGCCATTGATGCGAGACATCGCCCACCCAATCGGCAAACACACGCAGCATAAAGGCTTGGGCGCGGCGGTGTTGCTCTTCGTACTCAATCACTAATTGATGCCCACGGTTGAGAGCCGCATGGGTGAGATAGCCCTGATGTATGACGGCATCCTTCCAGCCTAGGATCGCCATGGCGGCCATCATATTGGTGGCGGTTTGGATGCTGTAGTTTTGGCGGCGGCGATCATTGCCTGCCGCTTTGGCAATAATGTCGAACTGGCCCGCCCAGAAGAACAACTGCCAAATTCCTACTTGGTAATAGCGCAGCCAATGGGCTAATTCCAGAAGCCATTGCGGATTATCTGGTGCGGTTGCCAATACCTTGTGGGCTCGTGTGACGGCCATCCATTCGGAGCTACTACGCGTAACGTTGTCACTATTCGGTACAGGCATTGATGGCTTCGCAAATGCATCGCCGCGCTCAACATATTCACGGATGCCATTCAACTCGTATTCATCTGAGACGTGTGGCCCCTTGGCTATGCGCCCCAGCACACTTTTGTAGGAGGGCCATTTCGGGTTTACGCCCGAGCGCTCGCACTGAATTACTTCTTGGTCCATGGTTCCACCTTAAATTCTGCTACACCTGTTTTACCGGGGGCGGGAACACCGACTTTGACTGTGACACCTTGAACCTTGGCTTTTCCTGAATCCAACGCCGCTTGCAAAGCATCGCGTAAAGCAGGATCAGAGTCGGCAATTGATTTATTACCCAGCCACCCCTCCAACCGCGTCCTCGGGTCCCCATGCGGCGTACCGGCCTTATTCACGCCATTCACCGAAGACTTCGCATCCATCACCACCACGGTAATCGTATCGCCATTGATCGCCACCGCGCAGCCATCACAGCCGTGGTTGCTACCGTTCTGCAATGGCTTGAAATTGAGGCCGGTTTTTCCGTTGAGGGTTTGAAGGGCCAGTTGCTCGCCCAACACCCCATCATTTACAAGCGAACCGGTTTTCCAATTGGGAAGGTGCGACAGCGGGATACTTTCAAATGTCTGCCCAAACAGGTCTTCAACCCGGCTGAACTTGGGTGGGCTGATTGCATCAGGGATAACCTGCCCTGGTCCTTTTGGACCGACATTAAAATCCGTAGCACCCTCTACAACCTTACCATCAACGGAAATTGGGCCCTTATCGTAGCCTGCCGGGAGATTACCACTGTAAGTGGTCCTTGGATCCTTTGTAGCAACGGCTTCCCCTGCCTCTTTCGCGCCCGCCTTTTCCCCCACCAGCAGAAGAGATTTACCTTCAGCCAACTTGGCGGCACCCTTGAACAGCGCAATTTCTATCGCCGCCCGCGCTGCCGCCGTCCCATAATCACGGAGGGGATTAACGTCGCCTGGATAGGTATTCATACTGAACGAGGCGAGTACTTTGCTCCCCTGCGTGTATTCATAACGCGTTAGCAGTGCGCCCGTTGCCTGCATACCATCGTGGAAAGAGAGCGCGCCGCCCAAACCAGAAAGTGCAGGTGCAGCACAACCCACGGCGGTCACGCAGGCAGGTGCCGTTAGAATTGCGCCGCCGAATCCGCCTGCAGCACCCATTGCCCCCAGAATCGCGCGGCTCGCATTGCCAAGTATCCAAAGCGGGGCTCAACTCACTGTACAAAGACCGTTAGTATCTTGAGCTGGATCTGCGTAATCTCAAGACATCGTTGAGGCTTGAAATGATGAGCTACAAGGCGCCTGACATAGCTGTAAAAAAGCTATGGGTGCATCTGCTGGCGCATAATTTGATTCGGATGATCATGGCCAAATCAATGCTATTAGCTGTTTTTTCGCTACGCGAGCTTAGCTTTAAACATACCCTTCAATTATTCCTTGCGATGTGGCAGTACGGCGCTGACGAACAAGGCGATAGGGTGCAGGATTTACTCGCGTTGATCACCGGGAAACGTCTCGAAAACCGGCCAAGACGGATTGAGTATTGCGCAATGAAACAAAGCCCCAAGCCTTACCCGATGCTGATGCAAACGCGTTCAGCGGCAAGGGCCGAGGTCAAGAGAAATGGACACCCGAAGAAGTTTAAGTAAGTGCCATTCGATTCAGACCATTATTAAAAATCAGACCCACATATAACCAGTCGTGGCCGGATCCCTTGTTACGACACCCCCCAACCATACAACCCGAGCACCAGTGTCATCAGTCCCATAAAAAAGATCCCGGCGCCAATAGGCCACTTCAAAATCCTCGCCCAACTTTGGGGAAATGAAAACAGCGCAATGAGGCCAGTTCTCTTTCTGAACAGAACCCGATCCCCCCAGATCATGCCGGACACCCCCAGCACCATAACAAACAATCCCATTAACGCCATCATAGAAAAATCTCCAATAAAAAACACAATTCACACCTAAAACCTTAATGTTTAACCGGCGGACCACCAAAACTTTTCAAATAATCCTTTAGCGGCATTGTATACGTTACTGGAGTAGAAAGCCCACCACCAAAACCAAGAGTCAAACCATTAAAGTTTCCATCCTGGAAGTTGATCTGCATCCCGTAGTACTTACCCAGCCCAATATTAATAGCAGTAGGATCACCGCTGTCACCTCGGTGCAAGTTAACACCTAGACTAACACCCGCGTCGATGGCACTGCCCACTACATACTCAGTATTGTAGGGATTCAAATTAAAATCACCGGTACGATTGAAAGACCCGCTGAAGTTGACTCCGGCAGCACCTGCCGACATGGGAAACCAAACGTGCCCGCCGCCACTAACATCATAGGTTACTTTACCAAGCGCGGCGCCTAAAGAGCTCCACTGCTCGGGACTGCCCACAAATGAGGGAAGCGTTTCTAATGCTTTAAGGTTATTACCCTCATGAATATTAATCATTGCAGACCCAAGATCCAGCCCCCACTGAGGTGTATTTTTATATGCTTCCTGCACGGACACTGGCGCCTTCGAATATACCTGATATTCCGCAGGCTCCATGATCATAAAGGGTTTGCCGGTATCGCCGTCCAACAAGGTATAACTAACAACTTTCCCGGTGGCGTCCTGATTTGTCACAACATTACCATCTCTTATAGAACTTCCTCCTGACATACTCAGTATCGTTGCGCAGCCTACACTACCTGGGTTGTCTGCGCACGAAGCGTGCTTTTCAAGATAGTCATCAATATGCCCTTGATAATTATATTGCGTGGCATTTTTTGCCACCCAGCCGCCCTTCTCTATCGACTTCGCATCCGCATCTCTCTGCGAAGCAGCTGCAAGTACGCCCACAATCTGAGAGCTCATAGACAGCAGATTTTTATCCCCGCGAACCAGGGAGTCTAAGTGAACAACTGCAGCTTCATTGATCCCCGCCGCCAACGCACCGGTTTTAAAGTCCCCGCCCGTGGCTTGAGACAGCAGCCCCCCCACCATCGCATGAACAAGTACTTTCGGCGGGTAACCGTCCGTTAGCTTGCCCTTGGTAAAATCCCCAACGGCATTAAAGCTCGCAGCGGCCAATGTATTAAATAACGCGCCTTTTAGCGCATCACCAATATCTCCGCCTTGTCCCAACGCTTTACTCAATAAAGTCGAGGTGGTGTTTTGCAAGGCCTGATTAGCCGCAAACTGCCCTACCCCCGTCCAAGTGCTGAGCGAAGGTGAAGTGATAACAGCGCCCGTCGCCGGATTGGTCTGTGTCCCCGTCCAACCATCGAAAAGACCTGCTGTCAGTCCCGCGGTCACACCTGAAATAACGTACCCCTTCATGGCATTCGAGGAAGTGACATCTTTGAGCACTGCACCAAGATTGCCTTTGTTATTGATGAGGCTAACCGTCGCATTTGTCGCAGCTCCGGCGGCAACAGCCCCTGCGGCCGCCGATATACCCGCGGCGGTTTCTGAGGTAATCGTCCCTGCAATCACCGCCCCTTCCGTAGCGGTCCCCATCGCGCCTGCCGCTAGTGGCCCGACAACCGCAGCCATCACAATCGCAATAATGATCTGCGAAGCAGGACCAAGCCCAGAGTTGCTGTACTTGAAGCTGTCGTGGATTTCTTTGACCTGATGCCAATCCACATCACCACGTTTTTCTGCATCCTTGATCCAAGCCAACTGCGGATCAGCCTTAACCATCGCATCAATAGACTGGCTGACGGTTTGCTGATTGACCTGAGTTACGTCAATCTTCAGCCCATCCACTGCTTTGATCGCAATATTTCCAGCAGCAGCCATTTGGGTTTGATGCAACGTCTCGTCAGTATTGCCCTTGCCTTTAGAGGAGAGCCAGAACGCGTTGTTATTGGACTTCTCGTGACTTTCCTGATGAAGATCCTTTTTCGCTTCAAAGTCGATTGAACCGCCACTGTCCAGCGTAATGTCCTGGCCGCTTTCAAGTTTGGCGACTTGGTACACCTGGTCACCGCCACTCTTAAGCGTGAGGTCACCACCGGTTTTGATTTCGCTACCGATGTTGGTGACTTTGGTCACTTCATCGCGCTGGGTTTTCTTACTGCCCCAACTGCCCTTCTTCTTCATGTCATACAGCGAATAATCGCTGTCTTCCGCCGATAACAACCCCAGGTTGCCGCCCGCCACCAGATACGCTTCATCACCCGCACTGATACGGCTGGCAATCATCGCCAGGTCCTTACCCGCACCGAGCGAGACATCCCCACCGGCACTCAGCGTCGTCGAGACCTGGCTGACATGATCTTCCTGACGCTTTTCCTTTTTGGATTTGCTGGAGGAGTGCTCCTCATCCGCAGCCGATGCCAGCGTCATGTCGCCGCCAGCGCTCATGCTGATGTCGCGCTTTGCATCGATCTGGCTGGCGATAGCGGTGAGGTCGCGCCCCGCCGAGACGTTGATATCGCGACCTGCATCGACGCTTGAGCCGTACTGCGTGGTGTTGCTCGATTGCAGACGCTTACCCATATCGGTGGCATTGCGGCCCTCGGCAGAGACAAGGTTCACGTCGCGCCCGGCCGCAATCGTCGTGTCACGACCGCTTTGCAGAAAGCCGCCTTGGCTGGTGACGTTTTGACCAGCCTGGATACTCAGGTCATTAGCCGCCTCCACCCGAGCCGCACTGTCCACATAGTCCCGATGCTGCGAATACCCTCGCCCGCTGTCGTCCCACCCGGTCACGCTGCGTTCGTTGATCACATCGCCATTGATCGCGGTCATCGTCACGTCGCGCCCGGCAATGATGCCGCCGGCTTTGTTGACGATATTGTTACCGGCCAGCAGGTCCAGGCGATTGCCCGCTTCAATCAGCCCGCTGTTGGTCAGGTCGTTGGCGGCCTTGGCCGACAGGTTGTTGTTGGCGCGCAGGGTGCCGGCGTTGACCAGGTTTTCGCCGGCGATCAGGTTCAGGTCATTACCGGCGATCAAGGCACCGTTCGGAGCCAGGCGGTTGTCGGCCTGGGCCAGGTACAGCACCGGCACCAGGACTTTTTCACCGTTCACTTCGTGCTCTTCCAACCACACGATGTCGTGGGTCAAGGCGGCAACCTGTTGCGAGGTGAGGCTTACGCCCATCGACAGGTTCAGCTGCTGTTTGCTGCTGATCGCGTTGTCCATCAGGTACTTGAACAGCTTTTCGTCGGTGTTCTGGCCGTCGATAAAGCGTTGACCGGTACGCGCTTGCACCGCCTGCTGAACCAGGCGCTGTTCGTAGAGGCCATCGCCCAGGCGTTTCCAGCTCTCATCGGGGTTGTAGCCCAGGCCTTGCAGCAGGTAGTCCGAGCTCATGAATTGGGTGAGGTTGGTGAGTACCGGGTTGGTCTCGATCAGGTACTTGTGCGGTTGCGAAGACGCACGGCTGTCTGGCAGGCCCTGGACCCGGCTGAAGGTTTGGCTGGCCAACGGCGTGGGTTGGCCCACGGCCGTTTGCGGCGCAATGGCAGCCACGTGGGTGCCGCGATCACTCACGTCGGGGCGAACGCCGCCCGCAGCGAGGTCATCGCCAGCGGTATGCACAGCCCGGGCGGCACGGTCGGCTGCCGACAGACCCGACAGGTCCACCGCAGGCTCGGAACCCTGCGCCGGGTTGCGCGCATCTATGCCCGCTACACGGGTGATGTCGCCGCCACCAGTGCGGCCGGGTTGTAAGGGCTGCCCGTCAGCGTTGCCGACAGCGTCAATCTTGATCGCGCTGGCGACGGCGTTGATTGCGCCAGCCTCACGCGCAGTCAAGGTGATTTGATGGGTACTGGCGATGACTTGGGCAGCCCCCGCCACCTGGATCGTACGCCCCTGGTTTTCGGCCAGCGCCTGTTCACGCTTGGCCGGGTCGATACTGGCGCTGCCCAGCGCCCACGCCTGAGGCCCGCCTGGGTTAGCGGCAGCCTGGCCGCTGGTGCCGCCGTCGCCACTCAAGCGGAACAAGCCGTTCTGCCCGCTTGGCAAGCCGAAGCCTGGCAGGGTTAATGGGTTGACTTGGCGTTGGGCAAGGTCAGGCGGCAGCTGTGCATTCAGCACCACCACTTGGGTTTTGTTGGCGCCCACACCGGTATTCAACGAGCGGTCACCCACCGCCAGCGCCGTTTTGAGCACGGTGATGTTGTTGATGTTTTTACTGGCGGTGAGTTGAGCGTTGCCGCCGGCCTGGATAATCGCCGGGGCGACTACTTGCGTGCCGCCTTCGACCGGTATGGGCGCATTGATCCCCGAAAACAGCGACGGGCTGAACCGAGTCATCAACGCGGCAAACGCCGCCTCATCCACCGGCGAGCCTTGAGGGTGCGCGTTGTTATACGCCTGCACCGCCGCGACCATCTGGTTGTACTGGCCCTTGGAGACTTTGGTAACGGCGCTGTATTCCTTGCTGCGGGTGCCGGAGCCACCGATGGCTGCCAGGTTCTGGATGTTCTCGCTGGTGATCGACAGGTCATTGGCCGCCGACACCACGCTGTAGCGGTTGGTGAAGTTTTGGCCGGTAATCACCATGTTGCGCCCGGCGCTGAGGGTGGCCGAAGGTGAGGTTTCCTCGACCACACTTTCAACCGTGCGACTCAGGGTCACCGCAGGCCTTCTGTCACTCCAGCCGCCGCTGCAATGTTGCGTGCAGCGAATGCCGACGCCCACCGACGTCAGCTTCTGGTTGAGCTGGAATTTCTCACGCTCGTTGACCACGTCATTGGCCGACAGCCTGAGGTCGCCCCGGCTTTCGATGCTGGCAGAAACGTTGCGCACGCTCTGTGCGGCTGTCCCGCCGGCAACACCGGCCACCGTCAGGTTGCCCAGGCTGTAGAAATCCGAATAGTTGTTGGTCAGGCTGCCCACATTGAACGTGGCGTCCTGGCCACTGAACACGAGGCCGCGCGCACCGATATCGCCCGCCACATGATCGTTGAGCAGGCTTTGCGCCGTCAGGTCCAGGTTTTGCGCCGCGCCCAGCGACCCGGTGTTGACGACGCTCCCCGCATCGATTCGCAGGCCGCTGCCGGCGGTGAGGCGTCCGCGGTTGGTCAGTTGGCCGCCGACACCCACGTGAGTGGCGCCGCCGCCTGCCAGGCTGCCGGCTTCCTTGAGGGTCATTTGCGCGGCGGTAAGGTCCAGCGTACCGACACTGGTGATTCGACCGTTGCCTTCATAACCGCCGGCCAAGTGCACGGCCACGCTGCCGTCACTGGCAATCAAGCCATCGTTGTTCCAGTTGCCGCCGCTGCCGACCAGGCTCTGCGACGCCAGCAGCTGCCCGTCTGCGGTCTGGTTCAGGGTGTTGACGTTCACCGTCAAACGGCCTGCCTGGATCACACTGCTGTTGGTCCAGGTGTCCGCCGTCAGGGTCAAGCCGCCGCGCGTCACCACATTGCCACCGGCACGGGTGAGGTTGGCAGTGGCGATATCAAAGGTGCCGGTGCCGCCATGCAACACACTGCCGCCCTGGTTTTGCAAGCTGCCGGTCAGGGTGAAGTCGCTGTTGGAGGTCTCCAGCCGGCCATTGCGGTTGTCGATCTGCCCAGCCACCTGAACCGTGGTTTTGCCGTTGCTGCCGAGGGCGCGTAGTTGGCCACCGACGTTGTCCACATCAGCGGCCAACAGGTTCAGCGTGGTGTCGCTTTCGATCACCCCGGCCTGGTTGCGCAACGCGCCGCTGAGCCCCAGGTCGATCACGCCAGCACCGATCTGGCCGCTGCTGTTGTCCAGCGTTTGCCCGCCGACCCGCACCAGGCCCTTGGCGTACAAGCCGCCGTTGGCGTTGGCGAAATAGTTGGCGTTGACCACTGCATCGCCCGTTTGCGCGGCGATGCGCCCGTTCTGGTTGTCGATGCGGTTGGCAAGCAGGTTCAGGCCCTGGGCGCTGACCAATTTGCCGCTCTGGTTATTGATATCACCGCCGACGCTCAAGCCCAGGCCGGTCTGGCCCTGCACCTTGCCCTGGGCGTTGTTCAGGCCTGCAGCATTCAACTGCACGTCGGCGTCCTGGCTGTAGATCAAGCCGTCGGTTTGGTTTTGCACGCTGCCGGTGCTGGTGATGACCACCCGCTCTTTACCAGCGAGGGTGCCGCGCTCGCTGTTGTCCAAACCACCGGTGAGCAGGGTCAGCAGGCTTTGGCTGATGATCTGGCCATCGGCGTTGTTGTAGACCTGGTTCGCCCGCTTCAGCAGCAGCGGCCCGGCGCTGGCCAGCTTGCCGCCGCTGTTGTTGAGGTTGCCGAGCAAGTCGAGGGTCATGCGCCCGTTGGTGATCAGGCTGCCGCCGTTGTTGCTCAAGTCGGTGCCGGTGAAGGTAAACGCTTGTTGGGCGGTCATCTTGGCTTGGTTGGCCAGGGTGGCCGCTTGCACCTCCAGTTCGGCGCCGCTTTCGATCAAACCACCCGCGCCATTCACCAACGCGCCGGTCACTGCCAACTTTTGCCCGGTGCCGCTGGACAGCACGCCTTCGTCACGGTTATCCAGGCTGGCCGCATTCACGTCCAAACGCCCGTGGCTGACCAGTGCGCCCGCCGTGTTGTTTTGCAGCGCGCCGCTCAGGCGCACATCAATCGCGCCGCTGCGGCTGGAGAGTGTGCCGTGGTCGCGGTTGTCGAGGTTGCCGCCGCTGACGCTCAGGCCTTGCCAGCCGCTCAACAAACCCTTGGTGGTATTCACCAACGTGTCCGCGTTGACGCTCAGCGTCTGGCTGCTGATCAACTTGCCCGCGCTGTTATCGAGGCTGCGCGCCGTCACCGAGAAGCCTTGCAGGCTGGAGATTTCGCCGCCGCTGTTGTTGAGGTCGCGCAGGTTTTTAAGGGTCAGTGGGCCGTTGGCGAGCAGCAGGCCGTTGCGGTTATCCAAATCATTGTTGTTCAGGTCGAGGGTCACGCCCTGCTCGCCGACGATCCGCCCGCCTGCCGCAGCCAGCGCATTGACGCTAACAGCCATCGCACCTTTGGCCGAAACTTCACCACCGTTGCCGGTGTTCAGGCTGGCAGCGTTGAGGTTCAAGGTGCCGAGGCTATTGATCAGGCCCTTGTCCTGGTTATTCAACTGGCCGTCGCTGCTCAGCAGCAGGTCGCCGCGGCTGTTTACCGTGCCGCCACGGTTATCCAGGGCGGCGGCGCGGGCGTCTAGGCTGGCAGCGCCAATCATGCCGTTGAGGTTGGCCAGCGCTTGGTTGATGCGCAGGGTCAGGCCTTGGTTGCTCAGCAGCTTGCCGTTGCTGTTATCCAGGCTTTGCGCAGCCAGAGTGAAGGCCTGGCCGCTGGAGATTTCGCCGTTCTGGTTGCTGACGGTGTTGAGGTGAGTGAGCTGCAGCGGGCCTTTGGCATTGAGGAAGCCGCCGCTGTTGTTCAGCGCGCCATTGTTCAGGTCCAGGCTCAAGCCGGCGTTGCTGAACAGCTTGCCGCCTTGCTGTTCCAGGCCAGTGACGCTGGCGGTCACGCCCTTCTCGCCGCCGATGCTGCCACCGTTATTCAACTGCGCGGTGGTCAACGTCAAGGTGTCGCTGCTGTTGAGGTGGCCGCCCTGGTTGTTCAGCACGCCGGTACTGACCAGCGCCGCGCCCTTGCCGCTGATGACGCCTTGCTGGTTGCCGAGGCTCGCGCTGTGCAGCGTCAGGTTGCCATCGGTGACCAACTTGCCGTTCTGGTTATCCAGGCCACCGGTGACGGCGACGCTCAACCCTTGGGCGCTGGAAAGGCTGCCCTGGTTGTTGATGAGGCTGCGCGCCTTGACGCTCAGCGCGTCCTCGCTGCTCAACGCGCCTTGGCTATTGTCCAGGTCGCCCGCCAGCTCCAGCATCAACGGTTGTTGGCTGAGCAGCTTGCCGCCGGTGTTGTCCAGTGACGTGCCGGTGAGGGTCAGGCGCTGGCCGTTCAACTCACCGAGGGCGCGGTTGATCACCTGGTCCACCGCCAGGGTCAGGCTACCGTCAGCAAACACCGAGCCTTTGTCACTGTTGTTCAACTGCTGGCCGGTGATGCTGACGTCTGCGTTGCCGCTCAACGCGCCCGTGCGGTTGTCGATGCTACCCACGTCGAGTTTCAGCGCTTTTGTCGCGCCTACCAGACCGTTGCGGTTATCCAGGTGGGCGCCGCTGAGGTGCAGGCCTGCGGTGCTGATCAGCTTGCCATTCTGGTTGTCGAGCTGGTTGATGGTGGCAGTCACCTGCGCCTTGCCGGCGATCTCGCCACTGCGGTTGTCCAGGGCGGCGCCGGTCAGCAGCAAGTCACCGTCAGCAACCACGCTGCCGCGCTGGTTATCCATAAGCTCGGTGGCGCTGATCGCGACATCGCCACGGCCACTGAGCATGCCGTCGGTATTGTTCAAACGGGTGCTGCGGGCGTCCAGGCCAACGGCGTTGATATGGCCTTTGACGTTGGCCAGCAGTTGCTCAACGCGCAAGGTCAGCCCTTGGTTGCTGATGAGTTTGCCGTTGCTGTTGTCGAGGTTTTTTGCCGCCAGGGTGAAGGCGTTCTGGCTGGAGATTTCGCCGTGCTGGTTGTCGATGTTGGCGAGGTTGTTCAGCACCAGGATCGGCGCGTTAATCACGCCCGCGTTGACCAGCTCGCCATTGTGCAGGTCGAGGTTCAGTTGGGTGGTGCTCAACAGCTCGGCACCGCCCAGCTGGGTGAGGCCGGTGAGGCTGGCGTTCAAGCGGCCAACGCTGCGGATATGCCCGCTGTTGGTGACTTGGGCGGCCGTCAGGTCGAGGCTGTCGGCACTGGTGACGTAGCCCTCGACACCGTTTGTAAACGCGCCGGTGGTGAGGGTTGCGGCGCCCTGGCTTTTGATCCGGCCGCCGGAGTTATCCAGGCTGGCGCTGGTCAGCGTGAGGTTTTGCGCGCTCTCCACGGTACCGTTTTGGTTAAGCAACTCTGTCGCGCTGGCGATCCTCAGCGGGCCGGCGCTGGAGAGGCTGCCGCCAGTGTTATCGATGCGCTGGGCAGCCAGGTCCAGCGACCCTTCGCTGCTGAGTTTGCCGCCCATGTTGTCCAGCCTCGCCGACAACTGCAGCGTCAGCGAACGCTTGGCACCGACGGTGCCGTCCGTGTTATCCAAACGGGCGCCGCTCAAACGCGCGTCCTGGGCGAAGACCAAGCCTTTGGCCTGGTTGATCACTTCATCCATCGCCAGTTCCAGCGCCGTCCCGGCCAACAGCTTGCCGCCGCTGTTATCGAGGCGCTGGCCGTGGAGGTCGATGTTCTGCTGGCTGGAGATTTCCCCGGCGCGGTTATCGACACGGTTGATCGCGAGTTTCAGCGCTTTTGTCGCGCCGAGGACGCCGCCGTCGCGGTTATCCACGCTGTCGGCGTTGAGCGTCAGGTTGCCCTGGGCGACCAGTTGACCGCCCTGCTGGTTGAGAACGCCGACGGTGGCCTCCAGATCATCCTGACTGGCAATACGCCCCTTGGCGTTTTCAACATTCTCGACGTTCAGGCGCACCGGGCCGATGGCGCTGACCAAGCCGCCGTTCTGGTTGTTCAGGGATTGCCCGGTGAGCCCCAGCGCCTGCTTGCTGTTGAGCACGCCGGCTCGGTTATCCAACTGGCCGACGTGCAGGTTCAGGTCCTGATTGGCACGCACCGCGCCGCCACGGTTGTCCAGGCTGTTGCTGCGCAGGGTCAGCAGGTTTTGCCCCGAGAGGCGGCCTGCACGGTTGTCCACGCTGCCGGCCTGGATATCCATGGCGCCTTTGGCGAGCACGCCGCCTTTGGCTTGGTTATCCAACAGGCCGTCGACCCTCACCGTCAGGCTGCCGTCACTCACCAGGCTGCCGGATTGGCTGTTATCGAGGCTGGCCGAGGTCACATTCAAACGCTGGCCGCTGCCCAAGGTGCCGCCGCTGTTGAACAAGGCGCCTGAAGTGGTCAGATCAAGGCTGTCGTCGCCCATGACTTGGCCGTCGAGGTTGTTCAACCGAGCCGCCTGAACGTTGAGCGCAGCGGCAGTAATCAGGCCTTTGACGTTGGTCAGCGCCTGGTCGAGCTTGAGGGTCAGCGCTTGATCGCTGAGCAGTTTGCCGTCGCTGTTATCCAGGCTCGTCGCGGCCAGCGTGAAGGCGTTTTCGCTGGAGATTTCGCCGTTCCTGTTGGCGACCGTCGACAGGTTGTTAAGCAGCAAGTGACCCGGCGCATGGATCAGGCCACCGGCGTTATTGAGGTGGCCCTGATTCATGTTCAGGCTCAGGTCGCTGAGGCTGTAGAGCTTACCGCCGCCGCGCTGGTCAAGGCCGGTGACGCTGGCGGTGAGGGCCTGGTTGCTGGCGATTTGGCCGTCGAACCGGTTATCCACCTGCCCTGCCGTGAGGTCGAGGCGCTCGGCACTGGTCAGGCGCCCGCTGTACTGGTTATTCAGCGAGCCGGTAGTGACTTGCACGGCGCCGTCGCCGATGAGTTTGCCGCCACGGTTGTCGAGGCTGGCGCTGTTGAGGGTCAGCGCCATGGCGCTGAGCAGTTCACCGCTGACGTTGCTGAGTGCACCGGTGGTGGTCACGTGCTGCGCCGCGCCGCTGCTGATACGGCCGGCGTCGTTATTCAGCGTGGTGGCTTGCAATGTGAGGTTGCCATCGCCGCGTACGGTGCCTTGTTGATTGTTCAGGTGACCCAGGGTCAGTTGCATCGCACCGTTGGCCAGCAGGCGCCCGCCGTGGCTGTTGTCAAACAGGTCGGCATTGGCCTGCATCGCCCCCGCCGACGCGACGCTGCCGCCGCTGTTATCAAACTGGCCGATGCTCAGGTTCAGCTGTTGGCCGCTGACGAAACGCCCGCCATGGTTGATCGCGATGCCGTTGCTGGTGACGCTGAGCAAGGTGTCGCCTTGCAGCAGGCCCTGGCTGTTGTCCAGCGTCAGGCTGCTCAGGGTGGTGGTCGCGCCGATGATTTCGCCCTGGCGATTGTCCAGCGCGGTGTCGACGAATACCTTCAGGTCATCACGTACTTTCAGCGAACCTTCGGCGTTGACCAGGCTGTTGGCGCGCAGGTCCAACCCTGTGGCCGCGACCAGGCCCTTGGTGTTATCCAACGCCTTGGCGATGCGCACCAACAGCCCTTGCTCGCTGAGCAATTTGCCGCCGCGGTTATCGAGGCTGTCGGCGTTGAAGGCCAGCGCCTGGGCGCTGGAGATTTCGCCACCGCTGTTATCCACACTGTTGAGGTTGCTCAGCAGCAACGCACCCGGCGCATGGATCAAGCCGCCCTGGTTGTTCAGGTGGCCGTGGTTCAGGTCGAGGCTCACGCCCGCCTGGCTGTAGAGGTTGCCCTTGGCGCTGTTGTCGAGGCTGGCGGCGCTGATTTGCAGCTGGCCCACCGCACTTAACAGGCCGGTTTGGTTGAGCAATTGCGCGCTGATCAGCGCAGTCAGGCGGCCGTCGCTGGTCAGCTTGCCGCCGCTGTTGTCCAGGCTACCGGCGGTGAGGTCAAACGCTTGGCCGGCGAACAGTGTGCCCTGGCGGTTATCGAGCAGGCCCAGGCTGTTGAGGTTGAGGGTGGTGTCGCCTTGCAGCAGGCCTTGGCGATTGTCCAATGAACCGCTGCTGACCGACGCCGTGCGCGCCAACACTTTGCCGTTGCGGTTATCCAGCGCCGCGTCGACCTGTGCGAGCAGGCCGTCACCGGCGCTGAGTGTGCCGCCATTGTTGTTCAGGCTGCCGGCATGCATATCCAGGGCTTTGGACGAGACCAGGCCTTGGGTATTGTCGAGCGCCTGGGCGATGCGCAGGGTCAGCGCCTGCTCGCTCAGAAGTTTGGCGTTGCGGTTGTTCAGGGTGTCGGCAGCCAGGGTAAAGGCCTGGCTGCTGGAGATTTCGCCGCCCTGGTTATCGACGCTGTTGAGGTTGCTCAGTAGCAAGCGCCCTGGCGCATTGATCACGCCGCCGCTGTTATTCAGGTGCCCGCGATTGAGGTAGAGGCTGACATCGCCTTGGCCGAACAGGCGCCCGTCATTGTGCTGATCAAGGCTTGCGACATTGGCATTGAGCACCTGCCCGCCGCTGATGCGCCCGCCTTCGCTGTTGTCGACGTGGCCGGCTTTCAAGTCCAGGCGCACATCGCCGCGCACAGTGCCGTGCTGGTTATTCACCTGGCCTGTGGCATTGAGGGTCAGTGACTGTCCCGCCGACACTAGACCGGCAACGTTATCCAAGGCCGCCAGTTGCAGCGTGACCTGCGCCTGGCTCGACAGCTCGCCGTTGCGGTTGATCAGTTGGCCGATACCTGCGGTCAGGTTGCCGGTGCTGGTGACCAGGCCGCCTTGGCTGTTGAGCAGTTGGTCGGCGTTGATGCCGAGGCTACCGGCGCTGAGGATGCGGCCTTGGTTTTGGTTGTCGATCTGCGTGGCGTTCAGTTGTGCAGCGCGTTGGGCGCTCAACGTACCGCCTTGGTTGGCGAGTTCGCCGGTGGTGACGCTGAGGTCGCGGCTGGCGATCACGGTCTTGCCGGTGTTGTCGAGGGACTGCGCGGTCAGGCGTACGTCGCCTTGGGTGTTGCGGCTGTTATCGGCGTTGACGCCGGCTTCGATGATGCCGTTGTTGGTCAGCCGGCCACCGGCGTCCAGGGTGATGCTGTCTTTAGCGGCGAGGGTTTGCTGGTTGGTCAGTGCGCCTTGGGTTTTGATCGCCAAATCCGTACCGGCATAGACCGCGCCTTTGGCCTCGACACTCTGCGCCTTGACGTTAACGGCCGTACCGGCCGAGGTCTGGCCCATCACCACATTGCCAGCGGCATCAATCTGAATATCGCCGCCAGCGACCATGTCACCCGACAGCCGCACACCCACACCAGCCTCGGTGCCCACCAGCTTGACCGCGCCCACATACATGCCGCCGAGCGCCGACGAATCAATCGCCAAATCCGGCGCCTGGCTGCCGTCCGCTGCGCGTGCCGTGGCGTTCAAGGTGCGGGCGTCGACGTCGTTGCGACCGGCGACGATGGTGAGTTTTTTCGCCTGGATCTGCGCGTTGATGGTGGTGGCGCGGGTGATGATTTCGAACTGATCGACGTTGCTCGCGTTCAGGCCAGCGCCTTCGATGGCGACGCTGCCTTTATCGACTTGATAGCGGCTGATCTGGCCGTTTTCGATCACCGCTTTACCGGTGGTGAGCGTGGCTTGCGGCGTATTGATAAAGCCGCAGCCGTTGCAGCTGATGCCGTACGGGTTGGCGACGATTACATGCGCCGACTGCCCCGCCACTTCGGTGTAGCCGCGCAGTTGGCTGGGGCTGCCGCCATTGACTTCATTGAGGATGATATTGGCGGCGGTGCCGCGAAAATTCGGGTTGCCGAGAATAATCCCGCCCAGTTGCGTGGATTCGGTCCGATTGGTCGAGTTGTTGAGAATGACGCCGTTGGCACCGACGTTGTAGTCATGGAATTGGTTGTGCGACAGCCCGTTGGCGTTCGGCGCGGCGATGTTGACGATGGGCACGCCATTGCCCGCTTGCGCCAGGCCCGTGCCCGGTGCGCTCACCACGATGCCGTCGGCCTGGGCCAGCAATGGCTGCCAGAACATGGCGTTGGCCAGAATCAACGCTAACCCACGTTTAGGCAGCCCCAGGAAGTGGGAACGGCTTTTTACGGCAGCAGAAGGCTGTCGCGCGAGGAAGGCGAACTGGCGAACGTCCATGTCATGTCCCGGTGCCCGAAGGCGGCAAATAATTTAAAGAAAGAAATCCAGACGGAAATAGATCGGCGCTTCACGTTCCGTGATCGCAGCCGGTCGTTCCAAAGAGTGGGCGAAGGTCACCGTGGCGGCGACGTTCTGGCCGCGGGC
>NZ_JACAPL010000006.1:198542-642232 GCF_013385735.1 Pseudomonas sp. D2002 | reverse complement strand
CTTCCAGATTCTGCCGTCAACACCTTTTTTCACATTTCTGTCATATCGGTCAAAAAGCCCCCAGAAACGCAAAAGCCGGCCCCAAGGGGCCGGCTTTCAACTACAACGCCTTACAAACTAGGAAAGGCAAACTGCGACGCTTCATGACTGGCCCGCTGCGGCCAGCGCTGAGTAATCGCCTTGCGACGCGTATAGAAACGCACCCCATCCGGCCCATAGGCATGCAGGTCGCCAAACAGCGAGCGCTTCCAGCCGCCAAAGCTGTGATACGCCACCGGTACCGGCAGTGGCACGTTCACACCGACCATGCCCACTTCAATTTCGTCACAGAACAGGCGCGCAGCTTCACCGTCACGCGTAAAGATGCAGGTGCCGTTGCCATATTCATGGTCGTTGATCAGCTGCATCGCCGCTTCCAGGCTGTTCACCCGAACCACACACAGCACCGGCCCAAAGATCTCTTCTTTATAGATACGCATCTCAGGGGTCACGCGATCAAACAGGCTGCCACCGAGGAAGAAGCCTTCTTCATGGCCCGCAATACTCAACCCGCGACCATCCACCACCAGCTCAGCGCCCGAAGCCACACCGTCTTCTATATAGCCACTGACCTTATCCCGCGCCTGGCCCGTCACCAACGGCCCCATATCCAGGCCACACGAAGTGCCTGCGCCGATCTTCAGCGCCTTCACCTGCGGCACCAGCTTGGCAATCAACGCATCCGCCACCTGATCTCCCACGCATACCGCTACCGAGATGGCCATGCAACGCTCACCGCAGGAACCATACGCCGCGCCCATCAATGCACTCACGGCATTGTCCAGGTCTGCATCCGGCATCAGCACCGCGTGGTTCTTCGCCCCGCCCAGTGCCTGCACGCGTTTGCCGCGTTTGGTCGCTTCGGAATAGATGTACTCGGCAATCGGCGTCGAGCCCACAAAGCTCAGCGCCTTGACTTCCGGCGCTTCGATCAGCGCATCCACCGCGCCCTTGTCGCCGTGCACCACGCTCAACACGCCTTTAGGCAGCCCGGCTTCCTGCAGCAATTGCGCGATCAGCAGCGTAGAGCTTGGATCACGCTCCGAAGGTTTCAGGATGAAACAGTTACCGCAGACGATCGCCAGCGGGTACATCCACAGCGGCACCATCGCCGGGAAATTGAACGGTGTAATACCCGCCACTACGCCCAGCGGCTGAAAGTCCGACCAGGCATCAATATTCGGCCCCACGTTACGACTGTACTCGCCCTTGAGAATCTCCGGCGCCGAGCACGCGTACTCGACATTCTCGATGCCGCGTTTCAATTCGCCCGCAGCGTCTTCCAAGGTCTTGCCGTGCTCTTCGCTGATCAACTGCGAGATACGTGCTTCGTTCTGCTCCAGCAATTGCTTGAAACGAAACATCACCTGGGCACGCTTGGCCGGTGGGGTATTACGCCAGGCCGGGAACGCCGCCTTTGCCGCGTCGATCGCCTGTTGAATGGTTTCACGGCTGGCCAACGGCACCTGGTGAATCACCTGGCCGGTAGACGGGTTATACACGTCGGCGCTACGGCCGCTGTCATTGACCAACTCACCGTTGATCAAGTGCTGGATAAGGCTCATGCAGGGCTCCTGAAAAGTTGTTCTATATAGAAGGAGAAATCAGTCGATTTTATTCAGCACTTCGCCGACCGCGTCGAACAGACGATCCAGGTCCTGCGGCTTGCTGTTGAAGGTTGGCCCGAACTGCAGGGTGTCGCCGCCAAAGCGCACGTAGAAACCGGCTTTCCACAAGGCCATGCCGGCCTCGAATGGACGCACGATGGCATCACCGTCACGCGGGGCAATCTGGATCGCACCGGCCAGGCCGTAGTTACGAATATCGATTACGTTTTTGCTGCCTTTCAAGCCATGCAGCGCATTCTCAAAGTGCGGGGCGACTTCGGCCACGCTCTGCACCAGGTTTTCTTTCTGCAACAGGTCCAATGCCGCCAGGCCCGCCGCGCAAGCCACCGGATGCGCCGAGTAGGTGTAGCCGTGGGGGAATTCCACCGCGTACTCCGGCGTCGCCTGGTTCATGAAGGTCTGATAGATCTCGCTGCTGGCAATCACCGCGCCCATCGGGATCGCGCCGTTGGTGACTTGCTTGGCGATGCACATCAGGTCCGGGGTCACGCCGAAGCTGTCGGCACCGAACATCGAGCCGGTACGGCCAAAGCCGGTGATCACTTCGTCGAACACCAGCAGGATGTTGTGCTGGTCGCAGATTTCACGCAGGCGCTTGAGGTAACCCTGCGGCGGCACCAGCACGCCAGCGGAGCCGGCCATCGGCTCGACAAACACCGCAGCGATGTTCGACGCGTCGTGCAGCTCGATCAACTTGAGCAGCTCGTCGGCCAAGGCGATACCGCCCTGCTCCGGCATGCCACGGGAGAATGCATTGCTGGCCAGCAAGGTGTGCGGCAGATGGTCAACATCCATCAAGCCCTGACCAAACAGCTTACGGTTACCGTTCACGCCGCCCAGGCTGGTGCCGGCGATGTTCACGCCATGATAACCACGGGCGCGGCCGATCATTTTGGTCTTGGTGGCTTGGCCCTTCAGGCGCCAGTAGGCACGCACCATCTTCACCGCAGTGTCGGCGCACTCGGAGCCGGAGTCGGTGAAGAACACGTGGTTCAAGTTGCCTGGGGTCAGGTCGGTAATCTTTTCCGCCAGTTGGAACGACAACGGATGACCGTATTGGAAGCCTGGGGAGTAGTCCAAAGTGCCCAGTTGTTTGGACACGGCTTCCTGAATTTCCTTGCGCGTGTGCCCGGCGCCACAGGTCCACAGGCCCGACAATGAGTCATACACCTTGCGGCCCTTGTCATCGGTCAACCAGCTGCCTTCGGCGGCCACGATCAGGCGCGGGTCACGCTGAAAGTTACGGTTGGCGGTGTAGGGCATCCAGTGAGCATCCAACTTCAGTTGGCTGGCCAGGGACGAAGGGGCGTTTTCGGGCATGTTCATCAGCAAAACCTCGCAAGGCAAAAGGCAGCGTCGGGATTGAAAAGCGTTGTTGCAGCTAAATTGCCACGGGGATAAAGTCGGTGAAATTCAACTCTTCTAACCTTCAGTCAGGCCTTCACTAAACTATGAGCAGCCGTCGACCCGACCCACTGGCCCAAGTCAGCGACTTCGATATTCGCCTGTTGCGCATCTTTCGCAGCGTGGTGGAATGCGGCGGTTTCTCGGCCGCAGAAACCGTGCTCGGCATCGGCCGCTCGGCCATCAGCCAGCAAATGAGCGACCTGGAGCAGCGCCTCGGCTTAAGGCTGTGCCAACGCGGGCGCGCCGGCTTCTCGCTGACCGAAGAAGGCCGCGAGGTCTACCAATCGGCGTTGCAACTATTAAGTGCCCTGGAAAGCTTTCGCACTGAGGTCAACGGCCTGCACCAGCATTTGCGCGGCGAGCTGATCATCGGCCTCACCGACAACCTCGTCACCCTGCCGCACATGCGCATTACCCACGCCTTGGCGCAGTTGAAGGAACGCGGGCCGGACGTGCAGATACAAATCCGCATGATCGCCCCCAACGAAGTCGAGCAAGGCGTACTCGACGGACGCCTGCACGTCGGCGTGGTGCCCCAGGCCAGTGCCTTGTCCGGCCTGGAATACCAGCCGTTGTACAGCGAACGCTCGCTGCTCTATTGCGCGGTCGGCCACCCGTTGTTTTATGCCGACGACAAACAACTCGACGACACCCGCGTCGACAGCCAGGACGCCATCGCCCCCACCTTCCGACTGCCCGCCGAGATCCAGGCGCATTACCAGGCACTCAATTGCACCGCCAGCGCCTCGGACCGCGAAGGCATGGCGTTCCTGATCCTCACCGGTCGCTACATCGGTTACTTGCCCGATCACTACGCCAGCCTGTGGGTGCAACAAGGCCGACTGCGCGCGCTGAAACCGGCTACACGTTTTTACGATTTAAGCCTCGCATCGGTCACGCGCAAGGGCCGCCGCCCTCATTTGGTGCTGGAAAGCTTCCTCGAGAGTTTGGCAGCAACGCGCTAACTCGGGCCTCTCGTCAAAAGCTGAGCAACTGGACAGCTTTTTGCAAGGAAGCCAGGACCTTGAACCGTCCGCCCCGAGTTTGCCCACCATGCCACCAGAAAACGCCAGCCCCAGCGACCTGATCTACGGCCTCAACGACCGCCCGAAACCCATTCCCGCACTACTGGCCGCCTTGCAACATGTGCTGGCAGCTTTTGTCGGCATCATCACCCCGCCACTGATTATCGGCTCCACCCTGGGCCTCACCGCCCATTTGCCCTACTTGATCAGCATGGCGTTGATGGTTTCCGGCGTCGGTACTTTCATTCAGGCACGCAGGCCGTTTGGCATCGGCGCCGGGATGATCTGCCTGCAAGGCACCAGCTTTGCGTTTCTCGGCGCAGTGTTGTCGGCGGGATTCCTGGTGAAGCAACGCGGAGGCACGCCGGAAGACATCATGGCGATGGTCTTTGGCGTGTGCTTTTTCGGCGCGGCGGTGCAGATCGTGCTGAGCCGCTTTATCGGCCAGCTACGTCGAGTGATCACGCCATTAGTTACAGGGATTGTCATCACACTGATCGGCATCAGCCTGATCAAAGTCGGTATCACCGACCTCGGCGGCGGGTTCAACGCGCCGGACTTCGGTGCGCCCATCAACCTGGCACTGGGCGTGTTCGTGGTGCTCACCATCATCCTGCTCAACCGCTCCAACACGCCGTGGGTACGTCTTTCGGCGATCATCATCGGCCTGGCCCTCGGCAGTTTGGCCGCGTGGTTCAGCGGCAAACTGGTGCCCCAAGCCCTGCCCGACTTGCCGTTGATCAGCGTGCCCATGCCGTTTCGCTTCGGTTTCAACTTCGACTGGAGCGCCTTCCTGCCTATCGCGCTGATTTATCTGATCAGCAGTATCGAAACGGTCGGCGACCTCACCGCCAATTGCATGATTGCGCGCCAGCCCATCAGCGGCCCTTCTTATATAAGCCGACTCAAAGGCGGCGTATTGGGCGATGGCGTGAGTTGCATGATCGCCGCCACCTTCAGCGCCTTTCCCAACACCACCTTTGCGCAGAACAACGGCGTGATTCAGCTCACCGGCGTGGCCAGTCGTTACGTCGGGCTGTACATCGGCGTGCTGCTGTTTTGCCTCGGTTTGTTTCCGCTGATCGGCGCCGTGCTGCAGCAAATTCCCAAGCCGGTATTGGGCGGCGCAACCCTGGTGATGTTTGGCAGTGTCGCTGCTGCTGGCGTGCGCATCCTGGCCCAGGCGCCGCTGGACCGACGCAGCATGCTGATCATCGCCACCTCGTTCGGCGTCGGCCTGGGCATTGCAGCCCAACCGGACCTGCTGCACTTGATGCCTTCGCTGGTGCAAAACCTGTTCGACTCAGCTATCACCAGCGGCGGCCTGACTGCGATTGTGCTGTGTCTTTTGTTACCGGAAGCCAAAGCGGCCTCCACTGCCGCAAACCACGCACTGGAAAGCGACACTCTGGAACCGCTTTGACGCTTTTATTGCATCGGGACTTGTCTGGGGCTTGAGGGTGGGTTATCTGTGCACACGTCGTCTCTCTCGATCAGCACGGAAACCTCCATGAGCCTCGAAGTTCCTGCCCACAGCAACCACGCCGGTAAACCCGCCAGCCGTATTCGGCAAAAAAATGAACAAGCGATTCTGCAGGCTGCTGAAGACGAGTTCGCGCGCCATGGCTACAAAGGCACCAGCATGAACACCATTGCCTCAAGTGCCGGGCTGCCCAAAGCCAACTTGCATTACTACTTCACCAACAAACTTGGCCTGTACATCGCGGTGCTGAGCAACATCCTCGAACTCTGGGACAGCACCTTCAACGCACTGACCGCCGAGGATGACCCGGCCGTGGCCCTCACCCGCTACATCCGCACCAAGATGGAGTTTTCCCGGCGCCACCCGCAGGCCTCGCGGATCTTCGCCATGGAAATCATCAGTGGCGGCGAATGCCTCACCGAATATTTCAGCCAGGACTACCGCGCCTGGTTCAGCGGCCGCGCCGCCGTGTTCCAGGCCTGGATCGACGCCGGCAAGATGGACCCCATCGACCCCGTGCACCTGATCTTCCTGCTGTGGGGCAGCACCCAGCACTACGCCGACTTTGCCACCCAGATCTGCCGCGTCACCGGTCGCACCAAGCTGACCAAGCAAGACATGGAAGACGCCGGCACTAACCTGATCCACATCATTCTCAAAGGCTGTGGCATCAAGCCAGCCCAATAATCGAAGCGACTTATGCCTTTCACGCTCACCGGCCTTTGCGAATTTCGTGAAGAAATACGCAAAAGCCGCTTCATCACCCTCGCGGCGCCGATTACCAGCGCGCAAGACGCCCAGGCGTTTTTCGAGCAACACAGCGACCTCAACGCCACCCACAACTGCTGGGCCTGGAAACTCGCCGACCAGTACCGCAGCAACGACGACGGTGAACCCGGCGGCACCGCCGGGCGACCGATCCTGGCCGCCATCGAAGCCCAAGGGTTTGATCAAGTCGCGGTGCTGGTGATTCGCTGGTACGGCGGCATCCAACTGGGCACCGGCGGCCTGGCCCGTGCCTACGGCGGCGGCGCGAACAAATGCCTGCAAGCCGCCGAGCGCATCGAGCTGATCAGCCGTGTACCACTGAATTGCGCCTGCGGGTTTTCCGAATTGAACCTGGTCAAACTGCGCGTCGCCGAACTGGGCGGGTTAGTTGTGGAAGAAACCTTCACCGCCAATGGCGTCGAGTTGCAACTGGCTCTGGGCGAAGCGCACATCGACACCCTGCAAACCCAGCTTGCCGACCTGAGCCGTGGGCGCATCCTGCTGCAACGCTGAAATTGCCCACATCTACTGTGCACCTGCCTGTGGATAACCTGAGCACATCCAGCCGTAACCCTTCTGTCATAAGGGCTTGCGGGCGCTGTTTGTTTTTTAACCAGCAACACTTGACCCTATTTGCCTACGCCTGGGGTAATGTTGTCAGCCGAATTCACTGAACCGCGACGCTAAAGGAAGCCTTCATGTCTACGCCAAAAACCGCACTGATTATCGGCGCCTCCCGCGGGCTGGGCCTTGGCTTGGTCAAGCAATTGCTCCAGGACGGCTGGGATGTGACTGCCACCGTGCGTGACCCGAGCAAGGCCGATGCGCTGAAAGCCGTGGGCCCGGTACACATCGAGAAGCTGGACATGGACGATCAGCAAGCCGTGATCGCCTTGAGCCAGCGCCTCAAGGACCGCACCCTTGACCTGCTGTTCGTCAACGCCGGCGTCAAGGGCCCGGCCAACCAGGAGCCTGGCCACGCCACCCTGGCGGAAGTCGGCCAGCTGTTTTTCACCAACGCGGTGGCGCCGATCAACCTGGCGCAGCGTTTTGTCGGGCAGATTCGCAAAGACAGCGGCGTGCTGGCCTTCATGAGTTCGGTACTCGGCAGCGTGACCATCCCCGACGGTTCCGACCTGGCGCTGTACAAGGCCAGCAAGGCCGCACTCAACTCCATGACCAACAGCTTCATTACGCAACTGGGTGACCACAAACTCACCGTGTTGTCGCTGCACCCAGGCTGGGTGAAAACCGACATGGGCGGCGAGAACGCGCACATCGATGTGGACACCAGCGTGCGTGGCCTGGTGGATCAAGTGAATGCCTACACCGGCAAGGGCGGCCATCACTTTATCGACTACAAAGGCGACACCATCGCCTGGTAATACCACGGATCAAAATGCAGGAGGGCTTGCTCCCTCCTGCATGGAGCAATGTAGACCCAACCTCTAACAACACGTAATCTAACGACCTCGCCCTCACCGGCGACCCTGGATCAGCAGACAGGGCAACACTGAGCTGGCAAACCTGAACCCATCATTCAGAGGAGCCGGCCAATGCCTGCGACCCGTATCTGGTTAAAAAACCCCCTCGCGATTTTCACTGCCAATGGCCTCGACGCCCGTGGCGGCCTGGTGCTGCAAGACGGTGTGATCACCGAAGTGCTCGGCTGGGGACGCGAGCCCGCCGTGCCTTGCGGGCAAGTGTTCGATGCTCGCGAACACGTGATCCTGCCCGGGCTGATCAACACCCATCACCACTTCTACCAAACCCTGACCCGCGCCTGGGCGCCGGTGGTTAACCAACCCTTGTTCCCATGGTTGAAAACCCTGTACCCAGTCTGGGCCCGGCTGACCCCGGAAAAACTCGCACTGGCGTCCAAAGTCGCCTTGGCTGAATTGCTGCTCTCGGGCTGCACCACCGCGGCGGACCATCACTACCTGTTCCCCGACGGTCTGGAAAATGCCATCGACGTACAGGTCGAAAGCGTGCGCGAACTGGGCATGCGCGCCATGCTCACTCGCGGTTCCATGAGCCTGGGCGAAGCCGACGGCGGCCTGCCGCCGCAACAGACCGTGCAACAAGGCCAAGTGATTCTCGAAGACAGCCAGCGCCTGATCCGCACCTACCACCAACGCGGCGACGGCGCGCAGATCCAGATTGCCCTGGCGCCCTGCTCGCCGTTTTCGGTCACGCCGCAAATCATGCAAGCCAGCGCCGAACTCGCCAACAGCCTCGACGTGCGCCTGCACACGCACCTGGCGGAAACCCTCGACGAAGAAGACTTCTGCCTGCAGCGTTTCGGCCTGCGCACCGTCGACTACCTCGACAGCGTCGGCTGGCTCGGCCCGCGCACCTGGCTGGCCCATGGCATTCACTTCAACCCGGATGAAATCGCGCGCCTCGGCGCTGCCGGCACTGGCATCTGCCATTGCCCAAGCTCGAACATGCGCCTGGCGTCCGGCATCTGTCCGACCCTGGACCTGCTTGCCGCCGGCGCGCCGATTGGTCTTGGCGTGGATGGCTCCGCCTCCAACGATGCATCGAACATGATCCTTGAAGCGCGCCAGGCCTTGTATATCCAGCGCCTGCGTTACGGCGCAGAAAAGATCACCCCCGAAGGCGTGCTGGGCTGGGCCACCAAGGGCTCCGCGCAGTTGCTGGGGCGGACGGATATTGGTGAGTTGGCCGTGGGCAAACAGGCTGACCTGGCACTGTTCAAGCTCGATGAGCTGCGCTTCTCCGGCAGCCACGATCCGATTTCGGCACTGCTGCTGTGCGGTGCTGACCGCGCGGATCGGGTGATGGTTGGCGGCAAGTGGCGGGTGATTGATGGGCAGGTTGAGGGCCTGGATCTCAAAGGTTTGATCGCCGATCACAGCCAGGCCGCGAAACAGTTGATCGCCGGAACCTAAGACAAACACACATCAAAATGTGGGAGCGGGCTTGCTCGCGAAAGCGGTGTGTCAGTCAACTTATGCATCAACTGACACACTGTATTCGCGAGCAAGCCCGCTCCCACATTTGTTTCTATGGTGTTCTGAAGAACCGGTTACAGGCCCAACAGCGACAGCATGATAAACGTCGCAAACAACACAAAATGGGTCATCCCTTCGATGGCGTTGGTTTCGCCATCGTTGAGGTTGATCGCGCTGACCACCAGCGTGATCAACACCATCACGGTCTGCACCGGCGTCATCGCCATCTGGAACGGCTGGCCCGTGTAAAGCGCCATGGCCTCCATCACCGGCACGGTGAGGATCACCGTCGACAAAGACGCACCCAGTGCGATGTTCACCACCGACTGCATGCGGTTGGCCAACGCCGCGCGCAACGCCGTCAGAATCTCCGGCGCCGCCGAAATGGCCGCGACCACAATCGCCGTGATCACCGGCGGTGCGCCCGTGCCTTCCAGGCCCAGGTCGAGGGTCTTGGACATCACCTCGGCCAGTGCGCCGATCACGATCACACCAAACACCAAGGTGCCGATGGAAAACGCCAGGTTGACCGGCGGCTCCTGCTGTTCTTCCGGCTGTTTCTTGCGGCGTTTTTCCGGGTAGCTGTAGCTGAAGAAATAACTGTGCGGCCCCACCTGCATGCGCAGGAACAGGGTGTAGAGCAGCACCATCGCGCCGATGGTGAAGGCCGAGTAAATTTTCCAGTCCGCCTCGGGGATAAATTCCGGCACCACCATCGACACGCCCATAGCGGTGAGGATCATCACGCTGTAGCTGCGCGCCGAGTCATCGTTGTAGGACTGTTCGCCATGCTTGATGCCGCCCATCAGCGCGGCCAGGCCGAGGATGCCGTTGATATCGAGCATCACCGCCGAGTAAATGGTGTCGCGCACCAGGGTGGGCGAAGGCTCGTTGCTCATCATGATCGCCAGGATCACCACTTCCACCAGCACCGCGGCAAGGGTCAGGATCATGGTGCCGTAAGGGTCGCCGACCTTTTCCGCGAGTTGCTCGGCATGGTGGGCGACTCGCATCGAGGCCACGACGATAAACACAATCAGCGCCACTCCGCTGAGCAGCGCCACGATTTGCCCGCTGTGCAGCATCCAGTGCTCCAACGGGTAGGCGGCGATGGCGGCAATCAGCGCCAACAGCATGTATTTTTCTTGCTTGAGGGATGTGAGCATTCCGGGCCTTTTCGTGCAGCAAATCAGTCATTGATGGGGTACAGACTGCACCACGCCGCTAACGTTTCGTTACACCTTAGTTCACGCGCTCCTTGCGTGAATAAAAGCAATACTCTCCTGCTGGTCAGGTTTTGCCGATTATTTCAGCCATGGCCTGTAGAATGCCGCCATTGCACCTGATGAGAATTTAGAAAATGTACGATTGGCTCAACGCCCTGCCCAAGGCTGAATTGCACCTGCACCTGGAAGGCTCGCTGGAGCCTGAGCTGCTGTTCGCCCTGGCCGAGCGCAACAAGATTGCACTGCCGTGGGACGACGTCGAAACCCTGCGCAAGGCCTACGCCTTCAACAACCTGCAAGAGTTTCTCGACCTGTACTACCAGGGCGCCGATGTGCTGCGCACCTCCCAGGATTTCTACGACCTGACCTGGGCCTACCTGCTGCGCTGCAAAGCACAGAACGTGATCCACACTGAACCCTTCTTCGATCCGCAAACCCACACCGACCGTGGCGTGCCGTTCGAAGTGGTGCTCAACGGCATCGCCGCTGCGCTCAAAGATGGCGAGCAGCAACTGGGTATCACCAGCGGTTTGATCTTGAGCTTCCTGCGCCACTTGAGCGAAGCCGAAGCCGAGAAAACCCTCGACCAGGCCCTGCCGTTCCGTGACGCGTTTGTGGCCGTCGGCCTGGACAGCTCGGAAATGGGTCATCCGCCAAGCAAGTTCCAGCGCGTGTTCGACCGTGCCCGTCACGAAGGCTTCCTTACCGTGGCCCACGCCGGCGAAGAAGGCCCGCCAGAGTACATCTGGGAAGCCATCGACCTGCTGAAAATCCAGCGCATCGACCACGGCGTACGCGCCATCGAAGACGAGCGTTTGATGCAGCGCATCATCGACGAGCAGATCCCGTTGACCGTGTGCCCGCTGTCCAACACCAAGCTGTGCGTGTTCGATGACATGGCCCAACACAACATTCTCGACATGCTCGAGCGTGGTGTGAAGGTGACGGTCAACTCGGATGACCCGGCGTACTTCGGCGGTTACGTCACCGAGAACTTCCATGCGCTGTACACCAGCCTGGGCATGACCCAGGACCAGGCCAAACGCCTGGCGCAGAACAGCCTGGATGCGCGGTTGGTAAAGCCATAACATTTATTCACTGAATAAATGCAGGCTAAATGTGGGAGCGGGCTTGCTCGCGAAGGCGGTGTGTCAGTCAATACATGTGTCGACTGAAGCACCGCCTTCGCGAGCAAGCCCGCTCCCACATTGACCTCACCCACCTTTAGATTTCGGTAAGTTCTTCCAGGGTCTTACCCTTCGTCTCCATCCCAAACACCCACACCACCAGCGCCGCCACCGCAAAACACAGCGCGCCCAAGGCAAACACCCCGCCCTGCCCGGTTATCGGAAACACCAGCCCGGTCACCAACGGCCCCAGCAATGACCCAACCCGGCCAATCGCGGAGGCAAACCCGGAACCCGTGGCCCGCGCCGATGTGGGATACAGCTCCGGCGTGTAGGTGTACAGCACCGCCCACATGCCAAACAGAAAGAACTGCATCAACAGCCCCGACGTAATCAGCAGCCCCACGTTGCCGCCAAACACCGCGCTCTGCCCATACAGAAACGCCATCACCCCGCCGCCCAGCAACGTCACCACACACACCGGTTTACGCCCCCAACGCTCCACCAGCCAGGCCGCCATCAGGAAGCCGGGAATCCCGCCCAGGGAAATGATCACCGTGTAATACACCGACTGAGTCACGGCAAAACCCGACTGCTGCAACAACGCGCTCAGCCAGGAGGTCAGCCCGTAAAAGCCAAGCAAGGCAAAGAACCACACGCTCCAGATCATCATCGTGCGTTGGCGATACTGCGCCGACCACAATTGTTGAAACGCCGAAAAAAACGTCCCCGGCACGCTCTCCACCCGTGGCAAGGCGATGGGCTCCGGCAAGTCGGCACGCCCCAACGAGTCGCGCACTTTTTGCTCAATGCCCTGCAACACCTTGTCTGCCGCTTCGTGCCGTCCTGCCTGTTCAAGCCAGCGCGGCGACTCGGGGATAAAAAACCGAATCGCCAGGACAAACACCGCCGGCACGGCCAACACCAAGAAGATGTCGCGCCAGCCAATCACCGGCAGCAGGAAGTAAGACAGTACGCCCGCCGCCACAAAACCGAGCGGCCAGAAGCCATCCATCAAGGCGATGTAGCGCCCGCGCCCTTTGGCCGGGATCAGCTCCGAGAGCATCGACTGCGCAATCGGAAACTCCATGCCCATGCCGATCCCCAACAGGATGCGAAACAGCGTCAGCATCTCCACCGTTTGCGCGGTGGAACACAAGTAGCTGGCGAGGCCCCACAACACGATGCTCCACTGGAACACCGGCTTGCGCCCAAAACGATCCGCCAACATCCCGGACAAAGACGCACCCACCACCATGCCGAAAAAACTCGAACTGGCCAGCAACCCGGCCTGGGCCGTGCTCAGGCCGAACTCGGTTTTGATCGAGCCCAACAGAAACGTCATCATCGCCAGGTCCATGGAATCGAAGAAAAACGCCAGGGCGATGATGATGAAGATGATTCGGTGGTAACCGCTGATGGGCAACCGTTCCAGCCGTTCCGCTGCGCTATAGCCTTGCATACCCATGCCGCACCCCCTGTGTGAAGAAACCCCTCGGCGAGTGTGCGGTAACGTTTGCGCCGCTAATTGCTGGATGCGACCTGACTGAAACTCTGAACGACCATTGCCCTGCTACAACGCGGCCAGCCGGTTGATTTCTGCAAACCCGAGGTCGGTGACCAGCAAGGCGTGGGACTCGTTGACCAGGCTGATCCAGCCGGACTGCATAAACAGTTTCAGCAGCCCGGCCCCCAATGCACCGCCCAGGTGCGGTTGCTGCTGGCTCCAGTCAAAACAATCGCACGCCAAGGGCGCGCCCAGTGCCTGGGTAAAAATGCCCATGGCCGCCAGCTGCCGCACGCCCGCCAGGGTGACGTCGGTACGCTGTTCATAACGGTCGATCCAGCCAGCCTCCAACATCCGCCTATAAAGCCCCGCCGCCAACTCTCCGCCCAGGTGGCCGTGGCATAAGCGTGCGCGCCGCAAAGGTGCCGGCGCCAGCAATGCCGGCGGCAATACATTCGGCGTACTGCGCGCGGCACTGGCCATGGTGGTACTGGCCAACGCGTCGATGGCAACGCAGACATCGGCGGCCGCCATACGAAACAGGCGCTTGCCGCGCCGGGCCTCCACCCGCAGCAATCCACCCCCGGTCAGCCGCGACAAATGGGCGATGGCCGAGGCCGATGACAACCCGGCGAGCGTCGCCAACTCTTCTGAAGATTTGGCCGACCCGTCCATCAAGGCCCAGAGCATGGCGGTGCGCTTGGGCTCGCAAAGCAAGCTGGCGATGTGACTGATGCAAGGTGCCGCTTCCATGTATTCACTCCTTGTTAATCATTTGTCTGCTGCGGTTGGAACCGAAGTATAGGGGCGCAAACCGCCCGTTCCGCGGCGTCTGACGCCGCGATTAGGGACAGGATCTGAGTGAAATTTCCTGCTTTGATGGAGGCTATTGCGCGACGCTTAATCGCTCTGGCCATTGCGCCGTCAACGTCGCACAGCGGGCCACGAGCATTTCCCGCAGCAGGTTGATGGGTTTGCTCAATTGCGCACGATGGGCGCATAGCAGGTTGAGCGGCGTGCGCTCGCCGCGCAGCTCCGGCAGGATCACGCGCAAGCGCCCGGCCAGCACGTCGCTGCTCACATCCAGCCAGGACTTATAGGCAATGCCGACACCCGCCACGGCCCAGCGGCGCACCACATCGGCGTCGTCACTGAAACGGTCACCGCTCACCGTCAGGCTGACTTCGCGCTTGCCGTCGTGAAAACTCCAGTGGTCGTGAACGCGGCTGCTCAGCATGTACAGCAGGCAATTGTGCTGGGCCAGTTGTTCCAGATGGCGCGGCTCGCCATGCCGCGCCAGGTAGCTGGGCGCGGCGCACAGCACGCGCAGATTGTCCGGGGCGATGGGCAGCGCAATCAGGCTGGAGTCTTCGGGCTCGCCGTAGCGCAGGGCGATGTCCACCGGCTGGCGAAACAGGTCGGCAATCCGGTCGCCCAGCAGCAGGCGGATGCTCAGTTGCGGGTATTCAAGCTGGAACTCATCCAGCCACGGCAACAGCTGATTACGCCCGAAGTCCGACGGCGCCGACAGTTGCAGCACGCCGCTGACATGGTCCTGGCCGCTGGCCAATAAGCGCCGCCCTTCGTCCAATGAGCCCAGCGCGGCGCGGGCGTATTCCAGAAAACCTTCGCCCTCGGCGGTCAGCCGCAAGCTGCGGGTGGAGCGCGCCAGCAACCGCGCGCCCAGTTGCTGCTCGATGCGCTTCAACGCAGCGCTGGCCACCGCAGGCGACAGGTCCATGACCCGCGCAGCAGCAGACAGGCTACCCAAGTCCGCCGCGCGCACAAACAATTGCAAATCATCAAAACGCAGCATGCATTCCCGCCGATTATCAATATTTCATTGAAACAGACTGCTGTTTTAGCGGCTTTTATCTTCCTGGGAAATAGCCAATCATCTGCCCATCCCGTTCATCACGTGCCAGGAGTTGAATATGTCCACTGCCTTTAACGTCATCGCCACGCTGATCGCCAAACCCGGCCAACACACCGCATTGGAAACCTTGCTGCGCGACATCCTGGAGCCGACCCGCCTGGAAGCCGGTTGCGAGCAGTACGACCTGCACCAGGACCTGCAACACCCCGAGACCTTCTACATGCTTGAACGCTGGAGCGACGACGCAGCGCTGGCCGACCACGACCAGAGCGCGCATATCCAGAACTTCCGCGCCAAGGCCGCTGACGTGATCGAGCACTTCGAACTCAAGCGCCTGAAATTTATTGCCTGATCACCGCCCTTTTCCGGAGCCCACATGAAAGCCATTGCCTACTACGCCTCACTGCCCATCACCGACACACACGCCCTGCAAGACATCGAACTGCCCGAGCCGGTCGCCGGCCCGCGTGACCTGCTGGTGGAAGTCAAAGCCATCTCGGTCAACCCGGTGGACACCAAAGTGCGCCAGAACGTCGCCCCGGAAAACGGCGCCGCCAAGGTGCTGGGTTGGGACGTGGCTGGCGTGGTCAAGGCGGTCGGCAGCGACGTAACGCTGTTCAAGGCCGGGGACAAGGTGTTTTATGCCGGCTCCCTGGTACGCCCGGGCGGCAACAGCGAACTGCACACTGTGGATGAGCGCATCGTCGGGCACATGCCCAAGAGCCTGGGGTTTGCCGAAGCCGCCGCGCTGCCGCTGACCGCCATCACCGCCTGGGAATTGCTGTTCGAGCGCCTGCAAGTGCGCGAAGGCAAGGATGACGAAGGCCAGAGCCTGCTGATCGTCGGCGCCGCCGGCGGTGTGGGTTCGATCCTGACCCAACTGGCCAGCCAGCTCACCGCGCTGAAAGTCATCGGCACCGCCTCGCGCCCGGAAACCCAGGAATGGGCCAAGGCCCTCGGCGCCGACCTGGTGATCGACCACAGCCAGCCGCTGAGCGAAGCGCTGAAAAACGCCGGCCACCCGCAAGTGACCCACGTCGCCAGCCTGACCCAGACCGATCATCACCTGGACCAACTGGTGGAAGCCCTGGAGCCGCAAGGCAAGCTGGCGCTGATTGACGACCCCAAGGCGCTGGATGTGAGCAAGCTCAAGCGCAAGAGCCTGTCGTTGCATTGGGAGTTCATGTACACGCGCTCGATGTTCGAGACGCCGGACATGATCGAACAGCACAACCTGCTCAACCGTGTGGCTGACCTGATCGACGCCGGCACCTTGAAAACCACGGTGGGTGAGCACTTCGGTGTGATCAACGCAGAAAACCTGCGCCGCGCCCACGCGCTGCTGGAAAGCGGCAAGGCCAAGGGCAAGATCGTGCTGGAAGGGTTCTAAAAATCGTCTGTCAGTGTCGTCCTTTATTCCTGTGAGTAATGGACGACACCGCTAGTCAGAGAGTTGACCTTTGTCATATTTGTGAGCGCATTCGGGTTTATATTGGCCGCCTTTGCCACGATTCTTTTACGTGAGGAAGTCAGCAATGAAGATCCTGATAAGAGCGTTAGCAAAATCCCCCGGCAACAAATGGCAGGTCAGCCTCGACGGTGATGCGTTCACCTTCCGCAGTGAGGCCGAGGCCCGTGCCTTTGCCGACACCCTGCAAGCCCGCATTCAAGCGCCCCACCGCATTCCCCTCAGCCAGCAACGCTCCGCCGCTGGCTGATCCGCACTTCAGACCTGCGCTTGCACGGCCCTCGCCCGTTGCAGGCGCTGGGTCGACACGGCAATCGTCACTGCCAATACACCGCACAAGCTGATGACCATCGCCATCGGCATTGCCGTGCCGTCGTGCAACACGCCAACCAGCGACGCCGCGCCCGCCGCCACACCGAACTGTATGCAGCCCAGCAACGCCGAGGCGCTCCCGGCGCGCGCGCCCTGCCCGCTCATGGCGCACGCCGAGGTGTTGGGCAAAATGCAGCCCAGGCTGGCGATGCAGATAAACAGGGGCACCAACAACGGCCACAGCGCTTCAGTGCGCAGCGCGGCAATGCCCAACAGCGACAACGCCGCCGCGACGTAGACCCAGACCGTGCGCGAGAGCAAAAACGCCGGCCCGCGCTTGGCCAGCAACCGTGCATTGAGCTGCGCCACCAGGATAAAGCCGGCGGCGTTGGAGCCGAACAGCCAGCCGTAATGCTCGGCAGGCACGCCGTAGAGTTTGATAAATACGAAGGGGGAACCGGCGATGTAGGCAAACATCCCGGCAATCGAGATACCGCCGGTCAAGGCGTAGCCGAGGTAAACCCGGTCGGACAACAGCGCGCCGTAGCGGCGCAGCGAGCCGGACAACGGCTGGCGCGGCTGATGCGCCGGAAAGGTTTCCGGCAAGCCGACCGCGACTGCGATGGCCGCCATCACACTGAACATCGACAGCGCCAGGAAAATCGACTGCCAGCCCCACACCCCAACCATCACGCCACCCGCCAACGGCGCGAGGATCGGCGCCAGGCCGGTCACCAGCATCAGTTGCGAATACACCTTGGCGGAGCCCACGGCATCACATTTGTCGCTGACCACCGCACGGGAAATCACCATGCCGGCGCAACCGCCGAGCGCTTGTACAAAGCGCGCGCCGATCAGCCAGTCCAGCGACGGCGCGTAGGCGCAGGCAAAGGATGCGAGGGTAAACAGGGTCACGCCACTGAGCAGCGGCACGCGCCGGCCAAAGCGGTCCGCCAACGGGCCGTAGATCAATTGGCCGATGGCCAGGCCAGCGAAATACACCGCCAGGGTCAGCTGGATATGTTTTTCGTCAGTCGCAAAGGCCGTGGCCATCGCCGGGAAGCCCGGCAGGTAAAAGTCGATCGCCAACGGCGCGAAGGCGCTCAAGGCGCCCAGAATCAGGATTATGCGGAGGTTCATCAGACACCCAAGTGAGTCGGCAGCCCGACAGTCTAGCCGCGCTTGGGTGTGATGAACATTACGTTAGCTCGCTAACTATCGGAAAACTTACGCGAGCTTGGCGCTGTAGCCTTCTTCGGTGATCAGCTCGATGACTTGCTCGGCCGACAAGTGACTTTCCACACCGACTTCCTTGGCCGCCAGGTTGACGTTCACGCTCGCCGCCGGGTCCTGGTTTTGCAGCGCTTGGGTCACCGCCCGAACGCAATGGCCGCAGGTCATTCCTTCAACACTGAATACTTGCATGACATGACTCCTTTGATGAGGTTGGGGCCAGTCTCGACCTTGCCACGATGGCAAGGTCAAGCGCCTAAAATGTCGGCCGGGCTGGTATTCAGGCGCCGCCTCGGCCAAGCTTCATCCATCTTAGATATGAACCACGGAGCATTCGCCATGCGCTGGTCGTTTTTTGGCCTTGTCGGCCTGTTGAGCCTGTCTGCCGTTGCGCCCATGGCCAGTGCAGATGAAGACTATGCGGTGCTGATTATTTCCCGCGAGCGCCTGGAAGTGCCGACCAATTGCGAGATAGGCCTTTACCTCAATGACCAGCTCGCAGGCCGTCTATTCCAGGAACAAGCGACCTCATTCAACCTGCCGGCCGGCAATGTGTCGTTGCGCCTGAAGCTGCTGCCGGGCCAATCCCCGGGTTGCCTGCCTGGACTGTTGGCGCCACCTGCGCAAAACATGACGCTGAAGGCCGGAGACGTCCGTAAGGTGCGCATCGCTCAAGGCCCGGACGGCATGTACCTCAAGAACGCTGCTTTAGGTTATTGATCGTTCCCACGCTCCGCGTGGGAATGCAGCCTGTGACGCTCTGCGTCAAACCCTTAAGAGCGGACGCGGAGCGTCCATAGCAGCATTCCCACGCGGGAGCGTGGGAACGATCGCTTACTGGGTTATTAAAGCCCCTTGACCTTCCCCACAGGTCAAGGTTGATCCTAGGGGCAATGTCTCTTTGGAGGGCTGCCCCATGAATGGATCTACCACGTTTGACCTGCCCATCAGCGGCATGACCTGTGCCAGCTGCGCCGGCCGTGTCGAGCGCGCGCTGGGCAAAGTGCCGGGGGTGCAAAGTGTCAGCGTCAACCTGGCCAATGAACGCGCACATGTCCAAGTGCAGGGCCAGATGGACCCCGGCATCTTGATCGCCGCCGTCGACAAGGCCGGCTACACCGCCACCCTGGCGCAAAGTGAAACCGTCACCGACGCCAATCAAGCCCAGCGCCTGCACCGCGAGCGCTGGTCATTGCTGCTGGCAATTGCCCTGGCGCTGCCATTGGTGCTGCCAATGTTGGTGGAGCCCTTCGGCCTGCACTGGATGCTGCCGGCCTGGGTGCAGTTCGCCCTGGCCACGCCGGTGCAGTTCATCTTTGGCGCGCGCTTCTATATCGCCGCGTGGAAAGCCGTGCGCGCCGGCGCCGGCAACATGGACCTGCTGGTGACCATCGGCACCAGCGCCGGTTACGGCCTGAGTATTTATGAATGGCTCACTGCCCCTGCGGGCAGCATGCCGCACCTGTATTTCGAAGCCTCGGCCGTGGTGATCGCCCTCGTGCTGCTGGGTAAACACCTGGAAAGCCGTGCCAAACGCCAGACCGCCAGCGCCATCCGCGCCCTCGAAGCCTTGCGCCCGGAGCGGGCGATTCGCGTGCTGGATGGCCGCGAAGAAGACGTCGCCATCAGCGCGCTCAAGCTCGATGACCTGGTGCTGGTCAAACCCGGCGAGCGCTTCCCGGTGGACGGCGAGGTGGTCGACGGCCAAAGCCATGCCGACGAGGCACTTATCAGCGGCGAAAGCCTGCCCGTGCCGAAACAGCCGGGCGACAAGGTCACCGGCGGCGCCATCAACGGCGAGGGCCGCTTGCTGGTGCGCACCCAGGCGCTGGGCGCCGAGAGCGTGCTGGCGCGCATCATCCGCCTGGTCGAAGACGCCCAGGCTGCCAAAGCGCCGATCCAGAAATTGGTGGATAAAGTCAGCCAGGTGTTTGTGCCTGCTGTGTTGGTGATCGCGCTGATCACGCTGGTGGGCTGGTGGCTGTACGGCGCGTCGCTGGAAACCGCGATTATCAATGCCGTCGCCGTGCTGGTGATTGCTTGCCCATGTGCCTTGGGCCTGGCCACACCGACCGCAATCATGGCCGGCACCGGCGTCGCCGCGCGCTACGGCATTCTGATCAAGGACGCCGAAGCCCTGGAGCGCGCCCATGAAGTCAGCGCCGTGGTCTTCGACAAGACCGGCACACTTACCTCCGGTGCGCCGAAAATTGCGCACTTGGCGGCGGTGGATGGCAATGAAGCCCTACTGCTGCAACAGGCCGGGGCACTGCAACGCGGCAGCGAACACCCGCTGGCCAAGGCTGTGTTGGACGCCTGCAGCGAACAAGGGCTGAACGTGGCCGATGTGACTGCCAGTCAATCCCTGACCGGGCGCGGCATTGCCGGCACGCTCGACGGCCGGCCACTCGCGCTGGGCAACCGCCGCATGCTGGAAGAAAACGGCTTGAACGAGGGCGACCTCGCCACTGCCGCCAAGGCCTGGGAGGCCGAAGGCAGGACCTTGTCCTGGCTGATCGAACAAGGTGCACAACCGCGCGTGCTGGGGCTGTTCGCTTTCGGCGACACACTCAAGCCCGGCGCACTGCAAGCCGTGGAACAACTCAAGGCGCAGCACATCAGCAGCCACTTGCTCACCGGCGACAATCGCGGCAGCGCCCGCGTGGTCGCTGAAGCGCTGGGCATCGACGATGTCCACGCCGAAGTCCTCCCGGCCGACAAAGCTGCCACCGTCGCCGAGCTGAAGAAAACCGGCGTGGTGGCGATGGTCGGCGACGGCATCAACGACGCCCCGGCCCTCGCGGCTGCCGATATCGGCATCGCCATGGGCGGCGGCACCGACGTGGCCATGCACGCGGCGGGCATCACGTTGATGCGCGGCGACCCGCGCCTGGTGCCGGCCGCGCTGGAGATCAGCCGCAAGACCTACGCCAAAATTCGCCAGAACCTGTTCTGGGCCTTTGTGTATAACTTGATCGGCATTCCACTGGCCGCGTTCGGCCTGCTCAACCCGGTATTGGCGGGCGCGGCGATGGCCTTGTCCAGCGTCAGCGTGGTGAGCAATGCGTTACTGTTGAAGACCTGGAAACCCAAGGATCTGGAGGATCAACGCCCATGAACATCGGCCAAGCCGCCCGCCAGAGCGGGCTGAGCGCGAAGATGATTCGCTACTACGAATCCATCGGCCTGCTCAAAGCCGCGCACCGCACCGATAGCGGCTACCGCGTGTACGGCAGCGACGACTTGCACACTCTGGCGTTTATCAAGCGTTCGCGGGATCTGGGGTTTTCGCTGGAGGAAGTCGGCAAGTTGCTGACGTTGTGGCAAGACCGGCAACGCGCCAGCGCCGACGTAAAAGCCTTGGCACGCCAGCATATTGATGAGCTGAATCAGAAGATTCTGGAGCTTGGGCAACTGCGCGATACGTTGCAGGACCTGGTGGAACACTGCCAGGGCGATCATCGGCCGGATTGTCCGATTCTCAAGGAGTTGGCGTCGGGCAGTTGCTGCGCCTGACGATCGTTCCCACGCTCTGCGTGGGAACGCAGCCAAGGACGCTCCGCGTCCCAAAGCGTGACGCGGAGCGTCACAAGAAGCATCCCCACGCGGAGCGTGGGAACGATCAGCTACCGGAAGATCACTGCATCCAAGGCGGCGGCGGTTCCTCTGCCGTCTTGGTCGGTGGCGCATCATCCGCCGCCCGAATCGCTTGCTTACGCTCTTCATCCAACCGCGCCGCTTCAATCTCGCGGATCACACCGCCAACATCCGCCAACTCTTCCGGCTCGTCGAACTCGCCGGTCAATACGCTGGCGGGGTGCAAGGTGCCGGCTTCATACAGCGCCCACATTTCCTTGGCGTACTTGGTCTTCTTCAACTCCGGGGCAAAGCGCCCGAAGTAGGAAGCCATGTTGCCCACATCCCGTTCCAGCATGTTGAACGCGTGGTTGTTGCCCGCCGCATCCACCGCCTGGGGCAGGTCGATGATCACCGGGCCCGTCGGCGTGAGCAGTACGTTGAACTCGGACAAGTCACCGTGCACCAGGCCGGTACACAGCATCAGCACGATCTGGGAAATCAGGAAGGCGTGGTATTCGCGTGCCTGGTCCGGCTCCAGCGTGACGTCATTCAGACGTGGCGCGGCGTCGCCATATTCGTCGGCCACCAGCTCCATCAACAGCACGCCTTCGAGGAAGTCGTACGGCTTGGGCACGCGAACGCCCGCACCGGCCAGACGGAACAACGCCGCTACTTCGGCGTTCTGCCAGGCATCTTCGGTTTCTTTCTTGCCGAATTTGGAGCCCTTGGCCATGGCCCGGGCTTGCCGGCTGTTACGGACCTTACGGCCTTCCTGGTATTCGGACGCCTGACGAAAACTTCGTTTATTCGCCTCCTTGTAAACCTTGGCGCAACGCAATTCGTTGCCGCAGCGCACCACATAAACAGCTGCTTCTTTACCACTCATAAGTGGGCGCAGCACTTCGTCGACCAGACCGTCTTCGATCAGGGGTTCAATGCGTTTAGGAGTCTTCATCAGCTTTTATTGTGGGTCCTTTATTACCAAACACGCGTATGGCACTCGTTATACGGCAATCGGCCCGCCGCGGGGAGAGGCTACCGACCTTTGGCACTCAAGAATGCATCCAATATGCCAATTTAACTGCACAATTCAGCGTTCGATAATCGCCGTTACACCTTGACCACCCGCCGCACAGATTGAAATCAGCCCACGGCCTTTCCCCGCGGCATCCAGCAGCTTGGCCAGGTTGGCCACAATCCGCCCGCCAGTCGCCGCAAACGGATGCCCGGCCGCCAGTGAACTGCCTTTGACATTGAGTCGGCTACGGTCGATGGAGCCCAGCGGTGCGTCCAGCCCCAAACGGGTTTTGCAGTAATCCGGGTCTTCCCAAGCCTTCAGCGTGCACAAAACCTGGGCAGCGAAGGCTTCGTGAATCTCGTAGTAATCGAAGTCCTGCAGCGTCAGACCATTCCTGGCCAGTAAACGCGGCACCGCGTACACCGGCGCCATCAGCAGGCCTTCGGCGCCGTTGACGAAATCCACCGCCGCCGCTTCGCCATCGCGCAGGTAAGCGAGGATCGGCAAGCCGCGCTCCCTGGCCCAGGCCTCACTGCCCAGCAATACCAGGGAAGCACCGTCAGTCAGTGGCGTGGAGTTGCCGGCGGTAAGCGTGCCTTTTTCGCTGCGCTCGAACACCGGTTTGAGGCTGGCGAGTTTTTCCAGGGTCAGGTCCGGGCGCAGGTTGTTGTCACGGGTCAGGCCGAGAAACGGCGTGAGCAAATCGTTGTGCCAGCCTTCGGCGTAGGACGCGGCCATTTTCTGGTGGCTTTCCAGGGCCAACTGATCCTGCTCCGCGCGGGGAATCTGCCAGGTCTGCGCCATCAACTCACAGTGCTGGCCCATCGACAGGCCTGTGCGCGGCTCGCCGTTACGCGGCAGCTCCGGCTTGAGGTGGTGGGGACGAAGTTGTAACAGGACTTTTAGTTTGTCCGCCATGGACTTGCTGCGGTTGGCTTGCAGCAGGATCTTGCGCAGGCCTTCATTCACGCCGATGGGCGCGTCGGAGGTGGTGTCGACGCCCCCGGCAATCCCGCTCTCTATCTGGCCCAGGGCGATTTTATTGGCCACCAGCAACGCCGCTTCCAACCCCGTGCCGCAGGCCTGCTGAATATCGTAGGCCGGGGTTTGCGGCGACAGGCGCGAACCCAGCACGCATTCGCGGGTGAGGTTGAAGTCGCGCGAATGCTTGAGCACCGCACCGGCAGCGACCTCGCCGATGCGCAGGCCGTGCAGGTTGTAGCGTTCGATCAGGCCTTCCAGGGCTGCAGTCAACATCGCCTGGTTACTCGCCGTGGCATACGGGCCGTTGGATCGGGCGAAGGGGATGCGATTACCGCCAATGATCGCTACACGGCGCAATTGAGTCATGGAAAGCTCCCTGATAGTTGTGGGTGGAATCATCCAGCCTAGCCTAGGCTGATCGAACGACTACCGCACCGGGGTGGTCAACCCTTTGAACCCCAGCCTTCGGAGAGCGTTCCATGTCTGACCGTTATATCGACTTCGCCAACTCAAGCCTCGGCCATCGCTTGGTCGCCGCCATTGGCCTGCCGTCACCGGTACGCCTGGAACGCTGGCAGGCCGGGCGCCTGCGCCCGGTAGAAGGCGCGTTGCTGTTGGGCGGCGGTGCGCTGGCGGCCAACGTGCTGCCCTTTGCCAACAAGCTCACCGACGCGATTTACAGCTATGGCGCCGAGCCGTTGGGCGCGCCCGCATGGATTCCCGGGCATGGCCCCAAACTCAAGGCCGTGGTGTTCGATGCCAGCGACGTGCAGCACACCGACCAACTCAAGCAACTGCGCGAATTCTTTCAACCGCTGCTGAAAAATCTCGACCACAGCGCGCACCTGGTGATTCTGGGGCGCGCGCCGGAAAGCCTCAGCGACCCGTTCGCCGCCAGTGCCCAGCGCGCCCTGGAAGGTTTCAGTCGCTCCCTGGCCAAGGAGCTGCGCAGCGGTGGCGTCCTACAACTGCTGTATGTCGGTGCAGGCGCCGAAGACCAGTTGGAAGGCGCACTGCGGTTTTTCCTCTCGCCGAAAAGCGCCTACATCTCAGGCCAGGTGATTCGTCTGCAAGCCTGCGCTACGCCGGTCGAGGATTGGACTCGCCCGCTGGCCGGGCGCAAGGCGCTGGTCACCGGTGCCGCCCGTGGCATTGGCGCCTCCATCGCCGAAACCCTGGCGCGCGATGGCGCCGAGGTCATCGTGCTGGATGTGCCCCAGGCCAAGGCTGATCTCGAAGCCCTGGCTGCACGCCTGGGCGCACGCAGTGTATTGCTGGATATTTGCGCCGAAGACGCGGCCACGCAGTTGATCGAACACCTGCCGGACGGCATCGATATCGTTGTGCACAACGCTGGCATCACGCGCGACAAAACCCTGGCCAATATGACCCCGGAATACTGGGACGCGGTGCTGGCCGTCAACCTCAATGCCCCACAAGTGCTGACCAAGGCGCTGCTCGACAGCGGCACCTTGCACGACAACGGCCGCGTGGTGCTGCTGGCCTCCATCAGTGGCATCGCCGGTAACCGCGGGCAAACCAACTATGCCGCGAGCAAGGCCGGGCTGATCGGCCTGGCCCAGGCCTGGGCGCCGTTGCTGGGCGAGCGCGGGATCAGCATTAATGCCGTGGCGCCTGGCTTTATTGAAACCCAGATGACCGCGCACATTCCGTTCGCCCTGCGCGAAGCCGGGCGACGCATGAGCTCGCTGGGCCAGGGCGGTTTGCCGCAGGACGTCGCCGAAGCGGTGGCCTGGCTCGGCCAGCCGGGTTCCGGCGCAGTCACCGGCCAAGCGTTGCGGGTGTGTGGGCAAAGCCTGCTGGGAGCATAAACATGGAATGGCAGACCTTAGGCACTACCCCGTTTCTGCCGCCGCTGTATTGGCGCGCGGCCCTCAAGCGCAGGATCACCGGCAGTACTTTGCCCGAGCGAGGGTTGCGTTGCCGGGTGAGTGTCAACGCCAAGGCCGTGGCGGCCTATCGTAACGTCTGCGGCTTTGCCGACAGCCCCATCCTGCCGGCCACTTACCCGCATATCCTGGCGTTCGGCCTGCAGATGCAATTGCTCACCGCAAAAGATTTTCCGTTCCCGCTGCTGGGGCTGATTCACCTGAGTAACCGTATCCGCATTCACCGGCCGCTGGGCGCGGTGAACGAGTTGACGGTGGCGGTGCACGCGCAAAACCTCAAGCCGCACGCCAAGGGGGCAACCTTTGAGGTGATCACAACGGTCGAGGATTCCCTCGGCCTGCTGTGGGAAGCCGAAAGCCAGATGCTCTGCCGGGGCGTGAAGCTCGAGGGCGAGCCGACGGATAACACGTTGCCCAGCCCCACGCAGGTCACTGAACTGACCCGCTGGAAAGCTCCCGCCGATATAGGCCGCCGCTATGCCCGGGTATCCGGCGATTACAACCCGATCCATTTGAGCGCCCTGACCGCCAAACTATTCGGCTTCCCCCAAGCCATTGCTCATGGGTTGTGGAACAAGGCGCACACCCTCGCCGCATTGGGCGAACACTTGCCCGCCGCCAACATTGAAATCGTGGTCGAGTTTAAAAAACCGGTGCGCCTGCCCAGTGAAGTTATTTTGCTGGCGAGTGCACCCGGCTCCAGCGGCGAGTTGCTGTTAAAGGGCGCTGGCGATATTGAACATATGCGCGGTAAATGGCAGCCCATTGCCTGAAGAACACTGATTAATTGTATATATACACCCAAAGTTATAGCGGACCTTATCAGGTCCGCTTTTTTATTTAAGCCATTGATATAAAACACATATATATCTTGATACATCCTCTCTTTATACCCTTGGTATTAGTCGCTAAGCGCTGTCAGGCGACCCGTATATAAATCGTTAATACCAAGTTGAGCGTTGCGAGAAAGAGCGCCTGGGTCTGTGATAGCCACACGGACAAACGCATCGCTATCCCTAGAAGTAACGAGCGTTTGAAACAACCAAGGTTGTACAGGTGCAAGGGAACTCAATCATGAAAACTCAAACTCAAGTAGTGCTATGGAAAGCAAGTACCGCGCTGGCCCTGATCATGGCGATGAGCCTCGGTGGCTGCAGCAGCGGTGGTGGCGGACATCACAGCAGTGTGGCGGCCTCGTCTCCTGACGCAGGAGCCGGAACCGGTGGTGGTACTGGCGGCGGCACAGGCGGTGGCACCGGTGGCGGTACTGACGGCGGCACCGGTGGTGGCACAGGTGGCGGCACTGGCGGTGGAACCGGTGGTGGCACTGGCGGCGGCACGGGTGGCGGAACCGGTGGTGGCACTGGCGGCGGCACGGGCGGCGGAACCGGTGGTGGCACTGGCGGCGGCACAGGTGGCGGCACAGGTTCGACCACGCCTCTGGTCACCGGCCAAGTAGTCGGCGCCGTGGGCACCACGGTCGGTAACGTTGGGGCCGCGGTTGGCGACCTGGGTTCTGCGTTGACCAGTGTTCCTATCGTCGGTACGACTGCGGGTGGCCTGGTCACCGCAACCGGCAGCGCCGTCAGCACGATTGGCACCAAGGGTCTTGGCAGCCTGGGCACACTGGGCACCGACAGTAACTCCGTGGGCAACACGATTGCCGGCGTCGGCGATGGCGTCGAGATTCTCGGCACCGGCGTTTCGACCGCAGGTAAATCACTCGGCACTACCCTCGGCGGTATTCCTGTCGTCGGCGGGCTGACCGGTGGCGTGGGTAATGCAGCAGGCGGCGTCGTCGATAAAGTCGGCCAGGCCGTGACCATGCTCGGCGACACCCTCAGCACCGCCAGTACCACTGGCCCGCTGGGCTCGGTGACCAACACCCTCGGCAGTAAAGTCCTGGTCCCCGTCGTGTCACTGGTGGAAAACACCACCGGCAACCTCGGCGACAAGACTGGCCTGGCCAACCCGGTCGGCGGCCTGCTGGATAAAGTCGGCTCCACCCTTACTGGTGCGGGCACCCAAGTCGCCGGCGCCGGCGGTGCGGGCAACCCTCTGGGCACACTCGTGGGCGGCGTGTTGACCGGTGCCGGCTCGGCACTCGATAAGTCGAGCGGCTATATCAACCCGGCTTCGACTGGCCCGACTTCCGGTCTGCCTGAACTGGTCGGCGGCCTGGTCGCCAACGTGGGCAACGGCCTGAATGCCGGCAACACCAACGGCACCATCAGTGCAGCGGGTGTCACCGGTGGGGCACTGGGCAGTACGGTCGCCTCCCTCGGCACCCTCATCGGTGGCAACGGCGTGGCCAACACCGCCGCCACTGCACCGGTAGCGGGCCTGGCCACCAACGTCGGCGCAGCACTCAACCCTGTGACCTCGGGTGTCGCCAACCTGACGCAAAACATCGGCACCACCACCGGCATCGGCGCACCGGTCAACGGCTTGGTGACTCAAGTCGGCGGCGCAGTCAGCGGTATCGGCGCCAACCTGACCGCAGCCAACGCCAACCCGATCACTAACGCTGTCGGCACCACCGTAACGGCAGTCGGCAACACCGTAGGCTCGGTGGGTGGTTTGGTCACCGGTGGCACCAGCAGCGGTGGCGGCTTGCTCGGTGGCCTGAGCGTCGGCGCCAACGCGTCGGCCGGTGGCAGTGCAAGCACCGGTACAAGCGGCGGCCTGGGCGGTTTGTTGAACGGCCTGACCGGCAAAAAATAGAATTGCACCTGGCCGATTAGACGGCCTCCCCTACAGCGCCTACGCTTGGTTGAGACGAGAGACCCTATAAGTCTCTCGTCTTTTTTATGGGGCTTGTTTCAAAACCTAATGCTTGGCTCTCCCGAACCGCGTCCCAGAACCCGGCGGGCCAGAAACGCTGCTGCAGTTTGACCATGGAGTGTCCTATGCGCGTGTTGACGCCGTTGTTACTGCTCACCCTCAGTGCCTACGTCCAGGCCGAGACCCTTCCCAGCTTCCTCAACAGCAACGACACCATCCGCACCCTGCCGGTGCCGAACCTGCCCGCCGATGCCTATCGACCGGTCACGCCCCAGACCCAGGTCCCCGAGGCGCCTGCAACCCAGGGCCAGCCGTTGCTGATGGACACCAAAGTCACCATCCGCAAACTGCAGATCGATGGCGGCACCATCTACCCGCTGGACGAGACCGCCAAGGCCTACGCGCCGCTGATTGGCCATGAGACCAACCTTGCGCAACTGATCGAAGCCACCCGCAGCATCACGCGCCGCTACCAGGATGACGGCTACCTGTTGTCCTACGCATTCCTGCCGCAACAGACCTTCGAAAACGGCCTGGTGCGCGTGGTACTGGTGGAGGGTTACATCAAGGATTACCAGCAAAGTGGCGATATCGGTTCGGTCTCGGCCTACGTCGACAAACTGGCGAATAAACTGCTCGCCGAACGCCCGTTGACCCGCAAGACCTTCGAGCGCTACACCACGCTGATGGGCCGTATTCCCGGCGTAACGTTGCAGGCCCAAGTGCCACCGCCGGGCACCACCGATGGCGGCACGCACATGACGATCCAGGCCAGCCGCAAGCCCTTCACTACCAGCATGAGCCTGGTCGACGAAAACCGTGGCGGCACGCAGGCGTTGCTCACCGCCACCAGCAATTCGCAGACGTCCATGGGCGAGCAGCTGAATGTCAGCGGCCTGTTCCCACCGGGCGACGACAAAGAACACTACTACCGTTTGGGCTACAGCCAATTCATCAATGCCGAGGGCACCCAACTGGCGCTGGGCGCCGAGCGTTATCGCGCCGACCCCAGAAGCAACATCCAGCTCGACGGCGGCTTCGAACTCAAGCCGCACCAGTCGATCGACCGCTACACCATCGGCCTCAGCCACCCGCTGATTGCCTCGCCCAACGAATCCTTGACCCTGGGCACGCGCCTATACGCGGTGGACCAAACCACCCGTTATCAACTGGTCGGCTACCCCAACCGTTTCGACATCGAAACCAACTTGCGCGCCCTGGCGTTCGAGGGCGACTGGCGCAAGTCCGACACGCACCAATTGCGCATTCTCAGCGCCGGTTTGTATCAAGGCATCAATGGTTTGGGCGCCACGACGCGCAGTGATCTGGAGGGTACAAAACCTGACCTGGACTTCTTCCGCCTGCGCCTGTCCGGCGTGCAGAGCGACAAGTTTTTCGATAACTGGCAGGGCGTACTCTCGGGTGCGTTCTACTGGAGCGACAACACCTTGCCCGACAGTGAACGCGCGACCTTCGGCGGGCAGAATTTCGGCCGTGGCTACCCGGATGACCAGGGCTCGGGCGACAAGGGCTGGGGCGTGGCGTATGAGGTCAACTACAGCTTCAACCGTGCCGGCGATTGGGTGCGGGTGCTGCAACCCTATGTGGTGCTCGACCGCGCCAAGACCTGGTTCAACGAGCTGCCGGTCAAAGGCAATGACATGTCATCGGCGGCGGTAGGCCTGCGCTTTGGCGACAACAAGTACTACAACATTGCCTTGGAAGCCGCCAAACCCATGTCGGACATCGCGCTCGACAGTTTCAACCGGCGCCCGCGTTATACGCTGAGCTTCAGCTATCAACTCTGATCACGGTGCGGGCCTGTTGGCTTGCCCTGGAAAGGAGGCTCTTTGTGGCGAGGGAGCTTGCTCCCGCTGGACTGCGCAGCAGTCCCATTTTTCAGGGCCGCTTCGCGGCCCAGCGGGAGCAAGCTCCCTCGCCACAGGGTTAGCGCTTTCCACTTGCACCTACAGGTGAGTCTTTCTCAGTGGAAACAGGCTGTTGAGCGTATCAATCAACCGCACCAAGTAGATGGGCTTGCGAAACAGGTCCAGCACCTGCAGGCGCAGCATATCGCTCACATCATCCATCTCGGCATGACCCGACATCACGATCACCGGCAAGTGCTGGCGGTCGGTGTGTTCACGCAGGCGTTTGATCAGGGAGATGCCGCTTTCCTCGGGCATGCGCAGGTCAGTGATGACCAGCGCGATGTCGGGGTTCAGGGTCAGCTCCTGCAGCGCGTAGGTGACGGAGGTGGCGGTAAAACAAACGAAGCCCTCGTTCTCCAGCGACTCCGCCAGTTCTACGAGGGCATCTTCTTCGTCGTCCACCAACAGGATTTGTTGGCGAAAAGGTGCGGATGCAGCATTCATGGGTACTACCTGGCAGTGCTTATCAGAAACAAGCGTACTCATAGAGTGCTGGTTAGGGGTCACGTGGTGATGGCGGTCGTTATCTTCGCAAACAAGGCGGTGATCTGTGGCGACAGCGTAGTCCCTGCTGCCAGTATCACCAGCGCTACAATTGCCACGAGTATGAGGTACTCAATCGCCGTCGCACCGTCTTTACGACGAAACAGCAGCTGCAACTGAACACAACATCTCATCAACAGATCAAGGATCATGATACGGCTCCTCTAGGCGCCTTCGCGCCTGATCAAAAGGTACTGCACAGTCACCAGATGCCTTGGAAATTTACGGTGGCGTAACAGCGGTGGTGATCTTGGTGAAGAAGGCGGTGATCTGTGGTTTGAGCGTAGTGCCAGCTGCCAGTATCACCAACGCTACAATCGCCACAAGAATCAGATATTCAATTGCCGTCGCGCCGTCTTTGCGCTGAAAAAGCAACTGCAGTTGGACATGAAGTCTAATCAGGAAATCAAGAATCATCGTACTGCTCCCTGGGCGGCCAGGCGCCCTAGCTCGGTGCTGCACAGTAATTGCGATGTGCCACCTGAGCATTGTCAACAAACCTCTCCCTCACAACTGTAAGAACGGATTAATCACAAAGTAGTGGGTGCTTTGCTGACGCCTTAAAACCGTGATTTCAAAGGCTGAGTCTTGCCCGGCAAAGAAATCTTTCTGTCAGTAATGGCATTTCGTCCTAGCTGAACTACCTTCAAATAGCGAAATAGTTAGTCCACTGTTCATAGCAGCCGGGTTGCGGATTTGACCTGTTCGGATAGACGGGTTGTGGTGCAACAGGAAAAGGAGAGCCGTCATGAACACGCGTCTGAGCATGATACTGGCCGGTGTGCTTTTGGTCGGCGCGCTGTTTGCCGGTTACTGGGGCTTGGTTCTCAGCCGTGAGCCCGCTGCGGCACCACCGCCACCGCCACAAACCGCTCCTGCCGAAAAAGCCGTCGCCGTGGTTGAAGACCAGACCCGCCAACCGGTGGTGGTGCTGGCCCATGATGTGCCGCCCTTTGTTGCCCTGAATGCCGCTGACCTTACCGTAGAAAAACTGCGCACCGTGCCCGCCGGCAGCATGACCAGTGTTGACCAGGCCATCGGCCGCACCCCGTGGCGTGCGCTGCAGGCTGGCACCTGGCTCAACGAGGAAAGTTTCACCCCCGGCGGCCCGCTGGCACGCATGATTCGCCCGGATGAACGCGCCCTGGCCGTTGCCGTCGATGAAGTGATCGGCGCCGCCGGCCAGTTGAGTCCCGGCGACTATGTGGACGTGCTGCTGTACCTGCGCCAAGACACCGCCAACCTCGAACAATCGGCCCAAGTGGTCGTCCCCGCCATGCGCCTGCTCAGCGTCGGCGACCAACTGGGCCTGACCAACGACGGCACCCCTGCTTCCCCGCCCGCGATGACCGCCGAAGAAAAAGCCCAACGCCGCGCGCCCTCCCGCACCGTAGTGCTGGCGGTGCCCGAGCAACTGCTGAGCCGGTTGATGCTCGCCTCCCAGGCCGGCACCTTGCGCCTGGCCGTGCGCAGCAGCGACGAACGCCTGTTGAGCCACTACTGGGCCGGCGAAAGCGATACGCCGGCCAAGCTGCAAAGCGCCAACCGTGACCTCTACCAATTCACCCAACTGGCCTTCGCCCAAGCCCCGAAAAAAGTCGCCCAGAGCGCGCCGCGCCGCACCGGTGTCGAGGTGATACGCGGCAACCAAGCAACCCAAACAACGCCCGACTGAACAAGGATGCTGTGCATGACCCGACGTTTCGCACCGGTGTTCACGCTGAAAATCGCCTGTGCCCTGCTGCTGTCGAACCTGGCCGTGGGCCTGGCGGTGGCCGCCACGGGCAACTGCGCCAGCCTCGGCCAATTGCCCGCCGCGCTGTCGGTCGGCGAGGGCTTGCAACAAGAACTGCAGTCGCCGGTGGCGATCACGCGCCTGGCGATTGGCGACCCGAAAATCGCCGACGTCCACCTCAATGGCGATCGCGGTTTTATGCTCACCGGCATCGCTTCCGGCACCACCAGCCTGATGGTCTGGACCGCCTGCTCGACCACACCGCGCCAGAGCATGGTGTTCGTCAAGGGCAAGGCCACCGCCGCCTTGACCAGCTTGTCACTGGCGCCAGCGGATGACCCCTCGCTGCCCAGCCAAGTGCAAACCGATATCCGTTTTGTCGAGGTCAGCCGCACCAAGCTCAAGGAAGCCAGCACCAAGATCCTGGGCATGGGCAAGAACTTTTTCCTCGGCAGCCCCAACCTGTTATTTCCTACACCCAGCACCTTCAAGCTGCCGGTGAGCGCTGACCAATTCAATATCGGCTTCGGCGGCGGGCGCGTCTCGGCGATGATCAACGCCCTGGAAAGCAGCGGCTTTGCCTACACCCTGGCGCGCCCAAGCCTTGTGGCCATGAGTGGGCAAAGCGCGACCTTTTTGGCCGGTGGCGAGATACCAATCCCGGTGCCCAGCAGTGGCAGCGACACCATTTCCATCGAGTACAAAGAGTTCGGCATTCGCCTGACCCTGACCCCCACCGTGATCGACCGCAACCGGATTTCCCTCAAGGTGGCACCGGAAGTCAGCGAACTGGATTACACCAACGCCTTGGTGATTCAGAGCATCAAGGTGCCGGCCCTGACCATCCGCCGGACTGACACCACCGTGTCGCTGGCCGATGGCGAAAGTTTCGTGATCAGTGGCCTGATCAGCAGCAATAACACCACCAATATCAGCAAGTTTCCTGGCCTGGGTGACATCCCGATCCTGGGTGCGTTCTTTCGCGATTCCTCAGTCAACCGTCAGGACAAAGAACTGCTGATGATCGTCACCCCGCATCTGGTGCAGCCGCTGGCCGCCAACGCGCAGCTGCCGTCCTTGCCCGGCGAGAACCTGCGCAACTACGACCCGAATTGGTACCGCCTGTACTTCCTCGAAAACGGCAATTTCGACCGCAACGATGGGTTGTCTCAATGAGCGATAGCCTGAGCCAGACCTTCCTGGCAATCACCCGTAATACCACCGACCTGGAATGGCTGCAGGGCGCGCTGGCGCCGCTTGGCCAAGTGGTCAGCGCCGGCAGTGGCACCCTCGACGAGCTGCTGGCACTGGTCGACGTGACCTTCGCCAATCTGGTGTTTGTCGGCCTCGACCGCGAGCACGTGGTGGCCCAGAGCGCGCTGATCGAAGGCGCGCTGGAAGCCAAGCCGATGCTGGCCATCGTCGCCCTCGGTGACGGCATGGACAACCAGTTGGTGCTCAATGCAATGCGTGCCGGCGCACGGGATTTTGTCGCCTACGGTTCACGCTCCAGCGAAGTCGCCGGGCTGGTGCGCCGCCTGAGTAAACGCCTGCCGCCGGTGACCACCAACACGCAACTGGGCGGCCTCACCGTGCTGTACGGCACCCAAAGCAATGCCGACGGCGCGCTGCTCGCCAGCCACTTGGCGCTGGTCGTACAAAAGAGCGGCCAGCAAACCCTGCTGCTCGACCTGGGCCTGCCACGCGGTGACAGCCTGGCGCTGCTGGGCCTGGAAAGCTCGTTCAATTTCGGCGATGCCCTGCGCCACCTGCGGCGGCTAGATGCGACGTTGATCAACAGCGCGTTTACCTCCGCTGAAGACGGCCTGCGCATCCTCGCCTACGCCTCCAACGACGAGCCGCTGGAGCAGACCAGCGCCGCCGAGCTGTACATGTTGCTCAGCGCCTTGCGCCAACACTTCCAGCACATTGTGGTGAACCTTGCCGGCCAGCCGGACAGCGAAGCGCTGCGCACCTTTGTCAGCCACTGCGACAAGCTGCTCTGGTGCACCGACCAAAGCGTGCTGGACTGCCGTCGCAACCTCGCGGTGCTGAACCAGTGGCGCGAAAAAGGCATGAAACTGGAGCACGCCAAGCTGTTGGTTGATCGCTATGTCAAAAGCTGCGCGCCTGACTCCGAGGCTCTGAGCAAGAGCTTTGGGCTGGAGGTGATCGCCGTGTTGCCGCTGAGCCCGGAGGTGCGCCTGAACGCGAAAAACCAGGGGCAAACCTTGTTCGCCCTGGCCCCGCGAGAACCCCTGACCCAGGGCCTGAAAACCCTCGGTGACCGCCTGGCAAAACGTTCGGAAGGTATGAAAAAGCCGTCACACAATTGGTTTGAACGCCTGATCGGATCCGGCAAATGAACGGCGAAAAACTCTTCGGCGCACCCGCTCGCGGCGTCGGTGGCAACACCGACCACGACGGGCTGAAACTGGTGCTGCATCGCTACATCATCGACGCCATCGAAGAGTCGGGGAAAAATTTGCTCGAGGGTTCGCGCCCGCTGCTGGCGCAATTTGTCATCGACAAAGTCGCCGAATACATCAACCGCATGCACCTGGCGATCTCCCGCTACGAGATGGAGCGCCTGGCCGAAGAAATCGTCGACGAACTGACCGGTTTCGGCCCGCTGGAAGTGCTGCTGCGCGACCCGTCGGTGACCGAGATTCTGGTCAACGGCCCGCACCGGGTATTTATCGAACGTGACGGCTTGCTGCACCAGAGTGACCTGCGATTTATCGACGCCCACCACGTGGAGCGCGTGATGCAGCGCATTCTGGCGCCGCTGGGCCGGCGCCTGGATGAATCGTCGCCGATGGTCGATGCGCGCCTGCCCGATGGCAGCCGGGTTAACGCGATCATCCCGCCGATTGCCCTGGACGGGCCATGCCTGTCGATTCGTAAATTTCGCAAGGACATGCTCAAAAGCAGCGACCTGGTCGCGATGCAGACCATCGACCAGAACATCTTCGATTTCTTCCAGGAGGCGGTGGGCAAGCGTTGCAATATCCTCATCAGCGGCGGCACCGGCACGGGTAAAACCACGCTGCTGAACATCCTCAGTCAGTTGATCAACCCGCATGAACGTCTGGTGACTATCGAAGACGTTGCCGAGCTGCAACTGGGGCACCCACACGTGGTGCGCCTGGAAACCCGCCCGCCGAATGCCGAGGGCCACGGCGAGGTCAAGGCCAGCGACCTGATCCGCAACGCCCTGCGGATGCGCCCCGACCGCATCATCCTCGGTGAGATTCGCGGTGTGGAAGTACTCGACGTACTCACCGCGATGAACACCGGCCACGACGGTTCCATGAGTACCGTGCACGCCAACAACGCCGCCGACGCGCTGCTGCGCCTGGAAACGCTGGTGGGTTTGACCGGCCGCGTGGTGGCGGAGAAAACCCTGCGGCAGATGATCTGCGCAGCGCTGGATGTGGTGATCCAACTGACCCGCCTGCCGGATGGCCGCCGTTGCGTCAGCGAAGTGGTCGAGGTGGTGGGCATCCGTGAAGACGTGTACGTGACCAACACCCTGTTCCGCCATGACCGGCGCACCGGCTTCGGCTTCCTGCGTGAGGCGGTCAACCCGGCCGGCGAAAAATTGCGCCGCGAACCGACACTGCCTTGAAGGGGACGCAACCATGACCGGGGCCATCCTGCTGCTCATCTGCCTGATCCTGATCGGCTTGTCGATTCGCTCCTTCCAGAACGGTTTGCGCCGCGCCCAGACCGAACGCGTGCTCGGCCGCCTTGCCGAAGGCCAGCCGCAGCTGGTCGAAGAAAACAGCCAGTGGAGCGGCGTAGAACGCATGTTCCTGCGCGCCGGCCTGGGCAAGCCCAGTGACAACCTCGGCCTGTGGCTGGCCGTCTGGGGCCTGGGCGTGGTGCTGGGGTTGCTGGTGGCCGGTTGGGTCGGCCTGCTGGTGATGCTGGTGCTGCCGCCCTTGCTGCTGCGCGTGTACATCGCCTGGCGCTATCAACGGCGCATCAAGCGCATGATCGAACAGCTGCCGCAATTGCTCGACCACACCGTGCGCAGCCTCAAGGCCGGGCGCACCCTGGCCGACGCGGTGCTGGGCGGTATCGAGATCACTGAAGACCCGCTGCAACAAGCCATGGGCCGCATCCGCCGCAATGTGCAGCTGGGCGTGAGCCTGCCGGAATCGGCCCACGACTTTGCCGAATTTTACGAGCGCGATGAGTTTCGCCTGTTTGCGCTGGGCTTGAAGGTTAACCACCGCTATGGCGGCAACGCCAGCGAGCTGTTGGAAAACCTGATCAAGATGATCCGCGAGCGCGAGCAAGCCGCCCGCCAGCTGCGCGCCCTGACCGGCGAAACGCGAGTGACCGCGTATGTGCTCACCGCCCTGCCGATCTCAATGATTGGCTACTTCCTGGCGGTGAACCCCGCGTACCTGATGACCATGTGGGACGACGGCACCGGGCGCATCCTGTTGTTCGTAGCCTTGATCATGCAGCTGCTGGGGTGCTTCACCTTGTGGCGCATGTTGCGGAGCGTATGAGATGGCGATTGCACTGCTGATCAGCGCTGTACTGTTCATCGCCGCCCTGCTGCTGGTGCTGGCCAACCTGCTCAAACACCGGCGCGGCCAGCGTCTGGTCGCCCAACGCTTGCAGGGCCAGATGGCGCGCGAACACCGGTTCGGCACGCTGATGCGGCAACTGGGCAGCAGCCCGCTCGCGCAACGCTCGGTGAGCCTGGACAACGAAACCCAAGTGCTGCTCAACCGCGTCGGCTGGCGCAAAGCCAACCAGCGCTCGATGTTCGCTGCCTTCCAGGTCGGCACGCCGTTGCTGCTGTTGGTGGTTACCTTGGTGGGCCAGCAATTACTCTTTCCTCACGCCGCTTCGCCGTGGCTGGCGCCGCTGTTGGCCCTGGGCATCGGCTACCTGCTGCCCAAACGCATCCTGGCCAGGGCGGCCAAGGCGCGGCAGCAGCGGATCTCCCGCGAGGTGTCGACCTTCATTCCGCTGCTGCGCATCCTGTTCGAATCGGGCATGGCGGTTGAACAAGCGCTGCGCGTATTGAGCACTGAAGCGCAACGCCTGTTGCCGGCGCTGACCTTTGAACTGCGCCTGATCCTCACACGGGTCGACTCAGGCCTTGAGCTGAGCGAGGAGCTGGGCAAGACCGCCCGCCTGCTGGCCGTGGATGAATTCACCGACACCTGCACCATCCTCCAGCAACTGGTTCAGCAAGGCGGCGGCGCGATGAAATCGTTGCTGTCGCTCAAGCAATTGCTTGATGACCGACGCCTTACACGCATCCAGGAATTCGTCTCGAAGATGTCGGCAAAAATGTCCGTCGTGATGATGGTGTTTTTGTTTCCCGCCTTGCTGATCGTGCTCGGGGGGCCGGCGTTTATCGGCATCACCCGAGCCTTGAGTAACTTATGAGGAGCGCCCGATGAGAGCCTTGATAGCCGGTTGTAGCCTGTTGCTGCTGGGCGGTTGCGCCAGCAACGGCCAAGCCCCGTGGGACACGTTGTTGGCCACCGGCAGTTGCCCCAAGCCCAGCTCCGAGCAGGAACTGTCGTTGAACCTGGCCGATGAAATGGCCGGCGACGGCAAGCTGCACGCCAGCCTCGCCAACTTGCAAAGCCTGCCGGCGAATCTGCCCCAGGTACGCCTGCGCCAGGCCAAGGCTTATCGCCTGCTCGGGCGCAGCGAAGCCGAGCCGTTGTACCGCAGCCTGATCGGCACCTGCATGGCCGCCGAAGGCGAACACGGCCTGGGGCAAATCGCCTCGGCCAAGGGCGATAACGGGCAAGCCATGGCCCACTTGCAACGCGCGGCCCGGCTGGCGCCCACCGACGAGAAAATCCGCAATGACCTGGGCGTGGTCTACCTCAACCAACTGCGCCTGGAAGACGCGCGCTTTGAATTCATGACCGCCATGGAACTCAAGCAGAGCGACCCATTGGCCGCGGTCAACCTGGTGACCCTGCTGATCTATCAGGACAACTGGAAACAGGCGGCGCAACTGGTCAGCCAGATGAGCTTGAGCCCCGAACAAGTCACTGAAGCCCAGGCCCGCGCCGAGAAACTCAAGGGCTCAAGCGCACCTGTGGCCAAGGCCAAGGATCAAGTCGCCGCCGTCAGTGACGCCGCAAGCAACCCGAGGAATTGATGATGAACATGCCTTATCTCGCCAGCCTGGCCGTGCTCGCGTTGCCCATGAGCGTCATGGCCATAGAACCCGGCCCGTCGTCACCGCAGCAGGCGCTCACCGAGCAATGGTTGACGTTGCAGTCTACGGGCAGCGCCGCGTCGCAAACGCCACAGAAAGCCTCGGCGGCCGAACGCGACAAAGCCAACCAGCGGTTTCTGGACAGCTACAAGTATCCGATTCCGGAGTATTTCGAGCAGAAGGTGGGCGGGAAAACCGAAGGGAGTAATTGATCTATCACTGACACACAACAGTTCCAAAATGTGGGAGCGGGCTTGCTGTGGCGAGGGAGCTTGCTCCCGTTCGACAGCGCAGCTGGAGCCGGCTTTTTAGGGGCGCTTCGCACCCCAGCGCAAGCAAGCTTGCTCGCCACAGCAAGCCCGCTCCCACATTTTTTGCAAAGTCAGTGCGCCGTTACCCGCTGACGCAATGCCGAATTATTCGGCGACAACGCCAACGCCAATTGCGTGCGGTTATGCATGTGCGTCAAGCGCAGCACCTGGGACACATACAACTTCACGGTGTTTTCAGTAATGCCCAATTCACAGGCAATCTGATAGTTGGTCTGCCCTTTCCCCACCAGCCGCGCGACGTCCAATTGGCGCGGCGACAACTGGTTGAAGATCGCCGGAATCTCCACCGCCCCCGCGTCCTCGGCCGACAGTTCTTCACTGTCCAGCCCAGGCCGGCTGCTGCGCACTTTGTCGAGGTCCTGGTACAGGTCGTTGATCGACTCGGAAAGGAACTGCAGCTTCTGGTTCAAGTTGCCCAGTTGCAGGTCCTTCTTGCGCTCTTGCAACGCCGCTTCCTGGCGCTGCAAGCCTTCGAGCAATTCATCGAGATTGATGGGTTTCTGGTAGTAGTCCGCGATCCCCGCACGCAGGGCCTTGATCACATCCTGCTTGTCGGCGCGACCGGTCAACATGATCGCCTCGAAGGCACGCTGTTTACCGGCGACCTTTTGCAGGGCCTGGACCAGCTCGATGCCGTCCATGTCCGGCATGTGCAGGTCGCAGAGCACCAGGCCGATCTCGGCGTCTTCGCTGAAACGCTTCAAGGCCTGTTGGCTGGATTCACACGGGACACAGCGGAAACCGCTGCTTTCAAGAAATTCACAGAGCTCTTCCACGATCAGCGGTTGATCATCGACAACGAGCACTTTTACCGCAGAGGTAAGCTTGTTCACGCGCTACTCCATGCCTAGCAAGCCAAATGTTTGACTGATCCTTTACGACACATATTCCCGTACATCTATGTATTAAACGTAGACGTACTTTCCGACTATGTACATAGCGTTAATACCCGCTGGCGACTAATGGATCCAAAACCAGGCAGCGGCAAAACCCACCAGCAGAAACGGCGCAAATGGCAGTTTTTTTGACGGCTCCGCCACCAGATAACCCATGCCCTTCTTAAGCCCATGACTCATAAGCGGGATTAGTTTTGGCGTGCATAAAATCCACAGCCCATTGGCCACCGTAGCCCCTACAAACGACCACAGCAGGTACTCGGCATCCGACGCCAGCGCCAATGCCGCGAGCAGCTTCACATCGCCCGCGCCCAGGCGGCCGAGGGCGTAACCCGGCAAGGTCAGCAGCAGCGCCAGAAGAAACGCCAGAAAACCTTGCCCGGCTGGCGCACCCAGCCAGGTGCTGCCCGTCCACAGCGCATAGATCAACGCCAACAGCGCAGCGCCCAGCGTCAGGCGATTGGCGAGCAATCGCTGCCGAATATCCTGCACCGCACACAGCACCAACCACACCACCACCACTGCGCCATGGATCACGTAAAAAACATCCCTTTTTGCCGATTGATTCTATGCTGATATCAAGTAGTAGCCGTCAGGGTAGACGCGGTGATGAGAACAAGCCTCCCGAAGAAGCAAAAAGGCGCGGCAGCAATCGAGTTCATTGCTGTGTTCGTGATTTTTTTCGCCGTGTTCTACGGCATGGTCAGCTATAGCCTGCCGCTGCTGCTGTTGCAGTCGTTCAACCAGGCCACCGCCGAAGCCGTGCGCCTGAGCGTGGCGCTGGACCCCACCATGACCGGCTATCAGGCCGCCGTGCAAAGCACCGCCAAAGCCGCCGTCATCAACCGCTTGGTGTGGATTCCCTCCACGTACAAATTTAACGCCAACCAAGTCACCACCACCTTCGTCGGCGGCTTGCTGTCTGTGCAAATCAACTACCCCACGGCCAACCTGCAGGCGGTGATGCCCTTTATTGTCCTGCCCGGCATCGGCACCGTGCCGCAGTTGCCGGCGACGCTGCAGGCCACCTCGAGCCTGCAGTTTTGACCTCGGGCGACAAACTCTTCGGGCGCCTGCTCGGCCGCAGCAGCGCGCTGGCCGTCGACACACCGGCACCGGCCTCTGCCGGGTTGCAGGTGCATTTGGACGCGCAAGGCCGTGTGCTCGACATCAGCGGCACGCTGCGCCAACAGTTGGCGCCGTACGCCGACTCGCCGTACCTGCAAGACCTGCTGTGCCCCCATAGCGCGCTGACGGTTGAAGGCGTGCCCGCCGATTGGCAGCGCCACAGCCTCGACCTGGATTTCCAGGGCGTCGCCGGGCAAATCCTGCAGACCCGCGGCACGATTGAAGCCCACGACAGCGGCTGGTTGCTGCATGCCATGGATATCGGCGACTTGCTCAATGGCCGCCACCTGGCCGAGCAGCGTGAACAGAATCAGCAACTGGCCAGCCTGGTCAGTGAGCACCTGCGCGTGTGCAGCCTCAGCCGATTGCCTGAGGTGTTCAACGAACAACTGGCCAGCGTGGCACAGCGCTGGCGCATCCCGTGTGTGGCCCTCGCGCTGCTCGATCAGGAAGACCAGGGCTGGATCATCTACAGCCAGTACGCCAACCATGACGCGCCGATGTTCTGGCACAACGGGCAGCGCCTCGGTACGTGCCTGGACAGCCTCAACGGCACCACGCCGCTGAGCTTGCAGGCGCCTTATGGGCGCGGCGAGCACCCGCGCTTGCACAGCGTGTTCGGCAATGCCGATGGCTTTCTGGTGCCGTATCGCGATGGCCAAGGCGTGGCCGCGTGGCTGCTGTGCGGGGCCTACAGCGGCCAGCCGCAGATGCGCGACCGCGACTGGCTGAACCTCGCCGCCGCCCTCGCCGCGCCACTGCTCAGCCGCCTGCGCGAACAACGCCATCATCAACAACTGGAGCGCCTGGAAGCCTTGCAAGGTCTGCTGGGCACCGGCTGGTTCGAGTTGTTGCCGGCCAGCGGCGAGATCCAACTCGCGCCCCAATTGATGCGCAACCTCGGCCCGGAACAAGCCCCGACCCGCCAGCCCCTGGACGCCTGGCTGGAACTCATCCACCCCGCCGACCGCCAGGAACTGCACAGCCGCCTGCGTGACCTGCAAACCCTTGGCAAGCCCTTGCTCGCCAGCGTGCGCCTCAACCGTGGCAACAGCGCCCAGCCGCCGACCTGGTATCGCGTGCAGGGCCAAGTGCTGGGCCAGGGTGATCAGCGGCGCTGGGTCGGGTTCATGCTCGACATCAGCGACATCAAAAACCAGCAGGTGCAAGCTGACGCCGCCCACGCGCGCCTGGACAACCTGATTGCCAGCTCGCCGGCGGTGATCTACGTGCAACGCTACGTAAACGGTGCGCTGCTGCCGGTGTTTTTCAGTGACAGCCTGCTGCCGTTGTTGGGCCGCACCCTCGCCGAGTGCAGCCTCGACAACCTGGTGCAATGGGTGCACCCCGACGACCGCGACCTGTACTTCCAGCGCACCCGCCAACTGCTGCGCGAAGGCAGTGTGCGCAGTCGTTATCGGGTGCAGGATAAACACGGCGATTACCACTGGCTGCTCGACGAAGCCAAGCTGTTGCGCGATGACTTGGGGGTGCCGGTGGAAGCGATTGGCCTGTGGCTGGACGTCACCGACGCGACCTTGGCCGCGCAACAGGTCAAGGACAGCGAAGAGCGTTACCGCATCCTGGTGGAAGATTCCCCGGCGATGATCTGCCGCTACCGCCCGGACCTGACCCTGACCTTCGGCAACACGCCGCTGGCCAACTACCTGGAATGCCGGCCCGCTCAGTTGCGCGGGCTGAACCTGGGCGACTGGCTGTCGGCCGAACAGCGCGAAGCATTTGTGCAGCGCATTCAGCAACTGACGCCGGAGTTTCCGGTGAGCACCGCGGAGATCAGCCTGCAACTGCCGGGGCGCGAACATGCCTGGTGGGTATGGTCGGACCGTGGTGTGTTTGACGAGCACGGCGCCTTGGTCGAGGTGCAGGCGGTGGGCCGCGACAACACCGAGGTGCGCCGCTCCCAACAGCAACTCACGCAAAGCGCAAAAATGGCCACCCTTGGCGAAATGGCCACGGGCCTGGCCCATGAGATCAACCAGCCGCTGAACGTGATGCGCATGGCCATCGTCAATGTGCTCAAGCGCCTGAGCAATGGCGATGCGCAGATCGATTACCTGACCGAAAAACTCCAGCGCATCGATGCCCAGGTGCAGCGGGCGGCGCGGGTGGTCGACCATATGCGTGTGTTTGGGCGCCGCTCGGAAGTCGAACAGCAACCCTTCGACCCGGCGCAGGCGGTCGAGGGCACCTTGTCGCTGCTCAGCGAAGGCCTGCGCGGCAAAGGCGTGGACGTGCGCCTGACCCAGGCGGACATTCCCGTGCAGGTCAAAGGCTACGTCGACCAGCTTGAACAGGTGCTGATCAACCTGATGGTCAACGCCCGCGACGCCCTGCTGGGCCAACGCGAGAAAAACCCGGAGTTGCGCCCGTGGATCGCCGTGCACACCGAACACGACAGCCGCCATGTGCGCATCTGGGTCGAGGACAACGGCGGCGGCATCGACCCGCGCTTGCTTGAGCGGATTTTCGAACCGTTCTTCACCACCAAGCCGATTGGCGTGGGCACCGGGCTGGGCCTGTCGGTGAGCTACGGCATTGTGGAAAACATGGGCGGGCGCCTGAGCGTCAGCAACGGCGAATACGGCGCGCGCTTTTGTGTGGAACTGCCCAGGGCAACCGAGGCTTAAATCACCAGGTAGGCTTCGCCGGTCTGGCCGCAGGTCAGGTTGGCGCCGACGTTTACGTTCGCCAGGCTGACGCCCAGCATGTTCAGCAGGTTGTTGAGGATCGGGTTGAGCAGCGGGCCGAGCAGGTTATCCACCACCGGCGTGACAATGGCGCTGACGCCGCCGAGCAGCGACACAACGCTCGCCGCCAGCGCTCCCAGCGGATTACTCCCCACCGGCTGGTAAGCGGTAATGCCGACGCCATTGAGCGTGGTCGAAAGGCTGCTCACCACATTGGTCGCCGGGGTAGCGGCCTGATAGGTCGGTGTGAGCCCCACGTTAGGCGGTGTGGCAAACGGCGAGGTGCTGGAGAACACCAGGGTTTGATTGCTCGCTGCAATCGGGCTTTGCACCTTGATCGCCACACCCCCGCCGGCAAACGGCACACGGGTGCCGCAGCTGCCGATACCGAGGATTTCATGGCAGGTCTTGGTGCCGATATCGATCAGCGCCAACGGGGCCACGGTCATGGGTAACGTGCTGGAAAACGCATTGGTGATAGCGCCCACATTCAGCGAGGCCAACGAGGTGGTGGTGTACGCCGTCAGGCTCTTGGTGCCCGCGTTGCCGGTCGGGCAACTGTAGGCGGTGACATAGCTGCTGGCGCCGCCGGCATCCAGCACGATATTGAGCGGCAGGTTGCCCGGCAACGCCAGCAGATCCAATTGCTGGCAGCCGGCCCCCAGCAAGCACAATGCCGAGTTGATGGTGCTCACCAGGTTCAGGCTCAACAGGCTGTTGATCACCGGCGTCAGCGGCCCCACCAGGTTATTCACCGCCGTGGTGAGCCCCGACAAACTGCTCAGCACCGGCAAGCTGACCGTCACCTGGGTGCGCACCTGGGCGGTACGCACGTAAATCGCATTCGGGCCTGTGGGGTTGGCGACGGCAAGCGCCGGATCGCCGATGGCCGACAACTGCGGCGGTTGAATCACTTTCACTTGGGTGGTGATATTCGCCAGCCCCAGCAAGCTGACCGGCAAGGTTGCGGCGGCCGCGCTCTGGCTGTTGGACAGTTGCACCACTCCCTGAATCAGTTGGAACACCTGCAAGTTGGCATTCAGCGCCGCAGACGTGGTGCCCGTCTGCAATTGCAGAATCTTCCCGAGCGTCAGTGGCGCCTGATTGATCGCGGCGATTTTCAGGCTGCCCAGGGCCGTCAAGACATCCGCCGTCGCACCGTTGGCGGTCAGCACCGTGATCGCCGCCTGGATCAACTGCGAGGCAGTGACATTGGTGTTGAGCAGTTGGGTGTAGTTGCCGGCGGACACGCCCAGGTTGATCGCCAACTGGTCGAGGTAACTGAGCAGGCTGATATTGGTGTTGAGCAGGCCATTCCAGCCGGCGAGTGTCAGGTTGACGTTGCCGCCGAGCAAGCCGCTGAACAGCGGGTTCAGCAGGTTGGAGCTGGTGGTGTCGACACTGGCCAACGTGCTGTTGATGGTCAACTGGGCCAAGGTTGGCGTGGGCTTGGCCGCCACCGCCGTAGCGCTCAATACCGTATTGAGGCTGACCGAGTTGCCAGAAAACAGTGACCAGATTCCGCCGGCCACACTGGTCGTTACGGTTTTGCTGGCCACCACCTGGATAGCCGACGACAACGCCGGGTTGGCGCTGAACGTGCGCTGGCCCGAGGCGCCGGTGGTGACGGAGCCACATTGGGTGACAAGCGTATTGCCGTTACCCACCACGAAATGATTGCGCGCCACACTTTGCCCGGCATAAGACGCCGCACTGAGGCCCGCCAGGCAGGTGCCATTGCGGCTGACGGCCTCCAGCGCCGCGGTGTCTGCCACGCCCTGCAACTTGCGTTTCTCCAGGTACAGGCGGCCGCTGTCGACCACCAGCAAGGTAAAGGCCAATACCACCGCCAATACGCCGACGGCCATTAAGCCGATGGCGCCGCGCTGCTTGCACTGAAATCGGGGAGACATCGAGCACTCCTGTGCCGGCGAGTCGCCGAGCGCTTACTCTCCTGGGGTGTAGTTGAGTGTAGACAAGGCCTGAGAGGTGCGCTGATTCAAGGCTGCTGGAGATCAAATGTGGGAGCGGGCTTGCTCGCGAAAGCGGAGTGTCAGTTGATAAATTCATCACTGATACACCGCTTTCGCGAGCAAGTCGAATCGTCGCACCGCCGCTCCCACAGGGGATTGGGGGTGGTCTTCTGATCGTTCCCACGCTCTGCGTGGGAATGCCGCCCCGGACGCTCCGCGTCCTGACGTTTAAGCCTTGCGAGATGTGACGCGGAGCGTCCTCGGATGCGTTCCCACGCGGAGCGTGGGAACGATCATTGAGGGGGTTAGTGCGGTGGGTAGTTGGAGAGGATTTTGGTGACGGTGGTGCGGATAGCGTTGCTGCGATCCTGCGGGTTCGGCGAGCTGGCCATCATCTGTTCGTCACTGCCGCGCCATACCAGTTTGCCGTCCTTGCCGTCCAGCAAGTCGATTTGGATGGTTGCCACCTTGTAGGTGATGTTGCGCGTTTCGTTGTACATCGGCGCGCCCCAGTAGCCATTCCACGGGCCGCCCCACGCGCCGCCGTAGTTGGTGGTGACTTGTTGCTGGCGGTCTTCGACGATCAGGTAGGCCTGTACGTTCAGGTCAGCCTTGGTGCCCGCCGCTGCCGGGCGCAGGCCGCGTTGGTCAAGTTGTTCGCCCACCGCCTGACGGATGCGTTGCTCGGTGAGGTCACTCTTGATCCGTGGATCATCCGGGCGGTATTGCAGGGCCGGGTCTTTCCAGGCCCAGTTGCGGTAGGCGCCGAAGTCGCGGCTGGCGTCAAAGTCGTGGTTGACCTGATTGGTCTGGCAGCCGCCCAGCACTACAACAACAGCAAGTGCAGCAATGCGACGAAGCATGGTTTTTCTCCAAAAGACAAACTGAGCCTGCGATGAGAATAGCGGCTAACTCGGTGGATAAGCGGCCATGGCCTTCTGCATGGCCTCGCGCAAGGCATCCGCCCGTTCGCTGAGGCTGCCCTGGCTGGCGGTTTCGGCGCTGGTGCTCCACACGGGCTGACGGGTGCGGGCGTCGAACAAGCTGATGCGCGCCACCGCGACTGTCACTTCATAGGTGCGAACCACCGGCACCGTGTTGTACATGCCGTAGCCGTTGCCGTAGCGGTTATAGCCGCCGTAACCGTAGCCATAGTCGTCCTGGACCTGGCGCAGGCGTTTTTCCAGACGCACGTCGGCGCTCACCAGCAGGTCGGGCGCACGGTTGTCATGCAAGGGGCGCAAGCCACGCTGGTCGAGGGCACCGCTGACCGCTTCGGCAATCTGCGCCGAATCGGCCCACGCCGTGCCCGCCGGCAGTTGGCCGTTGAGCCAGGCCCAGTTGCGGTAGGCGCCATAGTCGCGCACCGGTGCCGGGTAGGCGCTGGCATCAAAGGTGTTGGCCGCCTGCGCCGGCGCCGGTGGCATGGGCGCCGAGGTGGCCACGTAAGGATTGGGGCTGGAGCAGGCGCTCAAGCCCACCGATAACAGGATCAAACAGAGACGACGCATTTCGACCTCCGCAGACTGGGCCGCTTAAACCGGACGGCAGATCCAGTGCAAATAACGCCCAAGTCCGGCAAAGCTTGGGTGACGACGGTGAGCGAGTTCCATCTCCAACAAGTCCTGTAAATCGGCGCGGGCCTGGAATTCCACCGGCATATAGTCGTGGAACACCCGCACGCCACTTTGGCTTTCGACCTGCCAAAGCCCCTCTAGTTGCGCCGCCAACTCACGTGGGTCGAGCGGCTGTTGCGGGGTCAGGCTCTGCTTCTCGCCGGCCATGTCGTTCTTGCGCATTTTGCGGAAGTGGCCTTTGAGCAGGTTGCGATAAATCAGCGCATCGCGGTTGTAGAACGCCAGCGACAGCCAGCCACCCGGCACCGTGAGCTGTTGCAGCACCGGCAGGATCGCATGGGGTTCGGCCAGCCATTCCAGCACGGCGTGGCAGAGCACCAGGTCGTACGGTTCGGTGAGTTGGCCGAGCAGGTCTTGCCAGGGCGCATGAATAAAGGTTGCAGTCTGCCCGGCGTCGGCAAAGCGCTGGCGCGCGCCTTCGAGCATCGGCTCGGCGGGTTCGGCCAGGGTGACTTGGTGGCCGCGCTCGGCCAGCCACAGCGACATATGCCCAAGGCCCGCGCCGATATCCAGCACCCGCAGCGGGCGGTCGGGCAGCGCTTCGATCAGGTCGGCCTGGAGCACCGCCAGGCGAATCGCGCCTTTGGCGCCGCCGTATATTTTCTCGGCGAAGCGCGTGGCCAGTTGGTCGAAATGACGGTCACTCATGGGCAAACCGCCGTTCGCTGTCGGCCAATTTGGCGCGCACCACCTCGTTCATGTCCAGGCCCAACTCACTGCACAGCAACAGCAGGTACAGCACGATATCGCCGACTTCCTGCCCGGCATGGGCGAGTTTTTCGGCGGGCAGCTGGCGCGATTGGTCTTCGGTCAGCCATTGGAAAATTTCCACCAGCTCGGACATTTCCACACTGGCGGCCATGGCCAGGTTTTTCGGGCTGTGGAACTGCTTCCAGTCGTTGTTATCGCGGATGCGGTGCAGGCGTTCGGTGAGGTGTTCGAGGTTCATGCGGGGGCTCCTGAAGGTGTATAGCTTCGGGGGGATCAGGGATGAAGGCAAGTGAATCCCGGCGGTGGGCTTGAGGGCGCCATCGCAGGCAAGCCAGCTCCCACATTTTAAATGTGTTCACAATTCAATTTGTGGGAGCTGGCTTGCCTGCGATGGGGCTCTAGTCGACGACGCTGAACTCGAGGCGGGCGGTTTGGCCGGCTTCGTCGAGGACGCTGAGCTGGTAGCGGCCGAGCTGTTCGAAGCTGGCGTTGATGCTGTCCTGGTTGGCACTGTCGCCCAGCGGCGCGCCGTTGAGGAACCACCAGCGTCGGCCGCTGCCGCCCAGGGCGGAGATTTTCAGGCGCAGCGCTTGCTGGCTGGCGGCGGGCAGGCGCAACTGGTCGCCTTCGCGAACACCGACAATCGACAACGGCGACGCCGCCGCCAACGCCGGAGGCGGGCAATCGGGGTCGGCAGCCGGGATACGCGCTTCACGGCGTTCGACCCTGGGCAGCCACGGCTCCAGCGGCGCCGGCCACAAGGCGATGTCTTTGGCCACAGCACCTGGGCAATGGGCATCGACCCGCAAGCCCTTGGCATTGACCCACACCGTTTCCTTCAAGCCCACACTTAATGGCTGGTCCAGCGCCTGCAAGGTTGGCGGCGTGGTGTTGTCCAGCGTCCAGGCAAAGCGCTGGCGACGGCAATTGGGGTCGCTGCGGCTCATGGGCTGGCCCAGCGGCCAACAGATGGCCGCGACGCCGACATTGGCCGGCACCGGTCTGACAGGCGCGCTGATCCCGCGCTGGCTGTCGCGGTTGGTCAGCACGTCATGCACCTGCAACATCAACGGCGCCGCCGACGCCAGGCCGAACTGGCCCGGCACCGGCGTGCCATCCGGTCGGCCGATCCACACGCCGATCAAGTAGCGCGGCCCCACACCAATCGCCCAGGCATCGCGAAAGCCGTAGCTGGTGCCGGTCTTCCAGGCCAGCACCGGGCGCTGCACCAGCTCGGCGCGCGGGTCGCGGTCAGGTCGCGCCTGGCCGCTGAGGATACGCCGCACAATCCAGGCGGACCCTGGCGACAGTAAAGGCCGTTCTTTAAGCGTATCGTCCGGCTGTAAGCGGATAGCCGCACTCTTGCCGTCGCGGGCGAAGGCGCTGTAGCCGCTGACCAAGTCTTCCAGTCGGCTGCCTGCACCGCCCAGAATCAACGCCAGGTTTGGTTCGGCCAGCGCAGGCAGCGCCAAGGGCACGCCGCCGATGCGCATTTCGGCGGCAAACCGCTTCGGCCCGTAGGCCTCCAGCAGTTGCACCGCCGGCAGATTCAGCGAACTGGACAGCGCCGTACTCGCCGGCACCGCGCCGCTGAAGCCCATGGAGAAGTTGCCCGGGCGGTAATCGCCATAGCGCCGCGGCACGTCCTGCAGCAGTGATTCGGAGTGAATCAGCCCATCGTCCAGGGCCATGCCGTACAGAAATGGTTTTAAGGTAGAACCGGGCGAGCGCAGCGCACTGATCATGTCCACGTGGCCGAAGCGTTTGGCGTCATTGATGTCCACCGAACCGAGGTAGGCGCGCACGGCCATGCTTTCTTCTTCCACTACCAGAATGGCAGCGGAGGTGTGTTCCGGCAGCCGCGCGCGCCAGCCCAGCAGCAGGTCTTCGAGACGGCGTTGCAGCGTGGCGTCGAGAGTGGTGCGGATCAGCGGCGGGCTGTCGGGGCGGTTCAGGCGGCGGGCAAGCAAGGGCGCCAGGCTCGGCTCCAGGCGCGGGGCGAGCAGCAGCGGCTCTTCCAGGGCTTCATCGACCGCCGATTGCGGCCACACCTGGAACTCGGCGAGACGCCGCAGCACTTTGTCGCGGGCTTGCTGGGCGCGTTGCGGATGACGGTCCGGGCGCAGGCGGCTCGGCGCCTGGGGTAATACGGCGAGCAAGGCCGCTTCGGCGTGGGTCAGTTGTGCCGGGGACTTGCCCAAATACGCCCAACTGGCCGCCGCTACGCCTTGCAACGTACCGCCAAACGGCGCGCGGTTCAGGTACAGGTTGAGAATCTCGTCCTTGGACAAATGCCATTCCAACTGCGCAGTGCGCCACAGCTGGCGCAGCTTGCCGTGGAAGGTGCGTGAGTGCGGGTCGAGCAGCCGCGCCACTTGCATCGACAAGGTGCTGCCGCCCGACACCACCCGCGCGCCGGTCAAGTTCTGCCAGGTCGCCCGCGCCAGCGCCAACGGGTTCACGCCGGGGTGTTCATAAAACCAGCGGTCTTCGTAGGTGAGCAGCGCATCCAGGTAATACGGCGACACCTCACTGGTTTGCACCGGATAACGCCACACACCGTTGGCATCAGCAAACCGCCACAACGGCGTGCCATCCTCAGCCAGCACCACCCGCGCCAAGTCATCCTTGGGCAACGGCAACGGCCAAATCCGATCCGCCAGCCACAACAGGGCAATGGCTGCCAACACACATCCAAATGCCCAGCCCAGTAAATGTGGGAGCGGGCTTGCTCGCGAAAGCGATTTGTCAGTCAACTCACTCACCACTGCCCCACCACAACCACAACTAATCGCAAATTCAACCGCGCAAACCTCTATGCTTCATGGAACTAGCCGCGACCCATCGCGAACAAAGGCTCAGTGCTGGCAATTTCGTCCACTTATTCATCGAGACACACCTATGCAAGTAGACTTTTTCGGATGGTTGGGTAACACCGTTGGCTTGATCATCCACTACATCGTCGAGTTCTTCAGTGGGCTGTTCAACATGCTGTCCAATGCGGGCGGCAACTTCGTCGAAGGCATGTCCCGCTCACTGGGCATGGACACCTCGATCATCAGCATCATCACGCTGATCATCGGTCTGCTGTTCCTGTACTCGGCCGTACGCGCCTTCATGCGTGCCTCGATCATCATTGGCGTGATCTGGCTGATGCTCGGCCTGTGGCTGCTGAGTTGGGTTGTGCACTAAACCCAAACACTTCCCCGATCCCCTGTGGGAGCTGGCTTGCCAGCTCCCACATTTGAACCCAGTGCCTTCAGCCAGACCTCAGCGGCCCTTGATCACCAGATCCGCCGGCGTCTCCCCCACCGCCTGCCAGTTCGGCCGATACATCGACTCCACCTGCGGCGGTGGCACGCGGTACGTCCCCGGCGTCACTGCCCGCGCCAGGTACAACAGGTGCGTGGTGCCATAGCCGTCCAGGTTCATCGCCGCCACATAGCGGTCATCGCGGAACTCCTGATGCTTGAGCGACGCGTTCTGCATCGACTCGCGCCACTCCTTGACCTGGCTGCTGGCGTTTTCCAGGCTGGCCGCGCTTTGCGCCAGGTTCTGGTTTTCCAGCTCCAGGCCCGCCGGCAACAAGTCAACCACCAAGGCATCCGGCACCCGCTGCTTGGCACTCACCGCCAGGTGCACCAGCACCAAATCACCACTGTTTACGTTACGCAGGTTCAACGGCTGGCCGTTCATACCCAGGTACTCGCGACGGATACTCAGGTTGTCGCCACCCGGTGCCGGTGGCACTTGCGGGTAACCCGAAATCGTCAGTTGCTGGTACACCGGCGCCTCGCCCTGATTGCTCAAAGCCAGGTCACTGGACAGCAGTTTGCCGTCCAGTTCCAACGTCGACTGTTGATTGTTCAGCTCATGCACACCGCCGCTGCCGGTCAGCGACACCTGCCAGTTCGGCTCCGGCTGCGAGAACCCAAGGCGCCCGGCCAGGAACAGCGAATTACGCTCCTGGGTCGAGAGGTACGGGCTGGCGGCCAACTGGTCCGACAGCGTGAACAAACGCTCCTCGCGCTTGCCCTTGGCCAAGTCGTTCTCTTCGAGCAGCGCCAGGATCATCGCTTGATCGCGCAGCGGGCTGCCGTAGTCGGCCAGCCACTCATTGGCGTTGCGTTGCGCCGCCAAACCGGCGAGCAAGGCTTGATCGGCACGCGGCTGGTCGCCCATTTTTTGCAGGGCGATAGACAACTGCACCAACGGCAAGCCGGAGCGCGCATCGCTGCGGCGTTCGAAGATACTGCGCAACGCGCCCAATGGCGCCTGCTGACTGCGCGCCAGCACCATGCCGGCGTAGGCCTGGACGGCAAAGCGGGTGTGGTCGGCGTTGTCGCTGTAACTCACTTCAATCAGGTTGCGCTCCTGCACATAGCGCAGCAGGCGCTCGCTGGCCTTCTTCAGCGCTTCAGGCGGCACGGCAAAGCCCTGGTCGCGGGCGCGCAACAGGAAGTCGGTGACGTAGGCGGTCAGCCAATATTCTTCTTCGCCATCGGCGCCCCACAAACCGAAGCTGCCGTTGTAGCGCTGCATGCCCAGCAGCCGCTCGATGCCCAGTTCGATCTTGCGCTTGCGCTCGCTGTCCGCCTCGCCCTTGACGCCCAGGCGCTTGAGCAACGCAGCGTCGGCATACAGCGACGGATACAAACCGCTGGCAGTCTGCTCCAGGCATCCATAAGGGTAGGCCTTGAGCGCGCTGATCTGCGCACCGAGGTTCAGCGGCGGCCGGCTCGACAGGCTCAGCAGCGCTTCACGCCCCGAGGCCTCGAACTGGTCCAACGTGCCGGCCGGGAGGCTCCAAGGCTGATCCTTGAGCACTGCGCGGTAATGCTTGAGCAATGCCGGGTAGGCCGGGCGTACACCCAGGGTCCACTCGCGGCTGAACGGCGGCAGGTTTTCACCCGGCAGGTCCAGGCCATTCACCGTGACGTTGACCTTGCCCTGCCCCAAGCCGCCCCAGGCTTTCACCGGGATACGCAAAGTGGTGCGCTGGCCTTGCTTGAGTTCCACCGTCTGCGCAGCGCTGTTGACCAACTCCAACTGCCCTTCGGCCCTCAGTTGCACGTCGAGCTTCTGCGCTTTGCCCGACAGGTTGGACAGGTCCAGCGCCAACGTCGTCTGGTCACCACCGGCCAGGAAGCGCGGCGCCGACAGCTCGGCAATCAGCGGCGCGGCAATCACCGTCTTGCCTTCGGCCATGCCATAACGGTCATCGCTCCAGGCTTGGGCCATCAGGCGCAGCTCGCCGTTAAAGTCGGGGATATTGACGCTGACTTCACCCTCGCCCTGCTCGTTCAAGGTCACCGGCGCGCTTTGCAGCGCGACGATGGTCACGCTGGTGTCCGGGCGCTTGCCGCCCTTGGCCAGCGCCGCATCACCACCAAAGGCCAGGCTGGCCAAACGGCCCTGGCCGGCTTCGATCAACTGGCCGTAGATATCGAACTGGTCCACGCCATAGGCCTTGCGACCAAACAGGCTGGAGTACGGGTCCGGCGTCGGGTATTCGGTGATATTGAGGATGCCCACGTCCACAGCCGCCAGCAGCACATGCACCTGCTTCGGCACGCTGCCATCGGCGTTCTTGGCGGCGATCTTCACCGTCAGCGCTTGTTTGGGGCGCATTTTTTCCGGTGCGGTGAGGGTCAGGCCCAGTTTGCGCTGGGTGCGATCCAGCGGCAGGTGCAGCAGGCCCACGGCACGTTTGGGGGTGATATTGGCTTTGCGCTCACCTGGGCGAATCACCAGCGCGCTGACATAAAGGTCATGGCGCGACCATTTCGGGTCGAGTTTCACGGCGAAGCTTTTGCCCTCGGCCGGCACATCGATTTCCTGCCACCACAGCGGCCCTTCGCTGGACTCCACCAGCAAGTAGCCCTTGCCGGCCGCCGGTGGCGTGACGGTCACAGTGGCGGTATCGCCATCGCCGTACGCGGGTTTATCCAGTGCCAACTTGACTTGGTCCGGGCGCACGGCGCCGCCTTCAGTGTTGTCCTGGGCCTGGTAGCCGGCCCAGAAACGCAGGCTGCTGACCAACCCGGTTTGCGGGTCTTCGACTTCGACGCGGTAGGGGCCCCACTCCACCTGGAAGCTGACCTTGGCGGTGTCGCCGGCCTTGATATTCAGGGTCTGCTCGTCGAGGTTGAGGAATTTCTCGTTGAAGTGATAACTCCAGCCGTCACTTTCCGAGTAGTTCCAGTAGTAGTCGCGGCGCTCGCGCACCAGGCGCACCTTGAGGTTTTGCGCAGCGAGTTTCTGCCCATCCTGATTGGCCACCAGTACTTCGAACTCTGCCGGGCCGTCGCCATTGGTTTCCTTGCCGTCGAACAAGCCACGCAAGCCCGGTAATTGCTCGGCCGGCCAGATCGGTTGCACCAGGCGCCGCGTGATCGGCCGCCCACCCGACTCTTGCAGGCTGGCTTGCACAATCAGTTGCAGCGGCGACTTGGCCTCGGCCCATTTGCTTTCCAGGGTCAGTTCTTCCTGGCCCTTGGCGTCGAGTACGCTTTCGTCCAGCTCGAAATCCTGGCTCAGTTCTTCTTCAGTGACGGAGCCGAACTGATAACCCGGCAGCGACTTGACCGCTTCGCGCAGGGGGCGCACGTAAACCTGCCCGCTGACGCGATTGCCCGACGCCGGTGCGCCGTAAAGGTAGCGGCCATTGACGTGAATCACCGGGTTATCCGCCGGGCTCAAGGCCGTGTCGCTGCCCTTGAGTTCCAGCGCCAGGCGCTCGGGCAGGAAGTCTTCGACGAGGAATTCATACAGCTGCGGCTTGCCGTCGCCGAGGTCGAACACCAGTTGCCAGCGCCCGGTCGGCGCCTCACCGGCCAACTGCAGTTGATATTGATAGAGGCCTGACGCATCGGCATCCCACACGAACTTGCGGCTGACCTGCTCATCCGGGCGGCGCACTTCGACGCTCACCGGTTGCGGCTTGACCGCATTGCCATCCTTGTCGCGTAGCAGCGCATTGAGCAGCACGGTTTCGCCGGGGCGATACAGGTCACGCGGGCCGAATACGAAGAATTGCAGCGGGTGTGCCGGTTGGCCGCCGATGTCGAACTCGGCCAAATCCAGCGCGGCACTGTCCAGGCGCAGCATGCTGGTTTGTTCGCCCTGCTTGGCCAGTAGCACCTGGGCTTTTTTCGGCAGCGGCAATTCAGCGTGGCCGCCCTTCTCGGTTTTGCCCTGGCCGAGCACGCGGCCTTCGGCATCCAACACTTCGAGGTCAACGCCGTCCAGCGCCTTGCCGCCTTCCAGTGCCTGGGTAAACACATCCAGGCGATTGGCATAGCGGTGCACCGACAGGCCGATATCACTCAAGGTGAACAGCGTGGCCGGTTGCGAATAGTTGTAGGTGCCCGAGGCGCGCATCACCGCCAGGTACACGCCCGGCTGTTGCAGCTGCTTGAGGCCGGCAATTGGCAACAACAGGGTTTCGCGGGTATTGCGCGCCGGGTTCAGGTCGAAGCGGCCGCCGTAGACCAGGTCGGCCATCGGCAGCAGCTCGCGGGACTCATAACTTTGCAGGCTGGTATTGCGCCCCCACTGCGCCAGGAATGACGGCAGGGATTCGGGCTTGATGCGGAAGAATTCGACGTCGATCTTGTCGACATTCAGCGCGATCACCGGCAAGCCTTCAGCCAGACGAGTCGGCAGCAAGGTGCCACGGCTGGCGAAGCCGACCGTGGCTTGCAGGTCGCGGGTTTCCAGGCGCGCGCTGTACTCGACGGCGAGCGTGTTGTCGTTGACCGCTCTGACCCCGGCATCCACGGTCAGCACCAGTTTGCGCTGCGGCTCCAAGTGACGCAGGCGCAACTCCATCAAGTTATCGGACAGCTCCCACGCGCCGTCGACCTTGCCGGACTTGCTGTCGACCAGATGCAGTTTGTCGGCGAACTTTTGGTCGGGATCCAAGGGAATGGAAAAACTCACCGACAAGGTGCTGGCCCCGTCCAGCTGGACTTCGGACACATCCACCACGCTCAACTCACGCCCGGCGTAACGCTGCTTGAGCGCTGCCACGTCCACCGCTGCCTTGACGGGTTTCGGCGCGGCCGACACCGTTGGAGCAGATGGGGCAGCCGGTTTATCGGAGGAATCGCAGGCGCTCAGCAGGGCCAACGCGCAGGCCAGGAACAATCCTTTGTTAAGCATGGGGCACTCGTAGTGAGAGGGGGCCGAGGGGTGAACTATATATCAGCCTGGGTGGGGCCGATGTGGTGCTGGTCACATTGACCGACGGAGGGTGGTTTGGTTCTCGGTCCTCTTGTAACCAAGCCAAATCCCACTGCCACTGAAGATCAAAATGTGGGTGCTGTTGTGTTGTTGAGGGCCAGTTACAATGCCGCTCCCCCAAAGGAGCCTCCATGACCTCCCTGCTCACCGACTGGCGCCACCGCTCCACCCACCGCCGCGTCTGGGCGCTGGCCGCGCCGATGATTTTGTCCAACATCTCGGTGCCGCTGGTGGCCCTGGTCGACAGCATGGTCATCGGCCACCTGCCCCACGCTCACCAGTTGGGCGCCGTGGCCGTCGGCGCCAGCCTGTATACCTTCCTCGCGTGGGCCATGGGCTTTCTGCGCATGGGCTCCACCGGCTTTGCCGCCCAGGCCGCCGGGCGCAATGATGGCGCGGCACTGCGGCAAATCCTGCTGCAAGGCTTGCTGCTGGCACTGGGCTTGGCGATGTTGCTGGGCACCGTGGGCATTCCGCTGAGCCATCTGGCCCTGGAGTGGATGCAGCCCTCAGCCGAACTGAATCAACTGACCCGCGAGTTTTTCCACACGCGCCTGTTCGGCCTGCCCGCCGCGCTGGCCAGCTATGCCTTGGTCGGCTGGTTCCTCGGCACGCAAAACGCCCGCGCGCCGCTGGCGATTCTATTGACCACCAACCTGGTCAACATCGCCTTGAACCTGTGGTTCGTCCTCGGCCTGGAGTGGGGCGTGGTCGGCTCCGCGCGGGCGTCGGTCATCGCTGAATGGACCGGCGCCCTGCTCGGCCTGGCCCTGACGCAAAAAGCCCTGCGCGCTTACCCCGGCCATATCGCCTGGGCCGCCCTGAAAGTGTGGGAAAGTTGGCGCCCGTTGCTAGCGGTGAACCGCGATATCTTTATTCGCAGCCTGGCGTTGCAGTCGGTGTTTTTCATGATCACGGTACAAGGCGCGCGCCTCGGCGATGCTACGGTCGCGGCCAACGCGCTGCTGCTCAACGGCCTGCTGCTGACCGCCCACGCCCTGGACGGTTTGGCCCACGCCGTGGAAGCGCTGTGCGGGCATGCCATCGGCGCCCATGATCGCCAGGCGTTGCGCCGCTCATTGGTGGTCGCCTGCGGCTGGTCATTGATCGCCAGCGTCGGGTTCGCGTTGCTGTTCACGTTCACCGGCCACCTGTTTATCGCCATGCAAACCGACATCCCCAGCGTGCGCGAAACCGCCGACATCTACCTGCCTTATCTGGCCGTGCTGCCGTTGATTGCGGTGTGGAGTTACTTGCTGGACGGCCTGTTCATCGGCGCCACCCGCGCGCGGGAGATGCGCAACGGCATGCTGCTCACCGTGGTGATTCTGCTGCCCTTCGCCTGGGCGCTGCAGCCGTACGGCAATCACGGGCTGTGGATAACCTTTCTGCTGTTCATGGCCCTGCGCAGCCTTACTTTGTGGGCGATTGCCTGGCGCTTGAATCGGCAGGATCAGTGGCTTGGATAAACGCCGTGACGCGGTCCAGCACTGGGGCCAGCCAGCGTAAAGGCTTGGCAATCGATGCCACTAAGGTCGCGTGGCTGGTCCGGGTGAAGTAAAACGCCTCCACCGGCACGCCTGCTTCGCGCAGTTTCTTCGCCAGCCCGCCGGTATTGCGCGTTGGGTTGACCAGCGTGTCGCTCACCGAGGCGATCAACAGGCTCGGTGGTGCGTCACGGCTGACGTGATTGATCGGCTGAGAATCCGGCGGTGAATCGGGGAAGAAAAACACGGGCCGTACGTCGCGGTTATCAATCGGCAGGAAGTCATACGGCCCGGCCAGGCCGATCCAGCCTTTGAGCATCGATGGCGACATATTCACTTCGCCAAGCCAGCGCGCATCCAGCGCCAACATCGACGCGTTGTAGGCACCGGAGCTGTGGCCCATCAGGTACAGCTGCTTGGGGTCGGCGCCGTAGTCGGCGATGTGCTGATAAGTCCAGGCGACGGCCTGGGCGTTGTCCTGCAGAAACAGTGGGTAACGCACTTGTGGGTAGAGCCGGTAATCCGCAATCACCACCACGATGCCGCGTGAGGCCAGGGCTTCGCCGACAAAACCGTAATCGTCCTTGGCGCCGCTGTTCCAGCTGCCGCCGTAGAAGAACACCACAACTGGGGCATTGGGCGCTGCCTTGATTGGACGGTAGACATCGAGTGTTTGGCGCGGGTCGGCACCGTAGGCAATTGAGGATGTTTTGGTGAAGGTGCTGGAGGGCGTCAGTGCGTTGAGCACTTTGATCGGGGAGCAGGCTGCTAGAAGCGCGGCGAATGCCAGGGTCAAGGCTTGCAGGAGTTTGCTCGACATCGTTCAGGCCTCACACAGAAGGTACTACCAAACGAAGATCCAAATGTGGGAGCGGGCTTGCTCGCGAAGGCGGTGGGTCAGTTAACACATGTGTGACTGATGTACCGCTTTCGCGAGCAAGCCCGCTCCCACATTAGATTGCTATCAGCTTAGATCACGACGACAGGTACGAAGAACGCGTCAAACCAAGACGCAACGCGTCGAGGAACTGCGTGCGCTCACTGGCACTGATCTTCGCACTCGCACACTTGTCACGGTAGTGCGTCATCAACTCCTCCGGCGACAAGTGCACATAGCGCAACATGTCTTCGATGGTGTCGTGGGTCTCGATCCCGGCGCTGTACACCGAACCGTCTTCGCGCTGGTAGATGTTCACCGAGTCGGTGTCACCGAACAGGTTGTGCATATCACCGAGAATTTCCTGGTAAGCGCCGACCAGGAAGATACCCAGCAAGTAGTCTTCACCTTCGTTCAAGGCGTGCACCGGCAGGCTGGTCTCGATGCTCTGCTCGTCGACGTATTGCTTGATCTTGCCGTCGGAGTCGCAGGTCAAATCCTGCAGCACGGCGCGGCGCAGCGGCTCTTCGTCGAGACGGTGCAGCGGCAGGATTGGCAGGACCTGGCCGATCGCCCAGGTGTCCGGCAGGCTCTGGAACACCGAGAAGTTGCAGATGTACTTGTCGGCCAGCTTGTCGTTGAGCTCGTCCAGCACTTGGCGGTGCGAGCGTTGACGCGCTTTCAACGAGTCGTGCAGGCGACGGCATACGGCGAAGTAGCACTGCTCGGCGAGGGCCTTTTCGGCCAGGGTGATCTTGCCGTCGGCGTACTGGGTGGCCACGTCGCTCATGTAGTGCGTAGCGCGCCAGTAGGTTTCAGTGACCATTTCAATGTCGGTCGGGCCCAGCAGGTCCACCAGCCACTGCACGGTTTCCGGCAGGCTTTCCTTGTTTTCGATCAGCGGGATTTCGTCGTTGTGCTTCTCGACGTCGGTGACTTGCACCACCAGCATGGCGTGGTGGGCGGTCAGGGAGCGGCCGCTTTCGGAGAAGATATGCGGGTGCGGCAGGCTCTGCGCGTCGCAGAATTCCTTGAGCATGCCCACCACCACGCCAGCGTAGTCGTCCATGTCGTAGTTGATCGAGCTGGCGTTGCGCGAGTGCGTGCCGTCGTAGTCCACACCCAGGCCGCCGCCAACGTCGATGTGGTCGACTGGCAGGCCGAGGTTGCGCAGCTCGCCGTAGTAACGAATGGCTTCCTTGAACCCGTGCTGATAGTCGGCCAGGTTGGCAATCTGCGAACCCATGTGGAAGTGCAGCAGGCGGATGCCCTGGTCCAGGCCGGCCGCGCGAAAGCGCTCGACCACCGACAGCAGTTGCGCCGCCGACAAACCGAACTTGGACTTCTCACCACCGGTGTCCGCCCATTTGCTCGACGCCAGGGACGACAAACGTACACGCAGGCCGACCTGAGGCTTGACCTTGAGGTTGGCCGCCTCTTCGATCACCAGCGCCACTTCGGATTCTTTCTCGATCACGATGAACACGTTGTGGCCGAGCTTCTGGCCCATCAGCGCGAGGCGGATGAACTCACGGTCTTTGTAACCGTTGCAGACAATGGTGCCGCCTTTCGGGGCTAGGGCCAGCACGGCCAGCAGCTCAGGCTTGGAGCCGGCTTCCAGGCCGATGGACACGTCCTGGGTAGCAATAATGTTTTCGATCACCGCTTCCTGCTGGTTCACCTTGATCGGGTACAGCGCGGTGTATTTGCTCTGGTATTCCAGGCGTTCGATGTTCGCATCGAAAGCACCGGTCAGCTGGCGCACGCGGTCTTGCAGGATATCGGGGAAGCGCACCAGCAACGGCAGGGACAGGCCGCTTTTGCGCAGCTCGTCGACTTGCTCGTACAGGTCGACAGGCGTGCTGTTCGGGCCGTTCGGACGGACTTCAACGCGACCGGCTTCATTGATCGCGAAATACCCGGCCCCCCAATGGCGAATCCCGTAAACACTGCGGCTGTCCGCAACTGTCCATTGGCTGCCATCGTCTTTGCGTGTGCGTCGTACGGACATCGAAGTCCCCTATAAATGAAGGCGAAGGCGCCGCCCCGGGTTTGAGGCTGGCGCAGTCTAAAGAATGAAAATGACGATTTGCCTGTAAGGGAGGTAGACCTCACTCGCAGGACAGAGTTTAGACACAGGTTGGGAAGAGGCTTTCAGCCGCCGGACTTCTTGGCCTTGTACCCGAGCTTGATCAGCTCGGCCAACAGCAATTCGACGTGATCGCCCTGAATCTCGATGACCCCGTCTTTCAACGCGCCACCGGTGCCACAGCGCTTTTTCAGCGTGGTAGCCAGTTCCTTCAGGGCCTCTTCGGCCAGCGGTACGCCGGTGATGGTGGTCACCGTCTTTCCGCCACGGCCTTTGCTCTCGCGTCGCACGCGGGCAATGCCGTCACCTTCAGGGATCAGGGTCTGTTTGCAGGTGCACGAATCCACGGGCTGACGACAGTCCGGGCAGTGTCGACCTGCGTCGGTGGAAAATACCAGGCCACCAAGGGCGGCGAAGGATGCGGCTTTTTTGGCCACCGGCAATCCTCTTGGGAGGACAAAGACTGATCGGCGCTCGCAACGAGCATCACCGACCGCGAAGCCCCACTCAGGCAGGGGCAGCGCTACCGAACCGCAAAGGTGGTTCGGGTGAAAAGTCGCGCAGTGTAACGGCAAAAAGCCGACTTGCTAAGAGCCAAATAGCGCCAATTTATGCAACTTTAGCGACGCAAGGCCAGATAGCGCCGCAAGCCTTCTTGAGCATCCGGGCAGTAAGGCTTTTGTTCAGCTTCCTGCAGGACAGTTTCAATGGGTAAAAAGCGCGCTTCCATGACCTCTTCGGGCTGCAGGCGCAAAGGCCCATCCCAGACCGCCGAGTAGGACGTGCACCACAGCCGGCTGTCCTCCTCTTCAAAGTAGAAATGGTCATGCTCGACCAATTCTACGCCGGCAACACCAAGCTCTTCTTCCAACTCACGGGCGGCCGAAGCGGCGTAGCTCTCACCCTGCGCGACCATGCCACCCGCCGCCGTGTCCCAGAAACCGGGATACAAGGCTTTGCTCAGGGTGCGCCGATGCACACACAGCTCACCGGCCGAATTGAACAGGAAGATAAAGGTGCATCGGCCGATCAGGCCGCGCTGGCGAAGGTCGGACCTGACGAGGTGGCCGAGCAGGTTGTCCTGCTCGTCGACCCAGCAGATCAGTTCAGCATCGGAGGCCGCGCGGTGTGCGGCCTCCTTTTGAGTAGCGTCCATCAATCACCCCTGGTTGAGGAGCTGACGCAAATCTATAACTGCAGCGTTTGCCCGGGAAATATAGTTGGCCATGACCAACGAGTGGTTGGCGAGAATGCCAAAGCCACTGCCGTTAAGAATCATAGGGCTCCAAACCGGTTCCTGCGAGGCCTCCAGCTCACGAATGATCTGGCGCACGCTGACGGTGGCGTTTTTCTTGGCCAGCACGTCGGCAAAGTCGACTTCGATGGCGCGCAGCAGGTGGGACAGCGCCCACGCCTGGCCACGGGCTTCGTAGAACACGTTGTCGATCTGCATCCATGGGGTTTCCACCACTTCTTCATCGACCTGCGGCACTTCACCCGGTGCCAGGGCTTCGGTTTTCAGTGCGGTGTTCAACTTGACCCGGCCCACGCTGGCCGACAGGCGTTGCGACAACGAGCCCAAACGGGTGGCGACGTCGCCCAGCCAGTTGTTCAGGTTATCGGCACGCGCATAAAACAGCGCACCGCGCTGGTTAGGGTCCGACAAGCGCGCTTCGTAGCGGCTCAGGGAATTGATGCCTTCCTGGTATTCCGACTCGCTGGACGGCAGCACCCAGCTCTTGTTGTCGAAGTTGAAACGCGGCTCGGCCTTGGCCAAGTCAGCGTCTTCAGCCGACTGCGACTGGGAGCGGGCGAAATCTTTACGCAGGGCGCGGGTCAGGTCGCGCACCTGCACCAGCACGCCATATTCCCAGCTCGGCATGTTGTCCATCCACAGGCCTGGCGGGAAACGGTCATTGGAGATGTAGCCACCGGGCTTGTTCAGCAAGGTGCCGACCACGGTCTTGAGGGTTTCGACGGTGGTGTAGCCCACCACCATCTGCTTGCCTTCCTTCTCGGCGGCAAGCTGGGCATTTTGCTGGACCGGGAACAGCGCCGGCTCTTCGCTCCAGTACCAGCCCAGCGCGCCGGTGACCAACAGGTACAACCCCAGCACGCTGAGCACGGCTCGGCTCATCACCAGGTTGCGAAAGTAGCTACGGTTGGCCGACTTGGGCTCAGGGGCGGGGCCTTTGGCACTGCCTGCGCGGTTTTTCCAGTCCAGCATGGCGATATCCTTTCAATCACTTGAGTTCATGCACGTCATTTGTCCGGGTGCGTTCAAACACTCCGACCACAACCCTACCCCATCGTGCCCATCGGTGCGGGGCTTTTAACAGAAGTGGCGCGCCAGAGATGTTCGACTATAAATGATGCACGCTTTTTACGCAGTGCGACCACAAGGTCAAAAACTGAATACGGCAGACGTGTACTTAATTGACGTATGACACTCATGTAGAAGAAAAGAGGTGCTAGCATAGAGCCATCAGTCGACCTCAGCATGCACCCTAACTAGTAGTCAGGATATGACCGAGCCAGAAGACCCCAGCCGTGAGCGTCTCAAGCACCATTTTGCCCAGCGGGTAATTCATCAGGCACGTCAAATTCTTGAGATCTGGCAACGCCTGCAACGCAGCGAATGGTCGAACACCGATTTGTCCGAACTCAGCGAAGCCAACCTGCGCCTGCTGCGCTTTGCCGAGCGTTTCGAACAGCCGGAGCACGGCCAGCTGGCGCGGCACATTGGCGAATCGCTCAAGGCAGTCGACGAAAATCGCGGGCGCCTGAGCAGCCAGGTCATCACCGAACTCAACCGCCTGATGCAGCGCCTGTCCCGCACCGGCCTGCGCCAGGGCGATCAGCTGGAACAAACCTTCCTGCCGCCGATGCGCAAGCCGATCTACGTGATGCTGGCGGACCACGACCGCGCCGAGCGCCTGGCCAAGCAGCTGGAATTCTTTGGCATGAGCGCACAGCCGCTGGACAGCGTGGCGGCATTTCGCGCCTCGCTGGCCGAGCGCCTGCCGTCAGCGATTGTGATGGACGTGGATTTCTGCGGCCAAGGTTTAGGCCTCAAACTCGCAGCCGAGGCCCAGGAAGGCCTGGAGCAAAAGCTGCCGCTGTTATTTTTCAGCCTGCATGAAACCGACACCCCGACGCGCCTGGCCGCCGTGCGTGCCGGCGGCCAGGAATTCCTCACCGGCACCCTCGAAGCCTCGAGCCTGCTGGAAAAGATCGAAGTGCTGACCTGCGTCGCGCAGTACGAACCCTACAAAGTACTGATCATCGACGACTCGCGCGCCCAAGCCCTGCACACCGAGCGCCTGCTCAACAGCGCCGGCATTGTCACGCGCACCTTGATCGAGCCGATCCAGGCGATGGCCGAGCTGGCGGATTTCCAGCCGGACCTGATCATCCTCGACATGTACATGCCCGCCTGCACCGGCACTGAACTGGCCAAGGTGATTCGCCACAATGACCGTTACGTCAGCGTGCCGATCATTTACCTGTCGGCCGAAGACGATCTGGATAAGCAGCTCGACGCCATGAGCGAAGGCGGTGACGACTTCCTCACCAAACCGATCAAGCCGCGCCACCTGATCACCACCGTGCGCAACCGCGCCGCCCGCGCGCGCAACCTCAAGGCGCGGATGGTGCGCGACAGCCTGACCGGGTTGTACAACCACACCCATATCCTGCAATTGCTCGAAGACTGCAGCTTCCGCGCGCGCCGCGAGAACAAGCCGCTGAGCTTCGCCATGCTGGATATCGACCACTTCAAGCGGGTCAATGACAGCCACGGCCACCCGATGGGCGACCGCGTGATCAAGAGCCTGGCGCTGTTTCTCAAGCAGCGTTTGCGCAAGACCGACTACATCGGCCGCTACGGCGGTGAAGAATTCGCCATCGTGATGCCCGACACCGATCTGGAATCGGCCTGCAAAGTGCTGGACGAAATCCGCGGGCGCTTTGCCGAAATCCATTACCCGGCCCAACCGCAGGATTTGTGGTGCACTTTCAGCGCCGGGCTGGTGGAGCTGTGCGACGGCTCCGACAGCCTGATGATGGCCGCCCAGGCGGATGAGGCGCTGTACCGCGCCAAGGACGCCGGGCGTAACCGTGTGCACGCTGCGCGTACGTCAAAGCAAAGTGCCACCTTTTCACCGGAATTCACTGATTCCGTCATAACTTTGTAACGCAAACGCAATAACTTCAGGCACTTATCTTTTGCTGTCGGTTGAAACCACGCATGCGCCTGAAGCTGCTGACCAATCTGAACACCCTTCTTCTGGTGGCCGTGTGCCTGGCCCTTGGGGCCACGTTGTGGTGGTCGCAACGGGCACTGGAACGCCCGTATTTGCTGATGGAACGCTACCTCGGCCTGTCGCAGACCTTTCAGAACCAGGCCGCCCGCAACATCGACGACTACCTCGTCAGCGGCGACGCCTTGCGCTTGAGCAGTGCCAGCCAGAGCCTGGAAGCACTGTTGCAGCAGGTTGATGAACTGCCGGCGGACCTCGCGCAAAACCTGCGCCCCAGCCTCGTCGACCTGGACACCTTCAGCAAAACCGACCTGCTCGCCGCCGGCAAACTGGCGGGCGACCCACAAGCGCTGTTGCTGCAAGCCGAACGTGAACTGGGTGCGAACCTGGAGCAATTGAGCCAGTACGCCATGGGCGTCAACTCGCCGGAGGCCTCACGCTACTTGCCGCCACTGCTGGCCGCCGCCCAACACTTGGGCAAACTGTCCCTGGCCCGCGACAAGCTGGTCAGCAGCGGGCGCGCGGAATTGGCCGATGAGGTGGAGCGCGAAGTCGCCAGCATCCGTGCCCAGGCCGACCTGCTGGCACAGCTGCCGTTGCTGGGCGTAAAGGCCAGTACCGAGTCCAGCACCGACGACTTTTCCGCCATGATGGGCCTGGAAAACAGCGAAAAAGCTGAAGTGCAGGACACCGGCGTCGACCTCAAGCGTGAACTCAACAGCCTGCTGACCCGCTACCCCGCCGAACTCAAGCGCACCCGCGACCAAATCCAGACACGCACCGCGCTGGCCGACAGCACCCACGTGAAAATCGCCGCCGTGCAGCACGCCATCGCCGGCCTGGAGCCGGTGGTGCGCGCGCAGCACGGCAAGATCCAGGGCGAAGTGCGCCTGATGCAGGGCGTGATGATCGGCCTGATCCTGTTGATTGCGCTGCTCATCGACACCCTGCAACGGCGCCTGGCGCGCGTATTGACCAACTTGGCCCCGGCCTTGTCGACCTGGGCCGAAGGCGACTTCAGCCAGCCGATTGCGCTGGGCAAGACCAACCGCGAACTGCACGATATCGAAGCCTCGCTTAACCGCTTGCGCGCTTACCTGGTCGACTTGGTCGGCACCATTCGCGGCAACGCCGAAGAAGTCGCCGGCAGCAGCCGCGCCCTCGCAGAGCTAAGCAGTGGCCTGCACGACGGGGCCGAGCGCCAGGCCGGCGATACGGCGCAGATCCGTGATTCGCTGGGTGAATTGGAAGCGACCATCCAGCAAGTGGCCGGTGATGCCAGCCAGGCCGCCGGTGCCAGCCGCAGTGCAGGCCAGGCCGTGGAACAGGGCCAGCGGGTGATCGGCCTGAGCCTGACCGGGCTGCATGCCTTGGTGGGTGAAGTGCAGCAAAACGCCCAGATGATCGAAAAACTCGCCGAGGAATCCGCCACCATCGGCGGCGTGCTGACGGTGATTCGCGCGATTGCCGACCAGACCAACCTGCTCGCGCTGAACGCCGCCATCGAAGCCGCACGTGCCGGTGAAGCCGGGCGCGGGTTTGCGGTGGTCGCCGATGAGGTGCGTTCGCTGGCCCAACGCACCGCCGGCGCCACCGCCGAAATCCAGAGCCTGATCGCCGGCCTGCAAACCGCCGCCCACCAATCGGTGCAAGGCATGCGCGCGCAGGTCGAGCACGCCGAAGCTACCGCCCAGCAAGCCCAGGCGGCCGACGGTGCCCTGGACGAAATCGTCGGCGCTATTCAGACGATTTCCGACACGGCGGTGCGCATCGCCGATGTGACCGCGCAGCAGAGTGGCGCCGTCAGTGAGATTCGCGATAACAGCGAGCGGATTCACCAGTTGGGTGAGGATAATTTGCTGCGTATTGGCCAGGGGCGTCGCCAGGGAGAGCATCTGCTGGTGCTGGGTGGGCAGCTTAATACGGCGGTGCAGGCGTTCCGGGTTTAATCCGCTCTAATGCCATGCACAAATCAAAATGTGGGAGCGGCGGTGCGACGATTCGACTTGCTCGCGAATGCGGTGGCTCAGTCAATTCATTTCTCACTGATCCACCGCTTTCGCGAGCGAGCCCGCTCCCACATTGGATCTCCTGCGATTTCAGGACCGTGCTACCAATGACCGGAATCCGAGCCCCAGTCACAAATTTTGCGCAATCCTCGCTAATCGTGCTGCCTACTGCATAGAACTGGACAGTCACAAAGGCTTTGCGGCATAGTCGCCGGGTTCTGCCGTACCCACATCAATAACAAGGAACAGCCGATGGCGACCTTACTGGTTCTTCACGGACCCAACCTGAACCTGCTCGGCACCCGTGAACCGGGCGTCTACGGGGCAGTCACCCTCGATCAGATCAACCTCGATCTGGAACGACGGGCACGTGAAGCCGGCCACCATTTGCTCTACCTGCAAAGTAATGCCGAGTACGAATTGATTGATCGCATCCATGCCGCGCGCAGCGAAGGCGTGGACTTTATTCTGATCAATCCCGCCGCTTTTACGCACACGAGTGTTGCATTACGTGACGCGCTGCTGGCGGTGAGCATCCCATTTATCGAAGTGCATTTGTCGAACGTGCACAAACGCGAACCTTTCCGCCATCACTCTTACTTCTCCGACGTAGCGGTAGGAGTGATCTGCGGCCTTGGCGCCAGCGGTTACCGACTGGCCCTGGAGGCCGCCCTGGAACAGCTTGAACAACCGGCCAAGCGCCCCTGACCGACCCTTGGGAGTTGATGATTCATGGATATCCGTAAAGTTAAGAAACTGATCGAACTGCTGGAAGAATCCGGTATCGACGAGCTGGAAATCAAGGAAGGCGAAGAGTCCGTACGGATCAGCCGTCACAGCAAAACCCCAGCCCAACAGTTCTACGCACCGCAAATGCAAGCACCGGCTCCAGCCGCTGCTGCTCCGGCCGCCGCACCTGCTGCTGCCGCAGCGCCTGCAGCACCGGCTGCGCCTGCACTGAACGGCTTCGTGGTCAAGTCGCCAATGGTCGGTACGTTCTACCGCACCCCGGCACCGACCTCGCCAGCCTTCGTTGAAGTCGGCAAGACTGTGAAAGTGGGCGACACCATCTGCATCGTTGAAGCGATGAAGATGATGAACCACATCACCGCTGAAAAAGCCGGCGTCATCGAATCCATCCTGGTAGAAAACGGTCAGCCGGTTGAGTACGACCAGCCGCTGTTCACCATCGTTTGAACCGCGGAGCACCTTCGATGTTGAAACCTGCGAAGAAACTGCAAAAAGTCCTGATCGCCAACCGCGGCGAGATCGCGCTGCGGATCCTGCGCGCCTGTAAGGAAGAGGGCATCAAGACCGTCGCTGTTTACTCGACGGCCGATACCGAACTGATGCACGTGAAACTGGCGGACGAGAGCATCTGCATCGGCCCGCCACTGGCGACCAACTCGTACCTGAAAGTCTCCAACATCATCGCGGCCGCTGAAGTGACCGGCGCCGATGGCATTCACCCAGGCTACGGCTTCCTTGCGGAAAACGCCGATTTCGCCGAACAGGTGGAAAAATCCGGGTTCGCCTTCATCGGCCCGAAAGCCGAAACCATTCGCCTGATGGGCGACAAGGTATCGGCCAAGGACGCGATGATCGCAGCCGGCGTGCCAACCGTTCCAGGTTCCGACGGCCCGCTGCCTGAAGACGAGGAAACCGCTCTGCGCATTGGTCGCGAAGTCGGCTACCCGGTGATCATCAAGGCCGCCGGTGGCGGTGGTGGTCGCGGCATGCGTGTGGTGCACAAGGAAGAAGAGCTGATCGAAGCCGCCAAGCAGACTCGCTCCGAAGCGGCTGCCTGGTTCGGCAACCCGATGGTCTACCTGGAAAAGTACCTGACCAACCCACGTCACGTGGAAGTGCAGGTGCTGTCCGACGGCCAGGGCCACGCCATCCACCTGGGCGACCGCGATTGCTCGCTGCAACGTCGTCACCAGAAGGTACTGGAAGAAGCACCGGCACCGGGCCTGGATGAAACCGCGCGCCAGGAAGTGCTGGCTCGCTGCGTCAAGGCGTGCATCGACATCAACTACCGTGGCGCCGGTACGTTCGAGTTCCTCTACGAGAACGGCCGTTTCTACTTCATCGAGATGAACACTCGTGTGCAAGTAGAGCACCCGGTATCCGAGATGGTCACCGGTATCGACATCGTCAAGGAGATGCTCAGCATCGCCGCCGGCAATGTGCTGTCCTTCACCCAGGACGACGTGAAGATCCACGGCCACTCCCTGGAGTGCCGGATCAACGCCGAAGACCCCAAAACCTTTATCCCAAGCCCTGGCCTGGTCAAGCATTTCCACGCGCCCGGCGGCAACGGCGTACGTGTGGATTCGCACCTGTACAGCGGCTACAAGGTTCCGTCCAACTACGACTCGCTGATCGGCAAGCTGATCACCTGGGGCGCCACCCGCGACGAGGCCATGGCCCGTATGCGTAACGCCCTGGACGAAATCGTGGTTGACGGCATCAAGACCAACATCCCGCTGCACCGGGATCTGGTTCGCGATGAAGGCTTCTGCGAAGGTGGTGTGAACATTCACTACCTGGAACACAAGCTGGCCAACCAGTAAGTGCTCCACCCAACAAAGCCGCCTTCGGGCGGCTTTGTTGTTTCTGGAATACCGTTTTTTTCTGGATAGACACAATACCCCTGTGGGAGCGGGCTTGCTCGCGAAGGCGGTGGGTCAGCTGGAACATAAGGCGACTGACCCGACGCCTTCGCGAGCAAGCCCGCTCCCACATTTGGACCGAGTACGGTCAGTGGTGTCGTCTTCTTCCCCACGCTCGCGTAAACTTGCGCCCTTTCGCAGCCCCTCCCCGCTGCACACTCATTTTTTTCAAAGGTGCCCGCCATGCCTTGGCTGCAAGTCCGTCTCGCCATCAGCCCAGAACAAGCCGAAACCTACGAAGACGCTTTCCTTGAAGTGGGCGCTGTCTCGGTGACATTCATGGACGCCGAAGACCAACCGATCTTCGAACCGGAACTCAACACCACCCCGCTGTGGTCCCACACCCACCTGCTGGCCCTGTTCGAAGACGGCACCGATGCCACCGCCGTGCTGGCTCATATGGAATTGCTCACCGGCAGCCCGCTGCCCGAGCACCACAGCGAAGTAATCGAAGACCAGGACTGGGAACGCAGCTGGATGGACAACTTCCAGCCAATGCGTTTCGGCCAGCGCCTGTGGATCGTGCCAAGCTGGCACGCCGCACCTGAGCCGGATGCCGTCAACCTGCTGCTCGACCCGGGCCTGGCGTTCGGCACCGGCACCCACCCCACCACCGCGCTGTGCCTGGAATGGCTGGACGGCCAGGACCTGACCGACTGCAACGTGCTGGACTTCGGCTGCGGCTCGGGGATCCTGGCGATTGCCGCCCTGCTGCTGGGCGCCAAGGAAGCCGTCGGCACCGACATCGACGTGCAAGCGCTGGAAGCCTCCCGCGATAACGCCGGGCGCAACAACATTCCTGAAGGCAAATTCCCACTGTACCTGCCGGAGCAATTGCCCCAGGTGCAGGCTGATGTGCTGGTTGCCAATATCCTCGCCGGGCCGCTGGTTTCTTTGGCGCCGCAACTGTCGAGCCTGGTCAAGTCGGGCGGCCGCCTGGCGCTGTCGGGCATCCTCGCCGAGCAAGGTGAAGACGTGGCGGCGGCCTACGCCAAGGATTTCGAGCTGGACCCGATCGCCAACCGCGATGGCTGGGTACGCATCAGTGGTCGTCGGCGCTAGAATGAGCGCTTGCCTGAATCGGATGGCCGCATGACCGACAGTTTCGTCACCCAGTGCCCACATTGCCAAGCGCGCTTTCGCGTCAGCCACGCTCAATTGAACGTGGCCCGTGGCGTTGTGCGCTGCGGCTCATGCCTGCAGGTGTTCAACGCGGTGCGCCAACTGCTGGAGCAGCGCGCCAACGCATCGGCGCCAGCTGCGCAAAAGCCGGCCAGCGCTGAAGAAGCAATTGACCCCATTGTTGAGGCACCACGCGCCATCAGCCAGAAACAGTGGACCGCCGAAGAGCTGGACCTGGACAACCTGGACCTGGACGAAGAGCTGGCCAAACTTGAGCGCCGCGAGATTCAGCACACTCAGCCGATGAGCGCGGAGCGCCGCCAGGCGAACGCTGACCGTCGGCAACCTGAGGACGCCCTTAGTGCCAGTCGCGTCAGCGTCAAGGCCGAGGAAGAAAAATGGGCCGCCAGCCTGTTCAGCGAACCGCCTGAGGAACGCGCCCAAGCAGCGCAAGACGAACCTGAACCGCCCAAGGCGCCTGCGACCAAGCAGCGCACCGAGCCGTCCATGTCGTTTCACACCGGCGATATCGACGAAGAGCCACCACTGCGCTCAGCCCCTGACGATGACGACGACGATCTCGACCCGCCGCTCACGCCCGTGACCGAGCCCCTGGACGAGCCGGAACCGCAAGTCCCCCCTAAACCCCGTCGCAAGCGCCCGCGCCCCGAAGCCAGCATTCACGATGACGTGCTCCAGGACCTGGAAGACGACCCGCTGCATCTTTACGCGCAAAAACGCCCGCCAAGCTGGGGCCGCCGCCTTATCTGGATAATCCTGGTCTTATTGGCCGCTGCCGGCCTCGCAGGCCAGTACATCGCCTACCAATTCGACGACCTGGCCCGCCAGGACGCCTATCGACCGTGGTTCCAGCAGCTGTGTCCAACCCTGGGCTGCACCGTGCCATCACGGGTCGATATCGCCCATATCAAGAGCAGCAACCTGGTGGTACGCAGCAACCCGGAGTTCGCCGGGGCGCTGGTGGTGGACGCGATCATTTATAACCGTGCAACGTTCACCCAGCCATTTCCGCTGCTGGAGCTGCGCTTTGCCGACTTGAACGGCAGCCTGATTGCCAGTCGTCGCTTCAAACCGGCCGAATACCTCAGCGGCGAGCTGGCCGGGGTGAGCGAAATGCCTTCGCAGACACCGATCCATATCTCCCTGGACATCCTCGACCCAGGTAGCAAAGCCGTGAATTACAGCCTGAGCTTTCACTCGCCCGAGTGAAACAACACGTGCGTCGAGGTTTGACGGCAGATTATTGACTTGACGCTGCGCAACCAAACCGGCGGCGATAAAGAAATAACTGTTCAGATTTTATCCAATTCAGCCTTTATCCAGTCATCGAGAGCGGGTATCATGCCAACCCTTTTTCGAACTCTAATGATCCGGCCCCACAACAGGGAAGTCCTATGTCGGCGGTACGCATCGGCCCATACACATTGCAAAACGGCTTGATCCTCGCCCCGATGGCGGGCGTCACCGACCAGCCCTTTCGTCAGCTGTGCAAGCGTTTGGGCGCGGGTCTAGTAGTCTCTGAAATGGTCACCAGCGACATGAGCTTGTGGAACACCCGCAAATCGCGGATGCGCATGATCCACGAAGGTGATCCCGAGCCCCGCTCGGTACAGATCGCCGGTGGTGATGCACAGATGCTGGCGGATGCGGCCCGGGCCAACGTGGAGTTGGGCGCACAGATCATCGACATCAACATGGGCTGCCCGGCCAAGAAGGTCTGCAACAAGGCCGCCGGTTCCGCGCTGTTGAAAGATGAGCAATTGGTAGCCGAGATCCTGCAGGCCGTTGTCGCCGCAGTCGATGTGCCGGTCACCCTGAAGATTCGTACCGGCTGGGACCGGGACAACAAGAACGGCCTGACGGTGGCGAAGATCGCTGAACAGGCAGGAATTACAGCGCTGGCGGTGCATGGCCGCACCCGCGCCGACCTTTACACCGGTGAAGCCGAGTACGACACCATTGCCGCGATCAAGCAGGCGGTGTCGATGCCGGTCTTTGCCAATGGCGACATCGACTCAGCCGAGAAAGCCCGGCGCGTGCTGCACGCAACCGGCGCCGATGGCTTGTTGATTGGCCGGGCCGCCCAGGGGCGACCGTGGATTTTTCGTGAGATCGAGCATTTTCTGCGTACCGGCGAAGTCTTGCCGGCACCGGAGTTGATCGAGGTGGAACGTATTCTGCTAGAGCATCTGGCCGCCCTGCACGCCTTCTATGGGGACGTGATGGGAGTACGCATTGCTCGCAAGCATGTCGGCTGGTATCTCGCAACCTTGCCGGGCGCCAGGGAGTTTCGCGCCCACTTCAATCGTTTGGATGATACGGAAGCACAGTGCGCCAACGTTCGTGAGTTTTTCAGCGAGCGTTACAAGAGCCTGGGGACAGGGGACGGAGAGGGGGTGGCCGCATGACGATGATGACCGAGACTTTAGTGAGTGGAACAACACCCGTGAGCGACAACGTCAATTTGAAACAGCACCTCAACACGCCGAGCGAAGAAGGCCAGACCCTTCGCGGGAGTGTCGAGAAGGCGCTGCACAATTATTTCGCCCACCTTGAGGGCGCTTCCGTCACGGACGTGTACAACCTGGTGCTCTCCGAAGTCGAGGCGCCCTTGCTCGAAAGCGTGATGAACTACGTCAAGGGCAACCAGACCAAAGCCAGTGAGCTGCTGGGCCTCAACCGTGGCACCTTGCGCAAAAAGCTCAAGCAGTACGATTTGCTGTAAGCATTCAATCAAACCAGAAAGGCGCCCGCGTAAAAACGGTCGCCTTTTTTGCTGACTCCTTTGCTTTTGATGGAAATTGAAATGACCGACCAGACCACCCGCCTGCCGATCCGCCGCGCCTTGATCAGTGTCTCCGACAAGACCGGGATCCTCGAATTTGCCCGGGAGCTGGAAGCCCTGGGCGTGGAAATCCTCTCCACAGGCGGGACCTTCAAACTGCTGCAGGACAACGGCGTGGCCGCAGTAGAAGTCGCGGACTACACCGGTTTCGCAGAAATGATGGACGGTCGGGTCAAGACCCTGCACCCGAAAATCCACGGCGGTATCCTCGGCCGTCGCGGTATCGACGACGCCATCATGAGCGAGCACGGCATCAAGCCGATCGACCTGGTGGCCGTTAACCTCTACCCGTTCGAAGCCACCATCAACAAGCCAGGCTGCGACCTGCCGACCGCCATCGAAAACATCGATATCGGCGGCCCGACCATGGTTCGCTCGGCAGCCAAAAACCACAAAGACGTGGCCATCGTGGTGAACGCCAGCGACTACGCCAACGTGCTTGAAAGCCTGAAAGCCGGTGGCCTGACCTACGCCCAGCGCTTCGACCTGATGCTCAAGGCGTTCGAACACACTGCCGCCTATGACGGCATGATCGCCAACTACATGGGCACCGTGAACCAGGCCGCTGAAACCCTCTCGACCTCCGATCGCAGCCAGTTCCCGCGCACCTTCAACAGCCAGTTCATCAAGGCCCAGGAAATGCGCTACGGCGAGAACCCGCACCAGAGCGCGGCGTTCTACGTGGAAGCCAAACCGGCCGAAGTCGGCATCGCTACCGCGACCCAACTGCAAGGCAAAGAGCTGTCCTACAACAACGTGGCCGACACCGACGCCGCGCTGGAATGTGTGAAGAGCTTCGTCAAGCCAGCCTGCGTGATCGTCAAGCACGCCAACCCGTGCGGCGTGGCCGTGAGCCCGGACGCAGAAGGCGGCATCCGCCAGGCGTACGAACTGGCCTACGCCACCGACACCGAATCCGCATTCGGCGGCATCATCGCCTTCAACCGTGAACTGGACGCCGAGACCGCCAAGGCGATCGTTGAGCGTCAGTTTGTTGAAGTGATCATCGCCCCAAGCGTGAGTGAAGAAGCCCGCGCCATCGTGGCTGCCAAAGCCAACGTGCGCCTGCTGGCATGCGGCGAGTGGTCGGCTGAACGCGCAGCTGCCTGGGACTACAAGCGCGTCAACGGCGGCTTGCTGGTACAGAGCCGCGACATCGGCATGATCGGCAGCGAAGACCTCAAAGTCGTGACCAAGCGCGCGCCGACCGAGCAGGAAATCAACGACCTGATCTTCGCCTGGAAAGTCGCCAAGTACGTTAAATCCAACGCTATCGTCTACGCCAAGAACCGCCAGACCATCGGTGTCGGCGCCGGCCAGATGAGCCGCGTGAACTCGGCCCGTATCGCCGCGATCAAGGCGGAACACGCCGGGTTGCAGGTCGCCGGTTCGGTGATGGCGTCCGACGCGTTCTTCCCGTTCCGTGACGGCCTGGACAATGCCGCGAAAGCCGGTGTGACCGCCGTGATCCAACCGGGCGGTTCGATGCGTGATGCTGAAGTCATCGCGGCAGCCGACGAAGCCGGCATTGCCATGGTCTTCACCGGCATGCGCCACTTCCGCCACTGATTGATCGTTCCCACGCTACGCGTGGGAACGCAGCCCGGGACGCTCCGCGTCCCTGGGACGCAGAGCGTCCGTAGAGGCATTCCCACGCAGAGCGTGGGAACGATCATCCACACGAGGTTTTGAAATGAATGTTTTGATCATTGGCAGCGGTGGCCGTGAACACGCCCTGGCCTGGAAAGTAGCCCAGGACCCACGCGTCCAGAAAGTATTCGTGGCTCCCGGCAACGCCGGCACCGCCATTGAAGCCAAGTGCGAAAACGTCGCCATCGACGTGCTGGCCCTGGAACAGCTGGCCGACTTCGCCGAGAAGAATGTGTCCCTGACCATCGTCGGTCCGGAAGTACCATTGGTGGCCGGCGTCGTGGACCTGTTCCGCAGCCGTGGCCTGGACTGCTTCGGCCCGACCGCCGGCGCTGCCCAGCTGGAAGGCTCCAAGGCGTTCACCAAGGATTTCCTGGCACGCCACAAGATTCCGACCGCCGACTACCAGAACTTCACCGAGATCGAGCCGGCCCTGGCTTACCTGCGTGAAAAAGGTGCACCGATCGTGATCAAGGCCGATGGCCTGGCCGCCGGTAAAGGCGTGATCGTTGCGATGACCCTGCAGGAAGCCGAAGACGCCGTGCGCGACATGCTCGCCGGCAACGCATTTGGTGACGCCGGTTCGCGCGTGGTCATCGAGGAATTCCTCGACGGCGAAGAAGCCAGCTTCATCGTGATGGTCGACGGCAAGAACGTCCTGCCGATGGCCACCAGCCAAGACCACAAACGCGTCGGCGACGGCGATAGCGGCCCGAACACCGGCGGCATGGGTGCTTACTCCCCTGCCCCGGTGGTCACCGCTGAAGTACACAAGCGCGTCATGGACCTGGTGATCTGGCCGACCGTGCGCGGCATGGCCGACGAAGGCAATGTGTACACCGGCTTCCTCTACGCAGGCCTGATGATCGACAAAGCCGGTAACCCGAAAGTCATCGAGTTCAACTGCCGCTTTGGCGATCCGGAAACCCAACCGGTGATGCTGCGCCTGCAATCGAGCCTGGTGCTGCTGGTGGAAGCTGCCCTGGCCCAAGCGCTGGACAAGGTTGAAGCGCAGTGGGATCCGCGTCCGAGTGTCGGCATTGTGCTGGCGGCCGGCGGCTACCCTGCCGACTACGCCAAGGGCGATGTCATTGAAGGCCTGGACGCAGCTGCTACGCTGGAAGGCAAGGTGTTCCATGCGGGCACCGCGCTCAAGGATGGCAAAGTTGTAACCGCAGGTGGCCGTGTATTGTGCGCCACAGCAATGGGTGCCAGTGTCGACGCTGCGCAACAACAGGCGTACAAACTGGCCGCGAAGATCGACTGGAAAGGCTGCTTCTACCGCACAGACATCGGCTACCGCGCCATTGCCCGTGAACGTGGCGAGAACCAGTAAATAGCTACCCACCCGTAGCTATCCATTCGGTTAGGCAAGGGCCTCTGGCCCTTGCCGTACACATGTCACCCCGCGCATAGTTAACCCGTGCATCAACCTACGAAGGGATTTCGCCGTGCGCTGGCTCAGGATCGCCATAGGCTTCACAGTCAGTCTACTGACCCTGCTCTGCTTGTTCCCGGCCCAGGCCGCCGCGCAAGGCAGTGGTTGGGCAGTATTGCTTGATGAACAGGCCGACCTGCAACTGAGCGACATCCGTTCCGCCCGCTACACCAATCAATTCAGCCCCATCGAACTGGACCGGATCACTGCTGCTGACCCGAGCGGTGCGTTGTGGGTTCGCTTCAAACTGCAACCCGGCAAGCACGAGCAAGTGCTGCGGGTATTCGCCCCGGACCTGTCCCACCTGAGCCTCTATGTACTGGACGGCGACACCCTGGTGGAACAACAAAGCACCGGCACCCGCCAGCCCCAGGCAGAACGCCCATTGCCCAGCAGCGACTTCATGCTGCCGATGCCCCAGAGCCAGAAGCCGCTCGAGGTTTACCTGCGCCTGGTCTCGGAGCACGAGCTGCGCCCCTATATCACCTTGGAACCGGCCGTACTGGCCGCCGCCGACCAGACCCAGACGCTGATCTACGGCCTGCTGTTCGGCGTGCTGTTGATGCTGATCCTGCACAACCTCACACGCTTTGCTTATCACCGTTCGCGCAGCAGCCTGTGGCTGGCTGCCTGCGAAGTACTGTTGATGCTCAGCCTGGCGTTGTTGCTCAACCTGGTGGGGCCATGGCTGCCGAACTGGCACGCTATCCAAACCCCGGGCGCTTACCTCGCCCTGCTGCTGACCGCGCCGTGCGGGCTGATGTTTGCCTACCGTTTCTTCATGCCGTTGGGCCCGCACCCGCTGAACAAGCTGTTGATGGCCGATATCCTGGTGATCGTGCTGTGCGGCCTGCTGCTGTTGTTCGTCAACACCTTGCCGCTGAATATCATCACCTACGCCCTGGTTGCCCTGGCCGGCTTGAGCATGTTGTTCGTCTCGGCGTATCACTGGCAAAAAGGCTACCGGCCGGCGCGCTTGTTCATGGCGGCGATGGTGGTGTTCAACATCGGCACGCTGATCATCCTGCCAGCCCTGCTCGGCCTGACGCTGGTGGCGCCACAAGGTTTGATTGTGACGTTGCTCGGTTTTATCTGCCTCAGCGGCTTGCTGATGAGCATGGCCCTGGGCGAACGCCAGCGTGCGATTGTCGAGGCGCGCTTCAGCCTCAGCCGCGACCTGGCAGCCAGTAACGCCGAAATCGCCGCCAAGGCCGAGTTCCTGGCCAAGATCAGCCACGAGATCCGCACGCCCATGAACGGCGTGCTGGGCATGACCGAGCTGCTGCTTGGCACACCGCTGTCAGTGAAGCAGCGGGACTACGTGCAGACCATCCACAGTGCCGGTAATGAACTGCTGACGCTGATCAACGAGATCCTCGATATCTCCAAGCTCGAGTCCGGGCAGATCGAACTGGACGACGTGCAGTTCGACCTCAATGCGCTGATCGAAGACTGCCTGAGTATCTTCCGCGCCAAGGCCGAGCAGCAGAACGTCGAGCTGATCAGCTTCATCCAGCCCCAGGTGCCGCGCGTCATCAGTGGCGACCCGACGCGTCTGCGCCAGGCACTGCTGAGCCTGCTGGAAAACGCCCTGCAAAAAACCGACGAAGGTGAAGTGCTGATCGTCGTCGCCCTGGACGAGCGCAGCACCAAGCCACGCTTGCGCATCGCCGTGCAAGACAGCGGCCTGCCAATGGAAGCCGCTGAGCGCGATGCGTTGCTGCACAGCGAATTGCACAGCAAGAACTTCCTCTCGGCCACCCGCTTGAGCGGCCACCTGGGCCTGGTGATCGCCCGCCAACTGATCCTGTTGATGAACGGCGAGTTCGGCATCAAGAGTGGCAGCCACCAGGGCAGCACCCTGTGGCTGACCCTGCCGCTGGACCCGGAACGCCTGGAACACCCGACCTCCGACCTCGACGGCCCACTCAAAGGCGCACGGGTGTTGGTGGTGGACGACAACGACACCTGCCGCAAGGTTCTCGTGCAGCAATGCACGGCGTGGGGCCTGAATGTCAGCGCCGTGCCGTCCGGTAAAGAAGCCTTGGCGTTGCTGCGCACCAAAGCGCACCTGCGCGACTACTTCGACGTGGTGCTGCTGGACCAGAACATGCCTGGCATGACCGGCATGCAACTGGCGGCAAAGATCAAGGAAGACCCGAGCCTGAACCACGACATCCTGTTGATCATGCTCACCGGCATCAGCAACGCGCCGAGCAAGATCATCGCGCGCAACTGCGGGATCAAGCGCATCCTCGCCAAGCCGGTGGCCGGCTATACGCTGAAGACCACCCTGGCCGACGAACTGACCCAGCGCAGCAAAGGCGTGGTCCAGCCGCGCCCGGCCCTCAGCGTACCGGCAGCCGTGACCGTGCCCGCCGATTTCCGCATCCTGGTGGCCGAAGACAACAGCATCTCCACCAAAGTCATTCGCGGCATGCTCGGCAAGCTCAACCTCAACCCGGATACCGCCAGCAATGGCGAAGAAGCGCTCGAGGCCATGAAGGCCCAGCGTTACGACCTGGTGTTGATGGACTGTGAAATGCCGATCCTCGATGGCTTCTCCGCCACTCAGCAACTGCGCGCATGGGAAGTCAGCCACCAGCGCATTCGCACACCGGTGGTTGCGCTGACTGCGCATATCCTCTCGGAACATAAAGAGCGTGCGCGCCAAGCCGGGATGGACGGGCATATGGCCAAGCCGGTGGAGTTGTCGCAGTTGCGCGAACTGGTGGAGTTCTGGGTAGCGCAGCGCCAGCAACGGCCGGAACACGCCCCGTCCTGACCTGAAATACAATCAACATGTGGGAGCTGGCTCCCACATGGCCCCACACATTTGATCTGCGCCGCCTGTTAGACTCCCCCCATCTTTCCACCCGCGAGCCGCCCTCATGCTCCACGTGTTATTCAGCGTTTACCTGAAGATGCTCGTGCTCTACAGCCCATTCTTCGTGCTGTCCTGCTTTATCAGCCTGACCCGTGGCTATTCCAGCAAAGAGCGTCGGCGCCTGGCCTGGAAAGTGGCCCTGGCGACGCTGGTGTCGAGCGTATTGCTCTACTTGTTCGGCCGGGTGATTTTCAGTGTCTTCGGCATCACCGTGGACGCCTTCCGCATCGGCGCCGGCAGCGTGCTGTTTATCTCTGCCCTGGGCATGGCCCAAGGCAAATCCGCCGTACAGACCGACAACGTGCAGCAGGACGTGACCATCGTGCCGCTGACCATTCCGCTCACGGTTGGCCCCGGCACCATTGGTGCGCTGCTGGTAATGGGCGTCAGCCAACCGCACTGGGATGACAAGATCACCGCCATTCTCAGCATCGCCCTGGCCAGCCTGACGGTGGGCGTGGTGTTGTACCTGTCCAACCGTATCGAACGCATTCTGGGTGACCAGGGCTTGCAGATTGTCAGCCGGTTGATGGGGTTGTTCGTATGCGCCCTCGCCGCACAAATCATCTTTACGGGCGTGCGCGGCTACCTGGTGCCTTAAATTCGGTATTTGGCGATCGCCAATTGCACTTTATCGCCCGCGCTTTCACGCATCAGTTGAATCGTGTTTTCGTTGACCACCGAGGTATTCAGCACCAGGCAGGTCTGCCCGCTGAAGGCCTCGAACGAGGCGCTGTCCCACTCCAGAAACGGCAGCCCCAGCTGTTTGCTCACGCCGTGGGAGCTGTAAGTCACCAGCACCATCGTCACTTCACCCTCGGCTTCGGCACAGGACGCCAGGCCGAAATCCCCGCCCTGGTGCACCGTGCTGTTGCGCATGAATAGCTCGAATGAAGCCGGTTGTCGCTTCAGCGCTTCAAGTGCATCAGCCGCCAACTTGGGCAGTACCGCGAGCAATGGCCCGCCCAGTGCTGTCGAGGCCAACATCGCGGCAATCATATTCAGTGCCGCCAGCTGCACGGTCAGGCCCTTGCCGGTGTGTGAGACCCGTTCGAAACGGCTGCGCACCGGCAACCAGCCAAGGCTGACCATCACCTTGATAAATTCGTCGTACCAGGCCTCTGTGCCACGCTGTACCTTCAACACATCGCTGACATAACTACTCGCAAGCAGGTAGCTCTTGCGCACGTACTCGCGGTTGAGGGCGGACATACCCTCGATAAACGAGATCACCCCGTTGTTTACCACGGCCGCATTGCACTCATCGTCAGTCTCCACCGGCCCGGCAGGCTGTGTTGCAGGCGCCCCTGGCAACTTGTAGGCGGCAATCAACTTGCGCCTTTTCGCGCTGATGATCCTTTTGTGATGTCGCTCCATTTTTCAGTTCTCCACAAGCACCCCACATGGGGTTTGCCTCCACACTAGACGAGTGCCTGGCGGGCTATCCAGACGACAAACATCGCTTGGCTCGCCCTCCGAAAAAGGCTGACCCAGCAATTACAAGGCGTACCTCGCGGCCTTGCGTATTTCGTCGATGAAAAAAGAAAAAGCTCCGAGCAGCGCCAGGCTTTCACCCAGCATTACTCGGAGCTTTCTTACGTGCGGCAGGCTGTTTTCAGGAGGCGGGCTTGTTGCCATACCAACGTGGCGTGTACACCCACTCACCGCCACCGGCGCGCGGGAATACACAGGTGGTGGATGAGCCGATCAGCACCATGGTGCGCATGTCGACCTGCTCGGGTGTCAATTGCCCAAGCGTGGTGACGCGCAGGGTCTGGCCTGGACGACCGATATCGCGCCCCAGCACCACCGGCGTTTCAGGCGTGCGGTGCAGCGCGACGATTTCCAGGGCGCGCCCCAGTTGCCATGGCCGCGAACGCGAGATCGGGTTGTAGAACGCCAGCGCCAGGTCGGCCTGGGACGCCAGGTCCAGGCGCTTTTCGATAATCGACCACGGCTTGAGGTTGTCCGACAGCGACATCACGCAGAAGTCATGGCCCAGCGGCGCACCCGCCTGGGCGGCGGTGGCCAGTGAAGCCGAAACGCCCGGCAGAATTTCCAGGTCGACCTGATGCCAGGCCGGGTCATTCGACTCATGCAAAGCCTCGATCACGGCAGCAGCCATGGCGAAGACGCCCGGGTCCCCGGACGACACCACCACCACGGAACGGCCCTGCGCGGCGAGCTCAAACGCATGCCGCGCGCGCTGCATCTCTTCGCGGTTATCCGTGCAATGTTGCACTTGATCGTCGCGGAACGGCCCGGCCATGCGCACATAGGTTTCATAGCCCAGCACATCAGTGCAACGCGCGAGTTCAGCCTTCACGGCCGGCACCATCAATTCGGCGGCACCAGGGCCCAGGCCGATCACCGCCAGGCGGCCACGCGGGCGCCCGACGTGCGCCAGGTCCAGCGGTTGCTCGGCAACACTGATAACGATGTCCGCCTCTTGCGTGACGCCAGAGAAACGCAACGGCACGCCCAATTCCAATGCAGCTTCATGCAGCAAAGTGTCGGCCATCTGCGTATCGCTGGCCAACAGGCAGGCCAGGGATTGCAGCGCAATGCCCGCGTCGTGCAATGCCGCCCGCACACGTTCAGCCAAATGCGCGCCGGGCTTGCAGGTGACGCACACGGTCTTGGGGTAAATCAGCAATTCATTGGCCACGGGCGCACGCTCGGCGCTGCCCACATGAATCGCCAGGCGTGCCTGCTGATCCTGCGGCAAATTGGCCTGGTCCAGCCAGGGCGCTGCGCCTTCGATACGCACACTTTCGCCGGCCAGCAGGTCCGAGACAAAACGCTTGCCCAGTTCCAGGTCCGCCAATTGGTAACCCGCAGGCGGGTTGAGCAGGCAGGTGCCGAAACGCAGCTCGCCGCTGGTGGTAATCGCAGCAGACACGTCCAGTGCAGCGGCGATGTCCCGCGCCATCACGTTCACACCGCCAAGGCCACCGAGCAACGGCACCACAGCGCTGCCGTCTTCCGCCACGGCCAGCACGGCGGGTTCTTCACCTTTTTCCAGCAGCAGCGGCGCCAGGGTGCGGATCACAATGCCGGCTGCACACAACGCAATCAGCGGCGTGCCGTGTTGATACAACTGACGCAGGGTCGCGCCGAACTCGGTGTAGGTCTGGTCGGCGCCTTCAACGCGCCCGGCCAGGCCATGGATCAGCGCGCCGGGGTAAACCTGCGCAATCTTGCGCGCCGTGGCCAGGCTGCCCTGGCCCAGAATGACAATCGCCGGGCGCATCAACCTTGCCACCTTTCACCCGGCACGATGATCAGCGAGAAATACGGCGAAGACGCCGGGTCAACCTGATCCAGCGGCACGATTTTCTGGTTGGCCATGGTCGCGCGCTCCACATACAGCGCGCGCTCGGCCAGGCCGAGTTCTTCCAGCACCTGGCGCACCTTGGGGAAGTTGCGACCGAGCTTCATGATTACCGCCGCATCGGCGTCCGCCAGGCGACGCTTGAGGTCGTCATGGGGCAGCACGCCCGACAACACCGACAGGCTCTGATTGCGATACACCAACGGCGCGCCGAGCACCGAGGCGCCGCCGAGCATCGAGCACACGCCAGGAATGACCTGGGCTTCATAGCGCTCGGCCAGGCGGTCGTGCAGGTACATGTAGGAGCCGTAGAAGAACGGGTCGCCTTCGCAGATCACCGCCACATCGCGCCCGGCGTCCAGGTGCGCCGCCACATCCAGGCTGGCCGTGTCGTAAAAGTCGCTGATGACTTGCTCGTAGGACAGCGGCGCCGGCAGCACTTCGGTGGTCACCGGGTAGACCAGCGGCATCAAGGTCTGTTGCGCCACCAAGTGGTCTTCGATGATGCCGAAGGCGTTGCCTTTCTTGCCCTTGGCCACGAAGTACGCCACCACCGGCGACTCACGCAGCAGGCGCAGAGCCTTGAGGGTGATCAGTTCCGGGTCGCCGGGGCCGACGCCCAGGCCAATCAAACGTCCACGTGCCGGCATTACTCGACCTCCGTGGCCAAGGCGTTGACCGCAGCGGCGGCCATCGCACTGCCGCCGAGGCGGCCTTGCATGATCACGAACGGCACGCCACGGCTGTCAGCCGCGAGCATGGCCTTGGATTCGGCGGCGCCGACAAAGCCGACCGGGAAGCCGAGAATCAGCGCCGGTTTCGGTGCGCCGGCGTCGAGCATCTCCAGCAGGTAGAACAACGCGGTCGGCGCGTTGCCGATCACCACCACGCTGCCTTCCAGGTGCGGACGCCACAGCTCCAGCGCAGCGGCGGAGCGGGTGTTGCCCAACTCACGCGCCAGCTCCGGCACGCTGTCATCACGCAAGGTGCAGATCACTTCATTGTTGGCCGGCAAGCGCGCGCGGGTCACCCCTTCGGAGACCATCCGCGCATCGCAAAGAATCGGCGCACCAGCGGCCAGCGCATCGCGCCCGGCCTTGCCGGCGCCTTCGGAGAACTGCAGGCCGTCAATCGCCTCGACCATGCCGCAGGCATGAATTACCCGCACCGCGAGTTTTTCCAAATCAGCCGGGATGCGCTCTAACTTGGCTTCCGCGCGAATAATGGCGAAGGAGTTGCGATAGATCTCCTGACCGTCGCGGATGTAATCAATCATCGGTGTTGCTCCGTGAGCGTGCGCGTAACAGGGCGCCCGCCGCTTCAATGGAAAGAGTGCGTGCGTGCAGCCGGCCGAAACCGGGCTCGGCTGCCTCGCGAAAATAGACGTCGTAGTGGCCGGGGCTCACCGCCAGCAAGGTGACCGGTGCGGTGTGCGCGGCGGCGCAGGAACGCGGACAGCCGGACAAGTGCACCTCAGTGCCAGGTTGCAGCGCAGCCAATTGCAGGGCGTCGGCCTTGGTATCGGCCAGGCCTTTGCCGCAGCCGCTGGAACCGGTGCAGGCGATCAGGCGCGCCAGGGGTTGGTCGACCGAGCAGAGAAAGCCCAACCGCTGCAAACCTTCAGTCACGGCGGCAGGGTTTTTAACGTTGGGCAGCAGTACGCCCTGCCAGGGCGTGAAGCGCAACGTGCCATCGCCGAATGCGCTGGCCAACTGCGCGACGCCTTTGAGCATGGTTGAATCCAGACGCCCCAACGGCGCAACGGCGCCCACGTAGAACAAATCTTTTTGACGCTGTGGATAAGTGCCCAGGTGCAACCCGGCCCCGCTGACCGGGCGCTTGAAGCCATCCACCGGCAGCAGCGGCAGGCTCAGACGGCTCAATAAGTTATCCACAGCCAGATGACGCATGCGGGTTTGCGTCGGGGTCGCCAGGTCGAGAAACAGCTCCAGCACCGCGACGACCAAGGCATGACCTTGCTCCAGAGGCACCGCTGCGAAGGGCGCATCCAACCCCGGGCAACCGGCCAGGCCGAAGGCCAACAACGTTTCGCCATCCCGTTCAAACGCCGACAGCCACACGTCATGGTGATGCTCAAGCATCGCCAGGGCCTCACAGCCATCCAGTTGCACAGCGAATTTGGCTGACAGCTCATGGAAACGCGGATGGTTTTGCAGCGTCGCCAGGATCTGCTCGGCCAGCGGGCGCGTGTCGAACAGCATCTGCGGGTCGATGCCGGCGCTGGGGCTGAGCATCAAGTTGCGCACATCATCGCCGGCGGCGTTGTTCGGGCCAAGGTCGGCAGCCAGCAGCAGGGCGATCAAGGCGTCCTGCTCGGCGCCGATCCCGCGAATCTGCAGGTTGGCGCGGTTGGTGGCCTCGATCACCCCGCCCGCATAGGCCTGGGCCGCGTCCGCCACCGCAATCGCCTGGGCCGCAGTGATCGAGCCACCGGCCAATTTGATCCGACAAATGCCGCCATCCAACGCCTGGACAATACGCAGCAACCCCGGACAAGCCGAGGGGCGCAAGGTATTCACAGCGGGCGTTGGGTTCACGGGGCTACCGGTTGACGGGTAAAGGCGCGGTATTATGCCTGCTTTGTCCGGCGGCATGAAAAGCCTGCCCGTCGGATGTCGTTCAAGGAATTCATATGTCGCCCTGGCTGACGGTTGTAGGCATCGGTGAAGACGGCTTCAAGGGGCTGGGCAGAAACGCCCGGCATGCCCTGCTGCGCGCCACTCGGATTATAGGTGGCCAACGCCAGTTGGACTTGTTGCCGGTGTGTATTCGTGGCGAACGCCAACTGTGGCCGAGCCCGTTTTCCCTGGAACCCGTGCTGGCGCGGCGCGGCGAGCCGGTATGCGTGCTGGCCAGCGGCGACCCGATGTTCTATGGCGTGGGCGCCAGCCTGGTGCGGCAGGTGGCGGCTGAAGAGTTGCTGATTTTGCCGGCGCCGTCGTCTGTTTCCCTGGCAGCGGCGCGGTTGGGTTGGCCGTTGCAGGAAGTGGTGACGTTATCCGTAGTGGCTCGGCCATTGGCGGCGCTGAACGCGCATCTGGCCAGCGGCGTGCGCGTGCTGGTGTTGAGCAATGATGGGCGCAGCCCTGCAGCGATTGCGTCGCTACTGGTTGAGTCCGGGTTTGGCCCAAGCCGGTTGAGCGTGTTTGAACATTTGGGCGGCGCGGATGAGCAGCGTATCGATGGGCTGGCCCAGTCATGGGAACACGCCTCGGTCGCCGACTTGAACGTGGTCGCCATCGACTGCCTCGCCGACGCCAATACACCGCGCCTGTCGCGCCTCGCCGGTCTGCCCGATTCAGCCTTCAAACATGACGGCCAACTGACCAAGCGCGACGTGCGCGCCATGACCCTCGCCCGCCTCGCGCCCATGCCCGGCGAATTGCTCTGGGACGTGGGCGCAGGCAGCGGCTCCATCGGCATCGAATGGATGCGCGCCCACCCGAGCTGCCGCGCGCTGGCGATTGAAGCCGATGCCGGCCGCCAGGGCTTGATCGAACACAACCGCGACGCCCTTGGCGTGCCCGGTTTGCAATTGATTCGTGGAAAGGCACCGGACGTACTGCACGGCCTGGAAGCACCGGACGCCATCTTCATCGGCGGCGGCGTCACCCGCGATGGCGTACTCGACACCTGCTGGCAGCAGCTGCGCCCCGGTGGCCGCCTGGTGGCGAATGCCGTGACCCTGCAAAGCGAAATGACCTTGATGGCCTGGCGCGCCCAGCACGGCGGTGAGCTGACGCGCATTCATGTGGCCCAGGCCCAGCCGTTGGGCGAGTTCGACACCTGGCGCCAGGCGCTGCCGATCACGCTGCTGGACGTGGTCAAGCCGTTATGAAACGCATCCTGCTGCTGGGCGGCGTAACGGAAGCGCTGGCCATCGCCCGCACACTGGGGCCGGAACATCTCTACAGTTTGGCCGGTGTGGGCCGTGTGCCTACCGACCTCACCTGCCAAGTGCGTGTCGGTGGTTATGGCGGGGCTGAAGGCCTCGCCCAGTTTGTTCGCGATGAAAATATCCGCTTGATCCTCGACGCCACACATCCCTATGCGGCTCAGATCAGCCGGAATGCCGCCCTGGCTGCGCAGTCGTGCGACATTCCTTGCTGGGCCTTGCGGCGACCAGCGTGGCAACCGCAAGCCGGGGATGACTGGCGTGAGGTCAGTGATTGGGCCGAGTTGATTGAAGCGTTGAAACCCTTCAAGCGCCCGTTGTTCACACTGGGGCGCGAGCCCTTGCAGCACCTCGATGAAATCCCCGCCGATCAGTTCTGGACGCTCCGCGCGCTGGATGTGTACCCGGGAAATGCGCGCTGCGAAGTCATAGGTGCGCGTGGGCCGTTTCTGATCGAGGACGAGCGCGCGCTGTTTGAGCGGCGTGGGATTGATGTGCTGATCAGCAAGAACAGCGGCAGTGCGGCCACCGAGCCGAAGTTGGAAGTGGCGCGGGAGCAGGGAATTCCGGTGCTTGTCTTGAAGCGGCCGGTGTTGGCTGAGGTAGACCGAGAATTCACTACCGTGGCGGCGGTGCTACAGGCCGTCAACACGTTCTAAACACCACCTTTCCAATGTGGGAGCGGGCTTGCCTGCGATGCAGGCGACTCGGTCTTCCAGCCAGGCCAAGGTGATGCCATCGCAGGCAAGCCAGCTCCCACAGGGTTAAGATTGGCAATCTGTGGTTCCCGACTATCATGAAGGCAACTACTGCGACACCAAACCACACCGCCGCTTTTTACTTATCCCCAGCGATCAGGCTAAATACCCACCTGATCGCTTAACCCTACGGATTGTCCGCCATGGCCCGTCAACGCTTTGCAATTGTGTGGATCGCCTGCTTTGCAGTGCTGTTCAACGCCTTTGCCATGCCGATGGCCAGTGCGATGCAGCAGTCCCAAGACCCTGTTCAGCAATTGCTGTGGGGCAGTTTCTGTTCGTCCAATGGCGCCAGCCTGAAGACGATTGCCCTGGGCAAGCTGGAGATTCCGGCGCCGCAACAGGACGATCACTCCACCATGCAGCATTGCTGGTGTTGCTCGGGCTCACCGCCGTTGGTGGCGTTGCCGGGGCATGTGCCGCAGTTGTATGTGACGCGGTTTGCGGCGGTGCAGAGCCTGCCGCCGCCTTCACTGCAAGCCCCTACGCCGCGCCAGCAATGGCCGAGCCTTAACCCGCGCGCCTCTCCAACGGTCTGATTTCTTCGCAAGTGAACTGCGTTTAGAACCGTTCTGGAGAACTGCCATGCTCAAATCTTCCCTGCTTCTGGCTGCGTTGCTGCTGCCGGTGTTCAGTGCTGCCAATGCCGAAGACTACAAGGCCGGCGACCTGCGGGTCAGCGATCCCTGGTCCCAGGAGTTGCCGCCGAATGCGCCGACTGTCGCGGCGTACTTTGTGATTCATAACACCGGTGAAACGCCGGACCGCCTGCTCAGCGTCGCGACGCCGGTGGCGGACAAGGCCGAGTTGCATGAGCATGTGATGCAAGGCGACTTGATGAAGATGCAGCAAGTAGACACCGTCGCCGTGCCCGCCAAGGGTGATTTGACCTTCGCGCCGATGGCCTATCACGTGATGCTGCTGGGCCTCAAGGACCGCAGCCTGTTGGCCGATGGCAAGCAATTCCCGCTGACCCTGACCTTCGAAAAAGCCGGCAAGGTTGAAGTGGAAGTCTCGGTCCAGAAAACGCCGCCAATGGCCGGCCACGAGCATAAACACGCGCAATAGGCCAACGTAAATGGGCGCCCCTCGCGCCAGGTTATCCGCACACCGCCGCCAGCCCATGAGCCTGATGCGCGGCAGTTGGATCAGCCTGTTCGCCATGTTGATGATCTTTATCGGTCCGCTGATTTCCCAAGCGATGCCGATGGATCATCACGCCGGTATGTCGATGCAAATGTCGATGCAAATGCCCGCGGGCATGGACATGCCCGGCGGCCATGGCGAACACAAGCAGGCACCTGACGAACACCACGCCCTCTGGGAAAAGTGCGGCTATTGCAGCCTGCTCTTCAGTTGCCCGGCCCTGCCCGGCAGCGTCTCCTGCGTCAGCCTCGGCACCCCGCCGCCGGCCAACGCCATTACCCCCGCCACCCGCCTGGGCCATGCCCGGCAAAGCATCTTCCCCGGCGCGCGCAGCCGCGCACCGCCCATCACTGCGTAAGCACTTCACCTCCTTACTTCACACCGGCCGACTTTAGACAGACAGCCGCAGGCTGCTGGCCGTGTTGTTTACGCTTGATTGATGGAATTTGTCATGTCCAGGTTTTCTGCTGACACCCGTTTGGGACGTACCCCCGTTTTCGCTGTTTTATGTGGCGCGCTGTTGGTGCCACAGGCACACGCGGATGAACACGAGTTGAGCCCCACGGTGATCACCGCGATTGCCCCCAGCTCGCCGCTGACCGTGATCACCAACCCGAAAGACCCGCGCCAACCGGTGCCCGCCAGCGATGGCGGCGACTACCTCAAGACCATCCCCGGCTTCGCCCTGGTACGCAACGGCGGCACCAACGGTGACCCGGTGCTGCGCGGCATGTTCGGCTCGCGCCTGAATATCCTCACCAACGGCGGCATGATGCTCGGCGCCTGCCCAGGCCGCATGGACGCGCCGACCTCCTATATTTCGCCGGAAACCTACGACAAACTCACGGTGATCAAAGGCCCGCAAACCGTGCTGTGGGGGCCAGGCGCATCGGCCGGCACCATCCTGTTCGACCGCGAACCCGAGCAGTTCGGCGAGTTGGGCACACGGGTCAATGCCAGCGTGCTGGCCGGTTCCGACGGGCGCTTCGACAAGGTCATCGATGCCGCCGCCGGTGGGCCGCTGGGCTACGTGCGCGTGATCGGCAACCAGGCGCATGCCGATGACTACAAGGACGGCAACAACCACACGGTCGCCTCGCGCTACGACAAATGGAACGGCGACGTCGCCGTCGGTTTCACCCCCGACGCCGACACTCTGCTGGAACTCACTGCCGGGCGTGGCGATGGTGAGGCGCGCTACGCCGGGCGTGGCATGGACGGTTCGCAGTTCCTGCGCGAAAGCCTCGGGCTGCGTTTTGAAAAATCCAACATCGGCGAAGTGCTGGATAAGGTCGAGGCCCAGGTCTACTACAACTACGCCGACCACGTGATGGACAACTACAGCCTGCGCACGCCGTCGGGCACCGGCATGATGGCCGGGCCCATGGCCTCCAATGTCGACCGCCGCACCCTCGGCGCGCGGATCAAGGCGACCTGGCGCTGGGCCGATGTGCAACTGATCAGCGGCCTGGATGCGCAGACCAACGAGCACCGCCAGCGCAGCAGCATGGGCATCGACACCTACAAGGACCTGCCGCGCAACAAGGACGCCAACTTCCACAACTATGGCGTGTTCAGTGAACTCACCTGGTACGCCGCCGACCGTGATCGCCTGATCACCGGCGCACGCCTTGACCGCGCCTCGGCCAAGGATTTTCGCCAGACCACCGGTTCGGGAATGATGTCGCGCCCCAACCCGACTGCCGACGACACCCGCGCCGAGACGCTGCCCTCAGGCTTTGTGCGCTATGAACACGACCTGGCCGACACGCCCACCACCGTCTACGCCGGGCTGGGCCACGCCGAACGCTTCCCGGATTACTGGGAGCTGTTTTCCCCAAACACTGGCGCAGTCGGATCTGTGAATGCCTTCGATGGCGTTAAGCCGGAGAAAACCACCCAGCTCGACTTCGGCGCGCAATACAAAACTGCCGACCTCGAAGCCTGGGCCTCGGGTTACATCGGCCGGGTCCAGGACTTCATTCTGTTCGACTACAAGCCCGGCATGATGGGCACTACCTCCCAGGCACGTAACGTCGACGCGCGCATCATGGGCGGCGAAGTGGGCACGGCCTACAAGCTGACGCGCAACTGGAAAGCCGACGCCAGCCTCGCCTACGCCTGGGGCAAGAACACCAGCGACGGCAAGGCACTGCCGCAGATGCCGCCGCTGGACGCACGCTTCGGCCTGACCTACAGCGAAGACGATTGGAGCGCCGGCGCCTTGTGGCGTGTGGTTGCGGCGCAAAACCGCATCGACCGGAACAAGGGCAACGTGGTCGGCAAGGACTTCGACAAGAGTGGCGGCTTTGGCGTGTTCTCGCTGAACGCGGCGTACCGCATCAATAAAAACTTCAAGGTCAGCACTGGCGTCGACAACCTGTTCGGCAAGGCTTACGCCGAACACTTGAACCTGGCCGGTAACGCCGGTTTCGGCTACCCGGCCAATGACCCGCAAGCCATCAAGGAGCCGGGGCGCACGCTCTGGACCAAGGTGGACATGAGCTTCTAAAAGCATCGCGAGCAAGCCCGCTCCCACACTTGGAATGCATTTCAAATGTGGGAGCGGGCTTGCTCGCGAAGGCGGCATAACTGACAAAAAATTTTAAAGCCTTTGCGGAGCATCCTGATGACCACTCAAAAGATTTCCTTCTACAACCTGGCCTGGCGCTGGCACTTCTACGCCGGGCTCTTCGTCGCGCCGTTCATGGTGCTACTGGCCCTGACCGGCATCATCTACCTGTTCAAACCCCAGCTCGACCCGCTGATGTATGGCGACCTGCTCAAGGTGCAAGCCGCCGAGCACGCACTGAGTGCCGACGAACAATTGCAACGCGCCCAGGCGGCGTATCCCCAAGGCAAGATCAGCAAGTACCTGCCGCCCGCCGACGCCACCAGCAGCGCGCAATTGGTGATGCACAACGAAGGGCGTGAAGTGACGGTGTTTGTCGATCCGTATCGCGGCACCGTACTCGGCGAACAGGATGCCAAATACAACCTGCAAGCCATCGCCCGCGCACTCCACGGCGAGCTGATGATCGGCACCGTCGGCGATCGCCTGGTGGAACTCGCGGCAGGCTGGGGCGTGATGCTGGTGGTGTCCGGTGTGTACCTGTGGTGGCCGCGCGGCAAGTCGTCGGCCGGGGTGTTATGGCCGAGGTTCAACACCCGTGGCCGAGTGTTCTGGCGCGACATGCACGCGGTCGCCGGGTTCTGGGGCGCGGCGTTTTTGCTGGTGATGCTGCTCAGCGGCATGACCTGGACCGGCTTTTGGGGCAAGCAATATGCCGAGCTGTGGAATCGCTTTCCGGCGGCGATGTGGAACAACGTGCCGCAGTCTGATCAGCAGGCGCGCGTGCTCAATACCGCCAGCCAACAGACCGTGCCCTGGGCCATGGAAAACACGCCGATGCCGATGTCCGGCGACCACGCCGAGCACATGAACCACGGCGCCATGCACTCCGGCCCGGCGGCGCCCACGCTTCGCCTGCAACAAGTGGTCGACCTGGCCAACGCGCGCAAGGTCGAGCCCGGCTACAGCATCACCTTCCCCACCACCGCCGAGGGCGTGTTCACCATTGCGGTATTCGCCAACGACCCGCGCAATGACGCCACCCTGCATGTGGACCAATACACCGGCAAGGTGCTCGCGGATGTGCGCTGGGCGCACTACAACACCGTCGCACGGGCTACCGAAACCGGGGTGATGCTGCATGAAGGCAAGATGTTCGGCTGGGTAAACCAGCTGATCGTGCTGCTGATCTGCCTGATGATTTTGCTCAGCGCCGTCAGCGGCGTGGTGATCTGGTGGAAGCGCCGGCCTGCGGGTGGGCTGGGTGTGCCGCCGTTGCGTCATGACCTGCCGAAGTGGAAAACCGCGATGGTGATCATGCTGGGGCTGGCGATCATTTTTCCGTTGGTGGGGGCTTCGTTGATCGTGGTGTGGGCATTGGATCGCCTGGTGTTGGCGCGTTTTTTTGGCCAACGTGAATCTGCCTCAGGTTCGGCATGAAGCCGGCGAGATGCCCATAACAGAGCCCTTCTGTAGCCTTGCGCGACTTTTGTCTCGCAGCCGATAAGTGTTAACTTATAACACTTTCTGCGTTATCGTTGCTCGCCGCGCCCTGCGGCGAGCACCTTCCAAGAAGCGATTGATCGACCGATGAACAAGTACCTAGCGTCCGGCCTGTGCCTGCTCGCCCTGCACAACAGCGCCCAGGCCCTGACTCTGCCCGCCAGCCCCGTGACCGCGCCCGCCGTGGATGACGAACGCGTCGACCTGAACACCCCGACCACTGCCGGCTCGCGCCTGAACCTCACGGCCCTGCAAACCCCCGGCAGTGTCGAGAGCCAGACCGGCGAGAACATCCGCGAACGCGGCGACGCCAGTGTGCAGGACGCCATCTCCCGCGCCACCGGCATCAGCCGCACCGGCACGCCCGGCGACGGCGGCACCTCGTTGCAGGCGCGCGGGTTTACCGGGCAGAGTTCGGTGCTGCAGCTGTATGACGGCCAGCGCATGTTCGACGGCGCGGGCACGTCCACCTTCCCGGTGGACACCTGGTCGGTCGAGCGTGTCGACGTGCTGCGCGGCCCGGCCTCGGTGATGTACGGCCAGGGCGCCACCGGCGCGGTGATCAACACCCTTGCGAAGAAGCCGTTTGAAGGCGAGATCGAAAACCACATTCGCCTCGGCTACGGTTCCTATGATCGCCAGCAGCAAGCCCTGGACAGCGGCGGCTCGCTGACTGATACGCTGAGCTACCGCCTGAACGTCAACCGCCTGCGCAGCAACGGTTTCATCGCCCGTGGCGACTCCGCCAGCGACTTCGTCAGCGGTGCCCTGCGTTGGCAGCCGGCCGAGAACCTGAGCTTCACCCTGGCACACGACTACGGCGACCAGAGCCCACAGAACTACTACGGCACGCCGCTGATCAACGGCCATTTGCACAAAAGCCTGCGTGACAAGAACTACAACGTCAGCGACGACAAACAGCACTACAACGACCAGTGGACGCGCCTGACCAGCGAGTGGCAGCTCAACGACAACGTCACCGCCACCAACGAGCTGTCGTACCTGAAAAACCAGCGCCGCTGGCAGAACGCCGAGAGCTACAACTTTGTCGACGGCGGCCTCGTACGCCAAAGCTACCTGGGCATCAAGCACGACCAGGAACAGGTCGGCGATCGCCAGACCTTTACCTTCAAACACACGCTGTTCGGTCTCGACAGCCAGACGGTGACGGGCGTCGAGTACAACCGTATTCGCTTCCGCCTGGCCAGCAACGCGCCGTTCACCGATGCAACGGAGCAAGGCCAGCCGGTGGATATCAACCACCCAGTGCCGCAGCCGTTTGAAAGCGCCAGCCCGTTTATTGCGCAGTCGGTCACCACCACCAAACAGCTCGCCGCGTTTGCCGAAAACCGCCTGCAACTGACCGACAAACTCTCGCTGATCACCGGCGCGCGCCGTGACTATCTGCACATCGACAGCAACGACCTGACCACTGCCAACCAGGATTCCGACAGAACCCTCACCGGCAACAACTGGAAAGCCGGCCTGGTCTACGCGATCACCCCGGACACCTCGGTCTACGGCCAATACGCGACCAGCACCGACGGCGTCGGCAGCCTGATCAGCTTGAGCCCAAGCCAGCAGCAGTTTGGCTTATCCACCGCCAAGCAGGCCGAAGTCGGCATCAAGCAGGCGTTCTGGGACTCGCGCGGCGAATGGACATTGGCGGCCTATCACATCGTCAAAAAGAAGCTGCTGACAGACATCCCCGGCACCACGCTGCAACAACAAGTCGGGCAGCAATCTTCGACCGGCCTGGAAGCCAGCCTCGACCTGCAACTGGCCAACGCCTGGCAATTGCAGGCGAACGCCGCCATTGTGCGGGCGAAGTACGATGACTTTTCCGAAGCGGTGAATGACCAGGCCGTGTCCCGCGCCGGCAACCGCCCGGTGGACGTGCCCAACCGCACCGCCAACCTGTGGTTGAGCAAGGCCGTGACCGACAATGTGCGCGCCGGCGCCGGCGTGCGTTACGTCAGCGCGCGGTATGCCGACACCGCCAACACCAGCGAAGTACCGAGCTACACCGTGGCCGATGCGACCGTGTCGTGGAAGGCCATGCGCAACACCACGCTGGGGCTGGAACTGAATAACCTGTTCAACCGCACTTACGCTGTCAGCCAGTACAACAACGGCCAACAGTGGATTTTGGGGGAGCCGCGCTCGTTCTTCGTGACGGCGGATTACACCTTTTAACAGCCGCACCATGGGCCAAAGTGGGAGCGGGCTTGCTCGCGAATGCGGTGTGTCAGTCGACACATTTCTCACTGAACTACCGCTTTCGCGAGCAAGCCCGCTCCCACATTTTTGATCTGCGCTGACCTTGAGAATAACGATGCCCTCTCTCACCCTCACCCAGCTTGGCTGGACCCCACCGGGTCACGACCACTGCAATCACCGGTTCCAGCTGCGTGAGGCCAGCCTGCAGGTCGCTGCGGGGGAGTTTGTCGGGCTGATCGGGCCTAATGGCAGTGGCAAGACCAGCCTGTTGCGCTGCGCCTATCGCTTCACTAAACCGGAGCACGGCGACGTGCTGCTCGACCACCAGAACGTGTGGAAGCAAAGCGCCAAGTGGTGCGCGCAACGCATCGCCGTGGTGTTGCAGGAGTTTCCCGATGCCTTCGGTTTGCGCGTGGATGAAGTGGTCGCCATGGGCCGTACGCCGCACAAGGGTTTGTTCGATGGCGACACGCTGCACGACCAGCAACTGATCCAGGAGGCATTGGCGTCGGTGGGCATGCAGGGCTTCGAAGACCATGCCTTTGCCACCCTCTCCGGCGGCGAAAAGCAGCGGGTGATTCTCGCCCGCGCCTTGGCCCAGCAACCGCACTTGCTGATCCTCGACGAGCCGACCAATCACCTCGACCCACGCTATCAGCTGGAGCTGCTGCGGCTGGTCAAACGCTTGAACATCGGCACCCTGGCGAGCATCCACGACCTGAACCTGGCCGCCGCTTTTTGCGATCGCCTGTACGTGATCAACCACGGGCGCATCGTCGCCAGCGGCACACCGCACCAGGTACTGACTACCGAATTACTGCGCGACGTGTTTGGCGTCGAAGCCCTGATCGACACTCACCCATTGTCCGGCTACCCCCGAATCACCTGGATAACCCAACCATGATCCTGCGCGCCCTGCTGTCTCTCGCCCTGTCGTTCGGCACCGCTCAAGCCTTCGCCGACGCGACCCATTACCCGGTGACCATCAAAAGTTGCAACCGCGACGTGACCTTCCAGGAAGCGCCGCAACACGCGGTCAGCCACGACATCAACATGACCCAGATGATGCTCGCCCTGGGGCTCAAGTCGCACATGGCCGGCTACAGCGGTGTGACCGGCTGGAAGTCGGTCACCCCGGAGATGGCCCACCTGCTCGACGGCCTGCCGGAACTGGCCAGCAAGTACCCGTCAGTGGAAACCTTGCTCAACGCCAGCGTGGATTTTTTCTTCGCCGGCTGGGACTACGGCATGCGCGTGGGCGGCGACCTGACGCCGCAAACCCTGCAACCCTTGGGCATCAACGTGTACGAGCTGACCGAGTCGTGTGCGTTTGTGATGAAGCGCCCGGCCGCAACCCTGGAAGACACCTATAACGACCTGCGCAACCTGGGCAAGATCTTCGACGTGCAGGACCGCGCCAATGCCTTGATCGCGCAGATGCAGGCGCAAGTCGCCGAGGTGCAAAAGGACCTGCCCGACGACAAGCCGCGCGTGTTTCTCTACGACAGCGGTGAAGACCGCGCCATGACCTCCGGCCGCCTGGGCATGCCGCAGGCGCTGATCGACGCGGCCGGTGGGCGCAATATCCTCGATGACATCGACGCCAGCTGGACCCGTGTCAACTGGGAGACCGTGGTGGAGCGCAACCCGCAGGTGATCGTGATCGTCGACTACAGCGAAGTCACCGCCGAGCAAAAACAGCAGTTCCTGCTCAACAACCCGGCGCTGCAATCGGTGGACGCCATCAAGAACCAGCGGTTTATCGTGATCCCGTATGTGCAGGCCACGCCGGGCATCGACAACGTGCTGGCGGTGGAAACCCTGGCCAAGGGATTTCACGGCGAATGATTACCCGGCGCTACGCCTTGTTGCTGGCCGCGCTTGGCGCGTTGTTGCTGGTCTCTTGCGTGATCTCGCTGGGGTTCGGCTCGGCGCGGGTGCCGGTGGACGTGGTATGGCGGATTTTGCTGAACAAGGCGTTCGGCATCGGTGCGGTGAACTGGAGCACCGGCCAGGAACATATCGTGTGGCTGATCCGCGTGCCACGCATGTTGCTCGGCGCGCTGGTGGGCGCCGGGCTGGCGTTGATCGGCGCAGTGTTGCAGGCAGTAACGCGCAACCCGCTGGCCGACCCGCACCTGCTCGGAGTTACCTCCGGCGCCACGCTTGGCGCGGTGATCGTGGTGCTGCATGTGGGTGAAATCATCGGCCTGCTGACCCTGCCCATCGCTGCGTTTATCGGCGCGCTGCTGAGCATGCTGGTGGTGCTGGCCGTGGCCAGTCGCAACGGTCGCCTGGAAAGTGATCGCCTGCTGCTGTGCGGCGTGGCGGTGTCGTTCGTGATGATGGCGGTGGCCAATTTGCTGCTGTTCATGGGCGACCACCGCGCCGCGTCGGCGGTGATGTTCTGGATGCTCGGCGGTCTGGGCCTCGCCCGCTGGGAGCTGCTGGCGATCCCCGCCGCGACTGTGCTGCTGGGGCTGCTGTTGCTGCTGGGCATGGCGCGGCCGCTGAATGCGTTGATGGCCGGCGAGCAGACCGCCGTGACCCTGGGCCTGAACGCGCGCAACGTGCGGCTCAAGGTGTTCCTGGTGGCGTCGCTGATGACCGGCGTGCTGGTGTCGATCAGCGGCTCCATCGGTTTTGTCGGGTTGATGGTGCCGCACATTGCCCGGCGTTTGGTCGGTGCCGAGCATCGACGGTTACTGCCCGTGTGCGTGCTGCTGGGCAGTGTGTTCCTGGTGTGGGTCGACATCGCCGCACGCACCCTGATCGCCCCCGAAGACCTGCCCATTGGCGTGGCGACGGCGGCGATTGGCGGGTTATTTTTTATCGGCCTGATGCGCAAGCGCTGAGGTCAGAGTTCATCTTTGGCCCGTGCGTACCAGAACTCGTCGGCTTCCGGTTCTGCCTGCAACTCACTGACGCTCCACTCTTCAGCCAGCAAGCCCGGACGCGACCAGAAGGCGTCGGGGACCTGCACCGACAAACTGCCCTGGCTGCGCAATCGACTGACCAACACACTCGGGTCCGGCGCGCCCCCCGCCTCCAGCAGCTCCGTTTCAGCTGCGTTAAACGCCGGCACATACTTGAGCAGCGCCCCACCCCGGCAGGACAGGTAACAACTCTTGGCATCGGGCGCATTCCTTTTGACCAGCGCCAGGTAGTCGCGCAGATCATCCTTGGAGACGAAGTTTTCCAGCAGATCCTTATCAATCTGCGTATAGCTGGACGTCGACTGTATCGCCTTGTAGAACGCCTGCACGGCGGCAATTTTATAGGTGCTCAACACGTTGCCCGGCGGCACGTCGAGGCCTGGATGATCAACCCGGAACAACCGTTCCAGGCTGCGTGCGGCGCCGGTGCCCTGATCTTCCACCGGCTCGATCGCCACATACCCCGGCGTTTGCCCCGGAACCAGTACCGCGCCCACATACTGCTTGGTCTTATAGGGCGCCACCAGCCGTTGGGCATAGCGGGCTGCGTCATCGGGGTAATAAAACACCGGCCCGCAGTAGGAATGAACATGCGGGTCGTCGGCAAACGGGTGGGGCGTTCTTTTCGGCACCCAACCGGCCGTGACCCGCTCTTTCCTGCCCCAAACTTCACTGGTGCTGCGAATGTCCAGTTCACCCACCCCGGCGAGGCGGCGCACATAGTCTTGGACCTTCAGCGAGCCTTCGAGTAATTGCAGGCGGTAGTCCGCGCTCGTCCATGGGTAGAGTGGCGAAGTCTTGGGAAACACGTACTTGAGCAACGCGCCGTCGCCGCACAACAAATACAGCGGCAGCGCACCACCGTTGCGCGCATACAGGGTGAATTGCAGGGCCTTGGCGATGTAGTGAGGCGGGAAAAAACTGTATGCCATTTCATCATCGGCCGGGGCGACGGCAGTCGTCGAAGCACACAGATACAGGCCATCGAGCACATACCCCTGGGGCAACTGGCCGTCGAGAAAAACCTGCTTGAAGTCGGCCAGGTTTTCTCTGACCAACGCCAGCGTTGTCATGTACAGCGGCTTGTTCACTGACTTGAGTACATAACCGAACGCCACATCGGTTTGCGGCGCGCACTGGCGCTGGGCATAACGAACGGCGTCATACGCCTGGGTGAAGATCGGGCCGCAAGGCGCGTCGGCGAATACCTGGCGAATATCCCCAGGCTGGGGTCGCGTTTGATACGGCACAAAACCCGGAGTTATCTTCCTGGGCTCGCCCCATACGCTGTCGCCCTTTACCACACGCAGTTCACCGGCCTTCGCCGTCTCATTGATGAACGCCTGTGGCGAGAGCGCCCCGCTGCGCAGCTGCTCTTCGACAGGGTTGTCGCTGAAGTCCAGCTTGACCGGGCTCAGTGGCGTCAGGCGCTGCTTGAGCAGCACTTCCTCGGCAGAGTCCGACAGTTGGTAGCTGAGGATCGAACCCGTGGCGCCGAACACATACTCCTGTTTGATCGGGTCCTGGCGGTGCAACAGGCTCGACAGCACTGCGCTCGGCAGCATGGTTTTGTACAGGGCTTTCTGCTCGGCGGACAGCAGCAACGGGACCTCTTGATCCAACAACGACCGGTAGCGCGCCACCATCGCGCTGCCTCCGGGGTACAGCCCTACCGCAACCGCCTGGTCCGGGTAAATCCAGTTCAGCGCAAACCCCTGCATCGGAAGTGCCAGCGGCTCAGTTGCGGCGAACAACCCGGTGGGTAACCGCAGAATTACCCCGCCATACCCCCGCTGCCAGCCGTTGCTGATCATGGCGGCGGCATAGCGGGCCGCGTCATCGAGGTTGGCGAAAGCCGGGCTTAACCGGCGCGGAGACAACGTCGCATAGTTGCTCCAGTTGTTGTCGACCAACCCGTTTTTGTCCCAGCACTGGCTGGTGCGAACCACGTGCAGCCCGCCCTTCACGGCCCACTCCCGAACAAAGTCCGCAGGGGTTTTCTGACCGGAGTTCAACTGCTCCTGTGCCTGAATCAACGACCTGTCGGCCAGGCCCGCACTTCTCACGTCCATCGGCGCAGGCACATACCGCAGCAGCGCGCCATCCAGGGTTGAGAAATAAATCGACAGGTTGTTCATGCCCTGCCGATTAGCCGCGTAGAGGGCCGTGTACAACACATCCGGCGTGACAAAAAACAGCGTCAGCCACGCGTTCGAGGCATTCAGCCCGGTCGGCGACCATTGCTGCGAACGGAACAGTCCATACAACACAAACCCGTCAGGCAGGCGGTAGCTGTCATCGGCAGTGCGCTCAAACAGGCTGTTGAGATTGAACAACTTTTGCTGCCCCGCCACGCCCACGACTTCGCTGGCAATGTACTGCTCCTGGTCCTTGTGCTTGAGAATGAAGGCAAAGCAGGCCTGCTCGGCAAAGTTTCGCCCATGCACTCGCCCGTGCAGGTTACGCGCAGCCGCGTCGGCACTGTTGAACACGGCGCCGTAGGTGGCGTAGTCGGGCGGGCCGGACCGTGGCGTGTAGCTGTAGCTGGGCGTCCAGTCTTCGTAGATCACCGAGCGCGGCCCCCACAATGGGTTGCCCTGGATGATCTTGAAATCCCCGGCTTCGGCCACGCGCCGGACCCAGTCGGCGGGCCGGACCTGCCCGTTTTCAAGGCGCTTGCCCAGGCTGCTGCTGCCGACTTCCGGGCCGATATTACCCAGCAGCACCTCTTCATGGGACGAATGGTTTGGGGTGTACTCCAACAGGCAATCCTGCGCGCCCGACAGGTACGCCACCCGGCCGGCCGTGATGATCGAGTACATTTCAGCGTCGGAAAACCCTTGCTGGATGATCTGCGCCTCGTCCCGCGTCCAGCCACGCTGTGCAACCCGGGCCGGGTCGGCCATCGACAGGGCGGTGTGGGAGCCGTAGCGCCCGTGCAACACATAGGGTTCCGGCGGGATCAGCGGCCCCTGGTTATCGAACGGAAAGAACAGCGTGAAGGCAAACGGGTTGGCCACACTGGCGATGGGTTCGGTGATGACAAAACGACCGTCTGCGTCCTTGAGGATATAACCGCCGTAGCTGCGGGCTCGCCAGTTGCCAATTTGCTCGTGGGCATACACGGCTGCATCCCGTGCAGAGAGAAACGAACGGCTCAAGGTGGCCTTGTAAAACGACATCAGCAGGTTGGAGCGGTTATCTAGCATGCCCACCGTGCGCCATAAGCCTCCGGCCTGAACCACCGACAGATCGGTCTCGGCAATGACCCGGCGCACATAATCCCGAGGGCTCAGCGTGCCGTCGACCATGGCCGCCTGTGCGCCGTTATCGTCAAGTTCACCCTCGCTTTTTTGCCTGACCAGCTCAGTCGTGGCCGTGGCCTCGGGCACTTTGAAGGCCAGCAGGGCGCCGTCTGAAGCGTGCATGTACAGGCGTAATCCACGCGCCGGGTCCTGAATGCCCAGGGTGGCCCGCGCCTGACGGGTCGCGGCCACCACCTGTGCCGGAGTAAAGAAGGTGCTCGCCAGCCAGGTTTCCCGCGCTGCGACTTCGTTCTTCTCGTACCAGCTATTGAAGTAAATAGCCTCCAATCGGAAGTTGGAAGGCAATCGAAGTTTGCCGTCAGCGCGCTTTGGAAACACTTCGTTTGGCGAAAACAGCGGCTGACGCTTGGGCACTGCCAGCGTCGCCACAAAGGCGTCCTCACGGGTGTGCTTGAGGACAAAACCCATAGCGCCTGCTGTGGGCGAGCCAGCAGCCGAAAGCGCACCCAAAACGGCCGTATCCGCCGTTGGGAACACCGAGGTGAAAAAGGGTTGTTGTGCAGTACTGCTGCTGGTCACAGGCGTGTTGATTCGCCAGCCAGTTTTCACCCGGCCGCGCACGCCGCCCCACACCTTATTTGCAATCAGCACCCACAGCTCACCAATCTGCGCCAGGTTCCAGATCGGGTTCTCGAAATCACTTTTGGCCTCAAGCGTGCCATCGCGCACTTGCTGGGCGAAGGTATTTTCTGCTGCCGAGCCACTGCTGACATATTTGAGCAGCACGTTATCCGGCCCGGAGAAATAGTGGGTCTTGGCGAATGCTCTGTTTCTGAAGCTGAAGAGCTGGTCCGGCATGGAGTAGAAATTGTTGAACACCACGACTTGGTCGGTCGTGAAGTAGGGAAACATCCTTTGGATCTGTGCCGCATCCGCCGGATGGGAGTGGTAGAACGCCTCGGCGCTGTAGCCATCGGGGGTGACGAAGTTGCCTTCACTGTCCACGGCCAACAGGATCCGGTGATCGAAACTATTACGCTGGTCCGGCACCGGGTGGGTGGCGTAGTAGCGATGGGCGCGCTTGAGAATAACGCCACCGTACTCGACATCGCGCCGTGTGCCGATGGCCTCGTGTGCCCAATGCGCGGCGTCATCGGCGCTGATAAAGGCCGGGCTCAGGGCCGGTAACTTGGCAAGGTCGTGTGAGGGGTGGGCTTGAGTAATGTCCATAAGTGTCTCGCTGACAAGAGGGTCGCGGGCGCAGTCGGTGCGCCTCACGTAGAGCCTCATGCTGAAACATCCTTGCCGACCACTTGCGCTGCATATCTACGCCTGCGCCCTTTTTCAGGGCTTGGCGTGCACGCGACGCTCATCGCGGCGCCAAGTTGGTGCGCATCTCCTCCGTCGGTATCGGCCGGCCCCCGCCATTACGCGTGTTAAGTCGCGCAGGCACAGCCTTTGCAAAGTCCTGTGTATCTGCCCCACAAAAAAATCGGTTTACGGAGATCGCACCATGCAGCGTCGTAGCTTGATCAAGGCTTTTACTTTGTCGGCATCCATTCTCGCCATGGGTTTGACCTGGACCGTGCAGGCCGCCGAGACCATCAAGGTCGGCATCCTGCACTCGCTGTCCGGGACCATGGCGATCTCCGAGACCTCGCTCAAAGACATGGCGTTGATGACCATTGACGAGATCAACGCCAAAGGCGGTGTGAACGGCAAGATGCTCGAACCGGTGGTGGTCGACCCGGCGTCGAACTGGCCGCTGTTCGCGGAAAAAGGCCGCCAGTTGCTGACCCAGGACAAGGTCGCAGTGGTGTTCGGCTGCTGGACCTCGGTGTCGCGTAAATCGGTGTTGCCGGTGTTTGAAGAACTCAACGGCTTGCTGTTCTACCCGGTGCAGTACGAAGGCGAAGAAATGTCGCCGAACGTGTTCTATACCGGTGCGGCGCCGAACCAGCAGGCGATCCCGGCGGTGGAATACCTGATGAGCGAAGAAGGCGGCGGCGCCAAGCGCTTCTTCCTGCTCGGCACCGACTACGTGTACCCGCGCACCACCAACAAGATTTTGCGTTCGTTCCTGCACTCCAAAGGAGTAGCGGATAAAGACATCGAAGAGGTCTACACCCCGTTCGGCCACGCCGATTACCAGACCATTGTGGCCAACATCAAAAAATTCTCGGCCGGCGGCAAGACCGCGGTGATCTCCACCGTGAACGGCGACTCCAACGTGCCGTTCTACAAAGAGCTGGCCAACCAGGGCTTGAAAGCCACCGACGTGCCGGTGGTGGCGTTCTCCGTGGGTGAAGAAGAGCTGCGCGGCATCGACACCAAGCCGCTGGTGGGCAACCTCGCGGCCTGGAACTACTTCCAGTCGGTGGAGAACCCGGTGAACAAGAAGTTCGTCGCCGACTGGAAGGCCTACGCCAAGGCCCACAACCTGCCGGGCGCGGATAAAGCCGTGACCAACGACCCGATGGAAGCCACCTACGTGGGCATCCATATGTGGGCGCAGGCGGTTGAGAAAGCCAAGTCCACCGATGTCGACAAAGTGCGCGAGGCCATGGCCGGCCAGACCTTCGCCGCGCCGTCGGGCTTCACCCTGACCATGGACAAGACCAACCACCACCTGCACAAACCGGTGATGATTGGTGAGATCCAATCGGACGGGCAGTTCTCGGTGGTGTGGCAGACCGAAAAACCGATCCGCGCCCAGCCGTGGAGCCCGTACATTCCGGGCAATGACAAGAAGCCGGATTACGCCGTGAAGAGCAACTAATCCGCTGATCGTTCCCACGCTCCGCGTGGGAATGCATCCCGTGACGCTCTGCGTCACAACGCGGACGCAGAGCGTCCAAGGCGGCATTCCCACGCAGAGCGTGGGAACGATCTACAGGAAAATTTTATGCCCACTGCCCTTTACCGCTTCATCCTCGCCGCCCTGCTGTTGCTGCCTTTTGCAGCACACGCCAGCGACGCCGACGACTTCCTCGCTGCCAACCCGATGCAACAAGCCAAGCTGCTCCAGGATTGGGCCGCACAGCCCGACCCCGCACGCATCGAGCTGGTGGACGCCCTGCAACAAGGCCAGATCACGGTCAACGGTGAAACCAGGACCGTACGCCTGAACAACCGCCTGCGTGGCCTGATCGACAACGTACAAGCCAGCCAGCAACTGCTCGCCGCCGACCCCAAGGTGCGCCTGGCAGCGGCACAAACCCTGCAAAAAAGCGCTGTACCTGCCCAGCTCAAATTCCTCGACCAGCAAGTCGCCGCCGAAACCAACGAGGACGTGCACACCGCCCTCAGCCTGGCCCTGGCCAACCTGCAACTGGTCGACAGCGACCCCGTGGTGCGCCTCGCCGCCGTGCGTTTGCTCGGCGGCACCGGCGACCCGCTGGCGCGCACGCGCCTCGAAGCGTTGCTCGCGCCCGGCGTCGAAACCGACGCCGCCGTGCACACCGCCGCCGAGACCAGCCTGGCCCAGGTCAAACGCAAATTGATGGTCGGCGAAATCCTCGGCCAGGCCTTCAGCGGCATGTCCCTGGGCTCGATCCTGTTGCTCGCGGCCTTGGGTTTGGCGATCACCTTCGGCCTGCTCGGCGTGATCAATATGGCCCACGGCGAGATGCTGATGCTCGGCGCCTATTCGACTTATGTAGTGCAGTTGATGATGCAGCGCTACGTGCCCGCGGCCATCGAGTTCTACCCGTTGATTGCGCTGCCCGTCGCGTTTTTTGTCACCGCCGCCATCGGCATGGCCTTGGAACGCACGGTGATTCGTCACCTCTACGGCCGCCCGCTGGAAACCCTGCTGGCGACGTGGGGCATCAGCTTGATGCTGATCCAGCTGGTGCGCCTGGTGTTCGGTGCGCAGAACGTCGAAGTGTCCAACCCCGAATGGCTGTCCGGTGGCATTCAAGTGCTGCCCAACCTGGTGCTGCCGTACAACCGCATCGTGATCATCGCCTTCGCGCTGTGCGTGGTGGTGCTGACCTGGCTGCTGCTGAACAAGACGCGCCTGGGCCTCAACGTGCGCGCCGTCACCCAGAACCGCAACATGGCCGCCTGCTGTGGCGTGCCGACCGGGCGCGTGGACATGCTCGCGTTTGGCTTGGGCTCCGGCATCGCCGGTCTCGGTGGCGTGGCGCTGAGCCAGATCGGCAACGTCGGCCCGGACCTGGGCCAGAGCTACATCATCGACTCGTTCCTGGTGGTGGTGCTCGGCGGTGTTGGCCAGTTGGCCGGTAGCGTGATGGCCGCCTTCGGGCTGGGCATCGCCAACAAAATTCTCGAACCGCAGATCGGCGCCGTGCTCGGCAAGATCCTGATCCTCGCGCTGATCATTCTGTTTATCCAGAAACGCCCGCAAGGACTCTTCGCACTGAAAGGACGGGTGATCGACTGATGAACCAGCCATTGATGCTTACGGCCACACAAAAGGCCGGCCCCAAGGTGACGATAGCGGTCGGCGCGGTGATCCTGATCCTGCTGCTGGCGCTGCCGCTGTGCTCGCTGCTGTCGCCGGAAAACCCGCTGCATGTGTCGGCCTACACCCTGACACTGGTGGGCAAGATCCTCTGCTACGCCATCGTCGCCCTCGCGCTGGACCTGGTGTGGGGCTATGCCGGCATGTTGTCCCTGGGCCACGGATTGTTCTTTGCCCTGGGCGGTTATGCGATGGGCATGTACTTGATGCGCCAAGCCTCCGGGGATGAGCTGCCGGCGTTCATGACCTTCTTGTCGTGGACCGAGTTGCCCTGGTATTGGATCGGCACCGAACACTTCCTCTGGGCCATGTGCCTGGTGGTGCTGGCGCCGGGTTTGCTCGCGCTGGTGTTCGGTTTTTTCGCCTTTCGTTCGCGGATCAAGGGCGTGTATTTCTCGATCATGACCCAGGCGCTGACGTTCGCCGGGATGTTGCTGTTTTTCCGTAACGAAACCGGGTTCGGCGGCAATAACGGCTTCACCAACTTCCGCAGCATCCTGGGCTTTGGGATTACCGAGCCGGGCACGCGGGCGGTGTTGTTCTTTGCCACCGTGGTGTTGCTGGTGGCGAGTTTGTACACCGGCTGGCGCCTGGCGCAGAGCAAGTTCGGCCGCGTGCTGACAGCATTGCGCGATGCCGAAAATCGCCTGATGTTCTGCGGCTACGACCCGCGCGGTTTCAAGTTGTTTGTGTGGGTGTTGAGCGCGGTGTTGTGCGGTTTGGCTGGTGCGTTGTACGTGCCGCAAGTGGGCATTATCAACCCCAGCGAGATGTCGCCGACCAACTCCATCGAAGCCGCCGTGTGGGTGGCCTTGGGCGGGCGCGGCACGCTGATCGGCCCGCTGCTCGGCGCCGGCGTGGTGAACGGCATGAAGAGCTGGTTCACCGTGGCGTTCCCGGAATACTGGCTGTTCTTCCTCGGGGCGCTGTTCATCATCGTCACCCTGTACCTGCCCAAGGGCGTTATCGGCTTGCTGAAGAAATGAGGAATGTCATGCTCGAACCTATTTTCGATGCGGGCAGCAGCCGCGATGCCATCGGCCTCGGCCAGGCCGCCGGCAAGGGCCTCAACACCCGCCACGGCACCATCCTGACCCTGGAAGACATCAGCGTCAGCTTCGATGGTTTCAAGGCGCTCAATGACTTGAACCTGTACATCGGCGTCGGCGAATTGCGTTGCATCATCGGACCCAACGGCGCGGGCAAGACCACGCTGATGGACGTGATCACCGGCAAGACCCGCCCCAGCCACGGCAAGGCCTGGTTCGGTGAAACCCTGGACCTGACCAGCATGAGCGAAGTGCAGATCGCCCAGGCCGGCATTGGGCGCAAGTTCCAGAAACCCACGGTGTTCGAAGCCCTCAGCGTGTTCGAAAACCTGGAACTGGCGCAGAAAACCGACAAGTCCGTGTGGGCCAGCCTGCGCGCGCGCCTGAGCGGCGAGCAGAAAGACCGCATCGATGAAGTGCTCGACACCATCCGCCTGACCGCCTCGGTGCAGCGCCCGGCCGGGCTGCTGTCCCATGGGCAAAAGCAGTTCCTGGAAATCGGCATGCTGCTGATGCAAGACCCGCAGCTGTTGCTGTTGGACGAGCCGGTGGCAGGCATGACCGACGCCGAAACCGAATTCACCGCCGAACTGTTCAAGCGCCTGGCGGGCAAACACTCGCTGATGGTGGTGGAACACGACATGGGCTTTGTCGGCTCGATTGCCGACCACGTCACCGTGTTGCACCAGGGCAGCGTGCTGGCCGAAGGGTCGCTGGAGCAGGTGCAGGAAAACGAGCGGGTGATTGAGGTTTATTTGGGCCGCTGATCGCTCCCACGCTCCGCGTGGGAATGCCGCCCTGGACGCTCTGCGTCCGCTGTGTGACGCGGAGCGTCACGGTATGCATTCCCACGCAGAGCGTGGGAACGATCAAGCGTGGGAACGATCATTGAGGAGAGTTTGAACATGCTGCAAGTCGACAAGCTGCACCAGTACTACGGCGGTAGTCACATCCTGCGCGGGCTGTCCTTTGATGTGAAGATCGGCGAAGTCACTTGCCTGCTCGGCCGTAACGGCGTGGGCAAAACCACCCTGCTCAAGTGCCTGATGGGTTTGCTGCCGGCCAAAGAAGGCGCGGTGAACTGGGAAGGCAAAGCCATCACCGGCCTCAAGCCGCACCAGCGCGTGCACGCCGGCATCGCCTATGTGCCTCAGGGCCGCGAGATTTTTGGCCGACTCACAGTGGAAGAGAACCTGTTGATGGGCCTTTCGCGTTTTCCAGGCTCCGAAGCCAAGGAAGTGCCGGCGTTTATCTACGAACTGTTCCCGGTCTTGCAGCAGATGAAACATCGGCGCGGTGGCGATTTATCCGGCGGCCAGCAGCAACAGTTGGCGATTGGTCGCGCTCTGGCCAGCCGCCCACGCCTGTTGATTCTCGATGAACCCACCGAAGGCATCCAGCCGTCGGTGATCAAGGAAATCGGCATGGTGATCAAGAAACTCGCGGCGCGTGGCGATATGGCGATCCTGCTGGTGGAGCAGTTCTACGACTTCGCCGCCGAACTGGCGGACCAGTATTTGGTGATGTCCCGTGGTGAAATCGTGCAGCAAGGCCGAGGTGAAAATATGCAAAGTGAGGGTGTACGCGGGCTGGTAACCATCTAATCTGTAGCGTCCTAACGATAAGCACAAGAACATGAACTTGCCCGTTACCCCCGCCCTGTTCACTCCCAGCTGGCACGCCGAGCTGGAGCTCGGCTACGCGCGTTTCGGCGATACCACGCGCCCGGTGATGCGCCGCCACCTCGGCCCGCTGCGGGTGCAAAAGCACCTGTACGCCGAAGGCCCAGAAGTGTGCCAGCACATCATCGTGCACCCGCCCGGCGGAATAGCAGGCGGTGATCGCCTGGACATCAGCGCCCATGTCGGCGCCGGTGCCTGGGCGCAATTGACCAGCCCCGGCGCAGCCAAGTGGTACCGCGCCAGTGGCCCGGCGTATCAACAGCTGGAGTTGACCGTGCAAGCCGGCGCCACCCTGGAATGGCTGCCCCAGGAAACCATCGTGTTCAGCGCCGCCCAGGCCGAACTCACCACGCGCATTGAGCTGCAAGGCGATGCGCGGCTGTTCTACTGGGACGTGGTCGCCCTCGGCCGCCCCGCCAGTGGCGAGCGTTTCGACCTCGGCCACTTTCAATCGCACCTGGATATTCGCCGCGACGGCCAGTTGCTCTGGCATGAGCGCCAGCGCATTGTAGGCGCCGATGGCCTGCTCGACTCGCCCATCGGACTGGACGGGCAACCGGTGTTTGCCACGCTGTTGCTCACGGCTGATATCGAACCTGAATTATTGGAAACCTGCCGCGCCTTGCCGCATGCGGTGCGCGGTGATCTGACCCAACTGCCCGGCTTGCTGGTCGCCCGCTGCCTGGCCAGTGAAGCGCTGCTGGCGCGGGGTTGGTTGATTGATTTGTGGAAACTGTTGCGCCCGGCGGTGCTTGGGCGCCAGGCGGTTTCACCCCGAATCTGGAGCACATGAAGATCTGAAGTGGAGCAAGCCCCTGTGGGAGCTGGCTTGCCTGCGATGCAGACAACTCGGTATTGCTGATGTACTGAGGTGATGCCATCGCAGGCAAGCCCGCTCCCACACAAGCCCGCTCCCACAATTGATCTCTGTTGTAGTTAAGAATGCATTCTTTGAAGGACCTTGAACCATGGATTTGACCCCACGGGAAAAAGACAAACTGCTGATCTTCACCGCAGGCCTGGTCGCCGAGCGCCGCCTGGCACGTGGCGTGAAGCTCAACTACCCGGAAACCATCGCCTACATTTCCGCCGCCTTGATGGAAGGCGCCCGCGATGGGCGCACCGTCGCCGAGCTGATGCACTTCGGCACCACCCTGCTCAGCCGCGAACAAGTGATGGAAGGCATCCCGGAAATGATCCCGGATATCCAGGTGGAAGCCACCTTCCCTGACGGCACCAAGCTGGTCACCGTCCACCAGCCTATTGCGTGAGGCCAAGCCATGATTCGTGATGCCACCGCGCAAGACCTGCCGGCCATTCGAGACATCTACAACGACGCGGTGCTCAACACCACGGCGATCTGGAACGAGCAACCGGTGGACCTGGCAAACCGCCAGGCCTGGTTCAATGCGCGCCAGGCCCAGGCGTATCCGATATTGGTGAGCGTCGAAAACGATGAAGTCACCGGCTACGCCTCATTCGGCGACTGGCGACCCTTCGAGGGTTTCCGCTACAGCGTCGAGCACTCGGTGTACGTGCGCAATGACCAACGCGGCAAAGGCCTTGGCCCGCGCCTGATGCACGCGTTGATCGAACGCGCCGCCACCTGCGGCAAGCACGTGATGGTCGCTGCCATCGAAAGCGGCAACCAGGCGTCTATTCGCCTGCATGAGCGCCTGGGGTTCATCACCACCGGGCAGATGCCGCAAGTGGGCATCAAGTTCGGCCACTGGCTGGACCTTACCTTTATGCAACTGACATTGAATCCGGGCGCCGAACCGCCCAAGGAGTGAGATCGATGAGCGCTGCACAACTGCGTCGAGTCAATGCTGAAAGTTTTGCCCATTACCGCCTGGGTTTGATTGAGCTATTGCTCGACGCGGTGCAGCACGGCGCCTCGGTTGGCTTCATGGCCGACTTCGACGAAGCCCAGGCCCGCGACTACCTCAAAGGCGTGCAAGCCAGTGTTGAAGACGCCAGCCTGCTGCTGTGGGTGGTGGTGCGCGACGAGCAGGTGATCGCCAGCGTGCAATTGGCGCTGTGCCAGAAAGCCAACGGCCTCAACCGCGCCGAAGTGCAAAAGCTGCTGGTGCACAGCACGGCGCGTCGCCATGGTCTGGGCCAGCAATTGATGAACGCCCTGGAACTCGCCGCGCGCCAGCACAAGCGCGGCCTGCTGTACCTGGACACCGAGGCCGGCTCGGGCGCCGAAGCCTTCTACCAGTCGCTGCACTACACCAAGATCGGTGAGCTGCCCGACTACTGCCAAAGCCCGGACGGGCGCTACAGCCCGACCGCCATCTACTTCAAGACCCTGGGGCAACCTGCATGATTCCTGGTGAATATCAGATCCAGCCTGGCGACATCGAACTCAACGTGGGCCGGCGCACCGTCACCCTCAGCGTGGCCAACAGCGGCGACCGGCCGATTCAGGTGGGCTCGCATTACCATTTTTTCGAGACCAATGACGCGCTGACGTTTGATCGCGCCGCGAGCCGTGGCATGCGCCTGAATATTCCGGCCGGCACGGCAGTTCGGTTTGAGCCGGGTCAGAGTCGCGAAGTGGAGTTGGTGGATTTGAGCGGTGGGCGCCGGGTGTTCGGGTTTGCCGGACGCATCATGGGCGACCTTTAAGGCCTCTTCGCGAGCAAGCCCGCTCCCACAGGGGAATGCATTCCAAATGTGGGAGCGGGCTTGCTCGCGAAAGCAATCTCACATTCAACACATATTTCTCAGGGCTCACACACATGAAAATCAGCCGCCAAGCCTACGCCGACATGTACGGCCCCACCGTCGGTGACAAGGTCCGCCTGGCCGACACCGATTTGTTCGTCGAAGTCGAGCAGGACTTCACCATTTATGGCGAAGAAGTGAAATTCGGCGGCGGCAAGGTGATCCGCGATGGCCAGGGCCAGAGCCAATTGCTCGCCCATGAGGTGGTGGACACCTTGATCACCAATGCGCTGATCATTGACCACTGGGGCATCGTCAAGGCCGACGTCGGCTTGAAGAACGGCCGCATTCACGCAATCGGCAAAGCCGGCAACCCGGATATCCAGCCCGGTGTGACCATGGCCATCGGCGCCAGCACCGAAGTGATCGCCGGTGAAGGCATGATCCTCACCGCCGGCGGCATCGACTCCCACGTGCATTTCATCTGCCCGCAGCAGATCGAAGAGGCGCTGACCAGCGGCGTCACCACCATGATCGGCGGCGGCACCGGCCCGGCCACCGGCACCAACGCCACCACCTGCACCTCCGGGCCGTGGCACCTGGCGCGCATGCTGCAGGCCAGTGACGCGTTCCCGATGAACATTGGTTTTACCGGCAAGGGCAACGCCAGTTTGCCGGAGCCGTTGATAGAGCAGGTCAAGGCCGGCGCCATCGGTTTGAAGCTGCATGAGGATTGGGGCACCACGCCCGCCAGCATTGATAACTGCCTGAACGTCGCCGACCAATATGACGTGCAGGTGGCGATCCACAGCGACACCCTCAACGAGTCCGGTTTTGTCGAAACCACTCTGGCCGCGCTGAAGGGCCGCACCATCCACACCTATCACACCGAAGGTGCCGGTGGCGGCCACGCGCCGGACATCATCAAGGCCTGCGGCTTTGCGAACGTGCTGCCCAGCTCGACCAACCCGACCCGGCCGTTCACGCGCAACACCATCGATGAGCATCTGGACATGTTGATGGTCTGCCATCACCTGGACCCGAGTATCGCCGAAGACGTGGCGTTCGCCGAAAGCCGCATCCGGCGTGAGACCATCGCCGCCGAAGACATCCTGCATGATCTGGGCGCGTTCTCGATGATCAGCTCCGACAGCCAGGCCATGGGCCGCGTCGGCGAAGTGATCACGCGCACCTGGCAGACCGCCGACAAGATGAAAAAACAGCGCGGCGCGCTGCCTGGCGACGGGCCTGGCAATGACAACTTCCGCGCCAAGCGCTACATCGCCAAGTACACCATCAACCCGGCAATTACCCACGGTGTCAGCCATATTGTCGGCTCCATCGAGGTGGGCAAGTGGGCCGACCTGGTGCTGTGGCGCCCGGCGTTTTTTGGCATCAAGCCGACCCTGATTCTCAAGGGCGGCGCGATTGCTTCAAGCCTGATGGGCGACGCCAACGCCTCGATTCCAACGCCACAGCCGGTGCACTACCGCCCCATGTTCGCCAGTTTCGGCAGCTCGCTGCACGCCACCAGCCTGACCTTTATCAGCCAGGCAGCGGCCGACGCGGGGTTGCCCGAAGCATTGGGGTTGAAGAAGCAAATCGCCGTGGTCAAAGGCTGCCGCAACGTGCAGAAAACCGACCTGATCCACAACGATTACCTGCCGGATATCGAGGTGGACCCGCAGACCTACCAGGTCAAGGCCGACGGCGTGTTGCTGTGGTGTGAGCCTGCGGATGTGCTGCCGATGGCGCAGCGGTACTTTTTGTTTTAGCGCAGACGACTGCGCCCCGAAGACGCTTGTGGGTCCTCGGGGCGCAGTCGCAGTGTTGCTTACGCAAATTGTGTTTCGATCATGCCCTCGCTGTAGTCGTAATTCATGCGCAGCTCAGCGCCCGCCGGAATGTCTTCGGTCGCAAACACCGCCGTCAGGATAAAATCCGTCCTGGTGGTTTTTGCGCCCCACACTTCATCCGCTTCGATGTCGAACCCTACACCCTCAACGTTGTAACCGCCTGCGGCCTGACGCACCGGCTTGCCATTGGCGTCATAGTCAAAGTTAGTATTTATCCTGGAGATAATGTTGTCCCCCGATATTTCGATCGGCTCCCTTCCAAGCCTTCCTGAAGCCGGCCTGGAGCCTGCCAGCAGGATGTAAGTCTGCCCACCGGGGCTTGCGACTTGAGAGGGCAGGACGGTCCCGCCATAAACACCGACTATTTCCCCTTTGGCGATTCGCCGGTTGGCAACCACCATGGACTGGCCGATCAGCGATTTCTCCCCAGGCGCCTTCATATCCTGCGCAGTGAACAAACGCCGCTGCAGCTTCGCTTCATAAAGAGCCCCAACGTCCTCATACCCTTCAAACTTGATGTAAGGCTTGATCTGCTCCGAGGTGTATTCAACACCGGACGCCGACCGAACCTTTCTCTGCAGTGTTCGAATTCGTATCGGTTTGCCCTGTAAATCCCTGAGCGGATATCGGGCGTTGTTCACGCGGCTGTAACTGCCCGGCGTGTTGCGCAGCTGTGTGAAGTGAGTTTGCCGGCGCATGGCAATGAGTTCGTCGGCGGTGTAGGGCTGCATCGGCATAGACTCCGAGGCATCTTCGAACACCTCCTGGGAAACTCCCGGCCGTATCCCGCCCGTCGAGCCTCTGCGCTTCCAGACCCCGGCGACATCGGGCTTGGCGATAATCGCGCTACTGACCAAGGCAAATGGATTATCCGGCGCCTGCACCCATAACACGTAGTGCTCACCATCGCCTGCATCGGGCATGCTCGCAATGAAGTACGGCTTGCCGCCGAACTCAATGGCTTGCGCCTGGGCGAGTTGTAAGCCAGACACCGGGTTCTCCAGCACTTCAAGGGTTCCCCGTGGCAGCAAGGCTTGGGCGATTTCTTGACGGGTCAGGGTATTGAGCAGTGCCGCGTTCTTAATCGCCCACTGCGCCTGCAGGTCATCGGCCTGTTGCCGGTACAGGGCCTCGGCCAACGTCTGCGCCTCAAAGCGACGGGTGAGATCGGCCATTTGCGCATGATAGGGTTGGCGCTGGGCTTCAAATTGCGCGTGGTATTTGTTGGCGAGGTAGTCCTGCCAGAACTCCCTCGCCAGCAATGCGTGGAACTCTTTCGGTGAGTGATCCAGGGCCACGACTTCGTTATACGCCGCCTCCAACATCGCCGGGGTAACGTGGGCAAGGTCGGCGAACTGCATTTTCTGCGGCTGACCCGGTAATTGCAGGCGGTCCTTGAGGCCGACACGATAGGCCAGCCTTATCTCGACCTCTTCACTCAGGCGCAGGGTGTGGGGGAGTTTGTCAGCCAGGGTTACCGCCGGATCATTCACGATCGCCTGGCTGCGGGCGATATCGGCCGAGGCGATCCGGTCCAGCGCGTCCAGCCGAAACAGCCCCCGCGCCAATGTCCGCAACTGCGGGCCTTGCGTCAGATCGCCGGCCGTTACGCGAGCCTTGGAAACCATCACCGCGAGTTCCATATTGCTGAAGGTAAACACCGCACGGTCACAGCATTTCGCCTCCCCGCCCAACTCGAAAACCTCCGCGCGCAGCCGCTCGGATTCAGGGGTATTTGGACTGATCGCATCGATCAGTTCCCATATCCGCCGCTGCTGATCGGCATGGCTCGCGGCCGTTGTCTCCAATCGTTCAAGCTGATTGAAAAAACCATCCGCCTTCTGCTCGCCACGCAATGCAAACCACTGGGCCCTCTTGCTTGCCACCTCATCAGTGGGCATCCCTTCGGCCCAGCGCAGAAACGCATCGTGTGGGCCCGCGTCGATCACTTCAACGCGGCGTACATTCAGCGCACGCACCGCAAACACATTTGACGTGTTCGTGGTCTCCAGCCCTTCACGATGAAGCCGCTCAGCGTAATCCCGCACTTTCTGCTGAGTGGCTGGTAACAGTGGGTTGCTGCTGGCGTTGGTTAAATCGTTGATGCGCTTTGCCGTTGCCAACAACTCGTCTGTCGGTGCAATGATCGCGTCAGGGATCGTCGTGATCTCGTTACTCCTCAGGTCCACATCCTCCAACGCTTGCAGTTCAAGCAGCCCATTTGGCCAGGCGTCAATGCCTGTGTTGTGCAGGCTGAGGACGCGCAAATCCGTCATCGCGCTGAAAGTCGGGATCATGCCGAGCGGGTTGTTCCCCAGGCGTAACGCTTGAAGGGCCGTGCGTCCGGACAGGATCGCGGACGTCTGCTGGGTCAAACTGATTCGGTTGGAATTAAGGTACAGGCTGGTCAGTGCATTCATGTTGCCCAGAGCAAGGGGCACTTCCCGGAGCTCGTTGAATGCCATGTCCAGATGCCGCACATTCGGGAAGCGGGAGAGAAAACCTTCGGGCGAAGTGCCGAGATTCATGAACCTCAATTTGAGTGATACAGCATGACTAAAGTCTACGCCGAGGTCCGGCAAGCTCGGCAAATTCAAGTGGGACAGATCGAGCGTATAACCCGGGCCCATATCGTCACTGGCCAGCACCGGCTCCGTTTCCCGTCTCCAGCACTCAATAATCCGATCTTTGGCCGTAGATCGATCAGCCATGTTCGGCGGCAGGGGCCTGCGCCGGAAGCCGCCCCCGAGTTGCGGGGGCAGATCGCCTTGCTCGTAAACCCAATCGGACAACCTGACGCTTAACGCAAAGAGTTCGTCCTCAAGCCTCTGCAGTTCCGCGTCGGCACCTGCCCCCAGGTTTCTGAGAAACTCCCGGGCTTGTTGACGCGTCCTTGCGGGGTACACGCTCTGATACTGTTCAATCCTGGGGCCGCCAACGTCGAACGCCCCGGGCAGCGTGCCTTCCAACAGATCAGGCCGTTCCCGGCTCAGGCGCAGCCAGTAGCTATCAAATTTTTGCCAGTAATCGGCAGGAAACTTGTTTCTATCAAGCAGGGTGACACGATTGATCCGGGCAATCGCCTCAAGCTGATCAGGCGGCGGGTCCAGATTGATCGCAGGCACCTCACTGAGCCCGTTACCCTCCAGGTTGACGTAATCCAACCCTGTATCAGCCCGCAGCCCCACTGGCCACTGGTCGATCCCGGTACTACTGAGGCTCACCTTTTTCAACCGGGACATAGCACTGAAATCGGGAGACATACCCAGGGGATTGTTGTTGAGCATGAGCGTCTCAAGGTTGCTGAGGGCACTCAGTTTGGCCGCGCTCTGCGAGGTCAAACGGATATCGTTGAAACCCAGGCTTAACTCAGTCAGGTTATTCATGCCGCCGATCACATCAGGCAATGACGTAAGCCCGATGGAGGTACTGATGCTCAAACGTTTCAGACGGGGAAAGTTCTGGAAAAACGTATCGGCATTGTTGGGCCACTTTATTTTGAACAGCTCGAGTGACTCGACATGGCTGAAATCGGCGTTCAATGCTGGCAGATCCGTCAACGCTAACGAGAGCTCGTGAGCCCCGCCCTCTCGACGCCAGCAGCTCAAGATATTCTTGACGTTGATCGCCGGTGCGTCTGCGTTCGGGTCGTACGCCGAGAACTCCCTGGGCTGAGCTCTCTCCCAAACCTTCAAGGCTTTCTTCAGGCCTCGATACTCGGCCTCCAACCGGGATAACCCGCCGCTGACGTCATCGCCTAACCGCTCGATAATTACCGTGATCTCGCGCTCACCGAGCATGGGGTAAAGTTTTCGAGCGCGGACTTGGGCAGAACTGAAGGTGCCGCGCGCCCATTGTCGAACGCCGCCCCCACCACCCAGCAGGCGCACTGTCGGGTCAACGTTCGGCTTGAGCAGCGGATGCTCCAGCAATACCGTGCGCAGCGACGCACGCGGCAGGGGCGCTTGCTGGATCGCGGCCTTCATTTGCGACGCGTCGGTAAACCCCAGGCCCTGGCGCTCGGTGGCAGACAACAGGTCCCAGGTCGCCGAGTAGAAGTCCCTGGGCGTGGGCGCCTGGAACTGGCCGTTGTTCATCACCACCAGCGTCCTGCTTGCCGGTGCGTCCGGCGGGCCGACAGCATCCAGCAGTGGCCCCGTTGCCGAGTACTGACGCAGTTCCACACGCGTTCCGCTCGGCCAGCCGGGCAAGGTTTCGAGGGTACGCAAGGCCAGGCGCTGGCTGTCAACATCCGCCAGGGTGTCCAGGTGCAAACCTTCGTAGGCGCGAGAAACGCGGGTTTCCTGTTCACACCATTTGGCCTGTTCGGCCTGCTGCTTGGGCAACATCCCGGTGCGGCGCAACGCCTGCAATTGCTCGTTGTTCAGGCGCTTGAGCAGATGCTCGGCCGCCGCTGTCGGCAACTTGGGATAACTGAGCAGTACCATTTGCACATCGGGATCCGCCGACAAAGTGGACGCCTTGTAGCGTTCCTCCGCCAGCGGCCCTTTGAACGTCTCAACGGTGTCGCCGAGGTACTGGCGTAGCTTGCCGGCGCGCACCTCCAGCGAGTCGTCGGCGCTGCCGGGGATTTCCTTGAGCGTGGGGTCAACGCCCTGCAAGGTGTTCAAGACTTCCTTGAGCAACTCGCCACGTGCCATTTGGCTGTCAGAGACAACCACCACGCGCCTGGACGCCGTAACCGGTGCATCGTTCTCCCAAAGCAGGCGGCCGTCGCCGCGCATGACGCGAAGGGGCGTATCGGCGGGCAGCATTCCACGACGCTGCAGCATGTTCAGTTGCAGCACCGGATCAGCCTGGCTATACACCGCCGGGTCGCTGCTGTGCATGTGCTCAACGAACGTCGTCAGTGCCTGGTGGGCCTTGAAATGCTGGATCGAATCTTCCAGCAGCAAGGGCACCGGCTCGTGTTCGACAAAGGTCTGGCGCAAGGCGTCTTCTTCGACGCCACTGGCCATGCGGGCCTGTTCCAGCGTTTGGGTATCGAGCCCACGCTGATCCAGCCCCAGGCGTCGTATCAGGGTCGGCGAGTCCCAGGTCAGGGGCTCTTCGACTTCATGGCTCCAGGCACCCGCGTGGTTATGTTCCAGTTGCGGTTCGTACGCACCAGGGCGGCTGGGGTGCTGGATGCGGTACTGCCCGGTCTCGGGCTCCTGCCGGACTCGATAATAGTCGCCTTCATGGGGCAACACTGCCTGCCCGTTGTGCTGGTAGAGGCCCAGGGCGTCCGGTTTGGCATCCGCCGGCAATTCGACAGGCACTTTGTAGGGCGTCAGATCAGGGTTCCACAGCAGCTGCTTGCCTGATGGCATGGTCACCGGCCGGAGGTTGTCGACCCTGCTCGACAGTTTGACTTCGGGCAACACCTTGGCCCCGGTGACCAGCATCGCAACATTCAGCGCCACGCTGGAAAAGTGCGCCCACATCGCCCTCAGGTCGCCTTGATTGGCGACTTCGATACCTTCATAAAATTCGCTGCACATCTGCGCCGCGCCCACCACCAGCATGATCGGCCCCAGCCCGGGCACCACGAACGCGAGGAGGTTGAACGCGCTGTTCACTGCGTCGGCATAGCTTGCCAGCCGATCCATGCGCGCCTTGCGGTCTTCATCGCCAGTGGGCACGGCCACGGCGCGGGCGTCGGAGAATATTTTGCTCACCTGCGCCTTGCGCAGTTGCTCCCACAGGTTGCCGTTGATGCGCAGCTCATCCAGGGGCAGTTTCGACGGTTTTGGCGCCAGCGGATAGTCGCCCGCCGCACCATTGCCGTTGGTGGGTTTGTACAACCGATTGAACTGCTGAAAAAACAGGCCCTGCTCACGCTGGGGTATGAAGCGGCTGAAAAACCGCCGGTACGAAGCACTGTGCAAGCGGGTGCGCAGGTCGGCCATAAAGGCGCCGCTGTCGGCATATTCCTTGAGCGGCTGTTGTGGGTCATTGGGGATGAACACCAGAAGGCGCTCGGCGCTGTCACTGTCTTTACGCACCGGCCCGATCAGCAACGGCCCCACCAAGACACAGCCAAACACCTTCAGCGCGGCAAATGTCACCGGCTTGCCATCAAGGGTGGCGGTGGCGGGGTCAGTGATGACCTGTTTGATCATCCGGTAAGCGTCCGCGCCGATGCCCCACTCAGCCTGGTGAGAGGCGACCTCGGCGCTCAGTGCCAGCAGTTGACGCTGGTGTTCTTGCAGTTGCTGCTCCAGCGCCGAGCGCTGGGTTTCGTCCTCGGGCTGGACGATGGCCTGGAGGTGCTGCTGGTACAAATTGCCCAGATCCAGAGTGCGGCACATCTGCGCAAACTCATGGGCGGGAATGGCCAAGGCCTGGGAGTTGACCGCATGGGGCGTCGCGATGACTTCGCCGTCATACGAGTTCCAGGTGGTAATCACCTGGCAATCGTTACAAAGGCTGGCGCGCTCTTCGTCCGGCGTGAAATTGGCCAGGGCAGCCTCGAGCAACGAAACACCGCGGTACTCATAGCTCAGTGACGGATCCGGGGCCTGGTCGAAGACCAGCACACCGAACAGATCGTCACGGCTTTTAAACCCATACTTGCGCGCGAAATAGACATTCCGCACGTCCAGTTCCAGGTTGAAGCGTTGCTTGATCGCGTCTTTAAGCGGCTGCTCGGCAAAAGCCAGCACATCCTGGATGTTGCCCAGGCTGTTCTCCACTTGGTTCAAGGTCTCGCGATAACGGGTGTGGCTGTCGGCCAGGTCAGCCTTCTGCTGCGCTGTGGCAGTCAGGTACCAGCTGGGCAGCTCCATTTCGTGGTTGGCGAGTTCTTCCTGGCGCTGGGTCGAGCCTTGGCTGAACCACGCAGGGACGCGGTCTTTGAGGAAGTCGTAATGCACGCCCCGAAGGTCAACGTTGAAGCTGCCTTCGGGGGGCGAGGTAACGGGTTGTTCTGGCATATCGGGCCATCCATGACGGGCTGTAAAACCACCAACCTATCGAATAGCCCTGCCTGAAAAGCACTAGGTATTTATCGCGGCTCAGAAATGCTCACGCGGGTTGAACGCGGCTTTCTGCGCCAGCTCTTGCCACAACGCCTTGACCTCCTCGTCACTGCTTTTAGGCATTACGGCCTTGAGCTGCACAAACAGGTAGCCGCGCTGCCCGGCCTTGTTCAGCAAGCCATGGCCCTTGGCGCGCATGCGCTGGCCGTTCTGGCTGCCGGCCGGCACTTTGAGGTTGATCTTGCCGGTGAGGGTCGGCACTGCCACCTCCGCGCCCAACGCCAGTTCCCACGGTGCCAAAGGCAGGTTGATGATCAGGTTTTCGCCATCCACTTCGAATTTGGCGTGCGGCGCAAACTTGATGATCAGGTACAGATCGCCATTCGCTCCACCACCAATGCCCGGCGCGCCCTGGCCCTTGAGGCGGATGCGCTCACCGTCGGCCACGCCGGCGGGGATCTTCACGTTCAGGCTCTTGGTGGTGTTGCTGACGTGGCGACCCGAGCCGTCGTATTGCGGCACCTGGAAGCTGATCTGCTTGGACTCGGTGGACAGCGTGTCCTCCAGCGACACCGACAGTTGCATCTCCACGTCCTGGCCCTTGCGCCCGGTCGGGCGGCGCTGGCCGCCACCGAAGGCGTCGCCACGGTTGCCGAAGATCGAGCTGAAGAAATCGGAGAAGTCTTCAGTGCCTGCGCCGCCGCCAAAACCGCCACGGCTCTGCCAGCCCGGCGGGCCCTGGAACGGCTGGCCATGCTGGCCGTATTTGCGCAGTTCGTCGTATTCCGCGCGCTTATCCGCGCTTTTAAGCGCTTCATAGGCTTCGGACGCGTCCTTGAATTTTTCTTCGGCGTCTTTTTCCTTGCTCACGTCCGGGTGATATTTGCGCGCGAGCTTGCGGTACGCGGCCTTGATTTCCTTGTCATCGGCCGTCGGCTCGACACCCAGAATCTTGTAGTAGTCTTTGAAATCCATCGGCGGTTCACCATCCTCAATCGAGATCGCACAGCCCGGGGCACAACGTGCGCTGCTTTGCACGTGTTGAGGGTTGTGGCCCGGGGGTGCGTCAAAGTGTTATCGGCGCTAGCCGTATGCAACAGATGTGGGGGCAAATCCCGAACTTTCAAGCTCAATTTAACGGATGGCTGGCCTACGCATCCGCCTTCGACTGGCATACACTGCGCGGCCGTTTTTCAACCGGAACCTGATAGACATGAAAAACCCATCCCCAGCCCGTGCCTGCGGTATCGACTTCGGCACGTCCAACTCCACCGTCGGCTGGATCCGCCCCGGCGAGGAGACGCTTATTGCGCTGGAGGACGACAAGATCACGTTGCCGTCGGTGGTGTTCTTCAACTTCGAGGAGCGTCGCCCGGTGTACGGTCGCCTGGCCCTGCACGAATACCTGGAAAACTACGAAGGCCGGCTGATGCGCTCGCTCAAGAGCCTGCTGGGTTCCAAGCTGATCAAGCACGACACCAGCGTACTCGGCACGGCCATGCCGTTCACCGACCTGCTGGCGCTGTTTATCGGCCAGCTCAAGAGCCGCGCCGAAGCCAATGCCGGCCGCGAGTTCGAAGAAGTGGTGCTGGGCCGCCCGGTGTTTTTCGTCGATGACGACCCAATGGCCGACCAGGAAGCGGAGAACACCCTGGTCGACGTGGCGCGTAAAATCGGCTTCAAGGATATTTCGTTCCAGTACGAGCCGATTGCGGCCGCGTTCGACTACGAGTCCACCATCGAAAAAGAAGAGCTGGTACTGATCGTCGACATCGGCGGTGGTACGTCTGACTTCTCCCTGGTGCGCCTGTCACCGGACCGCCGCCACAACGACAACCGCCAGAGCGACATCCTCGCCACCGGCGGCGTGCACATCGGCGGTACCGACTTCGACAAACAGCTCAGCCTGCAAGGCATGATGCCGCTGTTCGGCTACGGCAGCCGCATGAAAAGCGGCGCCTACATGCCCACCAGCCACCACATGAACCTGGCCACCTGGCACACCATCAACTCGGTGTACTCGCAAAAATCCCAGCTGGCCCTGGGCAGCATGCGCTACGACATCGAAGACACCGGCGGCATCGACCGCCTGTTCAAGCTGATCGAACAGCGCGCCGGGCACTGGCTGGCGATGGAAGTGGAAGAAACCAAGATCCAGCTGACCCACGCCGACAGCCGCCACGTGCTGCTGGACCGGGTTGAACCGGGCCTGAGCGTTGAGCTGAGCCGCGCGCTGTTCGAGTCGGCGATTGATGGCTTGCTGGAGCGCGTGCGCAACAGCGTCACGCAATTGCTCAACGATGCCTCGGTGGAAGTGGCGCAAGTGGACACAGTGTTCTTCACCGGCGGTTCCAGCGGCATCCCGGCACTGCGCCACAGCATCTCGGCGATGTTGCCGAATGCGCGGCACGTGGAAGGCAATATCTTCGGCAGTATCGGCAGCGGTTTGGCGATCGAGGCCAGCAAGCGTTACGGCAGCTGACCCTCACCAACACAGCAAATCCAAATGTGGGAGCGGGCTTGCTCGCGAAGGCGGTGCTTCAGTACCAGATGTACTGACTGACACACCGCTTTCGCGAGCAAGCCCGCTCCCACATTTAGGCCTGCACACACCCTAAATCCCAGTCGCCACAGCCCTCCTGTGGCGAGGGAGCTTGCTCCCGCTGGGGTGCGCAGCAGCCCCAAAACCATTCAACCCACTCTCCCGCCTGAATGCTGTAACCAAGCCATCCTGCGCCTTGCACCATTGACTCAATGACGTTTATAGTCCGCCCGTCGCCCACATGGCGATCAGGTTTGGCGACCTGAATCCACGTTCAAAAATGTCTGCTTCCTTGGCAGGCATTCTTGTACCCGCAAAGCTGCGTCTATGGTAGCTGTGCGCGGGAGACCTTCGGGTCTGCCGGTTCCGTGGTTTCCGGTTCGCCAACCTGCGTACAGCTGCCACCCTATTGTTTGGCGACAATCGAGTGGAAGCTCCCTATAGACCACGGAGTTTCACTATGAATCGTTACATGCCCTTAACCGGCCACGACTGCACCATCCCCGCTTTAATCATCGACACTCAAGCCCCTCTCGATGTGCTCTATGAAGCCGCCGCCTTTCGCATTCGCGCGGTGACGCAGCTATTGGAAAACCTCGCTTTTCGAGAAGAGATCAGCAGCGATACCGTGGTACTTCACGACTTCGCACAGCTGATGGCCATCCCCTTGCGGGATGGGTGTGACTTGATGGATGTGATTGGGCGCCGGCTAACTTCACAAGCGTCCTAAGCGGGAACAGGGCGGCTCTTCAGTCGCCCTGCCGGAACACAGTCAAACCATTCCGGCGAGCTTCAGCTCACTCTTCAAATACGCATAGTAAATCGGCCCCGCCACCACACCCGGCAGGCCGAATGCGGCTTCGAACACCAGCATTGCCAGCAGCAATTCCCACGATTTGGCACTGATCTGCCCGCCAACGATGCGCGCATTGAGAAAGTACTCAACCTTGTGGATCACGATCAAATACCCCAACGCCGCCACCGCGACCCAAATCGACAGCGACAGCGCGACGATGGTGATCAGCGTATTGGACATCAGGTTGCCGATCACCGGCAGCAGGCCAAGCAGGAAGGTCAGCACGATCAGGGTTTTGGTCAGCGGCAGGTGAATCCCGCACAACGGCAGGACCACCGCGAGGAAGATCGCGGTGAACATGGTGTTGAGCGCGGCGATCTTGATCTGGGCGAAGACGATATTGCGAAAGGCCTGGACCAGCAGGTGCAGGCGGTCGAACAACGCGGCGGCCAGCGGTTTGCGCTTGGTCAGGTCGGGCACGCGTTGCAGCGCGATGATCGCGCCGAGCACCATGCCGATCAGCAAGGTGACGAACATGTGCGCGGCGTCTTTGCCGACCAGTTGCAGTTCGCTCAGGTGTTTGCTCAGCCAATCGCCAATGGCCACGCGAAATTCCGCGGCGCTGGCGGGCAGGTAGGCGTCGAGGAACGGCGGCAACTGGCCGCGCGCACGGTCGACTACGCCCATGAATTTGTCGAGGGAAGCCCCGGGATTTTCCGCTTCGTGGAGCAGGAAGCTGATGGCGCCGGCGAAGATCAACGTCAGCACGCTGACAATCAAGGTGCCGAGCAACGCCACAGCCAGCCAACGCGCGCGCCGGCCTTCGATCAGCCGCTGTAACTGCGGGGTGAGCATGTTGACCAGTTCATAAACCAGCAGGCCGGCCAACAGGCTGGGCAGCAGTTTGAGCGGCAGGACCAGCAGTAATCCACCGAAAATGATGATGCAACTGACCAGCAACAACACGTGACGCTGAGAAAACGTTGGCATACAGCCTCAAAACGAACGGCGTTAAAGGATGGGCAGTCTGCCAGCCTTGAGGGAATCAAGCGAGAGTTCTGAAGAGTGCGAACACCGTCAGTGTGGGAGCGGGCTTGCTCGCGAGAGCGGTCGTTCAGTCAATGATGTGTTGAATGACCCACCGCTTTCGCGAGCAAGCCCGCTCCCACAGGGGATTCGCCTGATCAGCTACCTTTGAGGCAAGTGCTCATAAAGGTCTTGCGTGCATCACCGGTCAACGCCTTGGTTTTCGCCGTGGCATTGCAGTCTTTCATCTTCTGCTGCTGCGGCGTCAGGGTCTTGGCGTCGTTGGCTGCCGGAGCGGCCTTGAGGCAGGTGCTCATAAATGTTTTACGCTCGTCGCCGGTCTTGCCTTTGGCTTCGGCGTTGCACGTGGTCATTTTTTGTTGCTGGGCGGTCTGTGCAGCGGTGGCGGCAAACCCTTGGGAACACAGCAGCAGGCCCATCATTAACAGCGGAATACGCAGCATCTTCATGGAGTTTTCTCCCTGTTACCGTGCCGGGGGGCACGGCCTACGCAGGAGTGTAGTCAAAGCCTGTTACATCTTCACCGGCTGCGAATATTTGTTCGGCGATATTGCTCCGGCGTACAGCCGGCGTGGCGCTGGAACATGGCGATAAACGCCGAGGCGGTGCTGTAGCCCAGGTCAAACGCCACGTGTTGCACGCTGTGGTCGCTGTCCAAGGCCTCGATGGCCGCCAGGTAGCGCAGGCGCTGGCGCCATTCGCCAAAGCTCATGCCCAGCTCGCGCACAAACTGGCGCGCCAGGGTGCGCTCGCTGACGTGCACTTGCTCAGCCCACTGCGCCAGCGGGCGGTTATCGCCCGGTTGAGCCTGCATGCCTTCGAGCACGCCGAGCAGCCCGGGGTGGCGCGCATAGGGCAGGAAGCAATCGTGAATCGGTGCTTGCTTGAGTTGGTCCACCAGCACCTGGGCCAAGCGGATGTCGGCTTCGGTCTGCGCAATATTGACGTCACGCTGGGCAAAGTCGCTGAGGATGGCCTTGAGAATCTCGCTGATCGCCAGGGTGCACGGCGCCTGCGGCAATTGCTCGCAGAGTTCCGGGGCCAAACCCACCGAGCGATAGACAATCGCCTGGGCGTTGTAGGAGCTGTGTTCGGTGTTCGGTGGGATCCAGACCGCGTACTGCGGCGGCGACATAAAGCGGCTGCCGGCGACCTCCATGCGCATCACGCCGTTGGCCGAATAGTCCAGCGAACCCCAGAAATGCCGGTGCGGGGTGCACTCGGTGTCGGGGGCGAAATCCGAGTAACGAAAGTAGACCGGGCTCGGCAGGCTGTGGAAATCAGCGAGGCGTACGGTATGTCTGGCCATATTGTCTGGATACAAAGGTCGTTTGTCTGGATCGCAGTATAGGCTTCGATCCAGACAAGGGATAATCCTGCCTCACCAACACACCTGGTTTCTTTCGATGCAATACGCGTATCCCCTGCTGGCCATCTTTATCTGGGCCGGTAACACCGTGGTCAACAAACTGGCCGTGGGCACAATCTTCCCCGCAGAAATCGGCTTTTATCGCTGGTTGCTCGCGGCGCTGCTGTTTACCCCGTTCATGCTCAAGCCAGTGATTGCCAACTGGGCGCTGATCCGCCCGAACCTGGGCAAAGTCTTCATCCTCGGCGTGCTGGGCATGGCGGTGTACCAAAGCCTGGCTTACTACGCCGCGACCCTGACCAGCGCCACCAACATGGGCATCATCCTCTCGCTGATGCCGTTGATGTCATTGACCGCCGCCATTATCAGCCTCGGCCAGCGCCTGACCTTCGGCGCGCTGACCGGCGCGGTGCTGTCGTTCGCCGGCGTGGTGGTAGTGGTCTCGGCCGGCAACCTCGGCGCACTGCTGCAACACGGGCTCAACCTGGGCGACGGCATGATGCTGATCGCCACGCTGGCCTACGCGGTCTACAGCACCCTGCTGAAAAAATGGCAGCTGCGCCTGCCGCCGTTGGTGTTGCTGTACCTGCAGGTGCTGGTGGCGGTGGTGGTGTTGTTCCCGTTGTTCCTGTTCTCGACCAAGGCGGGCCTGGGCTGGGCGAATATTCCGCTGGTGCTGTACGCCTGCTTGCTGGCGTCGATGCTCGCGCCGCTGGCGTGGATGCACTCGGTGAAAACCCTGGGGCCAAGCCGCACCACGCTGTTTTTCAACTTGCTGCCGTTGATTACCGCGCTGATTGCGGCGGTGGTGCTGAAGGAAGAGTTGGCGCTGTACCACTTGGTGGGCGGCTTGCTGACGTTGGGCGGGGTGATTTTGTCGGAGCGTTGGACGACGCCGGTGCGCCGTGAGGCCAGTGTGGCCTGATACACCGCTATCGCAGGCAAGCCAGCTCCCACATTCGCCCCCATTCCAAGGTTGGAACACGGTCAACTGTGGGAGCTGGCTTGCCTGCGATGAACGATAACGCGGTCCACCTGCTAAACCCCCGCCGCTTTCAGCCTTCGCGCATGCTCAACAAACAACCGAATCGGCTCAGCGCCCTTGCCCACCAGCCCCAACGACTGGTTGACGATATCAAAGTGGTCCAGCGCATAGTCATCGCCGATCACCACGCCCAGGTGTGAGCTGTAGCGCCCGACCATGCCGTCGCACTGGCCCTTCTCGCGCACGAAACTGCGGGCGAATAACCGGCAACTGCGGTTCGTGCCGTCCAGCAGGTTACGCCCGCGATCGGTCTTGCCCGGCTGCAAGGTGCCGGACCACGAGTAATAACGCACGCCGTTGACCACCTCGGCGCCCTGCCCGCCCCAGGTTTCCGGCAGCCCTTGGGGATACTGGCGGTTAAACCGGGCCACGCCTTCGCACGTCAAGGACTGGTGCGACGCCTGTAAATCCGCCTTGAAGCGTGGCCCGCGATAGCCGGTTTCCAGCAGGCCCATCACCCAGGCGACCAGATGAAACACCGCACTCACGCCCCGGCCTTTCCAGCTGTCCGGCGGATAGTGAGTATGGAAATGGTCCGCCAATTCCGAACCGTGGTTGGGCCCGGCCACCGACGTCACCGACGCCACCCATTCCGGGCGCTTGGCCGCGGCATAACGCGCGGTGAGCGACCCTTGGCTATGGCCGATCAGGTTGACCTTGTCGGCGCCAGTCTCGCGGCGGATCCGCTCGATCTGCACCAGCAACTGCTCGCCGCGCACTTCGCTGGAATCCAGCGGCGCCACCTGCACGGCAAACACCTGCGCGCCACCCGCCCGCAGTGCCGGGACAATGCCGTACCAGTAAGGGAACAGCACCAGGCGCACAAAACCCAGCATGCCGGGCACCAGCACGAGCGGGTAACGCGTGGCGAGGGATTCGGGCATGCGGCGGGCATCCTGATTGGGGGCGATAACGTCATCCTAGACCACTCGACATGACCGCCCCATGACCGCCAGCGCTTTAGAAATGCCCGGCCAGGTCATGCAACTGGCGCTCGGCTTCTTCACAGGCGCGCAGGAATACGGACTTGTCCGACTCTTCACCTTCGGCGGCGATCACCCGAATATCATCGATGCCGATATAGCCCAGCACCGTGCGCAAGTGTGGGTCAGCGTGGTTCATCCCCTCATTTTCGCCGCCTGGGCCAAACCCGTTGCCGCCACGGCTGGTGATGATCAACGCGCGTTTGCCGTTCAGCAAAGGCCGGTATTGCGCAATGCCTTGGGCGTCTTGGCTGATGTCGAAGGTGAGGCCCATGCGTACGATTTGATCGATCCAGGCCTTGAGGCCGCTGGGCACGCCGAAGTTGTACAACGGCATGGAAATCACCAGCAACTCATGCTCGATCAGCTCGCCGACCAGTTCGTCACTCAGTTGCAAGTCGGCCTTCATCACCTTCGGCAGGGATTGCGGCTCGGGGTAGAAATTCGCCGCGACAAACGCTTCGGTAACGTGCGGAATAAAGGCCCGGCCGACTTCACGACGGGTGAGCCGGGCATCGGGGTTGGCGGCCTGCCAAGCATCGAGAAACGACTCTGCCAAGCGCCGGGAATGAGAACGTTCGCCACGTGGGCTGGCGTGAATTACTAGCATTTTTTTCATCTGTATAGACCTTGACGGAGTAGACTCAAGCGACCTGGATGGCCGCCTTTCTTGCCAGCAAATCTAGATCTGAGCGCCAGCCTCGACAAATGAGCAATAGTTAACCCGGATGAATCCATTTCATCCATGGAGCCTGAATGTTTGCCTCGCTGCCCCTTACCGCGTTGCGCACCTTTGAGTCAGCCTCACGCCTGCTGAGCTTCAAAGCCGCGGCCGAGGAATTGTCGGTGACGCCTACCGCGGTATCGCATCAGATTCGCGCGCTGGAAACCTGGCTGGGCGTGCCGTTATTCGAACGCCTGCCGCGCCGGGTGCGTCTTACCGAAGGCGGCGAGCGGCTGTTTCACAGCCTGCACGGCGCCTTGCTGGACGTGGCGCAAAGCATCGATACATTGCGCCCGCAACGCAGTGCCGGGCACCTCACCGTGTCCACGACGCCAGCCTTTGCGGCGCTATGGCTGGTGCCACGGCTGGGGCGCTTCTACGCCGCCCACCCGGACATCAACCTGCGCTTGGATACCCAGTGCGAGGTGCTCGATCTGCAGCAGGACGCCAGCGTCGACCTGGTGATTCGCTATAGCATCGGCGACTACCCGAACCTGTACGGCCAATGCCTGTTCGATGAATGTTTTGCGGTGTATGGCTCGCCCGAGCAGGTTGCGCGGGCCAGCAGTCAAGTGCCGACGCTGATCAGCGTGCGCTGGCACAACTCCGAGCTTTACGCCTTGGGGTGGCAAGCCTGGTGCCACAAAGCCGCGGAAACATGGCTGGATCACAGGCTGCCGTTGCGCGAATACGACGAGGAGCATTACGCGCTGCAAGCGGCGATCGCCGGCCAGGGCCTGGTGCTGGCGAGCAATATTCTGGTGTCGGAAAGCGTTGCCAGCGGCTTGCTGGTGCCCTATCGGCCGCAGGTCAGTGTCGGCGGCGCGGGTTACAGCGCGCTTTGTGTGCCGGGGCGTGAACGCCATCCGCCAGTGCGGGCGTTTTTCCAGTGGGTGCAGGAGGAAGCCAGGCTGTCCGGCCAGGCGGTGTGAAATCCGATAAAACTTTTTGCGTTGCGCGGGACTCACAACTGAGAGCGATCACGCCGGCAGAGCGTGGCGTAAAACCGGATTAGCACCAGGAGATTGAGATGACTGAAGCACATTTGACTGACGTTGCGACCCTGCGCTCACGCGCCCGCCAGAACGTCGAAAACGGCGCCGTGACCGAAGGCTACGACGCCGATCGCGAAGAAATCATCCGCCTGCTCAACGCTTCGCTGGCCACTGAACTGGTCTGCGTGTTGCGCTACAAGCGTCACTACTTCATGGCCACCGGCCTGAAAGCCAGCGTCGCCGCCGATGAGTTTCTCGAGCATGCTACCCAGGAAGCCGAGCACGCCGACAAACTGGCCGAGCGCATCGTGCAATTGGGCGGCGAGCCGGAGTTCAACCCCGACCTGCTGTCGAAGAACTCCCACGCCCAATACGTGGCCGGCAATAACCTGAAAGAAATGGTCTACGAAGACTTGGTGGCCGAGCGCATTGCGGTGGACAGCTACCGCGAAATCATCCAGTACATCGGCGACAAAGACCCGACCACACGTCGCATCTTCGAAGAGATCCTGGCCCAGGAAGAAGAACACGCCGACGACATGGCCGACATTCTGCAAGACCTGTAACCCGCAACACTGCAATATCCTTGTGGGAGCGGGCTTGCTCGCGAAGGCGGACTATCAGTCAACTAAGCTATCGACTGACCCACCGTATTCACGAGCAAGCCCGCTCCCACATTTGGTTTCGGGTTTTGTCAGTGACGTCGCCGCTGTCAGCGCCGACAATCTGCGGACCTGTAACCCGCAACACCGCTGAGCCCCTGTGGGAGCGGGCTTGCCCGCGATAGCGATCAACCAGTCAGCACATCTGCCGACTGTTACACCGCTATCGCAGGCAAGCCAGCTCCCACATTTGCTTTCGGGTTCCCTCAGTTACTTTTCACGGTTTTCGGCGCTTTGCCTTCCTTCATCTGCTGCAGCAACGGCGCGCACTGGTTCGGCTCATCGCCGCTTGGCGCGACCAAGGCCAGCAACCCAGCCGCCGGGCCGGCGATCACACCCAGCGCGACCATACCTGCGCCACGCAGCATCAGCGGCACCGCCTTCACACCCGCATTCGGCTTGATAAACGGCCCGTTGACGTACAGCGGCGAGCGCAGCGAGAACAGGCGGAAGCCTTTCGATTCAGGCGTGATCGTGAGGTCCAACTGCTCGGTGGCCATGTTGGCCGTACCGTCGATGTAAATGATCGCGTTCTCGGTATCGAACACAAACAGGCGGGTGGTGGCCAGGCCGGTCTTGATGCCGAAGTCCGCCGCCGCGCAGTTGATCTTCACTTCCTTGTCGCCGAACAGGCGGCCCACCACGTAGTTGCCGACGTTGAGCCCGGCGATTTCCATTAAGCCACGGCTGATCGCGCCATCGTTGATGAGCATTTTCAGGTCGCCGTTGGAGGTGCCCAGCAGCGCCGCCACGGAATTACCGCGCCCGGAAATATCCGCATCACCGTTGAGTTCACCAAAGCTGGTTTTCATCGGTTCGAAGGTCGGGAACAGTTGCTTGAGCTTGAAATTGCGCGCGGTGAGTTTGGCCCGCCCTTCCATCGGCACGGTGCGGCCGTTCAAGCGAATCTGCGCATCCAGCTTGCCGCCCGCCACGCCGAAACGCAGCGGCTCCAGGCTGAGTTCGCCATCGTTGAGCACCAGGTGCGTGTAGAGATCGGTAAACGGTAAATCGGCACTGTGCACGATGCGTTTGCCGGTGAATTCGACGTCGGCGTCCATGTCGCGCCAGCGTTCGGTGCGGAACTCCTCCACCGGCAGCACCTTGGTTGCCGGTTGCTTGCTTTCACCGCCACGGGCCTTTTGTTTGGCGTTGGAGTCTGCGCCGATCAGCGGCGCGAGGTCGGTCATCAGCAGTTGGTTGGACACCAGCGCGCCGCTGAGCTTGGGGCGTGGTTGACTGGCGACGTAACTCAGGTTGCCGTGGATGTCGCTGTCGCCGATTTTGCCGTTGAAGTTTTCATAAGTGAAAGAGGCACCGCTGGCTTCATGCAGCTTGGCGATCAGGTGACCGTCGGTGGAATAGGCGGGGGAATCGGGCAGCGTCACGCCGGTCAGCGGGTATAGATTACCCAGGCTGGTGCCTGCCAGTTTCAGGCGCAGGTCCAGGGCGCCGAGGTTCAGCGGGTCGGTCAGGGTGCCGGCCAACGCGATGCGGGTGTCGGCGATTTTCACCTGAGCTTGCAGCGGGAACGGCTTGGCCGCGTCCTGCAAGGCCAGCAGGCCGCCGATCTTGCCGGTGCCGTCGAGTTTCTGGCCGTGGTATTGGCCTTTGACCTTCAGGCCAAAGGCGTAGTCCTGGGGCGCCGAGCCTTTTTCCAGGGCCTTTTTGGCATCCGCGTCGCCCACGATTTCACCGAAAGGAATCGGCTTGCCCAGCGGGTCGATGATCACGTCGAGCTGGGTCTTGAGGGTTTGGTCGTCGAGGGTCACATGGCCCTTGTCGAAGCCGATGGCGCCGATGTCGACCACCCAGCTGGAAGGCTCGGCGTTGGGGTCTTTGGGGTCGAATTTGAAGGTCCAGTTGGCACGGCCGTCGGCCAGGCGCTGCAAGTCGGCACTCGGTTCAGTGAGGTCGATACGCGGGATCACCACGCGTTGCACCAACAGCGCCAACGGCGAAATACGTAATTCAACGCGCTTGAGCGTGACCATTTGCGGTTTTTTCGACCAGTCGGGGTTGCCCAGCGTCAGGTCTTCGGCGATCACGTGCGGCCATGGCACCCAGGCGCGCCAACCGCCTTCATCCGGCTCACGTGCCCACACCACAGCAAGGTTGCCATTGATGGCAAAGGGGCGATGCAGCTCTTCGGAGACCTTGGCATTCAGGGGCGGCTTAATGCGGTTCCAGTCGAAGAACACCAGCAACAACACCACCACGGCGATTAACAGAACGAAGCTGGCGCAGCTCCAAGCGACAATTTTACGAGTGCGCGTCATTGCACAGGACTCCTGATTACGACTGAGGGCGCGCGCTGCCGCGCACCTTTTGACTACAGCTTATAAGGCTACGACTGACAAATGGTCTGGGGGTTTACCCGGAGTTCGAATTCATCGCAAAAAAAGCGATTCCTCCTACAGCTCAAGTCGACCAAACCATCAACACTGCACCGGTGTTACCCACGAACGGGTCGAAAATACCCACTATGGTGCAAAACCGCGGGCTTGAGAGGTGCGTGCTAGAGCCTCTGCCGGGAACAATCAATTCTGTTGATTATTACCATTGTGTTTATGAACTTTTATATCGACTTATCGAGAGTAGCATTAGCCCTGTACCCACTTTATCGCCCTCCCAAGGAGCAACCATCATGAAACGCCAATTACTCGCTACCGTTCTGCTGTCTGTCCTGGCTTCCAGTGCTTTTGCCCTGCCAGCCGCTGAACAAGCTACCCCACAGAACAAAGCTCAAGCTGTTCAGGCCAGCCAAACCCTGGCTCGCAGCGGTTCGCAAGAAGACGAAAACCGTGACTACGCCAAAGGCGCTGTTGCAGAAAACGGTTCGGAACACGCCAACAAACGCGCTTACACCGAAGGCGTTGCCGAAGGTGGCCGTGATCGCCTGGAACAGAAAGGCCTGGTAGAAGGCGGTGCTGAACAAGCCAACGACCGCGCTTACACCCAAGGTGTTGCCGAAGGCGGTGCTGACCGTCTGCAAGAACTGCATCAAGCACAGAGCTAAGCCCGTGGTGGCCGAGAAAAAAGCCCGATCAGCCGATCGGGCTTTTGCTTTTTGATAGACCGCGTCCCGCCTCACCCCGCCAAGTTCGACGCCGACGAAGCGGTTTTGCTAGAGTGCGTCGCTGTACTTGCCGACAAAGCCAACCCGCCGATGCTGCCCCGCGCCGAACAGAAGCAACAAACCCGCCTCGCCTTGATGGACGCAGCCCGCCATCTGATGGAGTGTGGCCGTGGGTTCGGGAGCCTGAGCCTGCGCGAAGTGGCCAAGACCGCCGGCATCGTGCCGACCGGGTTCTACCGTCACTTTGACGATATGGATCAACTTGGGCTGGTCTTGGTCAGTGAAGTCGGCCAGACCTTTCGCGCCACGATTCGCCTGGTACGTCACAATGAGTTCGTGATGGGCGGCATCATCGATGCGTCCGTGCGGATTTTCCTGGATGTGGTCTCGGCCAACCGTTCGCAATTCCTGTTTCTTGCTCGCGAACAATACGGTGGCTGCCTGGCCGTGCGCCAGGCCATCGGCGCCTTGCGCGAGGACATCACCCGCGACCTCGCTGCTGACCTCACGCTGATGCCCAAACTCCAGCATCTCGATCCCGACGGTTTGCACGTAATGGCCGACCTGATCGTCAAGAGTGTGTTCGCCACCCTGCCCGACATCATCGACCCGCCCGCCCAAGCCCTGCCCGCCCATCTCACGCCCCAGGCGAAGATCACCCAGCAACTGCGCTTTATCTTTATCGGCCTCAAGCATTGGCAAGGCCTGGGCAGCACCGAGTGAGCCGTCAGCCAGCCGGGTGAAAGCGCTTGGCGGTGGTGTAGTGTTTTTTCCAGTAGTGGCTGTTCAATAAATCGATGCGAACGCGCTTGCCGCTACTGGGCGAGTGGATGAATCTGCCTTGGCCTATATAAAGGCCGACATGGCTGACACCGCTGCGCCCATTGCCCTTGAAAAACACGGCATCGCCCGGTTTGAGCGCCTCTCGCGGGATCGTCCTGGCACTGGACCGGTGCATGGCCGTCGTCGTGCGCGGCAAACGAATATTGGCTTCGGTCTTGAACAGATAAACCAGGAAGCCACTGCAATCAAACCCCTGATCAACCGAGTTCCCACTGCCGTTATAGGGCGTGCCGAGCAACGCTTGGGCGCGGTCGATCATGTTGTCGATAGAGGCCGTAGCAGCGGAGTTCGCAGGCACTTTCAAATTGGCCGAGGCAGGGAAGACGGCACAGGCCAGACTGACAATGAGTGAACATAACAATACTTTGAACATGATTGCGTCGCTGTGAATTGAATACGGCGCACATCGTAGTGAAACAGCGCGTAACTTTTTGAGCGACAAATCCCGCTATTGCGTAGGACATATCCGAGAAAAATCCAATGCGAATTGGATGAAAGAAATTTCACGCAGTACACAGCGGATCTCAACGCGGAACGCCCACATCTGGTGCTATAAATCCATTAACGCACCATTTAGAGGCGCAGTAGGAATTGACTGACGCCCTGTTCGGTGGCGCGACCGTGCTTGCCTACAGGGAATTCCCATTCGCGCGTGCGGTTGGCAAGCCCCTTGCTCTAGCTCTTTTATCGCTCATAGCTGGAAGCCTCCTGATGCTGGTGATCCACCGCCGAATCGCCCCCCAAGCCCTCTGGGCCGCTGAACTGCTGCTGAATTTCGAAGCACGCAGCAAGAGCCGGCTGCGCTGTTTCAGTGCCGATGGCGAAGACGTCGGCCTGTTTCTGGAGCGTGGCCAGCCGCCGTTGCACGATGGCGAATGCCTACAGGCTGAAGACGGACGCGTCGTACGCGTCGTTGCCCGCCCTGAACAACTGCTGCACGTCACCTGCAGCAATGCGTTTGAACTGACCCGCGCGGCCTATCACCTCGGCAACCGCCATGTGGCCCTGCAAGTCGGCGACGGCTGGCTGCGCCTGCTCGATGACTACGTGCTCAAGGCCATGCTCGAACAGCTGGGCGCGCACACCGAAACCATCGAAGCCCCGTTCCAACCGGAACACGGCGCCTATGGCGGTGGCCATCACCATTCGCGCCATGGCGATGAAGATTTCAACTACCCGCCCAAGCTGCACCAGTTCGGCGTACGTCTATGAACCCAGCCTGGGCGCTGTTGCGTCTGGCCAGTCCGCAATTGCCGATTGGTGGCTACAGCTATTCCCAGGGCCTGGAGATGGCCGTGGAAAATGCCCGCGTCCATGATGCCGCGAGTGCTCGACGCTGGATCAGCGACCAGTTGCTGCTCAACCTTGCCCGCTTCGAAGCGCCGCTGCTGCTTGCCCATTGCCGCGCCGCCGCCGAACAGGACTGGCCGCGCCTGGCGCAATGGTGCGAAGAGCACCGCGCCAGCCGCGAGACCCGCGAGCTGTATCAGGAAAGCCGGCAGATGGGCTACTCCCTGCAACAGCTGCTCAACGGCTTGCCGGAACTGGACGACGCCGCACGCGGGTTTCTGGCGCAGTGCGTCGAACCGCACCTGGCCCTGGGCTGGGCCCTGGCGGCGCGCGCCTGGCACATCAGCCCTGACGACGCCCTCGCCGCCTGGCTGTGGAGCTGGCTGGAAAACCAACTCGCCGTATTGATGAAAACCCTGCCGTTGGGCCAGCAAGCCGCCCAACGCCTGACCAGTGAACTGCTGCCGTTGCTGCAACAGGCCCAGCAGGACGCAACTCGTATCGACCCCAACCATTTCGGCAGCGCCGCGTTCGGCCTGTCCCTGGCGTGCATGGCCCACGAGCGCCAGTACAGCCGCTTGTTCCGTTCCTAAGCCCTTTTACTCCAGTGGAGAAGCACATGAACACACAACCCCTGCGTGTCGGCATCGGCGGCCCGGTAGGTTCCGGCAAAACCGCGCTGACCCTGGCGCTGTGCCTGGCCTTGCGTGACCGCTACAACCTGGCCGTGGTGACTAACGACATCTATACCCGTGAAGACGCTGACTTTCTGGTGCGCAACCAGGCCCTGGCGCCGGAACGCATCATTGGCGTGGAAACCGGTGGCTGCCCGCACACGGCAATTCGTGAAGACGCCTCGATCAACCTCGAAGCCGTCGACCAGCTCAACCGGCGCTTTCCCGGCCTGGACCTGATCCTGGTGGAGTCCGGTGGTGACAACCTGTCGGCAACCTTCAGCCCGGAACTGTCGGACCTGACCATCTACGTGATCGATGTGTCGGCCGGCGACAAGCTGCCGCGCAAAGGCGGGCCCGGTATTTGCAAATCCGACTTGCTGGTGATCAACAAGATCGACCTGGCCCCACTGGTGGGCGCCTCGCTGGAATTGATGAACAGCGACACCACGCGCATGCGTAACGGCAAACCCTTTGTGTTCAGCAACCAGAAAACCGGCGTCGGCCTGGATGAAATCGTCGCCTTTATCGAACGTCAGGGCTTGCTCACTGCGGCCTGATCTCACCCTGAAAGGAGCCTGTACATGGGTCTCAACAAACTTCTCGCAACCGCCGCCCTGCTGCTCGCCCCGGCCCTCGCCTTCGCTCACCCCGGGCATGGCGATAACGGGCTGGTCGCCGGCATCAGCCACCCATTGGGCGGTATCGATCACTTGCTGGCCATGGTCGCGGTCGGCCTCTGGGCCGCGCAGCAAAAAGGCAACGCGCGCTGGGCACTGCCTTGCGCGTTTGTCGGCACCATGCTGATTGGCGGCCTGCTCGGCTTTGAAGGCCTTGAACTGCCGGCGCTGGAAAGCGGGATTGCCGCCTCGGTACTCGCGCTGGGCCTGGCGGTGGCGCTGGCGGTACGGCCGCCGCTGTTTGTTGCGGTGGCTGCCACGGCGTTGTTTGCGCTGTTCCATGGCGTGGCGCACGGTTTGGAGCTGCCGGACATGTCCAGCCCGTGGGCGTACGCGGCCGGTTTTGTCGGCGCGACGGCGGTGTTGCACGCTGCCGGGTACGCGGTGGTGCGTTATCTGCCGGCGGCGGCTGCACCGTTGGTGCGGGTGGCCGGGGCGGCGTCGGCGGCGACCGGGGTTTGGTTGCTGGCAGGCTGACCTCGATCGTTCCCACGCTCCGCGTGGGAATGCCGCCCAGGACGCTCCGCGTCCCAAAGCCTGACGCAGAGCGTCAGAAAATGCATTCCCACGCAGAGCGTGGGAACGATCAGCCTGCTACCATGCGCGCCTACACCCCTGCCGTGACGACGCCAGCCGATGCCCATCGCTTCTCAAACTTCCTTGAACACCGTGCTCACGCACTTCCACGACCTGATCGTGCCGCTCTGGCAAGGCCCGGGCTGGAATGCCGAGCTGGCGTTGCCCTATGAGGCGCTGGACGCCGACCACCGGCCGTTGCCCCCACAACGCTACCGCGCCATGGCGTGTGCCCGGCAGTTGTACCTGTTCGCCAGCCTGATCGGCGAGCCCGGCGCGGCCTTCGCCGAAGAGCGCGCGGCGGCGCTGTTCCGCTCCCTGCAGCGGCACTTCCACGATGCCGAGCATGGCGGCTGGTTCTACAGCATCGACGCCCACGGCAAACCGCTGGATAAGCGCAAAGACCTCTACACCCACGCCTTCATCATCTTTGCCTGCGCCCACTACTGGGCCAAGGTCCGCGAGCCACTGGTGGAATCGGTGCTCGATGCGGCGCTCGAAGTCGTCGCCCAACGCTTCGCCACCGGCGACGGCCTGTACGAAGCGGTATTGGAACGCAATTGGTCATCGCTCAAGTCCGGCCCGCTGCAGAACCCGCTGATGCACCTGGCCGAAGGCTTTCTCGCCACCCTGGCCGTGCGTGAAGACGCCGTCACGCAAGATGCACTGCTGGACCTGGCCACCGCCATGCAAAAGCGCTTCATCGACCGCCAGCACGGCGTGATGATGGAAAAACCGCTGGGTGCTGTGGATAACTGGTTTGAGCCGGGGCACCAGTTCGAATGGTTCTATTTGCTCGAGTCTTCAGACGTACTGCGCGGCACGCCGTTGCACGCCTCACTGACGCGAGCGTTTGCCTACGCCGAGCTCAAGGGTGTGGATAAATCGAGTGGCGCGGTCAGCGGCATGCTCGCCCTGGACGGCACGGTGCGCGACGGCACGCAACGAATCTGGGCCCAGGCTGAATACCTGCGGGCACTGACCTTGCGGCCTGGCAGTGACGCGGTGTTGCAACGCCAATTGCTGGCGCTGCAGCAGCACTTTTTGCATGAGAAAGGCTGGCATGAATGCCTGGATGCCAAGGGCGCCGTGAGCCGACGGGATATGCCGTCGACTACGCCGTATCACTTGGCGACTTGTTATCAGGGTTTGATCCAGCATCTTGGCTGATCTTCAGGGCCTCTTCGCGAGCAAGCCCGCTCCCACATTTGATCGCGTTCCAATGCTGAACGCGGTCAAGTGTGGGAGCGGGCTTGCTCGCGAAAGCTTCACCTCGGTCTAACTGACCTCACGCAATCCACTTGCGATCCCCAGTAAAACTGATCGTCAACCACCGCGCCGCATCCGGCGTGCCGAGACCTGTGGATATCTCTTCGCGCAGCCCATCAAGGGTGGCGACGTTAGCCACCGGGTAATTCGCCGGCAACACCACATGAATCTCGATAAACCGCGCCCGCCCGTGCTTTTGCACGTAGGAGACGTAGTCATCGAAGCCATGCCTGGCCTGGGCCGCATCCATCACTTCGCGCACCTTGTCATCCAAGTGATCCGGGGCAATCCCGAGCACTTCGCGCAAGGCCGGGCGCAGGATCTTGAACGCCGGCGCCAGCATGCTCAGGGCCAGCAGAATCAGGATCAACGGGTCGACATACACCGCCCACTCGCCATAGCCCTGGGACTTGAGCAACAGCGCGGCGAGGAAGCTGATCAGCAAGCCCACCGACAGCATCGCGTCCACCAGCCAGCTGATGTTGTCGAACTGGATCAATGAAGATTTCAGCGTGCGATTGCGATAACGCACGTAGAAGAAATAGGCGAATTCGACAACGGTAAACACCGCCGCGTAGACGATCACCAACCCCAGTTCAATTTCACGCCCGCCATTGATAATGCCGAACACGCCGTTGAGAAACGCGTAGATGGCAATCAGCAGCAGGAAGCTGCCCTCGATCAGCAGCACCATCGGCTCCAGATGCCAATAGCCGAACTGGAAGCGCTCGTTGCTTTTCTTGGCGATCAGCTTGGCCGTGATCAGCATCAACACCTTGATGGCGGTGGCGATCAGCGAGAAAAAGCCGTCGAATAGAATGGATTGCGCGCCAGAAATCACACCCGTGACAATCCCCGCGATCGCCACGGCGAACATCAGGATGGTCGATTGTTTGAGCAGTGCCTGCTCACCTCGGTTACTCACATTTCCTCCTGTCAAAACCTTTAAACCGCACAGTGCGGAGGGGTTTTCAGGCGTGGAGTGTACCTTATGTCGTGTTTTGGCCGATTTGTCGCCTACTAAAGGCTGTTGAGTAACCCTGTGGCGAGGGAGCTTGCTCCCGCTGGGCTGCGCAGCGGCCCCAAAATCTCAGGGCCGCTTCGCGCCCCAGCGGGAGCAAGCTCCCTCGCCACAGAAGCGATCGGTCTTAGCCTTTGGCCCCACGCTCAATCGCAAACCCCGCCCAGGTCTGGCTCACCGGCATCAGCTCCAAGCGGTTGATGTTCACATGCGCCGGCGTGTTCAACACCCAGAAGATGGTATCGGCAATGTCCTGCGGCTGGATCGGCTCGGCACCGGCATAGGTCGCGTCATAACGCGCCTGGTCGCCACCAAAGCGCACCAGCGAAAACTCGCTCTCACACAGCCCTGGCTCGATGTTGGTGACGCGCACGCCAGTGCCTTGCAGGTCGCAGCGCAGGTTCAGCGAGAACTGCTTCACGAATGCCTTGGAGCCGCCATACACGTGGCTGCCGGGGTACGGGTAGCTGCCGGCGATAGAGCCGAGGTTGATGATCCCGGCGCCACGGCCGTGAGCGATCAGGCGCGGCAGCAGCAGGCTGGTGGTGGTCAGCAGGCCCTTGATGTTGGTGTCGACCATGGTTTCCCAATCGTCGAGGCTGCACTTGGGCGCCGGGTCAGTGCCCACGGCCAGGCCGGCGTTGTTGATCAGGCCACGCAGTTTGGCGAACGAGGGCGGCAGGTTGGCGATGGCGTCTTCCATGCCCTTGCGGTCACGCACGTCGACGACCAGGCCATGCACTTCGGTCTGCTTGGAAAGCTCTTCGACCAACGCATTCAAACGGTCGGCACGCCGGCCGGTGAGCACCAGTTTCCAGCCGGCCTCGGCAAAACGACGGGCGCAAGCCTCGCCGAAACCTGAGGTGGCGCCAGTAATAAACAGCGTGTCGGACATGGTGTTCTCCTTGCGGGCATCGGGAAAAAAGTTGCCAGCAGAATGCCCTTACGCCGCGATTGCGGCAACCGCTAAGCACACACCTTCACGCACAGCTGATCATTTTTTGATCATCGCGAGCAAAGCCTTATGCCCCGCGGCCTGCAGCCATATGCGCGCAGGTTATCCACAACTGCGCCCACAGTCTTTGGGGGCAAGTGTGAAAAGCCAAAAGCCGCTGTATACAAGGCTTGCAGCCTGATTTAGAAAGTTTTTTGCTTGACCTGGCGCGGGGCATATGTAGGCGCACGTAAAGAGGGAAAATCCGAACGATGGCTCCAGGCCAGTCATTCCGGCCCCTGCGGCACTCTTTCCAGAGTTTAGTCACAGACTTATCCACAGGCTTGGCGGACATATTCCGGTCACATACCTGTGTCTTTAAACAGGTTGACAAAAGGGTTGTGTGGTCACGAAAAACCCGCTGATCATAAAACAACCACCGCGCTACAGGCCACGTGGTTAAAGGCTTTCAGCCAGCTACTCCCACGTTACCCACAGCCGGTTCCACAGCGAATGGGGACAAGTCAAAACTGTGACAAAACAGGGATTTGCGGCGGCTATATGTCGCGCTTTGGAGGGTGGCTGGATTTGTTTTCCACAATTTCGCTGGAAGCCTGTGGCCCCCCTAAAAACAACTGTGGGAACCGGGCTTTATGTGGGAGCCGGGCTTGCCCGCGATAGCATCACCTCGGTTTGCCAGACAGACCGAGGTGTTTGCATCGCAGGCAAGCCAGCTCCCACATAATTCCGGTTCCCACAGGGGTTCCTGCATCAAGCTTGCAGATCAGTGCCCGCCGAGGTAGGCGTTGCGCACCTCTTCATTCACTAACAGCTCTTTACCGGTGCCCGTCAGGCGAATCTCGCCGTTGACCATCACATAAGCGCGGTCCGACAAGCGCAGTGCATGGTTGGCGTTCTGTTCCACCAGGAAGATGGTCATGCCGGTCGCCGCCAGTTCACGCAAGGTGGCGAAAATCTGCTTCACCACAATCGGCGCCAGGCCCAGGCTCGGCTCGTCCAGCAGCAACAGCTTGGGCCGGCTCATCAGCGCGCGGGCGATGGCGAGCATTTGCTGTTCACCACCGGACATGGTCATGGCGCGTTGGGTGCGGCGCTCCTTGAGCCGCGGGAACAGCTCGAACATGCGCTGCATGTCTTCCTGCGCGTATTTGTCGCCAATCGGGATGGTGCCCATCAGCAGGTTTTCCTCGACGGTCATGTCGGGGAATACCCGCCGCCCTTCCGGCGACTGCGCAATGCCGTTGGAGGCGATGTAGTGGGACGACTTGTGGGTAATGTCGACGCCGTTGTAGAGAATCTGCCCCGATTCGGCGCGTGGCTGGCCGAAGATCGACATCAACAGCGTGGATTTGCCCGCGCCGTTGGAGCCGATCAGGCTCACGGTTTCGCCTTCGTTGATGTGCAGCGAGACTTTTTTCAGGGCCTGGATCGGGCCATAAAACACGTCCAGGTCCTTCATTTCGAGGATAGGCGCACTCATACCAGCTCCTCTTCGTCTGCGCCCAGGTAGGCGGCGATCACTTTCGGGTCGTTGCGGATCGCGTCCGGGCCGCCTTCGGCGATCACGTTGCCGTGGTCGAGCACCACGATGTGGTCGGAAATACTCATCACCATGCCCATGTCGTGTTCGATCAGCACCACCGTGAGGTCGTGTTCGTCGCGCAGCAGGCGAATCATCGCGCTGAGCGCTTCGGTTTCCTGCGGGTTAAGGCCGGCTGCCGGTTCGTCCAGGCAGATAATCTGCGGCCGCGTGCACATGGCGCGGGCGATTTCCAGGCGGCGCTGCTGGCCGTAGGAAAGCTCACCGGCCAGGCGGTTGGCACAGTCCACCAGGTCGACCACTTCCAGCCAGTAGAAGGCGTGGTCGAGGGCGTCGCTTTCGGCCTTGCGATAGCCTTTGGTGTTGAGAATGCCGGCGAGCATGTTGCGGTTGACCCACATGTGCTGGGCGACCAGCAGGTTTTCCAGCACCGACATTTCCTTGAACAGGCGAATGTTCTGGAAGGTTCGCGCCAGGCCTGCGCGGTTGACCAGGTGGGTGCCGCCGAACATCTTGTAGTACACCCGGCTGAGGAAGCTTTTCGGCGATACGAAGTCGACGGCTTTGAAACGCTCGCCGAGCAGCTGGATCACGTTGGTTTGCTTGCCCCGCACGTTGAGTTCGATTTTGCCGCCACTGGCTTTGTAAAAGCCGGTGAGGCAGTTGAACACGGTGGTCTTGCCGGCGCCGTTGGGGCCGATCAGGGCGAAGATCGAGTTGCGTTCTACCTTGAGGCTCACATCGCTCAAGGCCTTGATGCCACCGAAGTGCATCATCAAATGTTCCACGGAGAGCACGACTTCCTTACTCATGGCGCTACCCCCTTGCGTGGCGTCACACCGGTACGGCTGATCCGAATCAGGCCGCGCGGTCGCCAGATCATCATCACCACCATCAACACGCCAAACAGCAGCACACGGTACTCCGAGAAGCTGCGCAGCAACTCTGGCGCGACGGTCAATACGAACGCCGCAATCACCACGCCGACCGTCGAGCCCATGCCACCCAGCACCACGATGGCCAGAATCAGCGCCGACTCGAAGAAGGTGAACGACGACGGGTTGACGAAGCCTTGGTAGCTGGCAAAGAACACCCCGGCCAGACCCGCCGTGGACGCGCCAATGGTGAACGCCGAGAGCTTGACCAGCACGTGGTTCAGGCCCATGGAACGGCAGGCGATTTCATCTTCGCGCAAGGCTTCCCAGGCGCGGCCGACCGGCATGCGGGTCAGGCGATGCTTGATGTAGAGCACGGCCAATACCACCAGGAACAGCACGATGTAGATGAACATGAACTTGATGTTGGGGTTGTAATCGATGCCGAAGAATTCGTGGAACGGAATCCCACCGTCCTTGGCTTTGCGCCCGAACTCAAGGCCCAGGAAGGTCGGTGACGGCACCGGCATGCCATTCGGCCCACCGGTAAACGACAGCCAGTTGTTCAGCACCAGGCGAATGATTTCACCAAAACCCAGGGTCACGATGGCCAGGTAATCGCCGTGCATTCGTAGCACCGGAAACCCGAGTATGCACCCCGCCAGCGCCGCACAGATTGCCGCCAATGGCAGCACCGTCCAGAAACCCAGGCCGAGGTATTGATAACCCAGCGCCAGGCCGTAGGCGCCGATGGCGTAGAACGCCACGTAACCCAGGTCGAGCAAGCCGGCCAGGCCCACCACGATGTTCAGGCCCAGGCCCAGCAGCACGTAGATCAGCCCGAGGATGACCACCGTCAGCAGGTACTTGTTGGCGAAGATCGGGAACACGATGGCGATCACGATCAGTGCCGGGATGATCCAGCGCAGGCGCGACTTGTAGTCCGGCGGCAGCACGTGCACACCAGAGCCACTGCTCTCGAAACCCTGCAGAATCTTCAGGCCCTTGGGGGTTTGCAGGAACAGGCTAAGGGCAAAGCGCCCGGCCATGACGATGGCGACCAGTACGGCCACGCGCGCCGGTTCCAGGTTGAAGCTGTAGCCGTCGAGGACCACGCCGACGATCGGACCGAACACGATCAACGAAATCAGCCCGGCGAGGACCGTATCGACCACACTTTTCTTGATATCAATCGATTTGGCAGCAGACATGTTTACACCTTCGCCACGAGTGGGCGACCAAGCAGGCCCTGAGGACGGAAAATCAGAATCACCACCAGCAGGGAGAAACTGAACACGTCTTTGTAGTCAGAGTTGATCAACCCCGAGAACAGCGACTCGGAGATACCCAGGATGATCCCGCCAAGCATCGCCCCAGGCAGGGAGCCGATGCCGCCGAGTACCGCTGCGGTAAACGCCTTGATGCCGATGATGAAGCCGGCATAGAAGTCGAAGGTGCCGTAATTGAGGGTGATCAGCACGCCGGCCAGGGCGGCCATGGCGGCACCGATAACGAACACGTAGGAGATCACGCGGTCGGTGTTGATGCCCAGGATCGAGGCCATCTTGCGGTCTTGCTGGGTCGCGCGGCACATGCGGCCGAGCTTGGTGTATTTGATGACGTAGGTCAGCAGGCCCATGCCGAGGAACGCGGCCACCAGGATGAACACCTTGGTGTAGGTCAACTGCACGAAACCACTGCCGATATCGACGCGCCAGGCGCCGGCCAGCAGGGTTGGAATGCCTTGTTGTTTCGCACCCTGAGCAATCTGCGCATAGTTTTGCAGGATCAGGGAAATACCGATGGCGCTGATCAGCGGTGCCAGTCGGGTGGAGTTGCGCAGCGGTTTGTAGGCGACACGCTCGATGACCCAACCGTAAACGCCGGTGACGACCACGGTGAATATCAAAGTGCCGAGAATGAGCAGCGGGAAGGATTCGATGCCGAAGTAAGCCAGCAGTGCCAGACTGATCGCCGCGAGGTAAGCGGAAATCATATAAACCTCGCCGTGGGCGAAGTTGATCATGCCAATGATGCCATAGACCATTGTGTAGCCGATGGCGATCAGGCCATAGACCGACCCGAGGGTCAGGCCGTTGACCAGTTGCTGCAGGAAAATACCATCCATAACGCAATCTCACGCGGTGAGCACCTGCACACCGAGGGGTGTGCGGCGCTTCTGGAGGAAAAGACAGATCTCGATCACGACACAGTCCCCCTGTGGGAGCGGGCTTTTGTGGCGAGGGAGCTTGCTCCCTCGCCACAACAAGCCCGCTCCCACATTGGTTCCGTGGTGCTTGTGCTTACTTCTGCTTTTCCAGCTGGTGGTACTTACCGTCTTTGTCCCACTGGTAAACCACGTAGTCGGAGATTTTCAGGTCACCCTTGGTGTCCCAGGCTTTTTCGCCCATGACGGTTTTCACCGGGTGAGACTTGAGCCACTTGGCGGCGTCTTCGCCTTTGTTGGATTTGGAACCGTTGAAGCCGGCGGCCAGGGCCTGGATCGAGGCGTAGGCGTACAGGGTGTAGCCTTCAGGCTCGGTGCCATTTTTGCGGAACTCTTCCACCACGGTCTTGCTGTCTGGCAGCAGGCGTGGGTCGGCGCCGAAGGTCATGTACACGCCATCCACATACTGCTTGCCGCCAGCGGTGGCGACCAGTTCGTCGGTGACAACGCCGTCATCGGACATGAACTTGACGTCTTTGAGGCCGGCTTCACGAATCTGGCGAACCAGTGGACCGGCTTCCGGGTGCAGGCCGCCGAAGTACACAACGTCAGCACCGGTGGAGCGGATTTTGGTCACCAGGGCGCTGAAGTCTTTCTCGCCACGGGTCAGGCCTTCTTCCAGCACCGGCTTGACGCCGCGCTTGGTCAACTGTGCAGCGGTGGCGTCGGCCAGGCCTTTGCCGTAGGTGTCCTTGTCGTTGATAACCGCGACTTTCTTGCCCTTGAGCACGTCGACGATGTAGTCGCCGGCCACGATGCCTTGCTGGTCGTCACGCCCGCACATACGGAACACCGCGCCCAGGCCACGCTCGGTGACCTGTGGGTTGGTGGAGCCCGGGGTGATCATGATGATGCCTGCTTCGTCGTAAACCTCGGAAGCCGGGATGGTGTTGGACGAGCAGAAGTGCCCGACCACGCCGATCACTTTGTCCTGGTCTGCCAGGCGGTTGGCGACCGCTACAGCCTGCTTCGGCTCACAGGCGTCGTCGCCGGGCACCAGTTTGATCTGCTCGCCGTTGATGCCGCCGGCCTTGTTGATCACATCGGCTGCCGCTTGGGCACCCTTCATGTACTGCTCACCGAAAGCTGCGTTGGCGCCAGTCATCGGCCCCGCTACGCCAATCTTCACATCAGCTTGAACAAACGCAGAAACACCCAGCGCCGCTGCAACGGCGAGGGCCAGAAAGCCTTTCTTGTAAAACGTCTGGGACATGAGTGGTGCTCCGAGGTTTTTGTTAATTGGCACTACGAATTCACGACGAACTTTCACGGGAAAGCCCAGAGCAAGGCGCGTGCCATTAGTTTTTTATTCTTCAAAAAGACACGGTGTCATTGTTATTACAGGCGTTTCGACTCCTTTTGCCAGGACGTGCAACCGTCTAGCATCGAGAGGTGCAACCGATGGATCCAATAAGTACAACCCTGGCAGGTCGCACCGGCAACCAGGCAGATAAACGACAGTTCCTGCACCTGTAACAATGTGCGTAACGGAACTGCACATTTACAGTGCGTGATTGCTACGACTTGCACCAATACAGATTAGTAGCCTGCTAAGAAAATGCAGGCTTTTGACAGGTATTTCGCTGATCAGATCACGATCCGCAGGCATTGCCCGGCGTGATACAGCGAGAATCCAGCTTCGTAGAGGCAACTGCGCAGGCCCACCCCGGCCAGCGGTTGCATCGGTGCGAAGGGAATCGGCAAGGCCTGGGGGTTCTGGTGACACAAATAGTCAGCAAATGCCTTGCCCACCACGCTGCCGGTGGTCACGCCACGCCCGTTATAGCCGGTGACCGCCACCAGGCCGGGCGCCGGTTCGAACAGGCGCATCAGGTGATCAGGTGTGAAGGCAATGCAGCCGGTCCAGGTGCATTCCCACTGCACCGATTTGAGGTACGGGAAGTAGTGCTGCTGCACCCGATCGGCCCACGCCTTTAGAAACCACGTGGGTTTCTGGTTGCCGTTGCCCAGGCTGCCGAGCAACAGGCGGCCATCGGCGTCGCGGCGGATGCTGCTGAGTACCTGGCGCGTGTCCCACGAGCCCTGCCCGCCCGGCAGGATCTGTTCGGCGGCCGCATCCGTCAGCGGGGCCGACGCGACCTGGTAGTAATAGCCGGGGAAGAAGTTGCGCCGCAACTCGGTCCATTCGCCCTCGGTGTAGGCGTTGGAGGCGATCACCACTTGTGCAGCCTGCACTGAGCCTTGGGCGGTCTGTACTGACCATTGCGCGCCTTGGCGTTCCAGTTGGGTGACGGGGGAATGGTCGAACAACTGCCCGCCAAGCCCGGCGGCGGCATTCGCCAAACCCGTGGTGTACGCCATGGGGTTCAGCGTGCCGGCGCGCCTGTCCAGCAACGCGGCGGCAATCTTTTTGGTCCCGGTGGCGTGCTCGCACGCCTGGCCGGTCAGCAATTCAACCGGCGCGCCACGGCGCTTCCATTGTTCTTCACGACTGCGCAAATCCGCCTCGCCTCTGGCGTTGTGCGCCATGTGCAAGGTGCCCTCGCGGCGCAATTGGCAATCGATGTTGTATTTGTCGATCAGGCTGAACACCAGTGACGGCGCCGCGCCCAACATGCGGTTGAGCTGGCTGCCCACCGCCTCGCCGAAACCGGCTTCGATCTCATCCGGGGGAATCCACATGCCGGCGTTGACCAGCCCGACGTTACGCCCCGAACCGCCATGGCCGGTGCGATGGGCCTCCAGCACGGCGACGCTTTTACCTTGCTCCAGCAAGTGGATGGCGGCCGATAACCCGGTGATCCCGGCGCCGATCACGCACACATCGACCTTGACCTCGCCCTTGAGCGCGGCGCGATCCGGTCGGCCAGGGGTGAGTTGTTCCCACAAACATGTTTCGCGTAATGCCATTGCCAGACTCCGATGAGACCTAACAAACCACTTTTCCAAACTGCAAATGAGGTCAAATGTGGGAGCGGGCTTGCTCGCGAAAGCGGTGTGTCAGTCAACAGATATACAGCTGATCCAACGCATTCGCGAGCAAGCCCGCTCCCACATTTTTAACCGCGTTTCGACAGGGATTTAGTCGAAGGTAATACCCTGCGCCAGCGGCAATTCCAGCGAATAGTTCACGGTATTGGTCTGGCGACGCATGTAACCGCGCCACGCATCCGAACCCGACTCACGCCCGCCACCGGTCTCTTTCTCACCGCCAAACGCGCCGCCGATTTCTGCGCCGCTCGGGCCAATGTTGACGTTGGCGATGCCGCAATCACTGCCCACCGCCGACATGAACTGCTCGGCTTCACGCACATCGGTAGTGAATATGCACGACGACAGGCCTTGCGGCACAGCGTTGTTCAAACGCAGGGCTTCGGCAAAGTCGCTGTAGCCGATCACATACAGAATCGGCGCGAAGGTTTCGGTGCACACCACGTCGCTTTGCTCGGGCATCTCCACAATGGCCGGTGACACGTAGTAGGCATTCGGGAATTTATCTTCCAGCTGACGCTTGCCGCCGAACACCTTGCCGCCTTCGCTCAAGGCTTGCTCCAGGGCGTCCTGCATGTTGTCGAAGCCGTGCTTGTCGATCAGCGGGCCGATCAGGTTGCCTTCCAGCGGGTGACCGATGCGCACCTTGGAGTAGGCCGCCTTGAGGCGGGTGACGATCTCTTCCTTGACCGACTCATGGGCGATCAGGCGGCGCAAGGTGGTGCAACGCTGGCCGGCGGTGCCGACGGCACTGAACAGGATGGCACGTACGGCCATGTCCAGGTCGGCGCTTGGGCCGAGGATCATCGCGTTGTTGCCGCCCAGCTCGAGGATGCTGCGGGCGAAACGTGCGGCGACTTTCGGCGCCACTTCGCGGCCCATGCGGGTGCTGCCGGTGGCGCTGATCAGCGCCACACGCGGGTCATCCACCAGCGCAGCGCCGGCGTCACGGCCGCCGATGATCACTTGGCTCAGGTACTGAGGCGCGTCCTTGAAGTTTTTCAGCACGCGCTCGAACAGCGCCTGGCAGGCCAGCGCGGTGAGCGGGGTTTTTTCCGATGGTTTCCAGATCACTGCGTTGCCGCACACCAGCGCCAGCGTGGTGTTCCACGCCCACACGGCCACCGGGAAGTTGAAGGCGCTGATTACGCCGACCACGCCCAGCGGGTGCCAGGTTTCACGCATATGATGGCCGGGGCGCTCGGAGGCGATGGTCAAACCGTACAGTTGGCGCGACAGGCCAACGGCGAAGTCGCAGATGTCGATCATTTCCTGTACTTCACCCAGGCCTTCCTGAGTGATCTTGCCGGCTTCCCACGACACCAGCTCACCGAGGTCGGCCTTGTATTCGCGCAATACGTCGCCGAACTGGCGTACCAGCTCGCCGCGACGCGGTGCCGGCACTTTGCGCCAGGCCTCGAATGCATGCTCGGCGCGACTGACCTGCTGCTCCACCTCGGCGGCACCTTCCCAGTGCACACTGCCGATACGGCTGCCGTCGATCGGCGAATGCACGGGTTGTTTCCCCGACTGGTACAGCGCCGGGTTCACCCCGAGACGGTCAAGCAATGCGGCAACCATGGGTCACTCCTTCAATCTCAAACAGAAAATTCGCGCCGCCACAGACACGGCGATCCAGGCCTTATTTGTAGCTGGCCCAAGACTTGCCAACAAACGACGATTAGGCGAGATATCATTCCGTTTATTCATGCAAAGAATAAAAAGAGGCGTGCCGTGCTGAACAAAAGACATTTGCCCTCGATCACCGCCCTGCAGTGTTTCGAAGCCGCCACCCGCCACCTGAGCTTCACCCGCGCCGCCGAGGAACTGAACCTCACCCAGAGCGCGGTGAGCAAACAAGTGGCGCAGCTGGAAGAATTGCTGCAACACCTGCTGTTTCGCCGAGTGCGCCGTCGTTTGCAGATGACCCCGGCGGGGGATTTGTATTTGGTGGAAGTGAGAAAAATCCTCACGCAGGTGGAGATGTCCACCCATTACCTGCGCTCCTACGGCGGCGAGACCGAAGTGCTGCGCGTTTCCACGCCCTACACCTTCGGCGCGCGCTGGCTGGTGCCGCGTCTTAAAGGCTGGCGTTTGCGTCACCCGCAGATCCATTTGGACCTTTGCAACGAGCAAGAGCCGGACGAACTGCTGCAAGGCAAGGCCGACATGGCTTTCTATTTCGGCCAGGGCTCACGCCCCGGCACCGAGAGTTTGAAGCTGTTCAGCGAAGAACTTGTGCCGGTGTGCGCGCCGGAAAGCCTGCCCGCGCAGCCGTTCACCGACCCGACGCAACTGAGTGACCTGGTGCTGCTGCAAAACGCCTCGCGGCCGCAAGGCTGGCACGACTGGTTTGCCAGCCAGGGCTTTCACACCGAGCACAGCTACCACGGGCCGCGTTTCGACACCTTCTATATGTGCATCCGCGCGGCGCAGGTGGGCTGTGGCGTGGCGTTGCTGCCACGGTTTCTGGTGGAAGAAGAACTGGCCGAGGGCAAGTTGGTGATTCCTTGGCAGCATGCGATGCCCAGCCAGGATGCGTATTACCTGGCGTATCCGGAGCATTCGGCCGAGGTGCCCAAGGTGCGGGAGTTTGTGAAGTGGATGATGGAACAAGTCGAGTCAGTTTGAGGGACGTCGCCGGCAATACCGCCTTCGCGAGCAAGCCCGCTCCCACATTTGGAATGCATTTCAAATGTGGGAGCGGGCTTGCTCGCGAAGGCGTCAGTGGACACAACAACAATGCCAAGCTGAAAAAATCACTGGCAAAACCCCACAGGTCTATGCGCCACTAGCGCCATTCCTTAATAGTGCGTAAAGGTCGGCGCCCATCGCCGACCCGTCTGGAGATTCCCGTTATGAGCGAGAGTGTGTTTGCCGATCGCATCGTGCAGAACTTGCTCGACACCGACTTCTACAAGCTGACCATGATGCAGGCGGTGCTGCACAACTACCCGAATGTGGAAGTTGAATGGGAGTTTCGTTGCCGTAACAGTGAAGACCTGCGCCCGTACCTGGCGGAAATCCGCTACCAGATCGAACGCCTTGCCGAGCTGAGCCTGAGCCCGGACCAGCTTGGTTTTCTTGAACGCATCAGCTTTATGAAGCCGGATTTCCTGCGCTTCCTCGGGCTGTTCCGCTTCAACCTGCGCTATGTGCAAACCGGCATCGAGAACGGCGAGCTGTTTATCCGCCTGCGTGGGCCGTGGCTGCACGTGATCCTGTTTGAAGTGCCGATGCTGGCCATCGTCAGCGAAGTGCGTAACCGCTACCGCTACCAGACCGTAATCCTTGAGCAGGCCCGCGAGCAGCTGTACCGCAAGTTCGACTGGCTGACGGCGAATGCCAGCAGCGACGAGCTGTCGGAGCTGCAAGTGGCCGACTTCGGCACGCGTCGGCGCTTCTCGTACCGGGTGCAGGAAGAAGTGGTGAGCGTGCTCAAGCACGACTTCCCCGGCCGTTTCGTCGGCACCAGCAACGTGCACCTGGCCCGCGAGTTCGATATGAAGCCGCTGGGCACCATGGCCCACGAATGGATCATGGCCCACCAGCAACTCGGCCCACGCCTGATCGACAGCCAGATTGCCGCGCTCGACTGCTGGGTCCGCGAATACCGTGGCCTGCTGGGCATCGCCCTGACCGACTGCATCACCACCGACGCGTTCCTCGGCGACTTCGACTTGTATTTCGCCAAGCTGTTCGACGGCCTGCGCCATGACTCCGGCGACCCGGTGCAGTGGGCCGAGAAAGCCATTGCCCATTACCACAAGCTCGGTATCGAGCCGATGAGCAAGACGCTGGTGTTCTCCGACAGCCTGTCGCTGCCCAAGGCCCTGGAGATTTTCCGTGCGTTGCGCGGTCGCATTAATGTGAGCTTCGGTATCGGCACCAACCTGACCTGTGACATTCCAGGTGTCGAGCCGATGAGCATCGTGCTTAAAATGACCGCCTGCAATGGCCAGCCCGTCGCTAAAATCTCCGATGAAGCGGGCAAGACTCACTGCACCGATCCGAATTTTGTCGCCTATTTGCGCCACGTTTTCAAAGTACCTGCCCTACCCAGCAAGGAGTGAATCATGCAAGCCGTACAGCCTGAGATTGCGCAGCAGCTCAAGGTCCAAGCACCGTTCAACGACCAGGCCGCGCTTGAAGCCGAAGTGGCCCGCCGCGTGGCGTTTATCCAGGATTGCCTGCGCAATTCCGGGCTCAAGACGTTGGTGCTGGGCATCAGCGGCGGCGTCGACTCCCTGACCGCAGGCCTGTTGGCCCAACGTGCAATGAAAGAACTGCGCGCCAGCAGCGGCGATGACGCCTACCGTTTTATCGCCGTGCGCCTGCCGTACGAAACCCAGTTCGACGAACACGACGCCCAGGCTTCGGTGGACTTCATCGAGCCGGACGAGCGCCACACCGTGAACATCGGACCAGCGGTTAAATCCCTGGCCAATGAAGTGGCGGCGTTCGAAGGCAAGGCGGCGGTGTCGCGTGACTTCGTGCTGGGCAACACCAAGGCGCGCATGCGCATGGTGGCGCAGTACACCATCGCTGGCGCGGCCGGCGGGCTGGTGATCGGCACCGACCATGCAGCGGAAGCGGTGATGGGCTTTTTCACCAAGTTTGGTGATGGCGCCTGCGATTTGGCGCCGCTGAGCGGGCTGGTGAAAAACCAGGTACGCGCCATTGCACGGCACTTTGGTGCGCCGGAGTCGCTGGTGGAGAAGGTCCCGACGGCCGACCTTGAAGACCTGTCGCCGGGCAAGCCGGACGAAGCCTCCCATGGCGTGACCTACGCCGAGATCGATGCCTTCCTGCATGGCCAGCCGGTGCGTGAAGAAGCGTTCAAGATCATTTGCGATACGTATCGCAAAACCGAACACAAACGGGTCATGCCATTCGCGCCGTGAGGTGAGCCGGATAGTTTTGTGCTGATTGTCAGACCGCTTTCGCGAGCAAGCCCGCTCCCACACTTGACCGAGTTCCAGTATGAGAATGCGGTCGAATGTGGGAGCGGGCTTGCTCGCGAAGAACGATAGCGCGGTCTTATTTGACGGTCACAGTGCCTTTCATCATCGAAATGTGGCCTGGGAACGAGCAGAAAAACGCGTAATCCGTACCGGCGGCCAGTTTCGACACATCGAAGGTCACGGAATCTTTCTCGCCGGCACCGATGATCTTGGTGTGGGCGATGATGCGGGTGTCGCCGTCTTTCAGGTAGTTCTTGTCGATACCGGCGGCCATGCCGTCGCTGGCAACGCCAGGCATGTCGGCGGCCGAGCTCAGCACCCAGTTATGGCCCATGACGTTTTTCGGCAAGCTGCCGGAATGCGTTAGCTCAACGGTGAACGTCTTGCAGCTTTTGTCGATTTCAATGGCCTTGGTGTTGAAGGACATTTGGTCAGTGGAGTCGACGGTGACCTTGCACTCTGCAGCAAGCAACTGGCCGCTCGCCAGAGTCAGCAGGGAAACAGCAACGAGTTTGGCAAACATGTGAATCTCCAAGGCAGGGTTTAATAAACGCGTATTGCGACAAGGGTGCCTCAAGCAGGCTTGAATTCTTATGATCTGCATCAACAGATTGTATACAACTTTAGGCTATCAGACTGATCAACACAATCTACCAGCCAAAGTTCGCCTGCCTGTTTATGATCGGCTCATTACCCCTCGGAGCCCGCGCCATGCATCTAAATCAACTGTTCAACGGCCTGCTGGCTGCGTACGCCTGCGGTAAGTGAAGGCCACGCGCGGTGCTAAGCTGCTACCATAGCGACCCAAGGCAGCTGCGCGCCGCCCACCCTCACCTTCGACCCTAGAGGATCGCCCATGGCCAAACCTAATTACTCCTTCGCCAAACGTCAGAGAGACTTGGCCAAGGAGCAGAAGAAAGAGGAAAAGCTGCAACGCAAGAAAGCCGCTGCAGATGAAGAAGCTGGCGCACTGAACCCGGATGCTGAAGGTGAAGTGGCGACTGACGAGACCGAGACACCGAAAGACCCGGCGGAATAAATGATCGTTCCCACGCTCTGCGTGGGAATGCAGCCTCGGACGCTCCGCGTCCCGGCGCACCGCAAGGTTCGAAGCCTGTGCAAGCGTGACGCAGAGCGTCACAGCAGGCATTCCCACGCAGAGCGTGGGAACGAGCCTTGAGGCTCTATTCCAACGGCATCACCGTCACCCGCACCTCCGGGTCATGGCTCCCACCTCCCAGAATCACCCCCCGCAACGGCGACACATCAGAGAAATCCCGGCCCCAGGCCAGGGTGATGTGCTCCAGTGCCGGCTGCACATTGTTGGTCGGATCAAAATCTACCCAGCCCGACACCGGGCAATACACCGACACCCACGCGTGGGACGCATCGGCGCCGATCAGCCGTGGCTGGCCGGGCGGTGGCTGGGTGAGCAGGTAGCCGCTGATGTAACGCGCCGCCAAACCGCGCGAGCGCAAGCAGGCGAGCATCAAGTGGGCGAAGTCCTGGCACACGCCACGACGGCGCTCCAGCACTTCCACCAGCGGCGTAGCCACCTGGGTGGCTTCGGCATCAAAGGTGAATTCGCTGAAAATCTTCTCCATCAACGCCTGCACGCCCAGCAGCAATGGCTCGCCGGGTGGAAAGCAGCTTTCGGAAAACTCGACGAAGGTTTTTTTCAGGTGCACGTAGGGCGATTCGAAGCGATAGCGGCAGGCTTCGATCAGCTCGGCGGACATGGGCAGGCTGCTATAGGTCAGGCTGTCGCGGGTCTGGTCCCAGGCGGGTGAGAGCTGAAAATCCAGCGCAGGCCGCGCCAGCACTTCCACGGTCAGCCCGGCATTTACCAGCAGCTCATCATGGGGCCGCTCGAACGCCAGGCGGGTGATCGGGTTGCCGAATACGTCCAGCTCGTCGCGGCGCGCAGTCGGCTCGGGGCTGATTTCCAGTTGTTGCGAACTGCAACGCTGCCAGGCGCACGGCCGTGGCCACAGGTGCGCCAGCTGCTGAGCCAGGGACACCGGGCTATCGTAGTGGTAGTGGGTATCGTGGAAAATCTGGTAGCGCGCACTCATCACACCGACACCGTTTGCTGGCTGACATCATCCACATGGGCAAAATGGCGCAAGGCCAGGCGATCCGACACTTGCCCACTCTCATCGGCGACCGCTTGCAGCAGGTCAGCCAGGCCATCCAGCGCAGCACGCACGCTGGACTCGCCGAACAACGGGTTCTCCAGGCAGCCCAGGTCGAAGCGCGCCAGACGGTCGACCAACGGCGCGAGACCGGTTTCCCGTGGCACACCAAAGTCATCGTTGAGGCGTCGCAAGGTGCGGCTGACCAGCTTCAACTGGAACAGCACCGCGTGCGGGTTCTGCTCATCCAGCAACAACAGGTCGAGTACCGGGATCAACTGCGGCACGGCCAGGTAGCGCGAGCGATAGGTGATGCTGCTGTTGCCCAGCTCCAGCAACCACTCAAGCCCGGCCTGATCAAACACCGCCACGCCACGCAGGAATGCCGCGAGGCTGCTGCTGAGAAACTGCAGACGCTCGATACGCCGGCCCATCATCAAGAAGCGCCAGCCTTCGTCGCGGGTCATGTCGTCCAGGGCAAAGCCGGACAGTGCCGCCAGGGACATCACCAAACGGTTGAGGAAATCCAGCAGCTCGCCGAAGTCCGGGCTTTCGCTTTCCAGCTCCAGGGCTTCGCGCTGCAGCTCGACCAGGGCCTGCCAGTTTTCCCGGGACAACTTGCCGCGCACCTGCGACGCCGCCCACTGCAAGCGCTGCAGGTTGGCACGCAGGCTCGACGGCCAGTCATCGCCGAGCAAGGCAGCCAGCAGACGCTCGGGCAACTCGCCCTCCTCCGGCAACAAGCGCAAGGTCTCGCCCAGCTCCACAGCGGCTTGCAGCGCCCGCGGGTCGTCGCCGTCGACATACCGCGCGAGCACAATGCGCAGCCAGCGCGCGCTGTCATCACAACGTTCGCAGTAGCGGCCAAACCAGAACAGGTTTTCCACCACGCGCGACGGCAGATACGGATCGCGGCGCACCAGGTCGTGGGCACCAATGGGCCGCTGCGCACGCCAGTGTTCGCCACCGGCAGCGCGCTCACCCAGCACCCAGGTGTCTTTGCTCGCGCCACCGCGCTGCATCGACACCACCTCGGCATCAGCCTCGGCGGCCACGCGGGTCAGGCCGCCAGGCAGCACGCGGTAGCCTTCATCGCTGGCCACGGCGTACACGCGCATGCCGATAGCGCGGTGTTGCAAGTGGTCCTCCACGGTGTGCCACACCGGCGCCTGGGACAATTGCGCCAGCTCCTGGGCGACATACGCATAAGGCCGCGCGCGCATGCGTTCGGCCAGCGCCTGGCGTTGTTCGTCGTTCAAATCACGGCCAAATACCGGCGTGAAGCTCTGCGACGGAAACGCGGGCTTGATCAGCAATTCCGGGAGTTTTTCCAGGGCTTCGGCGAGCACCGGCGCCTCACCGCACCACCACGTGGCGATGGACGGCAGGATCAATTCTTCGCCAAACAGGAACTGGTTGATCTTCGGCAAAAAGCCGAGCAACCCTGGCGATTCCAGCACGCCACTGCCAAGCGCGTTGGCCACCAGCACATTGCCTTGGCGCACGGCGTCCAGCAGGCCGGGCACGCCGAGAGCCGAGTCGGTGCGCAGCTCCAGCGGGTCGCAGAAGTCGTCGTCCAGGCGACGCATGATCGCGTGCACCCGGCGCAGGCCACTGAGGGTTTTCAGGAACACGGTGCTGTCGCGCACGGTGAGGTCGCCGCCTTCCACCAACGGGTAGCCGAGCTGGCGCGCGAGGTAAAGATGTTCGAAATAGCTTTCGTTGAAGCGCCCCGGCGTGAGCAGCACGATCAGCGGCGACTGGTCATCACTCGGTGCCTGGCGGGCCAGGGTTTCCTGCAGCGTGCGGAAGAAACCGGTGAGGTGTTGCACTTGCAGGTCGCGGTACAAATCCGGAAAGGCGCGGGACACGATGGTGCGGTTTTCCAACGCGTAACCTGCGCCCGATGGCGCTTGGGTCCGGTCGGCCGTGACCCACCAGCGGCCATCCGGCGTGCGCGCGAGGTCCACGGCGTACAGATGCAGGAACGCACCGTCGGGCGGCTGGATACCCTGGCACGGCCACAGGAAGTTGTTGTGGCCGAACACCAATTCCGCCGGCAGCAGGCCTTCTTTGATCAAGCGCTGTGGGCCGTACAGATCAGCTAATACGGCATTGAGCAGGCGCGCACGCTGGGCGATACCGGCTGACAGGTGCTGCCACTCTTCAAAGGCCAGCACATGCGGGAGCAAATCCAGCTCCCACGGGCGGTCGGCGCCTTTGGGGTCGGCGTAGACGTTGTAGGTCACGCCGTTTTCCTGGATCTGCCGGGTCAGCAGCGCCTGGCGCTGGGCCAGTTGTGCGGGCGTGCTGCGTTGCAGGTGATCGAGCAAACGCTGCCAATGGGCACGCACCGCGCCACTGTCGTCGAGCAGTTCGTGATAAGTGCCCGCAGTCAGCGGGTAACGGTCGAGCAAGTCGGGCATGGAACGCTCGGCAGGGGCAAGGGAGTTCAAAGTCACCACAGTCTAATGTGGGAGCGGGCTTGTTGTGGCGAGGGAGTTTACTCCCGTTCGACTGCGTAGCAGTCGCCTGCTTCGGGGGCGCTTCGCACCCCAGCGGGAGCAAGCTCCCTCGCCACAAAAGCCCTCCCACATTTGAACAGCGTTTAGTCTTTTTTATTGGGGAAACGCCGCAAATCCAGGGTCATGGGTAGTTCATCATTGATGACTAAAGGGGGCACGGGCAGCTTGCCCGGGCTATGCCCCAAGCGGAAAAACCGCGCCATGCGCCGACTCTCCGCCTCATTGGCGTTCACCGGCAAGCTGTCGTAATTGCGCCCGCCCGGATGGGCGACATGGTACTGGCAACCGCCCAGCGAGCGCTGCATCCAGGTATCCAGCAAGTCGAACACCAATGGCGCATGCACCGAGATAGTCGGCTGCAGGCAGTTGGCCGGTTGCCAGGCGCGATAACGCACGCCGGCGACGAACTCACCAATACGCCCGGTCGGCTGCAACGGCACCGGGATGCCGTTGCACGTCAGCAAATAGCGCTGCGGCGGCAGCCCGCTCAACTTCACCTGCAAGCGCTCAAGGGATGAATCCACGTAACGCACCGTGCCGCCCACCGCGCCTTCCTCGCCCAGCACGTGCCAGGGTTCCAGGGCTTGGCGCAGTTCCAGTTCGATACCGCTGACGGCGTAGTCGCCGACCTTGGGGAAACGAAACTCCAGGTGCGCCGCAAACCACTCGGCCCGCAGCGGGTAACCGGCGGCATTCAGCTCGACGATCACGTCGGCAAAATCCTGCTCGATAAAATGCGGCAACAGGAAGCGGTCATGCAGCTCGGTGCCCCAGCGCGCCAGTTTCGGCGGCGCATACGGCTCACGCCAGAAGCGCGCGACCAAGGCGCGCAGCAGCAGTTGCTGGGTCAGGCTCATGCGCGCATGGGGTGGCATTTCAAACGCGCGCAGTTCCAGCAGGCCCAGGCGGCCGGTGGCGCCGTCCGGCGAGTAGAGTTTGTCGATGCAGAATTCGGCGCGGTGGGTGTTGCCCGTCACGTCGATCAGCAAGTTGCGCAGCAGACGGTCGACCAACCACGGCGGGCACTCTTCGCCGGGTTCGGGCATTTGCGCGAAGGCAATCTCCAGCTCATACAACGCGTCGTTACGCGCCTCATCCACCCGTGGTGCCTGTGAGGTCGGGCCGATAAACAGCCCGGAAAACAGGTACGACAGCGACGGGTGGTTATGCCAGTAGCTGATCAAACTGCGCAGCAAATCAGGACGGCGCAAGAACGGCGAATCCTTGGGTGTCGCGCCGCCGAGCACAAAGTGGTTTCCGCCGCCGGTGCCGGTGTGGCGGCCGTCGATCATGAATTTTTCAGTGGTCAGGCGGGTTTGCCGCGCCTCTTCGTAGAGGAATTCGGTGCGTTCGACCAACTCGTCCCAGGTCGCGGACGGCTGCACGTTGACCTCAATCACGCCCGGATCCGGGGTGACGCGGAAGTTGCTCAGACGCGTGTCGAACGGTGGCTCGTAGCCTTCCAGCAACACCGGGCAATGCAACTCCTCGGCAGTGGCTTCGATGGCGGCCACCAGCTCCAGGTAATCCTCGACGCGCTCCAGCGGCGGCATGAACAGGTAGAGGCGCCCTTCCCGCGCTTCGGCACACAAGGCGGTGCGGGTCAGCCAGTCGGCGGATTCATCGACTTTTGGCACGCGCTCATCGCTCGGCGCGGGTTCGCCATGGCTTTGCAGCTGCGCGGTGGTCGGCAGCTCCGGCTGATCCTGGTTCGGGTCGGTCGGATGCACGAACGGGTATTCCGCCGCCGTCACCCAAGGCTGCGAAGCCAAGGGCAGGCGATAGCCCAGCGGCGAATCGCCCGGCACCAGGCGGCAGTGGTTGTCGCGCAAGTACCAGCGCCCACTCTGCCAGCGATCATTGGCGGCGGTGCGTGCCAGCGGCAGCACTTGGCCGATGATTTTATCCAGGCCCTGGCTGAACACTTTACGCAGGCGTTCGCGCTCCAGGTCGTCACTCAGGCGCGGGTCCTGGGCAGTGACGTTTTGCGGCAGCGCACCTTCGCGCCACAGGTAGTAGAAGTTGTCTTCGAAGGCCGGGAATACAAAGCGTGCGGGCAGCTTCAGGCGCTCGGCGACACTGACCAGGAAGCGCCCGGCCATCTCGCCGTCGGCGCCGTAATCTTGCTGCTCATCGGCGATCAGCGCGCTGTTGTGCCAGATCGGCAACCCGTCGCGGCGCCAGTAGCAGTTGAGCGACCAGCGCGGCAGCTGCTCGCCGGGATACCACTTGCCCTGGCCGAAGTGCACCAGGCCCTCGGGCGCATAGTGTTTGCGCATGCGCTGGAACAGCTCGGCGGACAGGCGACGCTTGTCCGGCCCCAGCGCGGCGGTGTTCCATTCGGCGCCGTCGGGGTCGTCGATGGAGACGAAGGTCGGTTCGCCGCCCATGGTCAGGCGTACATCGTCTTTAAGCAGGTCGCCGTCGATCTGCCGGCCCAGCGCCTGGATCGCCAGCCACTGTTCTTCGGTGTAGGGCTTGGTGACGCGCGGCGCTTCCCAAATCCGCTCAACCGACATTTCGTGGGTAAATTCGCACTCGCAAGGTTCCACCAACCCACTGATCGGCGCGGCGGACGAAGGATCAGGACTACAAGCCAACGGGATATGCCCTTCACCGGCGAACAGCCCGGAAGTGGCGTCGAGGCCGATCCAGCCGGCACCCGGCAAATACACTTCGCACCAGGCGTGCAGGTCGGTGAAATCCACTTCGGTGCCGGACGGGCCGTCGAGGGCTTTGACATCGGCGGTCAGCTGGATCAGGTAGCCGGACACAAAACGCGCGGCCAGCCCAAGGTTGCGCAGCAACTGCACCAGCAGCCAGGCCGAATCGCGGCAAGAGCCGGACGCGTTTTCCAGGGTGAATTCCGGGGTTTGCACGCCCGGCTCCATGCGGATCAGGTAGCCGATATCCGCCGCCAGGCGCTGGTTCAGCCCTACCAGGAAATCCACCGCAGGCAGTGGCGTGCGGTCGATGCCGGCCAAGTAGGCGGCAAACTTCGGTGTCAGCGGCAAGGTTTCCAGGTACGGCGCCAGCTCACGCTGCTCATCGGCGGCGTAGCTGAAGGGGATTTTTTCGGCGTAGGGTTCAAGGAAAAAGTCGAATGGGTTGAACACCGCCATCTCAGCGACGAGGTCGACTTCGATGCGCAACTCGTCAGTCTTTTCCGGGAACACCAGACGCGCCAGGTAATTGCCCTGGGGGTCTTGCTGCCAATTGATGAAGTGCTGCTCGGGCAACACTTTCAGTGCGTAGGACAAAATCCGCGTGCGGCTATGGGCGGCCGGGCGCAAACGCACAATCTGTGGGCCGAGTTCGACAGCGCGGTCATAGCGGTAATGCGTAACGTGGTGCAACGCGACATGAATCGACACGGCGGCCTCCTGCGAGCCAGGGCATGGAAACAAAGCGCGCAAGACTTATGCCAGTGCGGCCGTCATTGCGCTTTATCGTAAGACCCGGTGCAGTACAGCACCAAAACGGCGCCGTGGCTGCGGTAATGGTGCGAGGGTTGCACATTTATGTGGCGGTCATGTGAGCGGAGGTGGTGAATCTACCCAGTCAGCGAGCTTTTTGGCGGGCGCTGATGGCTTCGCGCAGGTGGCGGACTTCGACCAGTTTCTGGCGCATTTCGCGGTGACGCTTGCTGTTGAACAGCAATAGCCCAAGCAATGGGAACAACAGGCTCAAGGCGTACATCACCGCATTCGGTTGATCATTGAGGGTTGGCAGTACACTCAGAAAGCACACCCCCAAAAGCACCACGACCGGCCACGTCCATTGGGGATGCCCGCGAGCAATCATGAAATTGCAGTGCACGATGATTAGCGTGAGCGCGATACCCGCCAAGAAGGAGTACTTGGCGTTATCTGCCATGGACAGGCTGGGCATATAGCTGTCGAAGAACACCGGAACCGTAAACACGAGGGTGAAAATCGAGGCAAATATCGCCCCCATGAAGACCGGGAAATACGTCGACAAAAAACTGCGAATGCTGGGCAGCTCGTTCATTGCTCTGCCTCCTCATACAGCCCTACGGCAATTGTGCGCACGTTCCCCGACACTGCGCTGCCGGTAAAACCAATGGCTGCGCCCAAGGCGTCCTTGATCTGCGTGACCGTTGCATGTTTGACCTCGGTGGGCGTGAACCGCTTAGGCAACTCGCCCGACAACTGTTTCAGCTTGATCATCTTGGACGTCAAGCGTGGATCGTTGATGCTCAACAGCTCTTTGGTCAACTTGGCTCGCTCCTGTCGATTCAGGCCCCTGAGCACCTCCCTCACACTTTTTCCGGTGGCAGCCTTATTCAGCCGCACCAGCTTGACCGTTGCCAGCGCCGATGAACCTACCCCGACCAACGACGCCGCATCCAGGGCAATCATGGTGTATTGGTACCACTCCTCACTGTCGAGCTGGTCATTGCGCGCGGGGTTACGGATCTCATTGACCGTGCGATAGCCGCTGGCAAAACACTGCACGGAACTGGCTGCTGCAGCCGTGTAGCCGAGCGCCACGACCACCGAACTGGCGCCTGCCGAAAACGGGACCGCGACGGAACCACTGAGCACCACAATCCACCCAATGACCGCGCCGGCACACGACAGCGTGGTATTGACCGCTTCGCCCACCAGCCGGGACTCACGCGGGTTGTCTTGCACCTGTTGGGCGAATTGCGTTGGCGCGATGTACTTCTGCGCCTCACGCAGGATCAACCGCTTGGGTGCGATGCTGCAGATAGGCTGGAATTCGCGCAGAGTGACAACGTTGAACTCGGCATCGATATACACAACACCGGCACCGACAATGGCGGGGTCGGCATCGATGGCAGCGAACAGGCGCGGCAGGTTGATCTGGCTTTCGATGCGCTGGCGCGCCATGAATTGGGAGCGGTTGGAGTCCATGCCGATCGTGAGCAGGGGGTTGCTCATGGGTGTTCTTCCTTGAAATGAAGGGTGCCTGAACTGACGCTTTCGCGAGCAAGCCCGCTCCCACAGTTGACCGAGTTCCAGCATGAGAATGCGATCGAATGTGGGAGCGGGCTTGCTCGCGAAGGCGATTCAATGGGCGCCACCTTAACAAACAGGCTACCCACCGGCTAGAAAGCAAAACGCCAGCACGAGGCTGGCGTTTTGCATATCAGGCTGCGATCAACGCGGCACGACCGGCTTACGGGCGGGCTTGCCGCCCTTGCCCTTGGCCGCATCGGCGCGCTCCTTGGCCGCCTGCTTGTTGCGCGCCATGGCCGCGGCCTTGGCTTGTTCGCGCTTGTCCCACGGGTTGCTGCCATCACTGCCACGCGGCGGCAGGCCGGTGTGCTGGGTGAGGATCTTGGTGGTGGTTTCCTTGGCGACCTTGTGGCTGCCGGCCGGCGTCGAGTTCTTGCGACGTGCGCTCTGGTAGCTGTCGGTGGCAGGCTGATGCAGCGGAATCAACTGGTCTTTGCCCGGCCCGATCAGGTCGGCGCGGCCCATGCGGGTCAGCGCTTCACGCAGCATCGGCCAGCCTTTCGGGTCGTGGTAGCGCAGGAACGCCTTGTGCAGACGGCGCTGCTCTTCGCTCTTGACGATGGTCACCGCGTCGCTCTTGTAGGTGACCTTGCGCAGCGGGTTCTTGCCCGAGTGGTACATCGCGGTGGCGGTGGCCATCGGCGACGGGTAGAACGCCTGCACCTGGTCGGCGCGGAAGCCGTTGCCCTTGAGCCACAGGGCCAGGTTCATCATGTCTTCGTCGGTGGTGCCCGGGTGGGCGGCGATGAAGTAAGGAATCAGGTACTGCTCCTTGCCCGCTTCCTTGGTGTATTTCTCGAACATGCGCTTGAACTTGTCATAGCTGCCAATGCCCGGCTTCATCATCTGGTTGAGCGGACCTTCCTCGGTGTGTTCCGGGGCGATCTTCAGGTAGCCACCGACGTGGTGGGTGACCAGCTCTTTCACATACTCCGGCGACTCGACGGCGAGGTCGTAGCGCAGGCCGGAAGCGATCAAAATCTTCTTCACACCCGGCAAGGCACGGGCGCTGCGGTACAGCTGGATCAACGACGAATGGTCGGTGTTCAGGTTCGGGCAGATGCCGGGGAACACGCACGATGGCTTGCGGCACGCGGATTCGATTTCCGGGCTCTTGCAGGCGATGCGGTACATGTTCGCGGTCGGGCCGCCGAGGTCGGAGATCACGCCGGTGAAGCCTGGCACTTTGTCGCGGATCTCTTCGATTTCGCGAATGATCGACTCTTCGGAACGGTTCTGGATGATGCGGCCTTCGTGCTCGGTGATCGAGCAGAAGGTGCAGCCGCCGAAGCAGCCACGCATGATGTTCACCGAGAAGCGAATCATGTCGTAGGCCGGGATCTTTTCCTTGCCATACACCGGGTGTGGAACACGGGCGTAAGGCATGCCAAACACGTAGTCCATTTCTTCGGTGGTCATCGGAATCGGCGGCGGGTTGAACCACACGTCGACTTCACCGTGCTTCTGCACCAGGGCGCGGGCGTTGCCTGGGTTGGTTTCCAGGTGCAACACGCGGTTGGCGTGGGCATAGAGCACCGCGTCGCCACGGACTTTCTCCACTGACGGCAGGCGGATCACGGTTTTGTCGCGGGTCATCTTCGGGCTGGCCAGGATCTGCACGACCTTGGCCTCTTCCGGGTCATCCACCGGGCCTTTCTCTTGCTCGATAGCGCAGGCCTGGGTGTCCTGGGTGTTCACGTACGGGTTGATGATCTTGTCGATCTTGCCCGGACGGTCGATACGCGTGGAGTCCACTTCGTACCAGCCCACAGGCGTATCACGGCGAATGAACGCGGTGCCGCGCACGTCGGTGATGTCTTCGATCTTGTGGCCCCACGACAGGCGCTGGGCGACCTCGACGATGGCCCGCTCGGCGTTGCCGTACAGCAGGATATCGGCGGTGGCGTCGATCAGGATCGAGTTACGCACACGGTCCTGCCAGTAGTCGTAGTGGGCGATGCGGCGCAGCGAGGCTTCGATGCCGCCGAGCACGATCGGCACGTTCTTGTAGGCTTCCTTGCAACGCTGGCTGTACACCAGGCTCGCGCGGTCCGGGCGTTTGCCGGCCATGCCACCTGGAGTGTAGGCGTCGTCGGAACGGATTTTCTTGTCGGCGGTGTAGCGGTTGATCATCGAGTCCATGTTGCCGGCCGCGACGCCGAAGAACAGGTTCGGCTCGCCGAGCTTCATGAAGTCGTCTTTGGACTGCCAGTTCGGCTGGGCAATGATCCCGACGCGAAAGCCCTGGGACTCCAGCAGCCGGCCGATGATTGCCATGCCGAACGAGGGGTGATCCACGTACGCATCACCGGTAACAATGATGATGTCGCAGGAATCCCAGCCAAGCTGATCCATCTCCTCCCTGCTCATTGGCAGGAATGGCGCAGGACCGAAACATTCGGCCCAGTACTTGGGATAGTCAAATAACGGCTTGGCTGTTTGCATGACGGTGACCGGTGTTGAGATGAAAAATCGCGGGCGCGAAATATAGCACAAAATTTGACCAATTCCGACGATAATGGTCGGAATTGTGGAGTGCTCTGAATTGTGAATACATTTGAAATGTGGGAGCGGACTTGCTCGCGAAAGCGGTATGCCAGTCAATACATCTACTGACTGATCCGTCGCCTTCGCGAGCAAGCCCGCTCCCACATTAGATTGCCGTTATTCGTCGTCGTCGAAGTTATAGCTGCCCGGCGCAAGGTTCTCGAAGCGTGTGTACTTACCGATGAATGCCAGGCGGATAAAGCCGATCGGCCCGTTCCGCTGCTTGCCGATGATGATCTCGGCAATGCCTTTGTGTTCGGTCTCGGGGTGATACACCTCGTCGCGGTACACGAACATGATCACGTCAGCATCCTGCTCGATCGCTCCGGATTCCCGCAAGTCGGAGTTCACCGGGCGCTTGTTGGGGCGTTGCTCCAGGGAACGGTTGAGCTGGGACAGCGCCACGACCGGGCAGTTGAATTCCTTGGCCAGGGCTTTCAGGGACCGGGAAATTTCAGAAATCTCGTTGGTCCGGTTGTCGCCGCTGGAACCGGGGATCTGCATCAACTGCAGGTAGTCGATCATGATCAGCGCGATGTCACCGTGTTCACGCACCAGTCGGCGAGTACGCGCACGCATCTCCGACGGGCTGATACCGGCGGTGTCATCGATGAACAGCTTGCGGTCGTTGAGCAGGTTGACGGCCGAGGTCAGGCGCGGCCAATCGTCGTCTTCCAGGCGACCGGCACGCACTTTGGTCTGGTCGATACGGCCGAGCGACGAAAGCATCCGCATGATCAGCGATTCGCCTGGCATCTCGAGGGAGTACACCAGCACCGTCTTGTCGCTGCGCAGCACGGCGTTTTCCACCAGGTTCATCGCAAAGGTGGTTTTACCCATGGATGGACGGCCGGCGACGATGATCAAGTCGGACGGCTGCAGGCCGCTGGTCTTCTCGTCGAGGTCGGTGTAGCCGGTGGAAATGCCGGTGATGGCGTTATCGGTGTTGAACAGCGTGTCGATACGGTCGATGGCCTTGGTCAACAAATCGTTGACGCTGACCGGGCCGCCGGTTTTCGGCCGGGCCTCGGCGATCTGGAAGATCTGGCGCTCGGCTTCGTCGAGGATTTCGGCAGCGGTGCGGCCTTCGGGGTTGAAGGCGCTGTCGGCGATTTCGGTGCTGATGCCGATCAACTGGCGCAGGGTGGCGCGTTCGCGAACGATCTGGGCATAGGCCTTGATGTTGGCGACGGACGGCGTATTTTTCGCCAGTTCACCCAGGTAGCCCAGGCCACCGACTTGGGAGGTCTGGCCTTCCTTGTCCAGTTGCTCGGCCAGGGTCACCACGTCGATCGGCGAGTTCTGGTCGGCCAGCTTGGCGATGGCGCGGAAGATCAGGCGGTGGTCATGGCGATAGAAATCACCGTCCGAGACTTGATCCAGCACGCGTTCCCAGGCGTTGTTGTCCAGCATCAAGCCACCGAGCACGGCCTGTTCGGCCTCGATGGAATGCGGCGGCACCTTCAGGGCAGCGGTTTGCAGATCGTATTGCTCAGGAGCTGAAATATCGTTCATGGCCACTTGGAATTAGGGGGTTGTAGAAAAACAAAAGGCACGACCTGTAAACAGGATCGTGCCCGATGTTAACCGCCTGGCACACGGGGTGCCAGTCAGTTAGCTTGCTTTAAGCTGCTACCACAACAACGCGTACGGTGGCTTCAACTTCGGCGTGCAGGTGCACGGCTACGTCGAATTCGCCTACGTTGCGGATGGTGCCGTTCGGCAGACGAACTTCGCTCTTCTGCACTTCAACGCCGGAGGCGGTCAGTGCATCAGCGATGTCGTGGGTGCCGATCGAACCGAACAGCTTGCCTTCGTCACCGGCGGTGGCAGTGATAGTCACTTCCAGCTCAGCCAGTTGGGCAGCGCGAGTTTCGGCCGAAGCTTTTTTGTCTGCTGCTGCTTTTTCCAGCTCAGCACGACGCTCTTCAAACGCAGCCAGGTTGGCAGCGGTTGCAGCGGTGGCTTTGCCGTATGGCAGCAGGTAGTTACGACCGTAGCCGGCCTTAACGTTCACTTTGTCGCCCAGGTTGCCCAGGTTGGCGACTTTTTCCAGAAGGATCAGTTGCATGTGAAAATCCTCTAACTTTTAACCTTCACCGTTCGCGCTATCGGCGTCTTTCGACGCCAGACGACCGCGAAAATCAATCAGGCCGTCGACAATGGCCAAAACCACGAGTAACGGATAGATCAGCTGCATGAATATCAACAGCACTACGTACAACCCCACCAGCCAGAACGTGGCCAGGCGCTTTCGCGCCACCAGCCCATGAATCAGGGCCAGCCCGGCAAACACCAGCGGTACGCTGCAAATCGGCGCCAGCAAGGCCATCTGTGGGCCGAAATTCGGCCCGACAACCATGCACGCCAGCAGCAACATCGCCGGCCCCGCAGGGATTCTGGTGCTGCGAAACTCGCGACCAAAACCACCCGGGTTGTACAACAACGCCTGCCAATAACGCCCAAGAATCAGGCTCAGCACGCTGAGGATCTGCAACAACGCCGCAATCAGGCCGGTCAGGACCGGGGCTATCAGTGACGCCAACCGCGCTCGCTCATCTACCGACAATTGCTGGTAGAGATCCCCGAGGGCCAATGGCAGGATCTTGACGATTTCCTGCGACAGCGCCTCGATTTGCGGGCGGAAAGCCGCGCCAAGCATCACTGAATACACCAACCCCAGTGCCACGCTGACCAGCAGCGTGCGGACCCAGGACTCACTTGCGCGTAAAACCAACGCAAGGATCGATGACCCCAGCAGTACCAGAAGTACCCGTGGATCACCCAATTGCAGCCACCAGATCAAGGCCGGCAACAATCCCAGGGCAAGAACGCCAAGGGCGTCCTTCAAACCGCGCCGCAGCAGCACAAGGCAAACCGCAGCAGCACCCAACCAATAAAGCAGCGGCAATGCCGCACATCCAGCCACTACGAGAGTGGCTTGCACGCGACCGCGCATGATGAACTCAGCTAAGGCGCGCATGCATTCAATCCCTTACTACTTGTCGACTGCCCGGTCTCAGCGGCCGTGGCTGTCGGTGTAGGCCAGCAGGGCCAGGAAGCGGGCGCGCTTGATAGCGGTGGCCAGCTGACGCTGATAACGTGCTTTAGTACCGGTGATACGGCTTGGAACGATTTTGCCGGTCTCGGATACGTAGGCTTTCAGAGTGTTGAGATCTTTGTAATCGATCTCTTTCACGTCTTCAGCGGTGAAGCGGCAGAATTTACGACGACGGAAGAAACGTGCCATTTGATAGGCTCCTTAAAAGGTCCGTGGATTACTCGTCAGCGTTATCGCTGTTGTCGCTGTCATCACTATCAGCGCTTTCAGCGCCTTCGTGCTCAGGACGGTCGCGACGCTCACGGCGCTCACTGCGGTTTTCTTCAGCCTTGAGCATCTCGGATTGGCCGGTAACGGCTTCTTCGCGACGGATGACCAGGTTACGGATCACTGCATCGTTGTAGCGGAAGTTGTCTTCCAGCTCGGCCAGGGCCTTGCCAGTGCACTCAACGTTCAGCATCACGTAGTGAGCCTTGTGAACATTGTTGATTGCGTAGGCCAGTTGACGACGGCCCCAATCTTCCAGACGGTGGATTTTGCCGCCGTCTTCTTCGATCAGCTTGGTGTAACGCTCAACCATGCCGCCGACTTGCTCGCTTTGATCCGGGTGGACCAAAAAGATGATTTCGTAATGACGCATGAATGCTCCTTACGGGTTGTAGCCTGCCGCTCAAAAACGGTCAGACAAGGAGTGAATGACACTTATGGATCTTGCCAAAGGGAGGCACATCGGTGCCTGCCAGGAAGGCAAGGGGCGCAATTGTAGAGAAGGGGGAGAAACGGCGCAAGGTGATTGGTGATTATTTGAACAATCTTCAATACGCCACAAACAACTGTGGGAGCGGGCTTGCTCGCGAATACGGTATATCAGTCGCCAATAGTGTTGGCTGACATACCGTATTCGCGAGCAAGCCCGCTCCCACATTTAGATTTGCGTCAAACCAGGCTACTTCTTGCTCTTGGCCTTGGCACCACGCTGACGCTGGGCTTCAAACAGGCAGACGCCAGTGGCAACCGACACGTTGAGACTGCTGACGCTACCGGCCATCGGCAAGTGCACCAGGTAATCACAATGCTCACGGGTCAGGCGACGCATGCCTTTGCCTTCGGCACCCATGATCAGGATGGTCGGGCCGGTGAGGTCCTGGTCATAAATGCTGACCTCAGCCTCGCCTGCCGTACCCACGACCCACAGGCCGCGCTGCTGGAGTTTCTCCAGAGTGCGCGCCAGGTTGGTCACGGCGACCAGCGGAATCACTTCCGCCGCGCCGCACGCCACTTTACGCACGACGGGCGTCAGGGTGGCCGACTTGTCTTTGGGCACAATCACCGCCAGCGCGCCGGCAGCATCCGCCGAACGCAGGCAGGCGCCCAGGTTGTGCGGGTCAGTCACGCCGTCCAGCACCAGCAGCAACGGCGCGCCTTCGGTGCGATCGAGCAACTCGTCGAGCATCGCCTCGCCCCAGACCTGGCTCGGGCTCACGTCCGCCACCACGCCCTGGTGAACGCCTTCTACCCACACGTCCATTTCGCGGCGCTCGGCCTGGCCGATGGCAACCTTGTTTTGGGTGGCCAACTCGACCAGCGCTTGAACGCGTGGCTCGCTACGGCCTTCGGCCAACCACACCTGCTTGACGCGCTTGGGGTGATGACGCAGCATTGCTTCTACGGCGTGAACGCCGTAGATTTTTTCCAGACTCATGACTTGGCCTTAGGTTTGCGCGACCCGCCGCTTTTCGCGGGAGCCGAACCCGCTTTTGGCGGGCCTTTACGGTGTTTACTCGGTTTGCTCGACGGCTTTTCCGCCTCGCGGGACTTTCCCCCAGACGCCGCTTTACCACCGCTTTTGGCTTCGTTGAGCAACTGCTGCTTCAACTCGCGGCTGCGGCGCAGTTCGGCGTTTTTCGCCGCTGCATCGCTTGGGCGGTAGGCTTCAGGCGCCTTTTCCTTGGCCGACGAACGACGACCCGCCTTGGCGGGCGCTGGCTCGGCTGCCGCTGCTTTCGCAGGAGTACCTTTGCCTTTGGCGGCCGGCGCTGCGGTTTCGCCGCCACGTTTTTTGCGGCCAGTCGGTTCGGCGGGTTTATCAGGCATGCCGAAGTCGATCTTGCGCTCGTCGAGGTCGACGCGCATGACCTGCACTTCCACCGTGTCGCCCAAACGGAAGCTGCGACCAGTGCGCTCGCCCGCCAGGCGGTGATGCACAGGGTCGAAGTGGTAGTAATCGCCCGGCAAGGCGGTGACGTGCACCAGGCCTTCGACGTAGATATCCGTCAGCTCGACAAACAGGCCAAAGCCGGTCACGGCGGTGATCACACCTGGGAACGTCTCGCCCACGCGGTCTTTCATGAACTCGCACTTGAGCCAGTTCACTACGTCGCGGGTGGCTTCGTCGGCGCGGCGCTCGCTCATGGAGCACTGCTCGCCCAGCTGCTCCAGGGCCGCTTCGTCGTACGGATAGATCCGCGCTTTCGGAATGGTCATGGCACCGGCGCGCTTGACGTGCGGGGTGTTCTGCTTGGAATGGATCACGCTGCGGATCGCCCGGTGCGTGAGCAGGTCCGGGTAACGACGAATCGGCGAGGTGAAGTGGGTGTACGCCTCGTAATTCAGGCCGAAGTGGCCTTGGTTATCGGCGCTGTACACCGCCTGACTCAGGGAGCGCAGCATCACGGTCTGGATCACGTGGTAATCCGGACGGTCCTTGATGCTCGCGAGCAGTGCCTGGTAATCCTTCGGCGTCGGGCCGTCCTTGCCTTTGTGCAGGGACAGGCCGAGCTCACCGAGGAACGCGCGCAGCTTCTCCAGACGCTCCGGCGGCGGGCCGTCGTGCACGCGGTACAACGCAGGAATCTCGTGCTTTTTGAGGAACTCTGCAGTGGCCACGTTGGCCGCCAGCATGCATTCCTCGATCAGCTTGTGCGCATCGTTACGGGTGGTCGGGGTGATTGCGGCGATCTTGCGCTCGGAACCGAAGACAATCCGGGTTTCCTGGGTTTCAAAATCGATCGCGCCACGCACGTGACGTGCGCCCAGCAGCACCTTGTACAGCGAATACAGCTGCTTGAGGTGCGGCACCACGCCAGCGTATTCGGTACGCAGGGCTTTGGCTTCGCTGGTCTTCGGCGTTTCCAGGATGGTGCTGACCTTGTTGTATGTCAGACGTGCCTGGGAGTGGATCACCGCTTCGTAGAACTGGTAGTCGGTCATTTCGCCGGTTTTCGAGATGGTCATCTCGCATACCATGGCCAAACGGTCGACTTTCGGGTTCAGGGAGCACAGGCCGTTGGACAGCTGCTCAGGCAGCATCGGAATCACGCGCTCAGGGAAGTACACGGAGTTGCCGCGCACCTGAGCTTCGTTATCCAGGGCCGAACCGATCTTAACGTAGCTGGACACGTCGGCAATCGCGACGAACAACTTCCAGCCGCCGGAGAACAGGCGCAGCTTGCCAGGCTTGGCTTCGCAGTAAACCGCATCGTCGAAGTCGCGGGCATCTTCGCCGTCAATGGTGACGAACGGCAGATGGCGCAGGTCGATGCGTTTTTCTTTGTCTTTCTCTTCCACTTCCGGCTTGAGCTTGGCGGCTTCTTTAAGCACAGCCTCAGGCCAGACGTGAGGGATATCGTAGGTGCGCAGCGCAACGTCGATTTCCATGCCCGGCGCCATGTAGTTGCCGACCACTTCAACGATATCGCCTTGCGGCTGGAAGCGCGCAGTAGGCCAGTGGGTGATTTTCACCTCGACGAACTGGCCAACCTTGGCAGCGCCATTGCGGCCCGGGGTGATCAGCACTTCCTGCTGGACCTTCGGGTTATCCGGCACAACAAAGCCAATACCGCCTTCTTCGAAGTAACGGCCAACGATGGACTCGTGGGCACGCGACACCACTTCGACGATCACACCTTCACGGCGACCACGACGGTCAAGGCCGGAAACCCGCGCCAGGGCACGGTCGCCATCGAACACCAGGCGCATTTGCGCAGGGCTCATGAACAGGTCGTCGCTGCCGTCATCCGGGATCAGGAAGCCGAAGCCATCACGGTGACCGGCGATGCGGCCAAGGATCAGGTCGAGCTTATCCACAGGCGCGTAAGTGCCACGGCGGGTGTAGATCAGTTGAGCATCGCGCTCCATGGCACGCAAACGGCGGCGCAGGGCTTCGAGCTGGTCTTCGGTGGTCAGACCGAATTCTTCAACCAGCTGCTCGCGGCTAGCAGGCGAACCCCGATCGGCGAGGTGCGCCAGGATCAGTTCGCGGCTAGGAATAGGGTTTTCATATTTTTCCGCTTCACGAGCGGCCTCGGGATCGAGGGACTGCCAATCGGCCATTAGAGAGTTTTCACCTTGTCTATATGCGGGTTAGTTTGGCATACGCGTATTGAAACGGGAAATTTCAGTCCTCAACAAGCGTTTAAAAGGCCTTTGTCGCCCTCGTAACGCACCTTGCACGACCATTGGCGAAATTTTCCAGACTTTTTTCATAGCAGGGCTTTACAGCTCAAAATCGCCTCCGTATAGTGCGCGCCATCGACGACGGCAACGTTGTTGATGCTGCCCAGGTGGTGAAATTGGTAGACACGCCAGCTTCAGGTGCTGGTGATCGCAAGGTCGTGGAAGTTCGAGTCTTCTCCTGGGCACCAATTTCAAACTCAAGGTTCTGCCTCGAGTCTCCAAAAACCCGCGAAAGCGGGTTTTTGCGTTTCAGGCCTTTGATTTTTAACGAGAATCTTGATTTATATTTTTGAATCAGGGGTTTACAGATCAAAAAGGCCTCCGTATAGTTCGCTCCATCAACGGCGCAAGCGTTGTTGATAATGCCCAGGTGGTGAAATTGGTAGACACGCCAGCTTCAGGTGCTGGTGATCGCAAGGTCGTGGAAGTTCGAGTCTTCTCCTGGGCACCAAATTCAGATCAAACCCGCGAAAGCGGGTTTTTTCGTTTCCGGGGTTTGAAAACCTGCCGGACGATTTTCCCCTTGTCCGCACTTGAGAAGTTTTATCGTTTATCCTTGTAAGGATTTGTTGCACTCAAGTGAGGAAAACCCCGGATGATGATCCGCGATACCCGTCTCAAGACATCCCTTCTGCGTGGCCTGACCATCACTCTGCTCGGCCTGACCCTGCTCTCGCCCGCCGCCTATTCCGCCGACAAGGTCTCACTGACCCTGTACAACGGCCAACACAAAGAAGTCGGCGATGAACTCGCCAAAGCCTTCGAAGCCAAGACCGGCATTCACGTCAACGTGCGCAAAGGCAGCAGCAACCAGCTGGCCAGCCAGGTCGTCGAAGAAGGCGACCGCTCCCCCGCCGACGTGATCTACACCGAAGAATCGCCGCCGCTGAACAAACTCGGCGAACAAGGCCTGCTCGCCAAGATCGACGCCAGCACCCTCGACGTATTGCCCAAAGACTATGTCGGCAGCAACGGCGACTGGATGGGCGTGACCGCACGCACCCGCGTCGTGGCATTCAACCCGAAGCTGATCGCTGAAAAAGACCTGCCCAAATCGGTGCTGGATTTCGCCGGCCCCGAGTGGCAAGGCAAAGTCGGCTTCGTACCCACCAGCGGCGCATTCCAGGAACAAGCCGTGGCGATCATCAAGCTGCACGGTCGCGAAGCCGCTGAAGAATGGCTGACCGGCCTGCGCGCTTTCGGCAAGGTCTACAGCAACAACATGGTTGCGCTCAAAGCCGTGGAAAACGGCGAAGTCGCCACGGTGCTGGTGAACAACTACTACTGGTTTGCCCTGAAGAAAGAAAAAACCAACCTGGATTCGCAACTGCATTACTTCACCAATGGTGATGCCGGCGGCCTGATCACCGTGTCGTCCGCTGCCGCGCTGAAATCCAGCAAGCACCCTAAAGAAGCCCAGCAGTTACTGGCCTTTATGGCCAGCGAAGAAGGCCAGCGCGTGATCACCAACACCTCGGCCGAATACCCGCTGCGCAAGGGCATGGAATCGAGCCGCGGCCTCAAGCCTTTCAGCGAGCTGCAACCGCCGAAAGTCACGCCTGCGGACCTTGGCAATGCCGAAGAAGCCCTGGACCTGGAACGTGACGTTGGCTTGAACTGATGAACCCATCGCTCCCCGCCCCCGCCTTGCGCGGGGGTTTCAGCCCGCGTCGCAAGCGCCCCTCGATCTGGCTGCTGATCCCCGTACTGTTCCTGGTCTGCTTGAGCCTGCTGCCCTTGGTGTATGTCGGGACCAAAGCCTGGCAAGCGGGCTGGGCGGAAGCGGTGCATCTGCTGTGGCGGCCTTATGTGTTCGGGCTGCTGCGCAACACCCTGGCGCTGATGATTGGCGTGACGGTGGCTTGTGGCGTGATCGGCCTGTCCCTGGCCTGGCTGCTGGAACGCAGCAACCTGCCGGGGCGACGCATTTGGGGCGTGATCCTGTGCCTGCCGTTTGCGGTGCCGGCGTTTGTCAGCAGTTTTACCTGGGTGTCGCTGAGCGCCAACTTCGAAGGGCTGGGCGGGGCGATCCTGGTGATGACCCTGTCCAAGTACCCGCTGGTGTTTCTGCCGGTGGCGGCGACGCTGCGCAATCTTGACCCGTCCCTGGAAGAATCGGCCCGCACCTTGGGGCTGAATCGCTGGGGCGTATTTTTTCGCATCACACTGCCCTTGCTGTGGCCTTCATTACTGGCCGGGGCGCTGCTGATTGCTCTGCATATGCTGGTGGAATTCGGCGCGTTGTCGATCATCGGCCTGCAAACCTTTACTACCGCGATTTACCAGCAATTCGAATTGGAATTCAGCAATGCCAACGCCGCCATGCTCTCGGCGGTATTGCTGGTGATGTGCCTGACGCTGCTGTGGCTTGAGCTGCGCGTACGCGGCAAGGGCCGGCACGTGCGCATTGGCCAAGGCGCGGCGCGGCATGCTGAACAGGTCAAGCTGGGCAAGTGGGCGCCACTGGGCCAAGTGTGTTGCCTGGCGCTGGCGATCATTGGCAGCGGCATTCCGCTGGGGATGCTCGGGTATTGGCTGGCGGTGGGTTCGTCGGCGGCCTTTCCCGTGGCAGAGATCGGTGAGGCACTGCTGTCTTCACTGGCTCTGTCGCTGGGTGGCGCAGCCCTTTGCCTGGTGTTGGCCCTGCCTGTGGGGCTTCTGGTGGTGCGCTACAAAGGCCAACTGGCGATCTGGGCCGAGCGCCTACCGTACCTGCTGCATGCTCTGCCCGGCCTGGTGATCGCACTGACGCTGGTGTATTTCGCCCTGCATTACGTGCCGGCGCTTTACCAGACGTCCGCGCTGCTTTTGATCGCCTATGCGCTGCTGTTCCTGCCACTGGCGCAGGCGCCGATTCGTACGGCCCTGAACAAGGCTGCACCGCAGCTGGAAGAGGCTGCGCGCACACTGGGCGCGTCGTCGTTCAGCGCGTTTTGCCGGGTGACCTTGCCGATTATTTTCCCGGCATTGGGCGCGGCGTTTGCGCTGGTGTTTCTGGATGCGATGAAGGAATTGACGGCGACATTGCTGCTCAGTCCGACGGGGCTGAACACCCTGGCCACCGCCGTGTGGGCGCATACCTCGAATGTGGAGTTTGCGGCGGCAGCGCCGTATGCGGCGCTGCTGATTCTGGTGTCGGGTTTGCCGGTGTATTTGCTCACGACTCGGATGTATCTGAGCCGCTGAAATAGCTTTCGCGAGCAAGCCCGCTCCCACATTTTGAAATGCATTCCAAATGTGGGAGCGGGCTTGCTCGCGAAGGCATCGGCACAGCCAACACTAAGCCCGAAACTGCCCCAAACTCGCCTTAAGCTGCGCCGCCAACCCATCCAAGACCTTGCCACTCGCCGTGGTCTCCACCACCGCCTGCGCCGCACGCTCAGCCTGGGCATGAATCACCTCGACCCGGCCACGCACCGCATGCGCGCCTTGCGCCTGGTGCTCAGCCGCACGCGTCGCCAAGCCAATCGCTGCATGCACCTGCTCCACCGAAGCCTGCACCGTCTGCTGCAGGCGCACACTGTCGCGCAGCACCAGCAAGCCTTCGTTGGCTTGCCGCCCAGCTTTGCTGATGGTTTCCACCGCCTCACGCGCGCCCTGCTGCAACGCCACGATATGCGCCTGGATATCACCCGTGGAGCTTTGGGTTTTACTCGCCAGCGCACGCACTTCGTCAGCCACCACCGCAAAACCACGCCCGGTCTCACCGGCCCGCGCAGCTTCGATGGCCGCGTTCAGCGCCAACAGATTGGTCTGCTCGGCGATGCCATGAATCACCGTCAGCACCACTTCAATTTGCTCGCTTTGCTGGGCCAGGCGCTCAATGACCTGGGAGCCGGCCTGAACCTGCCCAGCCAAGGCCTCGATCAAGCTGCCGACCTCCGCCGAGGTGCGCGAGTTTTCATCCGTGGCCTGGCGAATATCCACCACCTGCTGCAACGCTGCCTGCATCGCATGGCTTTCGGCCTGAGCCTCATCGGCCATTTGCGACAGCGCGCGCAGGCTCTCGGCCACTTCATCGCGCTGCAAACCGGCGGCCTTGTCAGCGCCGGCATTGCGCAAGGTCATGGCACCGATTTCCACGCCCGTGCGCTGGGCCACATCACCGGCCTCACGCACGATGGGCTGCAACTTATCCACAAAGCGATTGACCGCCGAGGCCATGTCGCCGATCTCGTCCTTACTGCTGATTTGCACGCGCTTGGTGAGGTCGCCCTCGCCCGCCGCCAGGTCATCCATGGCCGCGATCAACAGCTTCAGGCGATTGACCACACGCCGGCCCAGCACGATGGCGATCAGCAGTAATACACCGAACCCGACAATCGCCAGCCCCATGCCGATGCGCCAGCGCAAGGTGCCTGCAGCCTCCTGCACGGCGCTGGTGGTATTGGCGGTCATCTGCGTGGCGGTGGCTTGTGCAGACTGCAGGCGCGCGCCCATGGCCGCTGCGCTGTCGGCAGCCGCGCCCTTGAGGCTGTCACCCACCAGCTGATCACTGCTGGCAATCAGCGCTGCAAACCGCTTGTCCAGCGCCGCCAGGTCTGTCTCGACCGCCGTGGTCGAAACCCCCATGCGGACTTTGCCGATCTCTACGCCGTTAGGGCTGATGGAGGCTTCGACGTAAAACACGGAAGGATCATTTTTCGCCGCATCCAAGACTTTATCCAGGGCTCGGTCGCCCCGACCTTTGGCCAGCAATGCCTGGTTGATCGGGTTGTCACGGTTCAGATAGCGGGTCAGATGCTCCCCGGCGGCATCGTCGTAGACCACGAACAACACGTTGGGATTGCGCTGGGCACGCCGGGCGAATTCCGACAACGTCGGCACGTCGCTGTCCCACATGGCGCGCGGCGCCACCGAGGCTAGCAATTGCGCCATGTCGTTGGCGGAGTCTTGCAGGTCTTTTTCCAGCGTCGCACGCAGTTGCTTCTGCTCGTCCTTCAGACGCGTGGAGAGCCCTGTGGTCAGACGTTGGCGCGTGCTGGAAGACAAGCTGTCCAGACTGGAGGTGACTTCCTTGCCGGCTTGCGCCAGCTCACCGGAAAGTTTCTGGCTGTCGACGCCCAGGCGGTTGCCCAAATCAGCTTCCAATGCAGTCACCGTGCTTCGCGTCAGGGCGACGGCCACCAGCACTTGCACCAAAAGAGCGATACCTAGGGTAACGAACACCGGCCGCAACAGTCGGCTTTGTAACAATGAGAGAACGGCAGACACTGGGAATCCCTCCACCACGGGTGCCATTAATTTGATAGCACCGCGAAAGAAAGAACCTTAGCAAGGGTCGTGCCGTTTGCCAGCCAGATACGACAAAGGGCTCCCGAAGGAGCCCTTTGCTTTTTACATCAACAGCTTATTAAGCGAACGGGTGACGCAGAACGATGGTCTCGTTGCGGTCCGGGCCTGTCGAAATAATGTCGATTGGCGCGCCGATCAGCTCTTCAACGCGCTTGATGTAAGCACGCGCATTGGCAGGCAGCTCTTCCAGGGTTTTGGCGCCCACGGTCGATTCGGTCCAGCCTGGCACTTCTTCATACACAGGCTGCAGGCCTACGTAGCTGTCAGCGTCGGTCGGGGCAACATCTTTACCGTCTGCATCTTTGTAGCCGATGCAGATGTTGATGGTTTCCAGACCGTCGAGCACGTCCAGCTTGGTCAGGCAGATGCCCGAGATGCTGTTCACATCGATAGCGCGACGCAGGATAACGGCGTCGAACCAGCCGCAACGACGAGCACGGCCGGTGGTAGCACCGAACTCGTGACCTTGTTTGGCCAGGTGTGCGCCCACGTCGTCGAACAGCTCAGTCGGGAACGGGCCCGAACCTACGCGAGTGGTGTAAGCCTTGGTGATGCCCAGGATGTAGTCCAGGAACATCGGGCCAACACCCGAACCAGTCGCCACGCCACCAGCGGTGGTGTTGGAGCTGGTCACGTACGGGTAGGTGCCGTGGTCGATGTCGAGCAACGAACCTTGGGCGCCTTCGAACATGATGTCTTTACCGGCGCGACGCAGGTCGTGCAGCTCAGCGGTCACGTCGAGCATCAGCGGCTTGAGCAGCTCAGCGTATTCCTTGCACTCGGCCAGGGTCTTTTCAAACTCGATGGCCGGCTCTTTGTAGTAACCGACCAGCATGAAGTTGTGGTAATCCACCAGTTCACGCAGCTTGTCTTCAAAGCGCGGCATGTTGAGCAGGTCGCCCACACGCAGGCCACGACGTGCAACCTTGTCTTCGTAGGCCGGGCCGATGCCGCGACCGGTCGTACCGATCTTCAGCTCGCCACGGGCCTTTTCACGGGCCTGGTCCAGCGCAACGTGGAAGGACAGGATCAGCGGGCAGGACGGGCTGATACGCAGGCGCTCACGCACCGGTACGCCTTTCTCTTCCAGCTTGGTGATCTCACGCAGCAGGGCGTCAGGTGCAACCACCACGCCGTTGCCGATCAGGCACTGCACGCCTTCGCGCAGTACGCCCGATGGGATCAGGTGCAAGACGGTTTTTTCGCCATCGATGACCAGGGTGTGGCCAGCGTTGTGGCCACCTTGGTAGCGCACTACGGCGGCAGCATGTTCGGTCAGCAGATCAACGATCTTGCCTTTGCCCTCATCACCCCATTGGGTGCCCAGGACTACGACATTCTTACCCATAACACTTGTCCTCATTCGCGCAAACTTGGTGCCGGCGATGGCCGGCAGGAAAACTCAAGAAGCCAGTGGCGATACTTGCCAAAGCCCGTTCTGCAGAATCAATTGCCGGTCGCAGTCCGCATCACGGGCGGCGGCCAATGGCTGGCCAGGCAACGCCTGGACAACACGCTGACCCTCACTGCGCAACTGGCAAACCTGCTGCCAGAGTGCTGCGTCCGTACTGTCGGGCATCCAGATGCCACCAGACGGCAGCTCGACCTCAGCACGCCCCAGGGTCACCAGGGTTTTCAAATCGGTGGAAAAGCCGGTCGCCGGACGCGCGCGACCGAAGTCAGCGCCGATATCGTCATAACGACCGCCTTGAGCGATGGCCTGGCCAACACCCGGTACAAACACCGCGAACACCACACCGGTGTGGTAGTGGTAGCCGCGCAATTCACCCAGATCGAAATACAGCGGCAACTCCGGGAACCGCGCCGACAAACGCTCGGCAATCGCCAATACGTCATCCAGCGCGGCCAAAACTGGCGCCGGCGCATTGGCCAGACGCTCACGTGCAGCCACCAGCACTTCACGGCCGCCGCACAGGTTCACCAGTGCGCGCAGCATGTCAGCCAGATCGGCAGGCACGCCAGCGGTCAGGGCGATGACTTCATCGATGGCCTTGCGCTGCAGGGCATCGAACAATTGTTGCTCCACTTCACCGGACAAACCGGCCGCACGGGCCAGGCCACGGTAGATGCCCACATGGCCCAGGTCCATGTGCACATCCGGCACATCCGCCAGTTGCAGCATGGCCAGCATCAAGCTGATCACTTCTACGTCGCTGCTCGGACTGGCATCACCGTACAACTCGGCGCCCAACTGGATCGGGCTACGCGAAGACGACAAGGCTCGCGGCTGAGCATGCAGCACGCTGCCGGCGTAGCACAGACGGCTCGGACCTTCGCGACGCAGGGTGTGCGCATCGATACGCGCCACTTGCGGCGTGATGTCGGCACGAAAGCCCATTTGCCGGCCCGATTGCGGGTCGATGACCTTGAAGGTGCGCAGATCCAGGTCCTGGCCCGCGCCGGTCAGCAGGGATTCCAGGTACTCGATATGCGGGGTCACGACAAACTCGTAACCCCAGCTCTGGAACAGATCCAACACCTGGCGACGCGCTACTTCAATGCGCGCAGCTTCTGGTGGCAGTACTTCTTCGATGCCATCTGGCAGCAGCCAGCGGTCTACCGTTGCCATTACGCCATTCCCCTATGATCCGGGCGACCAGCCTTCGGCCGAGCCCTGAGTGAAGCAGAAAATGCCCGGCCCCTGCATAAACAACGCGCAAGAACGACGTGACGAAATGGCCTGCTAGCGGCCTCGTCGGGCACTTTCCTCGAAAAACCTGTCACGCCTGCCGAATCAAACATGCAGACGCAAAAAAGCCGGGAATTTCCCGGCTGCCGCATCATACACCCGTTTTCTGAAAGGATCACCCCGCCAGGCATTTTAGCCGCCCGACGGAGTGGGCCCTACAGAATCACCGGCTGGTTACTTGGACTTTTCCAGGTAGCGGAAGAAGTCGCTGCTTGGGTCCAGCACCATGACGTCGGTTTTGTTCGCGAAGCTTTCACGGTAGGCACGCAGGCTACGGTAGAACGCGTAGAACTCCTGGTCCTGGCCGTAAGCCTTGGCGTAGATCGCCGCGGCTTGAGCGTCGCCATCACCACGGGCCTCTTCAGACTCGCGATAGGCTTCTGCCAGCAGTACACGGCGCTGACGGTCGGCATCCGCACGGATACCTTCAGCCAACTCGTTACCCTTGGCGCGGTGCTCACGGGCTTCACGCTCACGCTCGGTGCTCATACGCTCAAACACGCTGCGGTTCACTTCCTTGGGCAGGTCGATCGCCTTGACCCGGACATCGACAACTTCGATGCCCAGCTCTTTTTCAGCCATGGTGTTCAACGAACGCGTGATATCCGCCATCAGCGCATCACGCTCACCGGATACCACCTCGTGCAGGGTGCGTTTACCAAACTGGTCACGCAGGCCCGATTCCAGACGGCGCGACAAACGCTCGTCGGCAATCTGCTTGAGGCCGGAAGTCGCAGTGTAGAAGCGCTCGGCATCCTTGACGCGCCACTTGGCGTAGGCGTCAACCATCACGGCTTTCTTTTCCAGGGTCAGGAAGCGCTGTGTCGGTGCATCCAGGGTCATCAGGCGGCCATCGAACTTGCGCACCTGGTTCACGTAGGGGACTTTCACATGCAGGCCCGGCTGGACATCCGCCTGGACCACACGACCGAATTGCAGCAACACCGCGCGCTCGGTCTGAGACACGATGTAGAAGCAGTTCCAGGCAGCGATGACCACGACGACGCCCACAATCAGGGCGGTCAGCGATTTATTGCTCATCAACGACTCTCCCTGGTACGTGTTTGCTGTTGCAGCAAGTCAGCTGCCGCACGGGCGCTCGCTTCGTTGGCAGCAGCGGTCGAACCGGTGGCCGGCGCGCTGGTGCTGCTACGACCACCTTCGATCATCTTGTCCAGCGGCAGGTACAGCAGGTTGTTCTGCCCACCTTTGCTGCCGGTCACGAGAACCTTGCTGGTGTTGCTGAAGACTTCCTGCATGGTGTCCAGGTACAGACGCTCACGCGTGACTTCCGGAGCCTTGCGGTACTCGGCGACCAGCTTGGTAAAGCGATCAGCCTCACCCTTGGCGCGGGAGACCACTTCGTCGCGGTAACCGTTGGCATCCTCAAGGATACGCTGCGCCTGACCACGGGCTTCCGGCACGACACCGTTGGCGTAGGTTTCAGCCTGGTTGCGCGAACGCTGCTCGTCTTCACGGGCGCGGATCACGTCGTCAAAGGCTTCCTGCACTTCGCGCGGTGCGGCTGCGCTCTGTACGTTCACCTGGGTGACGGTGATACCGGTGCGATACGTATCGAGGAACCGTTGCAGGCGCTCCTTGATCTCGCTGGCCATCAATTCACGACCTTCGGTCAGCACCTGGTCCATGGCGGTGGAACCCACCACGTGGCGCAGGGCGCTTTCGGTTGCGTGTTGCAGGCTAATCTCTGGCTGATCAACGTTCAGCACGAAATCCTGCAGGTTGCTGATCTTGTACTGCACGGTCAGCGGCACTTCGACGATGTTCTCGTCTTCGGTCAGCATCTGGCCCTGCTTGGTGTAGGCACGCTCACGCGTGACGTTCTCCATGTACTTCTTGTCGATCGGGGGGAAGTAGATGTTCAGGCCCGGGCCGACAGTCTCGTAGTACTTGCCGAAGCGCAGCACTACGGCTTGCTCCTGCTCGTCGACTACGTAAACCGCGCTGTACAGCCACACGGCTGCGAGCACGACAAGACCCAGGCCCAGCAGGCCATAGCCACCGCCCTTGCTTGTGCGACCGCCGTCGTCACCACCACGTTTTTTCCCACCACCGAACAACCCATTCAGGCTTTCCTGCAGCTTTCGGAAGGCCTCGTCGAGATCTGGTGGCCCCTTGCGGTCGCCATTATTGCGGCGTTTACCACCCCAAGGATCCTGATTATTCGAGTTGCCACCCGGCTCATTCCAAGCCATAGCGCTCTCCATCTGATAAAGCAAAGACGCACCCACGGCGCGCCGACCAATGCTACAGAATGCCTGCTGCTGCGGCACAACCGCTTTAGAAGGCTTTTATTGCAAAGTGTGTTGTTCGATGAACTCCGTCGGCACAACGCCTTCACGGCTGACCAGCCGATTCAGCTCCGAGCGCGGCAATCGAACGGCCAGCAAGCTGACACCCTCTTCGTCGTATTCTTCTTTCTGTACCGCGCCCAACTCGAAAAACTGTGCACGCAGTCGAGCAAAACGCTGAGGCAAGCGCAAGGTGCCGACAAACAAATCGCTGCCCAACAGCTCGGCAATGGCTTGTTCAAGCAATTCCAAACCACTGCCGTCACGTGCCGACAGCCAGACCCGCTGGGGCTTGCCGTCTTCGTCGCGCTGGATTTGTGGCTCAACGCCTTCAAGCAAATCGAGTTTGTTATAGACCTCGAGGATCGGCAAGTCCTGTGCACCAATCTCGCCCAGTACCACCATCACCTGTTCAATCTGCAGCATGCGATCCGGTTCGGCCGCATCGATCACGTGCAACAGCAGGTCGGAATTGCTCGACTCTTCGAGCGTAGACCGAAACGCCTCGACCAGCTTGTGGGGCAGGTGACGAATGAAACCCACGGTATCAGCCAGGACAATCGGCCCCAGGTCGTCCAGTTCCAGACGGCGCAAGGTCGGGTCGAGGGTAGCGAACAGTTGGTCGGCCGCGTAAACGTCCGATTTCGTCACGTTATTGAACAGTGTGGATTTGCCGGCGTTGGTATAGCCCACCAGGGAAACGGTAGGGATATCCGCACGCATACGGCCACGGCGCGATTGTTCGCGCTGGCTGCGTACTTTTTCCAGGCGGCCCTTGATCTGGCGCAGGCGAACCCGCAGCAGACGGCGGTCGGTTTCGAGCTGGGTTTCACCCGGCCCGCGCATGCCGATACCGCCACCCTGACGCTCAAGGTGAGTCCAGCCGCGAACCAGCCGGGTGCTCATGTGGTCAAGCTGGGCCAGTTCTACCTGGAGCTTGCCTTCATGGGTACGGGCGCGTTGGGCGAAAATATCGAGAATCAGACCGGTGCGGTCGATCACGCGACACTCGAAAACACGTTCGAGGTTACGTTCCTGACTGGGCGTGAGGGTGTGATTGAAGATCACCAGATCGGCTTCTTCAGCGTGGACCAGGTCGCGCAGTTCCTCGACCTTGCCGCTGCCAATCAGGAATTTGGCGGTTGGCCGATGACGCGGCACGTTAAAAAACGCAACGGTCTCGGCGCCGGCCGAATTTGCCAACTCCTGAAACTCCTGCGGATCTTCGCGCGCCTCAGGGTCCTGTCCATCCAAGTGAACGAGGATTACTCGCTCACCACCACCGTGGCGCTCAAAGAACAAAGGAGACTCCTATCAGGCGTTACCTGGCTCAGCGTCACCGGCTTCGTCACCTGCTGCGCTAGGCAGACGGATAGGACGAACTGGAACGACTGTCGAGATAGCGTGCTTGTAAACCATCTGGCTGACGGTGTTTTTCAGCAGGATCACGAACTGGTCGAACGACTCGATCGTGCCTTGCAGCTTGATCCCGTTGACCAGGTAGATGGAAACCCCCACTTTCTCTTTACGTAAAGTATTCAAGTAAGGGTCTTGTAGCGAATGCCCTTTTGACATGTGCCGCACTCCTTTAAGGATCAATAATAAAATTCGGAAAATAGATAGCTTATGGCCGTCACACCCCCAAGGATAGACGGCAATTGCAAGGACTCAGCTCAATATGGAGACCGATCCCAAGTATTTCAAGGCGCGTGACAGATTGTCGCTGTCCAGGCTGTCCAGCCAGTGCAAATCGCTCCAGCTGCGCAACCAGGTGAACTGGCGTTTCGCCAATTGGCGCGTGGCAATTATGCCGCGCTCCTGCATTTCGGCTGACGTCAGCTTGCCATCCAGATGATCCCAGACTTGGCGGTAGCCAACAGCACGTATCGACGGCAACCCAGCATGCAGGTCACCTCGGGAACGCAGTGCTACGACCTCGTCCACAAACCCCTGTTCCAACATAATTGTGAATCTTTGTGCAATTCGTTCATGCAACACCTGGCGATTTGCCGGAGCAATGGCCAGATTCGCCACAGTATAGGGTAATACTGCCTGCCCAGATGCGCCTGCGTCAGCACTTTGCGCAGTTTGTTTCAGCCGATGTTCAGTCATGGTCTGGCCGCTGACCCGCCAAACTTCCAGCGCGCGAGTAAGGCGCTGCGGGTCATTGGGGTGAATACGCGCCGCCGACACCGGGTCAACCGCCGCCAACTGGTCGTGCAGGGCTTGCCAGCCAAGGCGTACAGCCTCTTCCTCAAGTTCGGCGCGCACCTGGGCGTCAGCCGGCGGCATATCCGCCAGGCCTTCCTGCAAAGCCTTGTAATAGAGCATGGTGCCGCCCACCAGCAGCGGAATATTGCCCCGCGCGGTGATTTCGGCCATGGCCGCCAGTGCATCAGTGCGGAAATCCGCGGCGGAATAGCTCTCGGCCGGGTCGATGATGTCGATCAGCTTATGCGGATACTCGGCCAGCAGGGCTTTGGAAGGCTTGGCCGTACCGATGTCCATGTCCCGGTAAACCAGGGCAGAGTCGACACTGATCAGCTCGCACGGCAACACCTTGGTCAGCTCGATAGCCAGGTCGGTCTTGCCGGCGGCCGTGGGGCCCATCAGGAAGATCGCGGGGGGCAAGGCGCTCATCAACGGCCGCGCAAGAACAGTTTGTCCAGATCGTCCAGGCCCATTTGGGTCCAGGTCGGTCGGCCATGGTTGCATTGCCCACTGCGCTCGGTGTTTTCCATATCACGCAGCAAACCGTTCATTTCCGGCAAGGCCAGGCGGCGGTTGGCGCGGATCGCACCGTGGCAGGCCATGGTGCCGAGCAGTTCATTGATATGGGCCTGGATGCGGTCACTGGTGCCGTATTCCATCAGGTCCGCCAGCACGTCGGCGACCAGACGGTTGGCTTCGGCCTGCTTGAGCAGCGCGGGAATCTGGCGGATTGCCAGGGTTTCCGGGCCCAGGCGCTGCAATTCGAAGCCGAGTTTCTGGAACACGCTGTGGTGTTCTTCTGCGCAATCGGCTTCACGCTGGCTGACGGCCAGGGATTCAGGCACCAGTAACGGCTGACCGCTGAGGCCTTCGCTGGCCATGGCGATCTTCAGGCGCTCGTACATGATCCGCTCATGGGCGGCATGCATGTCCACCAGCACCAGGCCGTGGGCGTTTTCCGCAAGAATGTAGATGCCCTTGAGCTGCGCCAGCGCATAACCCAGTGGCGGGATATCACCGCCGCCTTCCGGCAACGCGACAGTACTCGGCTCGGCACCCGGCAGCGGCGCAAAAAATTCGCGATAGGCCGCTTGGGCTTCTGCCACCGGCACTGCCGATTGCGGGCGCGGCGTGTATTGATACTGATAGCCCGCACCAGAACCGGAGCCCGCCGGCGTCGTATAGCTCGGCTGCGACTGTGGCGACTGCAGCAGGTTGGCTGCCAGGCTCATTTCGCCCTGCGGGCCAAATTCACCAGCCTGCGGGCCACTCGGCCGCACCACCGCCGTGACGATCGGCGCAGACAGCTGATCATCCGGGCGCACATCGCCCAAGGCGCGGTGCAGCGTGCCGTAAAGGAAGTCATGCACCATGCGCCCGTCACGGAAGCGCACTTCGTGTTTGGTCGGGTGCACGTTGACGTCGACCACCGAAGGGTCGACTTCAAAAAACAGTACAAACGTAGGATGCCGCCCGTTGAACAGCACGTCGCGGTAGGCCTGGCGCACCGCGTGGGCCACCAGCTTGTCGCGTACCGCACGGCCATTCACGAAGAAATACTGCAAGTCTGCCTGGCTACGCGAGAAGGTCGGCAAGCCCACCCAACCCCAGAGCCGCAAGCCATTGCGCTCGATTTCAATCGGCAGCGCCTGCTCCAGGAAGCCCGCGCCGCAAATTGCCGACACACGCCGCGCGCGCGCTGCGTCATCATGGGCTTCGTGCAGGCTGAGGATGGTCTTGCCGTTGTGGCGCAGGTGAAACGCGACGTCGAAACGCGCCAAAGCCAAGCGCTTGATGACTTCTTGCAGGTGATCGAATTCGGTTTTTTCAGCTTTGAGGAATTTGCGCCGCGCCGGGGTGTTGAAGAACAAGTCGCGCACTTCCACCGAGGTGCCCACCGGGTGCGCCGCCGGCTGCACGCGGGGCGCCATGTCGCGGCCTTCGGTTTCCACCTGCCAGGCCTGCTCGGCGCTGCGGGTGCGCGAGGTCAGGGTCAGGCGTGCCACCGAGCTGATCGACGCCAGGGCTTCACCACGAAAACCCAGGCTCATCACCCGCTCAAGGTCTTCGAGGTCGCGAATCTTGCTGGTGGCGTGACGCGCCAGGGCCAGCGGCAGATCATCAGACGAGATACCGCTGCCGTCGTCGCGCACCCGCAGCAGCTTGACGCCGCCCTGTTCCACGTCCACATCAATGCGCTTGGCGCCGGAGTCGATGCTGTTTTCCAGCAGCTCCTTGATCACCGACGCCGGGCGCTCAACCACCTCGCCCGCGGCAATCTGGTTGGCCAGGCGCGGGCTGAGCAGCTCGATGCGCGAACCGCTGTTCAAGACTGACTCGCTCATTATTGCGCCGCCAATTCGGTGCCAGGGATGGTCAACACCTGGCCGACTTTCAACTCATCGGTTTTCAGGTTATTGGCGCTGCGCAAGGTAGCGGCCGAGACCTGGAAACGCACGGCCAGCATGGCCAGGGTGTCGCCGGGCTGCACGCGATGGTCACGCGGGCCCTGGGCGATTTTCCCGGAGTCACGCAGCCAGGCAATGTAGGTGCCCGGTGGCGGGTTCTGCTGGAAGAACTGGCGAATGCCCGCGCTGATCGAACGCGCCAGCGCCTGCTGGTGGCTGGCACTGGCCAGCTTCGAGGCCTCGTTGGAGTTGGAGATAAACCCGGTTTCCACCAGGATCGATGGAATGTCCGGCGACTTCAGCACCATGAACCCGGCCTGTTCCACGCGCTGCTTGTGCAAGGACGTGACGCGACCGATGTTGCTCAGGACTTTCTGGCCGACGTTCAAGCTGGAAGTCAGCGAAGCGGTCATCGACAGGTCGAGCAGTACACCGGCGAGCATTTTGTCTTTGTCGTCGAGGGATACGTTGCCGGCCCCGCCGATCAAGTCGGAACGGTTTTCACTGTCGGCCAGCCAACGCGCAGTCTCGGACGTGGCACCGCGATCCGACAGCGCAAACACCGAGGCACCGAAGGCCGCGGCCGAGGGTGCGGCGTCGGCGTGGATCGACACGAACAGGTCGGCGCCCTTCTTGCGCGCGATTTCGGTACGCCCGCGCAACGGGATGAAGTAGTCGCCGGTACGCGTCAGCTCGGCGCGATAGCCTTTCATGCCATTGACCTGACGCTGCAGTTCACGAGCGATGGCCAATACCACGTCTTTTTCATGCTGGCCGCGCGAGCCGGAGGCGCCCGGGTCTTCACCGCCGTGACCGGCGTCGATCACCACGATAATGTCACGCTTGCCCGCCGGCGCTGGCGGCGGCGGTGGCAGCTTGACCTGCGGCTGCGACGGGTTGACCGGCACGGCGGGCACCGTCGCCACGCTCGGGGTTGGCGCAGGCGGCGGCGCGGCATCGGCGGCATTATCGAACAGGTCGACCACCAATCGGTTGCCGTATTGGGCGTTAGGTGCCAGCACAAAGCTTTTCGGGGTCACGGCCTTTTTCAGGTCGATGACCACACGCAGGTCGGTCGGCGTGCGCTGGGCCGAGCGCATCGCGGTAATCGGCGTGTTGGCCGTGGAGACTTTCAGCGGCGCGGCCAGGGTCGCACCGTTGATGTCGATCACCAGGCGATCAGGCGCCGTCAGGGTAAAGACGCTGTGCTGGACCGGGCCAGACAGGTCGAACACCAGTCGCGTGTTATCCGGCGCTCGCCACAGGCGAACACTTTTCACCTGTGAAGCAGCCAGAGCATTGAAAGTCATTGCCGCAAGCAACACCCCTACGACAGCAACCATCGCGCGAAAGCGCATACCTAACCCCACCAATTATTTGAATTCCAATGCCAAAGCGGCGCACCACGACTGACCGCGCGCGCTTTGGGGCAACAACTTCAGCTGACGTCCAGATTCATGCGGCGTAATGGTAATGGTCAGGTCCGGCTTTGGCAAAAAGCCTGTGCCTTTATCTGGCCACTCGATCAGGCACAACGCGTCTTCGTCGAAGTAATCACGGATACCCATGTACTCCAGCTCTTCGGGGTCGACCAGGCGATAGAGGTCGAAGTGGAAAGCGCGCACCTCACCGATTTCATAAGGTTCGACCAGGGTAAACGTCGGGCTTTTTACCGCGCCCGTGTGGCCCAACCCGCGAATAATGCCGCGTGACAGCGTGGTCTTGCCCGCCCCCAGGTCGCCTTCGAGAAAAATCAGCCCAGCGCCCTTCGTCACCTGGGCGATGCGCTGACCGAGCGCAACCATCGCGTCTTCGTTGGCCAGAAAAAGGGTTACTTCAGACACGGTGACTGCTCCTCCAGCAATTGACGAATGGCAGGTATCAGGTCACTGGCAGCCAAACCGCGACCAAAGGTGCCTTGGCGATCCCCCGCCGTGGCGTGCAACCACACGGCCAGGCAGCTGGCCTCATAGGCTGGCATGCCTTGGGCCAGCAATGCACCGACTAGCCCGCTCAATACATCCCCCAGGCCCGCAGTGGCCATCGCCGGGTGGCCCTGGTCGCAGCGTGAAACCCGCCCGTCCGGGCTGGCAATCAAACTGCCAGCACCCTTTAGGATAGCCACTGCATTGAATTTCTGGCTCAACGCGCGCGCCACCTTAAGGCGATCGGCCTGAACCTCGGCTGTCGTGATGCCCATCAAGCGCGCGGCCTCGCCAGGGTGCGGGGTGATCACCGAGTGGGCCGGCAAGCTGACACTGCCAGTGGCCAGCTGATTCAAGGCGTCCGCATCCCAGACCTGCGGTTGCTTGGCGTTGGCGGCAACGGACAACAGGCTTTTACCCCAGGAAGCATCACCCAGGCCTGGGCCGATGACGATCACTGAGATTTTTTCCAGCAGCCCCATTAATTGGTTGGCCGAGCTCACGCCCACCGTCATGACTTCCGGCAAGCGCGCCAACGCGGCCGGCACGTGTTCAACACGGGTCGCCAGCGAGACCATGCCCGCGCCACTGCGCAGGGCACTTTCTGCGCTCAATAGCGCAGCACCGCCAAAGCCGCGGTCGCCGCCGATGACCAGCAAGTGGCCGAACTGGCCTTTATGGGCGTCCGGGGAACGTGCCGCCAGTTGCGGCAAATGGCCGTGCAATAAGGGTTGTACGTCGGTTATTGCGTGTTTTGTCTGCGGCATGCGTCTTCAAGCTCCGATGTCTGGCAGAATTATACCTATCTAACCTGCGGTTTCCCTTGTCTCATGCCTGCCATCACCACCGATCTGCCCGCCCTCGCCCAATCGATCAAAGACTGGGGCCGCGAGCTGGGCTTTCAACAAGTCGGCATCAGCGGCCTGGACCTGGCCGAGCATGAGCAGCATCTGCAACGCTGGCTCGACGCGGGCTACCACGGCGAGATGGATTACATGGCCGCCCATGGCAGCAAACGCTCGCACCCCGACGAACTGGTGCCGGGCACGCTGCGTGTGGTGTCGCTGCGCATGGACTATCTGCCTGGCGACACCCAAATGGCGCAATTGCTGGCCAAGCCAGAAAAAGCCTACATATCCCGTTACGCCCTCGGCCGCGACTACCACAAGCTGATCCGCAAACGCGTGCAGCAACTGGCCGACCGCATTCAGGCGCAGATCGGCCCGTTTGGCTTTCGCGCCTTTGTCGACAGCGCGCCGGTGCTGGAAAAAGCCATCGCCGAGCAGGCCGGTCTCGGCTGGATCGGCAAAAACACCCTGGTGCTCAATCGCAAGGCCGGCAGCTACTTCTTCTTGAGCGAGCTGTTTGTCGATTTGCCCTTGCCGGTTGACGCCCCGCACAGCACCGAGCACTGCGGCCGCTGCACCGCGTGTTTGGACATTTGCCCCACCAATGCCTTCGTCGGCCCCTATGTACTGGACGCGCGACGCTGCATTTCCTACCTCACCATCGAACTCAAGAGCGCCATCCCAGAAGACTTGCGCCCGCTGATCGGCAATCGCGTGTTCGGTTGCGATGACTGTCAGATCGTTTGCCCGTGGAATCGTTTCGCCCGCGCCACCGCTGAGGGCGATTTCAAGCCACGGCATAATCTGGATAACGCCGAGCTGGCCGAACTGTTTATGTGGGACGAGGATAAATTCCTCAGCAGCACCGAAGGCTCGCCCCTACGCCGCGCCGGTTATGAGCGCTGGCTGCGCAACTTGGCGGTCGGGCTGGGCAATGCGCCGTCGAGCATTCCGGTGCTGGAAGCCTTGAAGGCGCGCCGGGATTACCCCTCGGAACTGGTGCGCGAACACGTGGAGTGGGCGCTCAACAGGCACGCTACGCGTTAGTGCACGTCGTCGTTGTAGACGAACTTGGGCATTTCCCAGTGAAAACGAATCGCCAGCAGACGCAGTAGAAAGCCACTGAACAACGTCAGCAGAATCGCTTGCTCGCTCGGCAGCGCAAGGTAAAGGCATAGCATGTAGAACCACGCGGCCAGGAACGACACGCTGGCATACAGCTCACGGCGGAAGATCAGCGGGATGTCGTTGCAGAAAATATCTCGCAGGATGCCGCCGAACACCCCGGTGATCACGCCGCTGACCGACGCCACCAACATGCCGTGGCCCATTTCCAGGGCGGTCATGCAGCCGATCAAGGTGAACGCCACCAAGCCGACGGCATCCAGCGCCAGGAACAGCGAGCGCAGGTGGCGCATCAACGGCGCGATAAAGATCGTCACCAATGCCGCGATGGAGGTCAGCACCAGGTATTCCGGGTGCTTGACCCACGTCAGCGGGTAATGCCCCAACAGCACATCGCGCACCGAACCACCGCCCAGGGCGGTGACGCAGGCGATCAGCACCACGCCAAACCAGTCCATGCCGCGCCGCCCGGCGGACAGGGCGCCGGTCATGGCTTCGGCGGTGATGGCGATGAGGTAGAGCATCAACAGCATGATGGCGATCCTTGCAAAGAGGCGCGCAGTCTAATCATTTGGTGATGGCACCAAAAGGGGGCGTTTGGCGAAAGACCGAGGCGCGCCCTTCGCGAGCAAGCCCGCTCCCACATTCGACTGCATTCCAAAGGTGGAAATCGGTTAAATGTGGGAGCGGGCTTGCTCGCGAAGGCGTCGGCTCAGGCACTACATCTTCAAGCCTTGATGAAATGCTTGCGGTAATGCTGCAACTCAGCAATCGACTCGCGAATATCATCCAGCGCCAAATGGGTGCTGCCCTTATGGAAGCTGTCTTTAACTTCCGGCGCCCAACGTGCAGCCAGCTCTTTCAAAGTGGACACATCCAGGTTTCGATAGTGGAAGTAGCTTTCCAGCCCCTTCATGTGCGTATAAAGGAAGCGGCGATCCTGGCAAATGCTGTTGCCACAGATCGGCGACTTGCCCTTGGGCACCCACTTTTCCAGGAAGGCGATGGTTTCAGCTTCGGCGTCAGCCATGCTGATGCGGCTGTCGCGCACGCGCTGGGTCAGGCCGGAGTTGCCGTGGGTGCGGGTGTTCCACTCGTCCATGGTGGCGAGAACGGCGTCGCTGTGGTGAATGGCGATCACCGGACCTTCGGCCAAGGTGTTGAGGTTGCTGTCGGTGACAATCGTCGCCATCTCGATGATGACGTCGGTGTCGGGGTTCAGACCGGTCATTTCCAGATCGATCCAAATCAGGTTCTGTGGGTTTTGCATGGCTTGATTCTCTTGGCACCTTGGCTTAGCTGCGCAGTTTAGCAGGCGGGGCCGTGCTAGACTCGCGACCGTTTTACCCAACCTTTGCATTATCGATACGGAACACCAATGGCCAAACGCCAGCTCAACCGTCGCCAAAACTGGCGCATCGAAAAGATTCAAGGTGAACGCGCCGCTCGCGCCGCCAAACGTGAATCCTCCGCCGTGGAAGCGCTCGAGGGCGGCGACCTGGGCCCCGAACAAACGGGCCTGGTGATCGCGCACTTTGGTGTGCAGGTCGAAGTCGAGGCGCTCGAAGGCGAACTCGCAGGCTCTGTTTCCCGTTGCCACTTGCGCGCCAACCTGCCTGCGCTGGTCACCGGCGACAAGGTGGTGTGGCGTGCCGGCAACCAGGGCATCGGCGTGATCGTCGCCCAGTTGCCGCGTACCACCGAATTGCGCCGCCCCGACAGCCGCGGCCAGCTCAAGCCGGTGGCGGCCAACGTCGACATGATCGTGATCGTGTTCGCACCGCTGCCAGAGCCACATGCCAACCTGATCGACCGCTACCTGGTCGCAGCCGAACATGCGGGCATTCGCCCACTGTTGCTGCTGAACAAATTCGACCTGATCGACGAGCAGAACGCCCCGGCGCTCAACGCGCTGCTGGCGGTCTACCGCACGCTGGGCTACCCGGTGCTGGAAGTTTCAGCGCACCACGGCAACGGCATGGAACAGCTGCAACAGCAGTTGGACGGGCGCATCAGTGTGTTCGTCGGCCAGTCGGGCGTCGGCAAGTCGTCGCTGGTCAACAGCCTGCTGCCGGAAGTCGACACCCGCGTCGGCCCGCTGTCGGAGCTGTCCGGTCAGGGCACCCACACCACCACCACCGCGCGGCTGTTCCACTTCCCCGGCGGCGGTGAGTTGATCGACTCCCCAGGCATCCGTGAATTCGGCCTCGGCCACGTCAGCCGCAGTGACGTGGAAGCGGGCTTCATCGAGTTCAACGACCTGATCGGCACCTGCCGCTTCCGCGACTGCAAACACGACCGCGAGCCGGGCTGTGCGTTGCTCAAGGCCCTGGAAGACGGCCGCGTGCAGCAGCAGCGGATGAACAGCTACCGGTCGATTATTGCGAGCTTGCCGGAGAGCAGTTATTAACGATCCATTTCTTGATACACATAAACTAGGGCGCTGTAGGCCCTAGTCCATTGATTTAATAGGAGCAGGCATCAAGAATCCGGACCAACTGGGTGGCTCATACGCACAAGCCAGCTTGTATTCGGATTTCCCGATGCCCATAATTGCTCCGTCACCGGCGAAAGCTGGCAGGAGTCTGGATCCTTTTCGGGGTTGATCCAGCGGCGCAGAAGGGGCGAAGCAAGCTCCACTGCGTGTCGAATGAAGCCGCCTTCGGGCGGCTTTGCTTTTTGTGGGGAATTAACACTTGGCTCTCTACTATCACCCCAAACAAGGCGATGTGCTGCTCTGCGACTTCACCCGAGGCTTTGTGGCTCCGGAAATGCTGAAGATTCGCAAAGTCGTCGTGATATCTCCCACCGCAACCCACAACCGCAAGCTCTGTACAGTGGTGCCGATCTCCTCTACCGCGCCAGATATCCAACACGACTGGCACCATTTGTTGCGCACCAACCCCCTTCAATCAGACGGCTATAAACAGCTCTGGGTGAAGTGCGACATGATTTATACCGTGAGCTTCGAACGCCTCGACAAACTCCACAGAAAGACACGTGCCAAAGGCCGAGAGTATTTCGTGCCGCGCCTGTGCATCGATGACATGCGAGGTGTGATCAGTGGTGTCAAAGCCTACCTGCCACTCTGAGCAGAATTGAAAACGCCCCGACTATCGGGGCGTTTTTATGGATGTTGTGTAAAGACCCTTTACGACCCAGGCGCAGGCGCCGTCGGATCTTTCACCCCACCGTCATCAAACAGGTTCAGCTTCTGCCGCAGCTCATGCGCCGGCAGCGGTTCCTGCCCTGGCGGGATGGCGTTCGGGTCGGCCGGCACTTCGCCTGGCGCGCCTTCGCCTTGGGTCGGTGCCGTCGGCGCTGCGCCTTGATCGCCTTCAATCGCGCGCTGGGCCTTTTTGGTCAGCACGACGATATCGATACGACGGTTGATCGGGTTGAACGGATCCTTGGGATCAAACAACTGCGAGGACGCAAAACCCACCACGCGGGCCACTTGCGGGTCCGGATAGCTGCCCGCGACCAACGCACGGCGGGCAGCGTTGGCGCGGTTGGCGGAAAGCTCCCAGTTGCCGAAGTCGCCCTGGCCCGCATACGGCTTGGCGTCAGTGTGGCCGCTGATGCTGATCTTGTTCGGCACCGCCTTGATGGTGTCGGCCATGGCCAGCAGGATGTCCTCAAAGTACGGCTTCAAGCGCGCGCTGCCGGAATCGAACATCGGCCGGTTGGCGGCGTCGGTGATCTGGATGCGCAGGCCTTCCGGGGTGATTTCGAAGGAAATCTGGTCCTTGAATTTCAGCAGCTGCGGGTTCTCTTCAACCTTGGTCTGCAACTCCTGCAGCAACAGCTCCAGGCGCTCTTGCTCGACCTGCTCGGCCATGGCCTCGACGGTGTCGCGCTCAATCGGGATTTTTTCCTGCGGCGCTTCCGTCTTGACCTCGGGGTTGATGGTGCGCTCAGGCGCCAGCTGCGGCGAGCCGCCCAGGTCGATCACAAACGGGGTGCCGCTTTCCGAGAAGCCAATCGGGTCTTTGAAGTAACCGGCGATGGCGATCTTCTGTTCGGGCGTGGCGGTGGACATCAGCCACAGCACCAGGAAGAACGCCATCATCGCCGTCGCAAAGTCGGCGAAGGCGATTTTCCAGGCGCCGCCATGGTGCCCCGCAGCGAAGCGCTTGACGCGCTTGATGATTATCGGCTGGTTGTTTTCCATGACTTAGCGACCGCGAACCGCTTGTTCCAGCTCGGCAAAACTCGGGCGATGTTTCGGGTACAGCACCTTGCGCCCGAACTCCACCGCCAGCGACGGCGGCATGCCGGATGCCGAAGCCACCAGGCACGCCTTGATCGCTTCGTACAGGTTCACTTCTTCCTTGGCATCGTGGGCCAGGGAAGTCGCCAGCGGGCCGAAGAAACCGTAGGCGGCGAGAATACCGAAGAAGGTACCTACCAGTGCCGCACCTACGTGCATGCCGATGGCCTTCTGGTCGCCTTCGCCCAGGGACGCCATGGTCACCACGATACCGAGTACCGCCGCAACGATACCGAAACCTGGCATGCCGTCGGCAACGCCGGTCACGGCGTGGGATGGGTGTTCCAGCTCTTCTTTAAGGCTGAACAGCTCCATGTCGAACAAGCCTTCCAGCTCGTGCGGCGCCATGTTGCCGGAGGACATGATGCGCAGGTAATCACAGATGTAGGCGGTCATGCGCTCATCTTTGAGCACCGCTGGGTACTTGGCGAAAATCGGGCTGGCGGCGGCGTCTTCGATGTCGCCTTCGATGGCCATCATGCCTTCGCGGCGGCTCTTGTTGAGGATCTCGTAGATCAGCCCCAGCACTTCCAAATAGAAGGTGTGGGAGAAGCGCGAGCTGAACATGCCCAGCGACTTCTTGATCACGTGCATGGTCATGTAGCCGGGGTTGGCCTGCAAGAATGCGCCAAACGCGGCACCGCCGATAATCAGCACTTCGAAGGGCTGGATCAACGCGGCAATTTTACCGTGGGACAGGACGTACCCACCGAGCACACTTGCGATGACGACGATGATGCCGATAATTTTAGCCATAGGAGATTGGTACTTGCGCCGTCGGGTTCATGGACATATTGGGTGAAGCTGAAAACTCTTGTTCTACTTATCGGCAAAACTGCGCCAGACTATAGCCCGTTAAGGCGAAAAGCCAATTCGGCCCGTTCCGGGCGTGTTGAATGCAAGTGATGATCGCGCCCCAATCATGGCTAATGAAACGACAGTTCCAACGACAAAACCCACCACACTCGCCGCTTGGATCAAGCGCCTGGACGAGGTGCTGCTGCCCGTTCCCCAGGCCAGCCACGAGCGTGTGTGCAAAGCCATTCGCGATAGCCGCAGTTCATTGCGAGATATTGCCGAGCTGATGCAAAACAGCCCGGCGCTGGTGCTCAGCGTGATGCGTGAGGCCAACAGCCACACCCACGGCAGCATGGCCGAGCCGGCGGAAAACCTTGAAGTGGCGCTGAACCGCCTGGGCCTCAAACGCGCCGAAGAGTTGCTGGCGCGTCTGCCCTCGGTGCCGGAAAAAGACATCCCGGTGGCCCTGCGCCAATTGCTGCTGGTGAGCCAACACGCGTCCCAGCAAGCCAACGGTTTGTTCGCCAGCCGCCTGGCGCGGTTGTGGCAGGACATTCACTGGGGCAGCCTGCTGTTTCTGTCGCCACTGTGGCCGATGGCCGTCGCCTATCCCAAGCTCCTCGAAGAATGGGAATTGCGGGTAATCCATAAAGGCCAGCCGGCACGCAAGGTCGAGCAGGAATTGTTCGGTGTGCGCCTGTTGGACCTGTGCCTCGGCTTGACCGAAGCCTGGCACCTGCCGATCTGGGTCTCCCAGGGCTACAACCTGCTGCTGACCGAACAACGCCTGCTGGTAAAGGCGCTGCACATCGCCCGCGAAGACGACGCCTTGCGCCACCAGCAATTGCTCGACGCCGAACCCAACCTGCGCCGCTGGCTCAACCAACCAGCCAACACCGTGCTGCTGGCGAACGGCCTGGCGATGTCGGCCCAGGAATCCTGGACCTGCCCGCACACCGAGCGCTGGCAATACCTCACCGCGCTGTACCTGCAAGCGCCGCTGGGCGACGTGCAGCAGCAGGTTCACCAGCAAGCGGTGACCAGCGCGCGCAGCACCTTGATGCCGGACCTCTGGCACCCGGCGCTGTCGCTGATCTGGCCGTGGCATGTGCAGAAAATCCATCGCGGCCTGCTGCCGGCACCGCCGCCCACTGCCGAAGCGCTGGCCGTGTGGCGCAAGCGCTGCACCGAGCTGCTGGTGGAGCCGAGCCGTTTTGCCAACGCCATGCACCTGACTACGTGTGCCAAGGAAGCCTTGGTCGCCAGCGGCATGCAGCGGGTTTTGCTGTTTATGGCCGACCGTGCGCTGAGCACCTTGCGCGTGCATCAAGCCGATGGCTTGCCCAAGGACGCCGCCAACCTCAGCCTGGACGTGGTCAACAGCACGCTGTTGCAACGCCTGCTGGAGAAGTCTGCCCAGGTGCGCCTCACGCCGGACAATCACGCACAGTTCTCGGCATTGCTGCCGCCGATCCTGCGCCGCCTGTTCACCGGCGAACACCTGTTGCTACGCTCCTTGAGCTGCAACGGCAAGGTGGTGATGCTGATGGTCGCCGACCAGGGCGGCGGGCCGTTCTCGGAAACCACCGTGCAGGCGTTCGGCAAAACTGCTCAATGCATCGAGAAAGCCCTGCACAGCTTTACCAACCGCAGCGCTTGATGCTTGCGCTACAATCGCCCTCTTTTACCGCCAACATTTGTGCCCAGGAGACCTCACATGCCTGACTTCTCTGGCTTGCCGCTGGTGATCGAGTCCAGCGACCTGCTCGGTCAACTGGATGCCGAACACCTGATTCTGGTGGACCTCACCAGTGCCGCCCGCTACGCCGAAGGGCATATCCCCGGCGCGCATTTCGTTGACCCCAAGCGCACCCAACTGGGCCAGCCACCCGCGCCCGGTTTGCTGCCGAACAAGGCCGACCTGGAAAAACTCTTCGGTGAACTGGGCCACACCCCGGACGCGACCTACGTGGTCTACGACGACGAAGGCGGTGGCTGGGCCGGGCGCTTCATCTGGATGCTCGACGTGATCGGCCACCAGAAATACCACTACCTGGACGGCGGCCTGCTGGCATGGCTGGACGGTAACCACCCGCTGTCCACCGAGGTGCCCGCCCCGGTCGGCGGCCCGGTCAGCCTGACCTTGCACGACGGCCCCACCGCCACCCGCGAATACCTGCAAAGCCGCCTTGGCGCGGCCGATCTGGGCATCTGGGACGCACGCGGCCCGCTGGAGTATTCCGGCGAAAAAGTCCTGGCGGCCAAGGGCGGCCACATCCCCGGCGCCGTGAATTTCGAATGGACCGCCGGCATGGACAAGGCGCGCAACCTGCGCATCCGCCGCGACATGCCGCAGATCCTCGAAGACCTCGGGCTGACCAAAGACAAAGAAATCATCACCCACTGCCAGACTCACCACCGCTCTGGCTTCACCTACCTGGTGGCCAAGGCGCTCGGTTATCCGCGAGTCAAAGGTTATGCCGGTTCCTGGGGCGAATGGGGCAACCACCCCGACACCCCCGTTGAGATTTAAGGTTTAAAGGACAGTTAATGAAAAAGCAGTTGTTTATCCTCAGCCAGTATTTGCTGCCGCACCACTTGCTCTCGCGCTTGGCCGGCTGCATTGCCGAGTGCCGCGTGCGCTGGTTCAAGAACGCCTTCACGGCGTGGTTCGCCAAGCGCTACCAAGTGGACATGTCCCTGGCGCTGGTTGAAGACCTGACCGCCTACGAGCACTTCAACGCCTTCTTCACCCGCGCGCTGAAAGACGGCGCCCGCCCGCTGGATCAAACCCCAGGCGCGGTATTGAGCCCAGCCGACGGTGCCGTCAGCCAGTTGGGCCCGATTGAACATGGCCGGGTATTCCAGGCCAAGGGCCACAGCTTCAGCGTGCTGGAACTGCTGGGCGGTGACGCGGCAGTGGCTGCACCGTTTATGGGCGGCGACTTCGCCACCATCTACCTGTCGCCGAAGGACTACCACCGCGTGCACATGCCGCTGGCCGGGACGCTGCGCGAGATGGTGTATGTGCCGGGGCGGATTTTCTCGGTCAACCAGACCACCGCCGAAAATGTGCCGGAGCTGTTTGCACGTAACGAGCGTGTTGTCTGCCTGTTCGACACCGAACGCGGCCCGATGGCGGTGGTGTTGGTGGGTGCGATGATCGTCGCGTCGATTGAAACCGTGTGGGCCGGGCTGGTAACGCCGCCGAAACGCGAGCTGAAAACCTTCCGCTACGACGAAGCCGCACGCGCGCCGATTCACTTGGAGAAAGGTGCCGAACTGGGCCGCTTCAAGCTGGGTTCGACTGCGATCGTGCTGTTCGGGCCGGACCAGGTGAAGTGGGCTGAAGAACTGGTGGCGGGTACGCCGGTGCAGATGGGCCAGGGTATCGCCGCGCCTAAAGCCTGATTAAAGCCGATTGAAGATCAAAATGTGGGAGCGGGCTAGCTCGCGAAAGCGGTAGATCAGTCGATATCTCTGTTGACTGTTACACCGCATTCGCGAGCAAGCCCGCTCCCACATTGACCGTACTCTTTCAGTGATTACGGTGTTACAGCTGACCATCCCGGTCGCGAAAGCCCAGCAGATACAACACACCGTCCAACCCCAAGGTCGAAATCGCCTGCTTGGCCGACTGCTTGACCAACGGCTTGGCGCGGAACGCCACACCCAACCCGGCAATCGCCAGCATCGGCAAGTCATTGGCGCCGTCGCCGACCGCAATGGTCTGCTCCAGACGCAAGCCTTCCTTGTGGGCCAATTCCTTCAGCAGATCCGCCTTGCGCTGTGCGTCGACAATCGGCTCAACCGCCACGCCGGTCACCTTGCCATCCACCACTTCCAGCTCGTTGGCGAACACATAGTCGATGCCCAGCTTGGCCTGCAATTGCTTGGCGAAGTAGGTGAAGCCACCTGACAGGATTGCGGTTTTGTAGCCCAGGCGCTTGAGTTCGGCGAATAAGGTTTCGGCGCCTTCGGTCAGGCGCAGCGACGCACCGATCGAGTCCAGCACGCTCACATCCAGGCCTTTGAGCAACGCCAGGCGCTCCTTGAAGCTCGCACGAAAATCCAGCTCACCGGCCATGGCGCGCTCGGTGATTTCGGACACCTGCTCGCCCACACCGGCAGCCTTGGCCAACTCGTCGATGACTTCGGCTTCGATCAGCGTGGAGTCCATGTCGAATACCGCCAGGCGGCGGTTGCGACGGAACAGCGAGTCTTCCTGGAAGGCGATGTCGACATTCAGCTCCTGGGCCACGCTGAGGAATTCAGCGCGCAGGGCTTGCGGATCAGCCGGCTCGCCGCGCACCGAGAACTCAATGCAGCCCTTGCCCTTGTCGGCTGGCGTGTCCAATGGCATGCGACCCGACAAACGGTCGATGTGGTCGATATTCAAACCGTATTGCGCAGTGATCGAACTCACGCGCTGCAATTGTTCGGCGGTAACTTTGCGGGTCAGCAGCGTGACGATGTGGCGTTTTTTGCCCTGGCCTTCCACCCAATGCTGGTAATCGGCTTCGGACACCGGCGTGAAACGCACCTGTTGATCGAGCTTATACGCCGTAAACAGGATGTCCTTGAGCACCGACGAAGCCTGCTCGGTGCTCGGGATTTCCACCAGGATGCCGAACGACAGGGTGTCGTGGATCACGGCTTGGCCGATGTCGAGAATATTCACACCACCCTGGGCCAGAACACCGGTAATGGCTGCGGTGAGACCCGGGCGGTCTTCGCCAGTGATGTTGATCAGGACAATTTCGCGCAAAGCGCACCCCCAGGCTGGAAAAAAACCGCATTCTACCCACTTTCAGTGACCATCGGGCACAGCCAGCGCTTTGCCGGTCCCAGGCCTGTCGCTATACTGCGCGTCAACTTCACGGACTAAAGAGCCGAGCTCAAGTGAACCGGCCTACGCCAGTAAAAACCGATAACTTCTTCCTGCTGATCTTCCGGGCACTGCGCCACCGCCGTGTACCGATCGCATTACGCATCGCCAGCCATAACGTGATCCTGGTCGCTCTGGCCTTGGTGATCTACGCCTGTGTGATGGGTTTGCAGTTCAAGCAGGCCATGCACGAGCAAGCCGACGCCCTGGGCGAGAGCTTGACCACTCAGACCGCTACCTCGGCGACTGAGCTGCTGGTGTCCAACGACATCCTCAGCCTCAACGTGCTGCTCAATAACCTGACCAAGAACCCGCTGGTGGCTCACGCCGCTATCTATAGCGTGGACAACCGGATCATGGCCGAAGCCGGGCAGCGCCCGAAAAACGGCCTGTTGGGTGAGGCCGAAGGCCTGTACCAGAGCAACATCACGTTTCAGGATGTGAAGGCCGGCCAACTGCGCATCAGCCTCGACATGCAGCAATTCCAGCAGCCGATGACCATCAGCTTGCAGAGCATGGGCATCCTCAGCGCGATCCTGCTGGCCTTGGCCCTGGCCCTGAGTTTGCGCCTGGGTCGGCATATCTCCACGCCGTTGATGCAACTGCGCATCTGGCTGCGCGATATCGACGAGCACACCCCGGCCACTGACCGCCAGGATGAGATCGGCGACCTCGCCCGCCAACTCCACGCCAGTTTCGCCCCGGAACCGGTAGTGCCCGAGGTTGAACCCGAGCCTGAGTACGACGACACCGACTACGACGCAGACGAACCCGAGTTTGAAGTGCGCGACTTGCGTGACCCGGGCTTTGACGAAAGCGCGCCGGTGGCGGGCCTCAAGCCTGCAACGCGCCAGGTCATCAAGGCCGAGGAAGATGAACTGGATGATGAAGATCCGTTCTCCGACTTGCGCGACACCTCGGCTGCCGCCCCGGCCGTTGCGCCAAAACCTGCACCGGTGAAGAACACCGAACCTCAGCACAGCGCCGTATTGGCCGTGCAACTGGGTGCCCAGGACCAATTGCGCCGCCTGCCGCGTGCGCGCTTGACCGAACTGCTGGAACGCTACCGTGACTGCCTGGACCAGGCTGCTTCGCTGTATCAGAGCGAGCTGCACACCCTGAACGATGGCAGCACGCTGATGTTGTTCCACAGCGAAGACAGCGGTGAAGACTACCTGACCAACGCGATCTGCTGCGGCGAGTTGTTGCGCGCCCTGGGCCATGCCCTGCAGATCGAAGTGGCCGACAGTGGCATCACCTTGCAGCTGCAGCTTGGTCTGACCGTGGGCGATGATCTGTTTGGCATGAGCCAGATTGACCTGCTGCTGACCGAGATCGCCCAGGATGCGCTGGCCTTGTCGCAACACAGCCGCAACCTGTTGCTGGTGGAGCGCAAGATCAGTGAAGACACCTTGATCCGCCAACGCGCGCGTATCCGCCCGATTGCCAGCCCTGAAGGCGCGAGCTGTGTGGAGCGGTTGATGGAGCCGTATCCGTCGATGCTGGAACGCCAGTTGGCGCGGATGCATGAGACCCGTACAAAACTCTAAAGACCACCCGCTGATCGTTCCCACGCTCTGCGTGGGAATGCCTCTTGGGACGCTCCGCGTCCGGAGGCCCAAGCCATGTGCAAGGGGTGACGCAGAGCGTCACTGGCTGCATTCCCACGCAGAGCGCGGGAACGATCAATGAGCAAGCGGGCGGTTGATGGAGCCGGACAAAGCTCTAAGACCATCCATTGATCGTTCCCACGCTCTGCGTGGGAATGCCTCTTGGGACGCTCCGCGTCCGGCCAGGCCCGAGCCATGTGCAAGGGGTGACGCAGAGCGTCACAGGCTGCATTCCCACGCAGAGCGTGGGAACGATCAACAAAAAGGCCCGCTGAGTAAGCGGGCCTTTTGTTTGTGCGCTATTCAGATCAGAACCTGAACACTTCCATATCCGTACGAATCGGCGTAGCCATCGGCATCTTCGGCTTTTCCGGGGCTGCCGGCTTGGCCTGCGCCGGCGCCTGCTTACGCGGTGCTTCGGCAACCGACGGCTGGTTAGCCAATGGCTTGAGCGCCACCGATAACTGCTGCGCCAGATGCTGCAACAACACGCCTTGGGCCTGGACCTGGGACGCGGTAGTGCCGGTGTGTTCTTCCTGCAGGTGCACGATGCGGTTATCGCGCACCTGGCCACGGCGGTCGATCAAGCGCCACTGCGCATCCAGGATCGCCGGCTGCGAAGCACCCGAGTCGAGTCGGGTAATGGTCAGCAACACCTGCACATCCGGCGTGAACCCGGCTGGCGCTGGCGCCAGCACCACGCGCTGGCTGTCCAAATGACCCGCCACCTGACGCAACATCAGTTGGTTGATATCGGACGACAAACTGCCCGCCCAACGGCCATCGGTGGAACCTTGCAAGCTGCCGTCGTTCTGACGTTGCAGCAGGGTTTCGCGTTGCAGGTAGTCAGCAACCACTACCGGGCCCAACAACACAGCCATGCCAGCGGTTTGGGCTGGCTGAGCCGGACTTCCGCTGTCCAGCTGGTACAGCGACACCGGCTGGTGTGTGCTGCAACCCGCCAGCCCCAAAAGGCCAGCGAGCATCAAAAATAGAGGAAGGCGTGGAGCAGTCATCATCCCATCCAGGTGGCTGCCACAAGGCGAACCACAATGTAATACTAAAAATAACCTAAACACGCTCGGCCACGCCGGCGCTGGAAAGGCCATATCATCCGTGAATATGCGCCATGACTCCAGCGCGAAAGCATCGATCTACGGGTTAAATCGTAGATCGAGAGCTCTAATACGCCTTAAACCGGCGTTTCAACCAACAAAGCGTCCACTCGCTGGAAGCCGCGCGGCAGTTTGTTACCGCGTCGGCCACGCTCACCCTTGTAGTGTTCCAGGTCGTCGGGGCGCAACGACAGCGTGCGTTTGCCGGCCTGGAGTACCAAGGTAGAGCCTTCCGGGATCACCGCGATGTCGGTCACGTACTCTTCGCGACTGGCCACTCGCTCCCCGGGAATCCCAATAATTTTGTTGCCCTTGCCCTTACCCAGCTGCGGCAAGTCACTGATCTTGAACACCAGCAAACGCCCTTCGGTGGTCACCGACGCCAGCCAGTTGCTCTCGCGGTCTTCCACCGTACGCGGCAGGATCACCTTGGCGTTGTTCGGCAAACTCAACAATGCCTTGCCCGCCTTGTTCTTGGCCTGCAGGTCTTCACCCTTGACCACGAAGCCGTAGCCCGCGTCAGAAGCGATCACATACAGCGAATCATCGTCCGGCAGCAGCACACATTCGAAATTCGCCCCCGGCGGCGGTGTGAGTCGACCGGTCAGCGGTTCGCCCTGGCCACGTGCTGAAGGCAAGGTATGCGCCGGCACCGAGTAACTGCGCCCGGTGGAATCGATAAACACCGCAAACTGGTTGGAACGCCCGGCAGCAGCGGTCTTGAAGCCATCACCGGCCTTGTACGACAGGCCGGTGGCGTCAATATCATGCCCCTTGGCGGAACGAACCCAACCCTTTTCCGACAGAACGACGGTAATTTTCTCGTTAGGCAACAGCTCGGTTTCTGTCAGCGCTTTCGCTTCAGCACGCTCGACGATTGGCGACCGACGGTCATCACCATAGGTTTCGGCGTCTTTGATCAACTCAGTGCGCACCAGCTTCTTCAGCTTGGCTTCGCTGCCCAGCAGGGCTTGCAGCTTGGCTTGCTCCTTAAGCAGTGCGTCCTGCTCATCACGCAACTTCATCTCTTCCAGTCGCGCCAACTGACGCAAACGGGTGTCGAGGATGTAGTCGGCCTGGATCTCGCTCAGCTCGAAACGCGCGATCAGCTCGGCTTTCGGGTGCTCGGCGGTACGAATGATGTGGATCACTTCGTCCAGGTTGAGGTAGGCAATCAGCAAGCCGTCCAACAGGTGCAGGCGGCGCTCAACCTTGTCGAGGCGGAATTGCAGGCGGCGGCGCACGGTCTGTACGCGGAACTCCAGCCACTCCACCAGCAAGTTGCGCAGGTTTTTCAGCTGCGGCTTGCCGTCCAGGCCGATGATGTTGATGTTGACCCGGTAGCTCGACTCCAAGTCGGTGCTGGCAAACAGGTGCTGCATCAGCACTTCGTGGTCGACCCGGCTGTTGGTCGGGATGATCACGATGCGGCACGGGTTTTCGTGGTCGGACTCGTCACGCAGGTCGGCAACTTGCGGCAGTTTCGACGGTTTGGCCTGCATCAGTGCGGCGATCTGCTCGAGCACCTTGGCGCCGGACACCTGGTGCGGCAGCGCGGTGACAATAATGTCGCCGTCTTCGATGTGGTACACGGCGCGCATGCGCACCGAGCCTTTGCCGGTTTCGTACATCTTCAGCAGGTCGGCGCGCGGCGTGATGATTTCCGCTTCGGTCGGGTAATCCGGCCCCTGAATATGCTCGCAGAGCTGTTCGACCGTGGCCTTTGGCTCATCCAGCAAGCGCACGCAGGCAGCGGCGACTTCGCGCAGGTTATGCGGCGGCACGTCAGTGGCCATGCCGACCGCGATGCCAGTGGTGCCATTGAGCAGGATATTCGGCAAACGTGCCGGCAACACCAGCGGCTCGTCCAGCGTGCCGTCGAAGTTAGGGCCCCAGTTCGCGGTGCCCTGGCCCAACTCGCTGAGCAGCACTTCCGAGTAGCGCGACAGGCGCGCTTCGGTGTAGCGCATTGCGGCGAAGGACTTGGGATCATCCGGTGCACCCCAGTTACCCTGGCCGTCTACCAGCGTGTAGCGGTAGCTGAACGGCTGGGCCATCAGCACCATGGCTTCGTAGCACGCCGAGTCGCCGTGCGGGTGGAACTTGCCGAGCACGTCACCGACGGTACGCGCCGACTTCTTGTGCTTGGAATCTGCGTCCAGGCCCAACTCACTCATGGCGTAGATAATGCGCCGCTGTACAGGCTTCAGGCCGTCGCCGATATGCGGCAAGGCACGGTCCATGATCACGTACATGGAGTAGTTGAGGTAGGCATTTTCGGTGAAGTCAGCCAGCGACCGGCGTTCTACGCCATCTAAGCTGTCTGCGAGGATGTCACTCATGCGGGCCTCATCATTGTTTGGTCTGGCGCAGCAGCAATGTGCCGCTGCGCTGGGTAAATTCAAGTTGTTTCAATGCACTCATGCCCAGCAGCACCTGTTCCCCGTCCAAGCCCGGCGCGACTATCGCGCGCACGTCCTGCAGGACGATATCGCCCAGTTTCAGGCGGTCGAGGTGGGTGCGATAGCCCTGAACACGGCCGTTGGCGGTGCTCAAGGTCACCGGCAGGCCACGTTTAAGCCCGAGGTGGTCGGCCAATTCGGCCGGCACCGCCACATCGGTCGCCCCGGTATCGAGCATAAACACCACCGGCTGAGCGTTAATCTGGCCGCTGGCAACAAAATGCCCCTGGCCATTGCCCAGTAATTTCACTTCGATGTAACCCTCATGTTGCTCCGAGGTCACCACGGCATTGGGATTTTCCTGACGCGCCTCCCACTGCCCAAAAAACCGCGTAGCCAAAAACAGCCCGGCGCCCCACGCCACAAACATCAATACACGTCCGGCGCGCTTGCCAGGCGGTTGCCCGCTCATGGCTGGGCGCTCCAACCACCTGCAGGGGCGGCGAAACGATAGACCACAGGGCGTTTTTCACCATCGGCGCGCGGGCCGAAATTGTTGTCGATACCCAACCAGGCACCGTCGGCATCCACCACCAGGGCTTCGGCCAGGCCATACGGCTGAGCATAACGCCGGTTTGGCGCCAGGGTTTCATCGGCAAACGACCAGCACAGCTCGACTTTGGCCGTGGCCGCATCGCGCCGGCAAATCTGGAACGCATTGCGTTCCAGGGTAAACAGCTTGCCGTTGAACAGCACCAGGTCGGCGAAGTCCTTGGACACCGCCTTGGCATTGGTGAACTGCGCCGGCTGCACTTCCTGGCCGGCTTCGCTCAACAACACGCAAGGGCCGTCGCAATCCCAGACGCTTTGCCCACGCTTGATCGAGATCAGGCCACGCCGCTCACGCTCGGCCGCCAGCCAAATCTGATTGCCTTGCGGGTTAATCGCCAGGCCTTCAAACAACGCGTTGAAATGCAGCAACATGCCGCTGGCCCGGGCTTCACGCACCATGCTCGGGGCGATCTTCAACCACTGCACCGCGCCCTCCACCGGTACTTGCAGCACGGCCGCGTGGGCCTCGCTGACAATGTAACGGTTACCGGCTGCGTCACAGGTGATGCCTTCAAAATCCAGGTCGCCACCACGAATGAACGACGCGGCCTTGGTGCGTGAGCGCAAACCCCAGGGCAAACCGGACTCGGGCACCGGTGGCACGTCGATCTTTACCGTTTCGGCTTGCCAGGTCGGCGCACTGATATCCAGGCGATAGATTTGATCGTCATCGCGGTCTGAAACCGTCCACAAGTCCTTGCCACACAGCGCCAGGCCCGAGAGGTTGCCGCCGCGCATGCCGTCCACTGGGTGTTCGGAAACCAGCTTGAGTTCAGCCACGGGCGCGGCAGCCACTGAGGTCGCCGCCAACCCGCTTAACATCAGGATCGCCAGGGCGAAGCCTGTGCGCATCAGCCCAGAACCTCGGCCAGGTTGCCTTTGGATTCCAGCCAGGCTTTACGGTCCGGTGCACGCTTCTTAGCCAGCAGCATGTCCATCATTTCCGAAGTGCCGGCGAAGTCTTCCAGGGTCAGTTGCACCAGGCGCCGCGTGTTCGGGTCCATGGTGGTTTCGCGCAGCTGCGGCGGGTTCATTTCACCCAGGCCTTTGAATCGCGTGACCTGTGGCTTACCGCGTTTTTTCTCGGCGACCAGGCGGTCGAGGATGCCATCGCGCTCGGCTTCGTCCAGGGCGTAGAAAATCTCTTTGCCCAGGTCGATACGGTACAGCGGCGGCATGGCGACGTAGACGTGGCCGGCATCCACCAACGGGCGGAAGTGCTGGACGAACAGCGCGCACAGCAAGGTAGCGATGTGCAAACCGTCGGAGTCGGCGTCGGCGAGGATGCAGATTTTGCCGTAGCGCAGCTGGCTCATGTCCGCCGCGCCAGGGTCAACGCCGATGGCCACGGCGATGTTGTGCACCTCTTGGCTGGCGAGGACTTCGCTGCCATCGACTTCCCAGGTATTGAGGATCTTGCCGCGCAACGGCAGGATCGCCTGGAACTCCTTGTCCCGCGCTTGCTTGGCGGAACCACCGGCGGAGTCACCTTCCACCAGGAACAGCTCGGAACGCATTGGGTCTTGCCCGGCGCAATCGGCCAGCTTGCCTGGCAATGCCGGGCCTTGGGTGATGCGCTTGCGCTCGACCTTCTTGCTGGCTTTCAAACGACGGCCGGCGTTGTTGATCGCCAGTTCCGCCAGGGCCAGGCCCAGTTCCGGATGTTCGTTGAGCCACAGGCTGAACGCGTCCTTGACCACACCGGAAACAAACGCCGCCGCCTCACGGGACGAGAGGCGTTCTTTGGTCTGGCCGGAGAATTGCGGTTCCTGCATCTTCATCGACAGCACGAACGCGATGCGCTCCCACACGTCTTCCGGCGCCAGCTTCACGCCGCGCGGCAACAGGCTGCGGTATTCGCAGAATTCGCGCATGGCATCCAGCAAACCCTGGCGCAAACCGTTGACGTGGGTGCCGCCCTGGGCCGTGGGGATCAGGTTGACGTAGCTTTCCTGCACGCTGTCGCCACCTTCCGGCAACCACAGCAGCGCCCAGTCGACGGCTTCTTTATTACCGGCCAGGCTGCCGCAGAACGGCTCGTTGGGCAGGCGTTCGAAATCGCTGACGGAATCTTCCAGGTAGGAGCGCAGGCCGTCTTCGTAATGCCACTCGACCTTTTCGCCGGTGCCTTTGTCTTCAAAGCTGACGAGCAAGCCCGGGCACAACACGGCCTTGGCCTTAAGTACATGCTTGAGGCGGCTGATGGAGAATTTGGGGGAATCGAAGTATTTCGGGTCCGGCGCGAAATACACGCTGGTGCCGGTGTTGCGCTTGCCAACGGTGCCGACCACTTCCAGGTCGGTGGCCTTGTAGCCATCGGCGAAAGTCATCTGGTACTCGTTGCCGTCGCGCTTGACCTTGACCCGCACCAGGGTCGACAGGGCGTTGACCACGGAAATGCCCACACCGTGCAAGCCACCGGAGAACTGGTAGTTCTTGTTGGAGAACTTGCCCCCGGCGTGCAGCTTGGTGAGGATCAGCTCGACGCCCGACACACCCTCTTCCGGGTGGATGTCCACCGGCATGCCGCGACCATCGTCGGACACTTCCAGGGAATGGTCGGCGTGCAGGATGACCTGCACCGACTTGGCGTGCCCGGCCAAGGCTTCGTCGACGCTGTTGTCGATAACTTCCTGGGCAAGGTGGTTCGGCCGGCTGGTGTCGGTGTACATGCCGGGGCGTTTGCGCACCGGGTCGAGGCCCGAGAGGACTTCGATGGCGTCGGCGTTATAAGAGCTAGCGCTGGGAGTGGCCATGGGGTCTCGTCGTGAGTCGTTCGATTAAAAAGTGACCTGCGATTCTTACAGTGAAGAAAAATCGAAGGATTGATACTGATCTGCGCCAATGCCGGCAAAGCTCAACATGGCCGGCAATTGCTGGGCGAAACCTTGGTAACCGTGGTCGCCACCCGCCTGGATGCGCAAGGCACAAGCCCGGTAATACTGCTGGGCGAGGCGATAGTCCAGGGTTTCATCGCCGGTCTGCAACCACACCTGGTAACGCCCGGCGTCCTGCGGGGCCGGCACTTCCAGTTCGGCCAGGGCCGTGACGTGGTCGTGGGTCAATTCCCAGGTTTCATCGGTGTAGAGGTTCTTCTGGGTGCCCAGGTAACCGTCAAACATCCGATGAGGGCTGACCGCCGGGTTGACCAACAGCGCCTTGAGGCCATGGCGTTCGGCAAGATGGGTTGCATAGTAGCCGCCGAGTGAGCTTCCGACCAGCAGCGGCCGCCCCAGTTGCTCAATGGCCTCCTCCAATTGAGGAATCGCCTGACGGGGATGATGATGCAGGGCCGGCACGCGCAATTGGTCGGCCAGGCCGAGGCTGTCCATCACGGTGATCAACTGGCTGGCCTTGTTGGAGGCTGGCGCGCTGTTGAAGCCGTGGATATACAAGATCGAAGCAGACATGCCGGGCTCTCCGTGCTTCAGCCAAAGAGGCGCAGTTTACAGGGATCGGAGTGGTGTGTGAGGCCCCTATCGTCCAGTCAGAGCAGAACCCATGTCCCACATTTTTTGATCAGTGTTTGCAGGGTTTAGTAGCCGTTACTGCCGTAATCGACGGTAAACGCGAAACCTTCGACCCGCTCTACCCCGGTCTCCAACCGTCCGTCGGCATGCAGGCGCAGCCAGCGGTAACCCGGCGCTTGTTCGCTGACCTTGAAATCTTCACTGCCCGGCGCGAACTGGATGCACGTCGACGGCGACGCCAGCAGGCGTACGCCATTGCGCTCGCGGTCGATTTCCTGGTGCACATGGCCCCAAAGCACCGCCTTGACCTGCGGAAAGCGGTCGAGCACGGCAAACAAGGCGTCGGGGTTGCGCAGGCCGATGGGCTCCATCCACGCACAGCCGATAGGCACCGGATGGTGGTGAAAGCACACCAGATGGTGGCGGCTCGGCGCTTCGCTCAAGGCTTGAGCGAGCAATTGCAGCTGCTGGTCTTGCAAGTAACCCGGCACCGAACCGGGCACGGCAGAGTCGAGCAGGGTCACGCGCCAATTGCCGATGTCGACCACCGACTCAAGCAAATCACTGTGCTCGGCGGCGTGGGCCATGATCTGCGGCTCGTCGTGATTGCCGGGGATCCAGCGCGCCGGGGCGTCGATCTGCCGGGTCAGCTCGCGAAACTGTTGATAGGACTCAAGCGTGCCGTCCTGGGACAAATCCCCCGTGGCCAGCACCAAATCGATCTGCGGCTGCTGCTCGCGCACCAACGCGATCACCCGCTGCAGGCTCTCGCGGGTGTTCATGCCCAGCAGCGCGCCGTCGGCCTCGGCAAACAGGTGGCTGTCGGACAGCTGCACCAGCAGCGCCGACGCGTCAGGGTTCACAGTGGATACGCTCGGCAAGGCGCTCTCCCAAGGCAATCACAGGAATGGATGTGTGGCGTGATTATGCTAGGGCAGGACACAAAGAGGAAAGACGCAGTTCACATCTACCGCACGACTTCAAACTCATGGCCCAGGGCCAGGCAGTGGCTCAACCATTCACCGAGGAACACATTGAGCTGTGCTTTCTCATCGGGCTGGTGCATGAACACATTCGGGTAAGGATAGATGCTGCGAAAGCGTCGCGCATGTTCGGCGCTGATCACTTCGGCCATGCGCGCATCGTGATACACCTGCACTTCCAGCTGCGGCACCGGCAGCCATGGCAGGCTGTGTTCCTGGCGCACACGCAAGGTGGTGGTGTACGGGCAGTTGACGATGACCTCAAGGGTCAGCACGCCGAGCATCTGGTCGCCGTGGGTCACGGCAATGCGCCGTGCCTCGGGCGCGTGGCGCATGTCGGGAAGCAAGCGCATCAGCCGCGCATAGTTGGCCTCGCAGGCGGCTTGCAGCCCGATCAGGTCGACTCGATAACGTTCCCGTGCCTTTACTGCCATAACCCCCTCACTTCCGCGCGATTAAGCGCAAGCCATTGCAGGGCGATGATGCTGGCTGCGTTGGAAATTTTGCCGTCACGCACCGCTTGCAGGGCATCTTCGAACGCCCAGGTGGTGACGCGGATATCTTCTGCCTCTTCTTCCAGTCCATGGACGCCACCGGCCCCCGAGCTGTCGCAACGGCCAAGGTACAAGTGCACGAATTCAGTACTGCCACCGGGCGATGGAAAATATTTGGTGATCGGCCACAGCGCAGAGAACGTCAGCCCAGCTTCCTCCTCGGCTTCGCGGTGTGCAACCTCCTCCGGTTCTTCATCCTTGTCGATCAGGCCGGCGACCATTTCCACCAGCCACGGGTTATCGGTGCGGCCCATGGCGCCGACACGAAACTGCTCGATCAGCACCACTTCATCGCGCTGCGGGTCGTAAGGCAGCACGCACACGGCGTCATGACGCACGAAGACTTCACGGTTGATCACCCGGCTCATGCCACCATCGAATTTTTCGTGGCGCAGTTGCACGCGATCGAGCTTGTAGAAGCCCTTGTAGGCATTGTCGCGCTGAACAATTTCGATTTTGTTCGGCGTCGATTTGGCAATGTCCGTCATATTTTCCCTCGTTAAGGCCGTGCGATTCGCGCCATCCTAACGCGCCCATGCCGGTTGGTGCAGCCCCTTTGCAGTTGCCGGGATAGACGGCGGGCGTCAAACTCACTCTAATAAGCTTAGTGGCGAACTGACTGCCTTGTCGGTAGTCGAAGCTCCACTCTTTTCGCTTTCCATCGATTTCCGAAGGACACACATGTCGCTTTTAAAAATCGCCTCCGTGGCCTGTATCGCCTTGACCCTGGGTGCCTGCCAAAGCCTGTTCCAGCCCAGCTACCTGAAGCCGCTGGACGCCAAACCGGACGCCTCGGAACAGATAAAGCCCGGCTGTGACAGCCCGGATTGCCCGCTGGTGAACATCGACACCGTGCATTTCCCCAGCGAGCCGCAACTCGACACGATTGTGGAACAACGCCTGCTGCAAATGACCCGCACCACGCCCGGCGCCAGCGTGCCGCCGACGCTGAATGCCTACCGGGACAAGTTCCTGCGCGAGTCGCCAGACCGCAACAGCATGTACTTGCAGGCCAAGGTACGTGATCAGCATGACGGACTGGTGATCATTGAAGTGTCCAGCTACCTGGACACCGGTGCCGCCCACGGCGAGCCCGGCCGTGGTTTCATCAACTATTCACGCTTGCTGCACAAAGAGCTGAGCCTGACCGACATGTTGCTGCCGGGCCAGGAACAAGCGTTCTGGAACACCGCGAAAGTCGCCCACAACAGCTGGCTGATCAACTCGCAAATGGACCGTGACCCCGAGTTCGTGAAGAACTGGCCGTTCCAGAAAACCCCGAACGTGGCCCTGACAAGCGCCGGCGTGGTGCTCAAGTACAACGTGGCCACCATCGGCCCGTACGCATTGGGGCTGATCGAAATGACCATCCCCTATGCGCGCCTCACCGGCGTGCTCAAGCCTGAGCTGATGCCCGCGCGCCACTGACGGCCCGCCCCAGGATCAACTGCAACAGCCCTGCCAGCAGCAATGCCGGCAGGGTTGCGCCGACATCCGGATACAGGTTGGCGAGCAGGTGATACGTGGCGATGCCACCCAGCCAGGCCACCAGCGCCGGCCAATGCAAAGTGGCAACCGCGCCCTGGCCACGCCGGCGCAGGATGAAATGATCCACCAGCACCACGCCAAACAATGGCGCAAACACCGAGCCAATCAGCAACAGGAAGTTCTGGTACTGCGCCAGCGGTGCAAAGCAGGCGATCAAGGTGCAGATCACACCAATGGCCAAGGCCAGGTGCTCGACTTTCAAGCGCAGCAAGATCCCACTGGACACCGCCGCCGAGTGAATATCGGCAAAGGCGTTTTCCGACTCGTCCAGCAGGATCAGCAGTAGCGGAATGCCCAGGCCGGCACCGGCCAGCGCCAGCAACAGCGCATTCACTTCACCGCTTGGTGCGAACGCCAGGGTGTAGGCCACGCCCAGGCTCATCAGCCAGAAATTACCGATAAAGAAGCCCAGCGCCGTGCCGCCGAACACGCTTTTGGCACGCTTGCCGAACCGCGAGTAGTCGGCGATCAGCGGCAGCCACGACAACGGCATGGCGATGGCGATGTCGAAACCCACCGCAAACGGCATCGAGCCGTCGCCGGACTTGGCCCACAGCGCGGCGAGGTCAGCCTTGGCGAACAGGTTCCAGGTCAGCCACAGGCAGGCGGCGAGCAGCAGCCAGATGCCCCACTTGCGCAGGATTTGGCGCACGAACGTCAGCGGGCCGCTGACGGCGAGCAACGTTGCCAAACCACCGAAAAACACTGTCCACAGTAACGGGCTGGCCAACAAGCTGCCTTCGCTGAATGCTCGCGTGCCCAGCAGGCTGGCGGCGTCGCGCATCACGATGATTTCGAACGAGCCCCAGCCGATCAGCTGCAGCAGGTTCAGCAACGCCGGCAGGCTTGCGCCTTTGGCGCCGAGGCTGAGTTTGAGCGCGGCCATGGCGGACAGGCCGGTGTCGCTGCCGATCACGCCGACGGCGGCCAGCAGCAGCACGCCCACCAAAGTGCCGAGGAAAATCGCCAGCAACGAACCGGACAAACCCAGGCCCGGCGCAAGCAAGGCGCCGGTTTGCAGGACCATCAGGCCGATGCCGAGGGAGAACCACAGGGAAAACAGGTCGCGGGCGCCGAAGACGCGTTTGTCGGTGGGCACCGCTATATCAGGAGAGTAGGTACTCGGTTGAATGCTCAAGGGTGTTATCTCTGAGGGGCTGATCGTTCCCACGCTCTGCGTGGGAATGCCGCTTAGGACGCTCTGCGTCCGCCTGTGTGACGCAGAGCGTCACGGGATGCATTCCCACGCAGAGCGTGGGAACGATCATCGGGGTCAGACCTTTTTGTACAGCTGGCTGCCTTCCTGCTTGAACCGCTCCGCCTGCTCGGCCAAGCCCTTGGCCACGTCCACATCCACCGCTTCAATGCGCTGGTTGGCGGCGTACTCACGCACTTCCTGGGTGATTTTCATCGAGCAGAATTTCGGCCCGCACATCGAGCAGAAATGCGCGACCTTGGCCGAGTCTTTCGGCAAGGTTTCGTCGTGATAGGAACGCGCAGTGTCCGGGTCCAGGCCGAGGTTGAACTGGTCTTCCCAGCGGAACTCGAAGCGCGCCTTGCTCAAGGCGTTGTCGCGAATCTGCGCGCCGGGGTGCCCCTTTGCCAGGTCCGCTGCGTGGGCGGCGATCTTGTAGGTGATGATCCCGGTCTTCACGTCATCCTTGTTCGGCAAGCCCAGATGCTCCTTGGGCGTGACGTAGCAGAGCATGGCGCAACCGAACCAGCCGATCATCGCCGCGCCGATACCGGACGTGATGTGGTCGTAGCCCGGCGCAATGTCGGTGGTCAGTGGGCCGAGGGTGTAGAACGGCGCCTCGTCGCAGCACTCCAGTTGCTTGTCCATGTTCTCTTTGATCAGCTGCATCGGCACGTGGCCCGGGCCTTCGATCATGGTTTGCACGTCGTGCTTCCAGGCGATCTTGGTCAGCTCGCCGAGGGTTTCCAACTCACCGAATTGCGCGGCGTCGTTGGCGTCGGCAATCGAGCCCGGGCGCAAGCCGTCGCCGAGGGAGAAGCTGACGTCATAGGCCTTCATGATTTCGCAGATTTCGTCAAAATGCGTGTAGGTGAAGTTCTCTTTGTGGTGCGCCAGGCACCACTTGGCCATGATCGAGCCGCCACGGGAAACGATGCCGGTGACGCGCTTGGCGGTCAGCGGCACATAACGCAGCAACACGCCCGCGTGGATGGTGAAGTAGTCGACGCCCTGCTCGGCCTGTTCGATCAGCGTGTCGCGGAACAGCTCCCAGGTCAGGTCTTCGGCGGCGCCGCCAACTTTTTCCAGGGCCTGGTAGATCGGCACCGTACCAATCGGCACCGGCGAGTTGCGGATGATCCACTCGCGGGTTTCGTGGATGTGCTTGCCGGTGGACAAGTCCATCACCGTGTCCGAACCCCAGCGAATGCCCCAGGTGAGTTTCGCCACTTCTTCTTCGATGGACGAACCCAAGGCGCTGTTGCCGATGTTGCCGTTGATCTTCACCAGGAAGTTACGGCCGATGATCATCGGTTCGAGTTCGGTGTGGTTGATGTTGGCCGGGATGATCGCGCGGCCACGGGCGATTTCTTCGCGCACAAATTCCGGTGTGATGATTTTCGGCACGCTGGCGCCGAAGCTGTGGCCGGCGTGTTGCTGGTCAAGCAGGCCGCTGGCGCGGGCTTCTTCGAGCTTCATGTTTTCGCGGATGGCGACGTATTCCATCTCGGCGGTGATGATGCCTTTGCGCGCGTAGTGCATCTGCGTGACGTTGGCGCCAGCCTTGGCGCGGCGCGGGTTCTTCACGTGGGCAAAACGCAGCGCGGTGAGTTCGGAATCGCTGAGGCGCTGCTGGCCGAAGTGCGAACTCAGGCCGGACAGGCGCTCGGTGTCGCCGCGCGACTCGATCCACGGCGAGCGCACATCGCCCAGGCCTTTGCGCACGTCGATGATGACGTTTGGGTCGGTGTAAGGGCCGGAGGTGTCGTAGACCACCACGGGCGCGTTGATTTCACCGCCGAAATCGGTGGGGGTCACGTCCAGGCTGATTTCACGCATTGGCACGCGAATGTCCGGGCGAGTGCCGGGTACGTAGATTTTTTGCGAGCGGGTAAACGGCTGCACGGAACCGGAGTCGACCTTGGCCGATTCACTCAGGTGCACGGTGTTTTTCGGTTTTGTACTTTTTATTTCTGCGTTCATCACGGGCTCTCCAACTATCCAGGCGGTGGATTTTTGTCGGAGCGAACCTGTGACGGATGGACGCACTGAAACCAGTGCTGTGCTGACGCACGAGGGCTGTTCGATTGTCGAACAACATCCCGGACGAAGCACAAGAGGACTCGCCGGGTGACGAGAAATCTTGTTCCCTACGCAGGCGCTAACCTGATCAGGTTCAACGGGATCCGGTATTTACCGATCTCAGCCTTCCAACAAGGCACCCCGACAAGAACGCGGCCAGTCTAGACCATGGCGTGGGCAAATTGCCAATAGCGGTGCATTCAGCGTGATGAATGGCGTGATTGCGGGATTGTTGCGCCGGGTCAGCAACACTACACTCGGTTGCCGCCACAATGGCTTGACGCCAGAAATGGCCCGCCTTAGCCTTGGGCGCTAAATTATCGCCGTAATATTCACACTAGGGATCGCCTCATGCTGCGCAAACTCTCACTGGCTCTTGCCGTGTCTTGTGCGACCAATGGAATGGTCTGGGCAGCTGAAGCGCCCTTGTCCGCCAAAACCGATTTGGTCAGCGTCTACCAGGAAGCGGTGAACAACAACGCCGACCTGGCCGCCGCCCGCGCCCAATACGGCGCGCAAAAAGAAGTGGTGCCCCAGGCGCGTGCCGGCTTGCTGCCGAACCTGTCGGCCGGTGCCGACAGCAATAACGTGCGTACCCAGATCGACCAACCGGCGGCCACCGTCAACCGTGACGCCCACTCCTGGCGTGCGACCCTGAGCCAGCCGCTGTTCCGCGCCGATCGCTGGTTCCAGCTGCAAGCCGCCGAAGCCGTCAACGAGCAGGCCTCGCTGCAACTGTCGGCCACCGAGCAGAACCTGATCCTGCAAAGCGCCGAAAACTACTTCGCCGTGCTGCGCGCCCAGGACAACCTGGCCTCGACCAAGGCCGAAGAAAATGCCTTCAAACGCCAGCTCGACCAGTCCAACGAACGCTTTGATGTAGGCCTGTCGGACAAGACCGATGTGCTGCAATCCCAGGCCAGCTACGACACCGCCCGCGCCAACCGCATCGTCGCCCAGCGCCAGGTCGACGACGCCTTTGAAGCGCTGATCACGCTGACCAACCGCGACTACAACGCGATCCAGGGCATCGTGCACACCCTGCCGGTGCTGCCGCCGGCGCCGAATGACGCCAAGGCCTGGGTCGAAACCGCCGGCCGCCAGAACCTCAACCTGCTGGCCAGCAACTACGCCGTCACCGCCGCCGAAGAAACCCTGCGCCAGCGCAAGGCCGGCCACTTGCCGACCCTCGACGCTGTCGCGCAATACGAAAAAGGTGACAACGACGCGCTGGGCTTCAGCAACCCGAACCAACTGCCGATTCCTTACGGCGGTGATGTGTCGCAACGCACCATCGGCCTGCGCCTGAACATCCCGATCTACAGCGGCGGCCTCACCAGCTCGCAAGTGCGCGAATCCTATTCGCGCCTGGACCAGAGCGAGCAGCAACGCGAAGGCCTGCGCCGCCAGGTGGTGGAAAACACCCGCAACCTGCACCGCGCGGTCAACACCGATGTGGAGCAGGTACAGGCACGCCGCCAGTCGATCATCTCGAACCAGAGCGCGGTGGAAGCCACGGAAATCGGTTATCAGGTGGGCACGCGCAACATCGTCGACGTGCTCGATGCACAGCGCCAGCTTTACTCGTCGGTGCGCAACTACAACAACAGCCGCTACGACTACATCCTCGACAACCTGCGCTTGAAACAGGCGGCGGGCACGCTGAACCCAGGGGATTTGCAGGACTTGTCGCGTTACCTCAAGGCTGACTACAACCCGGACAAGGACTTCCTGCCGCCGGATTTGGCCAAAGCTGCGGCCGAGCAGCTTAAAGCTCGCCCGGGATACTGAACACACCACAAAACCAATGTGGGAGCGGGCTTGCTCGCGAATGCGGTGGGTCAGTCAACCTATCTGGCGACTGACACTCCGTATTCGCGAGCAAGCCTGCTCCCACATTTTTGTCCGTGTTGATTCAGGAAGGAATCAGCCTGTCCAAGCCATCCAGCAAACGCTTCAGCGCGCCCTGGTTGGCCTGCATCACCGCTAGCCCCGCCTGCGCCATCTTGCGCGCATCCTGCGGCAGCTCGAACAGTTGCCGCACGGCTTCGGCCAATCCCTCGGCGTCATCCACCTCACGCAGCGCCCCGGCGTCGCGCATCATCGCGCTGATTTCGAGGAAGTTGAACAGGTGCGGCCCCATGATCACCGGCTTAGCCAGCGCTGCCGGCTCCAGTGGGTTATGCCCGCCAGTCGGCACCAGGCTGCCGCCGACAAACGCGCTGTCGGCCAAGGCATAGAGAAACAGCAGCTCGCCCATGGTGTCGCCGAGCAACACCGAGGTTTGCGCCGTCACGGGCTCGCCATTGGAGCGACGCACCGTGGTGAATCCTTGTTGCTCGCATAACTCAAACATCGGGCCGAAGCGCTCCTGATGACGCGGCACCAGAATCAACAATGCATTGGGATAGCTTTCGAGCAGTTGGCGATGCGCAGCCAGTACCACGTCGTCTTCGCCTTCATGGGTGCTGGCCGCGATCCACACCGGGCGCTCGCTGGCGCCCCATTGCTCACGCAAGGCCGCTGCCCGCACGGGAAGCTCTGGGTCGATGGTCAGGTCGAACTTGATCGAGCCGGTGACTTCAACGGTTTCCGCACGCGCGCCCAGGCTGAGGAAACGCTGGGCTTCGGTATGCGTCTGCACCGCGAACAGGCTCATTTGCGCCAGCATCGGCGCCGTCAGCTTGGCAAAGCGTGCGTAACCTTTGGCCGAACGCGCCGACAGCCGCGCATTGGCCAGCGCCACCGGAATACCGCGCTGAGCGCAGGCGTGAATGTGGTTGGGCCACAGTTCGGTTTCCATGATCACCGCCAGCCTGGGCTGTACGCGATCAAGAAAACGCCTGGCCGCGCACGGCAAGTCGTAGGGCAGGTAGCAATGCTGAATGCGCGGCTCATTGGCGAACAGTGCCTGGATGCGTTCGGAGCCGGTCGGCGTCATGCAGGTGACGGTGATCGGCAACGTCGGATGCCGCGCCAGCAGCCCGCGAATCATTGGCGCGGCGGCGATGCTTTCGCCCACCGACACGGCGTGCACCCAGATCCCACCCGGTTGCATCACCGGCAGACCGTAGGAAAAACGTTCGCCAATGCGCTTGGCGTACGCCGGCGCCTTGCGCGCACGCAGCCACAGACGTAAAGCCACCAACGGCAGCGCCAGGTAAAACAGACAGCTGTAGAGAGTTCTATTCATGGCGGCGGAGTTTATCGGCTTTTTCAGTCGATCGCCTGCAAGCACTCGGCAAATCGCTCGGCCAGGAAGCGCGCGGCAGGGCCGAGGTGTTCGTCGCGACGCCAGACCAGCTCCACCACCAACGCGGGCGGCGTCCATTCGCTGTCCAGTTCCACCATTTGTTGTTGATAGGTCGGGTACTGCACGATGTGCCGCGGCAGCCAGGCCCAGCCCAGGCCGCTCATCAGCCATTCGGCCAACACGTAGAAACTGTCGGCACGCCACACCAGCGGGCTTGCGGCTTCGCTGCCGGGGTAGACGCTGGTCTGGGTCGACATCAACAGCTGGCGAAACTGCGCGAGGTGCTGGCAAGTCACGTACTTTTCCTTGGCCAGCGGATGGTTCACACCGCACACCGTGACCATTTCCACACTGCCGACCACGCGCCGCTCAAGGGCTTCGGGGATTTGGTCGTGATAGAACAACAGGCCCAGGTCGGCTTTGCGCTCGACCAACTTGCGCGCCACATCGCCCTGGGCGGCACTGGACAACTGCACCTCCAGCAGCGGGTATTGCCCGGCCAGCGCTTCGAGGCTGTCGAGCACTGGTTGGAACAGCATGGCTTCGTCCTGGGCCAGGCGCAGGCAGGCTTCTTCGCCGCGCGTCAGTGACAGCGCGCGGCCATTGAGCCGCTCACACTGGCGCAGCACCTCACGCGCCTCTTCCAGCAGCACGCTGCCGGCTTCCGTCAGGCGCGGCTGGCGGCCACTGCTACGGTCAAACAGGCTCAGCCCAAGGTCAGCCTCAAGCAACGCAATGCCATTGCTCACCGCCGATTGCGCCTTGCGCTGGTCGCGCGCCACCGCCGAAAACGAACGCTGCTCGGCGACACTCACAAACAGGCGCATCTGTTCCAGGTTCCACTGCACGCTCATGGCTCAACCCATCTTTAAATCGGATAGGTAATGACTTTACCCCATCTTTCCAGGCGTTAGAATGCCGACCTTATCAAGCACGCCTACACCGAGGATTACCCCATGAATATCGCCTATGTTTACCTGGCCATTGCCATTTGCTCGGAAGTGATCGCGACCGTGTCCATGAAAGCGGTCAAGGGCTTGAGCACGCCGATCCCGCTGCTGCTGATGATTGTGGGTTATGGCGTCGCGTTCTGGATGCTCACGCTGGTGGTGCGCACCGTGCCGGTGGGCGTGGCCTATGCGGCCTGGGCGGGGCTTGGGATTGTGATGGTCAGCGTCGCCGCGCTGTTTATCTACGGTCAGAAGCTGGATGTTCCGGCGATGCTGGGCATGGGCCTGATTGTGCTGGGCGTGGTGGTGATTCAGCTGTTCTCGAAAACCGCCGGGCACTGATCAGCGCTCAACAGCCTGTATACTGCGCCTCTTGTCTTGAACACTGAGGTCGCCCATGCCATCCGTTATTTCCACCGACGTTCTGATTGTCGGCGCCGGGGTTGCCGGCCTCTGGCTCAATGCGCGCCTGCGCAGCCAGGGGTTTTCCACGGTGGTGGTGGAAAGCGCCACCTTGGGTGGCGGGCAAAGTGTGAAGTCCCAGGGGATTATTCACGGCGGCGCGAAATACGCCCTGCACGGCGCCCTCACCGGCGCCTCCGAAGCGATTGCCGATATGCCGCGCCGCTGGCGCGAAGCCCTGGCCGGTAACGGCGAGCTGGACCTGTCCGGTGTGCGCTTGCTGTCTGAAGCCCATTACCTGTGGTCGCCCGGCACCATCGCCGGCAACCTCACCAGTTTTTTCGCCAGCAAGGCCGTGCGCGGCCGTGTCGATCAGGTCAAGGGCGATGAATTGCCGCCCGCCCTGCAAGACCGTCGCTTCAAGGGCAAGGTCTATCGCCTGGCAGAGCTGGTCATCGATGTGCCCAGCCTGATCGAACGCCTGGCGCAACTGGCCGGTGACGGCTTGCTCGCCGGGCAACACATCGAACCGCTGCTGGAAGGCGACACGCTGGTGGGCTTGAAGGTGGATGGCCGCGAGATCCGCGCCCAGCGCATCGTATTGAGTGCCGGTGGCGGCACAGCTGACCTGCTCAGCGCCCTGGGCCTGAGCCAGCCGGCCATGCAAAAGCGCCCGCTGCACATGATCATCGCCAAAGGCCCGGGCCTGAAGCCGTTGTACGCCCACTGCCTGGGCGGCGGCACCAAGCCGCGCCTCACCATCACCACGCACCCGGCCGCCGATGGCAATTGGGTGTGGTACATGGGCGGCGACATTGCCGAGGCGGACGGCGTGGCGCGCACGCCTGAAGAACAGATCGCCACCGCGCAAAAAGAGCTGGCGCAATTACTGCCGTGGATCGACATGAGCCAGACCCAGTGGGCCACCCTGCGCGTCGACCGTGCCGAGCCGCTGCAATCGGGCCTGAGCCGCCCCGACAACGCTTTCCTCGCCGAACAGGGCCGCCTGTTAGTCGGCTGGCCGACCAAACTGGCCCTGGCGCCGGACTTCGCCGACCGCGTGCTCAGCGCGCTGGAACGCGACGGCATCCACCCGAGCGCCAACGGCGAAGCCCTGCCCGACCTGCCAAAACCGGCCATTGGCCAACCTGCCTGGGAGCAACTGTTGCCATGAGCCTGCCCACTCTGCATGACCTGCATCGCCCGCTGGGCAGCACCGGCCTGATGGTCTCGCCGCTGGGCCTGGGCACCGTCAAGCTCGGTCGCGACCAAGGCGTGAAATACCCCAGCGGTTTCCAGATTCCCGGCGACGACGAAGCACGGATGTTGCTGCGCCAGGCCCGCCAGTTGGGCATCAACCTGATCGACACTGCCCCGGCCTATGGCCGCAGCGAAGAACGCCTGGGGCCGCTGCTGCGCGATCAGCGCAAGGATTGGGTGATCGTCAGCAAGGTCGGTGAAGAGTTTGCCGATGGCGTGTCCCGACACGACTTCAGCGCCGCCCATACGCGGATGTCGATCGAGCGCAGCTTGAAACGACTTGAAACGGATTTTATCGATCTGGTGCTGGTGCATTCCGACGGCAATGACCTGCATATCCTCAATGATTGCGAGGTGTACCAGACCCTGGCCGAGCTGAAAAAAGAGGGCAAGATTCGCGGCTACGGCTTCTCCGGCAAAACCGTCGAAGGCGGCGTGAAGGCTCTGGAACAAGGCGATTGCGCCATGGTCACCTACAATTTGAACGAACAAGCGGAAAAAGCCGTCATTGACTACGCAGCGGCTCACGGCAAAGGCATCCTGGTGAAAAAAGCCCTGGCCAGCGGCCACGTGTGCCTGGAGCCAGGAATGGATCCAATTCACGCCAGTTTCATGTTGTTGTTTGCGCAAACGGGCGTCGCCAGTGCTATTGTCGGGACCATTAATCCGCTGCACCTGGCCCATAACGTGGCGACCGCTGCCAAGGTCATTCGTCAACTCTGATGCCGCCCACGCGGCCGACCCCGTCGCAAGAAGGAGCCGACATGCCGCGAACGCTTATTAGAAAAAACCCCAGCAACTTTAAAACACTGCCGCTGCACGTCGAAGCCACACCCGAAGGCCTGAGCTACCAAAGCGTGGGCATGCCGCTCAACTTTGCCCAAACCCTGCAGCGGCGCAAGCCGGTGGAAGTGGCAGACCCCGAGCGTTTTGCCCTGGAACTGGCAAACCTCGGCGTGTCGGTGCGCCTGACACTGCATTGGCAAAACAAGGATTATTGGGTGCTGGTGCGCCAGCGTCGCCAGGACCGTGGCGACGTGGTGCTCAAGCTCATCTCCGGCTACGTGCCGGCTCACGAACTGAACCTGCCGCTGCACACCGCCATCCAGGAAATAGCCGAAGAGTGCCTGCTGGAAACGCCCGAAGGCTGGCTGGGCGGGCGCTTCAATGACACCTGGCTGCCGGCGCCCTACTCCGCCGCCCTGCATTACCGCGAAGCCCTGCCGTTTCGCTTGAGCCCGCTGTCGGGCGCCGCACGCCCGGTACGTTGCGCGACCACGCAACTGATCGAACGCCCACGGGCTTACGTGCACCTGCCGACCGCGTCGCTGCAATTGATTTATGACTTGCGTTTGGAAGTGCCGAAGGAAGCCAAGTCCCTGAGCCTGTTTCATGTGGATGAGCGGCTTGAAGGAGACCAGTTAGTGGCGCGCCTGGACCGCCAGCGGCCCGACCTGTACTTGATGCCGCTCAAAGACGGGCAACCGTTGGCCGAGCTGTACACGGTGAAAAAAGACCAGCTGTATCCGGCCAGCACCCGCGGCTTATACCTGGCCGAGAGTTTTGCCCAGCAGGAAGGCTGGCTGGTGCGCGATGAGCGGATTCGCTGGAAGGATTGGCTGCGGCAGCAAGGGCTGGCCGAACCGGAGAAAGAGTCGAAACTCAAGCGCCTGACCGGCAAGGCGCGGCAGATGTTGCGCAAGATTGTGCCGAAGAAAAAAGCCAGCCGCTGACACCCGTCGATTGATCGTTCCCACGCTCTGCGTGGGAACGCCGCCCCGGACGCTCCGCGTCCTGATGTCACAATGTGACGCGGAGCGTCACAGGATGCGTTCCCACGCAGAGCGTGGGAACGATCATCAAAAGGCTCAGCCGTTGAGCAACCGCTCCAGGCCGACCTTCAACGGGGTCGGTTCAGGCAACTTGAAGCTCGCCAACAACCGCTGGTTATTCGCCCGCGAATGCCGAATATCCCCTGAACGCGCCGGCCCGTAAGTGATCGCCGGCAACTGGCCGACCACTTCTTCCAACGCCTGCAACACCTGCTTGAGCGTGGTGGTGCGGTTCCAGCCGACGTTGATCGCCCCCAGTGGCGCTTCAGGCGCTTCGATGGCCTGCACCAGCACATCCACCAAGTCTTCCACGTACATGAAATCACGGGTTTGCTCGCCGTCACCGAACACGGCAATCGGCAAACCCTGCTGCACGCGCTCACTGAAGATGCTGATCACCCCCGAATACGGCGATGACGGATCCTGGCGCGGCCCGAAGATATTGAAGAAGCGGAAGATCACCGGCTCCAGGCCATGCTGGCGGCGGTAGAAATCGAAGTAGTGCTCACCGGCCAATTTGTCGGAAGCATAGGGTGTCAGCGGTGCCTTGGTGGTCGCTTCGTCAATCGAATCGCCCTCGCCGTTGTTGCCATACACCGCCGCACTGGAGGCATACACCACGCGCTTGACGCCCGCCTTGCGCATGGCCTCGCAGACATTCAGGGTGCCGACGAAATTACTCTGGTGAGTGCTCACCGGGTCGTCCACCGAGGCTTGTACCGACGCCACTGCTGCCAAGTGCACCACGGCGCTTGCGCCAACGGCGGCTTGCGCCACCCGTTCGGCATCGGCCACATCACCTTCAATCAACTGCACGCGCGGGTTATCCAGCGGCAAGTTGCTGCGCTTACCGGTCGACAGGTCATCCAGCACCCGCACGGCATAGCCGTTGGCGAGCAAGGCATCGACCAGGTGCGAACCGATAAAACCGGCGCCGCCGGTGATCAGGACCCACTTATCAGCGTTATTCATTGTTGCGAATCTTCTCGACAATCGCCGTGGTCGAGCTGTTTTCAACCAGCCCCAGCACTTTGACCGTGCCGCCGTAGGCGCTGACGATATCGGCACCGACGACCTGGTCGACGGAGTAGTCGCCGCCCTTGACCAATACGTCCGGCTTGACTTGAGCCAGCAGGTTTTCCGGGGTGCCTTCAGAGAAACTGATCACCCAGTCCACAGCGCCCAAACCCGCCAATACGGCCATGCGCCGGTCAACGCTGTTGATCGGGCGGCCCGGGCCTTTGAGGCGGCTGACCGAAGCATCGTCATTAACGGCAACGATCAGGCGGTCGCCTTGGGCGCGCGCCTGTTCCAGGTAAGTCACGTGCCCGGCATGCAGGATGTCGAAGCAACCATTGGTGAACACAATGCTTTCGTTGTGAGCACGCGCATCGTCAATCGCCAACAGCAACTGCTCGATGGTCAGCACACCGCGCTCGGAGCCTTCGGAGCGCTGGATCGCGCGGCGCAGCTCAGGCGCGCTGATGGCGGCAGTACCCAGCTTGCCAACCACGATGCCCGCCGCCAGATTGGCCAGGGCCACGGCGTGGGGCAACTCTTCGCCGGCTGCAATCGAGGCGGCCAGGGTAGAAATCACCGTGTCGCCGGCGCCGGTCACGTCGAACACTTCCCGCGCACGCGCCGGCAAGTGCATCGCCGGGTGGCCGGGGCGCAGCAGGGTCATGCCGTGCTCGCCACGGGTGACCAGCAACGCGCCCAGGTCGAGATCGGCCATCAGCGTGGCGCCCTTGGTCACCAGTTCGTGCTCATCGGCGCAACCGCCGACAATGGCTTCGAACTCGCTGAGGTTTGGCGTGATCAGGCTGGCGCCTCGATAAATCGAGAAGTCCTTGCCCTTGGGATCAGCCAGCACCGGAATGTTGCGGGCCTTGGCGGCCTTGATCAGTTCCTGGTGGTTCTTCAAGGCGCCTTTGCCATAGTCGGACAAGACCAGCACCTTGATGCCTTCGAGCAACGCGTCGACCTGGCCGCTGAGGGCCAAGGCGTCGGTGGCGAAGGGTTCTTCAAAATCGATACGCAGCAATTGCTGGTGACGGCTCATGACCCGCAGCTTGACGATGGTCGGCTGATGGGCAATGCGCTGGAACAGCGCGCGCACGCCGGCGCCGCGCAGGCTGTTGGCCAGGCTGTCGGCGGCTTCGTCGTCGCCGGTCACACCCACCAGGGAGGCCGGGGCGCCGAGGGCGGCAATGTTAAGGGCAACGTTGGCAGCGCCGCCTGGACGGTCTTCGATTTGCTCGACCTTGACGACCGGCACCGGTGCCTCAGGGGAAATCCGTGAGGTTCCGCCATGCCAGTAACGGTCGAGCATGACATCGCCGACCACCAAGACAGGGGCTTGATCGAATCGCGGCATGGACAACTTCATGGAGCAACCCACATACAAAATGAACAGGGGCGCGATATTAGCACAGGGTTACAGGCGGCTTGTGGAGGGTGTTACAGAAGATAGTGCGGCAGACACAACTCAATGTGGGAGCGGGCTTGCTCGCGAATGCGCAGTGTCAGTCAACATGAATATGACTGATCCACCGCCTTCGCGAGCAAGCCCGCTCCCACATTAGGCCTATGCGCCCATAACTCAGGTGATGTCGGCCGGGACCGGTGCATCCAGGCCCATGGCATGCAGGCGGGCGTAATAGCCGTTCTGCGCCAACAGCTCGCCGTGGGTGCCGCGCTCGACAATCCGACCGTCGTCCATCACCAGGATCAAGTCGGCCTTCTCGATGGTGGACAGGCGGTGCGCGATCACCAGGGTCGTACGCCCTTGCATGACCTTGTCCAGGGCCGCCTGAATGTGCCGCTCCGATTCGGTGTCGAGGGCCGAGGTGGCCTCGTCGAGAATCAGCAGCGGCGCGTTCTTCAGCAAGGCCCGGGCGATTGCCAGGCGCTGGCGTTGGCCGCCGGACAACAGCACGCCGTTTTCGCCAACCTGGGTATCGAAGCCTTTGGGCAACTGGTCGATGAAGTCCTTGGCGTAGGCATCTGCCGCCGCTGCTTCAACGTCCGCCCGTGGCGCGCCAGCCAGGTCGCCGTAGGCAATGTTGTTGGTCACAGTGTCGCTGAACAACGTCACGTGCTGGGTCACCTGGGCAATGTGCTTGCGCAGGTTGAGCAGCTTGTAGTCTTCGATCTCTACGCCGTCGAGCAGGATGTCGCCGCTTTCATGGTGGTAGAAACGCGGAATCAGGCTGGCCAGCGTCGACTTGCCGCTGCCGGAACGGCCCACCAGGGCGATCATCTGCCCAGGTTCAGCGGTAAAGCTGATGTCCTTGAGCACATGGCGTTCGGTGCCGGGGTAGGTGAAGTTGAGGTTGCGCACTTCGAGGCGGCCACTGACCTTGTCGCGCTCGACAGTGCCGCCGTCGACTTCCTGCTCTTCGTCCAGCTGTTCGAAAATGCTTTCAGCGCCGGCCACACCCTTCTGGATGGTCGAGCTGACTTCCGACAATTGGCGGATCGGCTTGGGCAGCAAGCCGGCCAAGGTGATGTAAGCCACCATGTCACCGGCCGACGCGTCACCGCGCAGGTAGAGCACCAGGAACATCAACACCGCCATGGCGGTGTAGATCACCAGTTGCAGCAACGGGGTGTAGATCGCCCCGGTGCGGGTCATGCGCAGTTGCTTGTCGGTGTTGCCCTGGCTGGCCTTGAGGAAGCGTTTCTCCTCGTAGACTTCGCCGCCGAAGCTGCGCACCACGCGGTAACCCTGGATGGTCTCGGAGGCCACGTGCGTCACGTCGCCCATGGCCACCTGGATCTTCTTGCTCTGCTTGCGGAATTTCTTGCTGGCCGTGCTGACCATCACCGCAATCAACGGCAGGATGGCGATCATCACCAGCGTCAGGCGCCAGTTCATGAACAGCAGCGAGGCGAACAGGAAGATCACCGTCATGCCTTCGCGGATCACCACCTTGATGGCATCGGTCGCAGCCCCCGTGACCATGGTCACGTTGAAGGTGATGCGCGAAATCAGGTGCCCGGAGTTGTGGTTGTCGAAGTAGCGGTTGGGCAGCGTCAGCAGGTTGTTGAACAGCTGCACCCGCAGGTCGTGGACCAGGCCCAGGGAGACCTTGGCCAACAAGTAGTTGCCCAGGAACGAACCCAGGCCCTGCCAGGCTGCGATCAGAATGATCAACAACGGCACGGCTTGCAGCAATTGCAGGTCACGCAGGAACGGTACGCTGGGGAACAGCACCGCTTCGGGGTTGGATAGGCCGTCGACGAAGTACTTGAGGATGTACCCCAGCATGGGCTGGGTCGACGCGAAAATCAGAAATCCGACGATACTCAGCGCGAACAAGCCGGCGTAGGGCTTAACGTACATGAGCAGGCGGAAGTATATTTTCAAGCTCGAAGGGCTTGCGCTCGGACTGGAGTCGGTCATATCACGCGGCGTTTTGAAAAAGGAGGCTGACTTTAGCACAGCTTCTCTGTTGTACTTGCACCCGGCATGACCCCCGGCCCGGTTGGATCCAGCCGGCGACATTATATAGCCACTACTTTAAGATGGTCGGCTTTCTCTTTCTGGAATGGCTTTATCGTATGCACTCCAAGCGCCTTACCTATGGCTCAAATCGCGTTTTCGACTTCCTGGTCCTCTGGATTTTGCCCATTGGCTTGTTGTTGCTGCTGAGTTCGCTGTTCTACGTCACCAATCGCAATGTCATGCACCGGTTCTACTCCGGCTTCTTCAGCGTGCCGACCTTGCTGTTGCTGTGTCTGCGGCCGCGAGAACTCAAGGAGTTGTTGCGTGAGCCGCTGGTGATTGCCTTCGTGGCGTTTTGCGCCTGGGCAATGACCAGCGTGTTGTGGAGCCCGGAACCTACCGGCGACTCCAACCTGTTCAAGGTGCCGCTGCAAACCTTCATGCTGTTTGCCGGCTGCGGGCTGCTGCTGCATTACCGCAACGAACTGTTCAAGCCGATCTTTTTCAGTGCTGCCGCGATCGCGCTGCTGGTGTGCCTGTGCAACCTGGTGGCGTTCGTCAAAGGCTTCGAGCCGGGCATGCGCATGATCGGCGGCTTGGGCGCCCTCGATAACCCGCTGCTCAGCTCGCACATGTTCGGCTTTTTCTGCGTGTACTGGCTGTACGTCTGCATGACGACCCGGCGCTTGCAGGTGCTGTGGTTCAGCGTGCCCGCCCTGGCGATCATGGCGGCTGCCATCCTGGCTACCGGGTCACGCACGCCGCTGGTGGCGCTGACACTGACTATCCTGTGGATGAGCTTTATCAGCCGCAATCGACGCTCTGCGCTGCTGATCGCCGCCATGGTCGCGGGGGCTGCCGGGCTGCTGTTGATCTATCCCGAGGCGATCACCGAGCGCGGCAGCTCGTTGCGCTTTGAATTGTGGGGCATGACGCTGCAGCGCATTGCCGATCACCCCTTCATCGGCCACAGCTACGACTCCGAGCTGTACCTGACCCTGGGCGATGGCTACGAACTGCGCGAACCCCACAACTTCGCCCTCGGCGTGCTGTATTACGTCGGTATCATCGGCTTTATCCCATGGATCTACATGCTCGGCTGGGGCTTGTACAAAGGGCTCAAGGAGCGGGCACAGCCGTTGTTCATCCTGGCATCCTCGCTGCTGGCCTACGGCATCGGCGCAGGCCTGACCGAAGGCGGTGGCATTCTGTCGCGGCCCAAGGAGCACTGGTTCCTGTTGTGGATTCCGCTGGCGCTGATCGCCGGCCTGAGCATCGCCCAACGCCGCCACAGCCTGCTGCGCAGGCCAGTGGAAATGCCCAAGCCACAGGCCTTTGAAGCACTGTGCAACGGCGCCCACGTCGTCGAAGAAGATGGCCTGGGACCGAAGGTGCTGCGCCTGGAGGATGGCAGCTTCCTCAAACTGTTCAGGGCGCGCCGCTGGTACACCTCGGGCCGGTTTAATCCCTATTCGGAGCGCTTCGCCAGCAACAGCGAACAGCTGCAGCAAACAGGTATTGCTTCACCGGCAATTCTCAACCTCTACAGCCTGCACGACGGCAGCAGCGCCGTACGTTATCAGCCGCTGCCGGGGCTGACGCTGCGTCAAGCCTTGCAAAGCCTGGACAGCAGCCTGCGCGAATCGCTGATCGAACGGTTTGGCCGGTTCATGGCGCAGCTGCACGAACGCGGGGTGTACTTCCGCTCACTGCATCTGGGCAATGTGCTGTTACTGGAAGATGGTGAATTCGGGCTGATCGATGTGGCCGACATGCGCATTTACCCGTCAGCACTGCGCAACACGCTGCGCCAGCGCAACTTGAAGCACATGCAGCGTTACCCGCAGGACCGCAATTGGCTGTTCGAAGCCCATTTTGAGCAATTGGCCAAAGGCTATGGGTCCGTTGCGTCGGCACACGCCACGGTCAAACTCCGTGAGCAGGTGCTGACACTGGCGCGCCCGGCCGCCTAGCAAGCACGCTTGTGCGCCCCAGGGCGGGGCGCACACAACGCTGTCAGTCTTTTTCCAGCGGGGAGAAGTACAACCGGCTCAAGCCGCGCCAGGTTTTCTTGTTCCAGGCCCGGAACGGGATCTGTGCCAGCAGCTCGCGCGCCAACTTACGATCACGGTTGGCGGTCTTGAGGAACATCGAGCTGAGGAACTTGTAACGCACCTCGTCATAAAGCGGGTGGTCGCTGAACAACGCGTAGGAGCGCAGGATATTGTCGATCATGAATCGATGATTCTTGTACGAGTTGGTGGCGTGCTTGCGATAGCGGGCCATGACCACGTTCAAGCCATCGATGAAGTACCCGGCGTGGGTAATCTTCAACTCGATCAGCAAATCTTCCAGACGAATTTCAGGATCAAACCCACCAACCTTTTCCAGCGCCTCGCGCCGGATCATCAGCGTCGGTGCAGGCGGGTAAGGCTTGCGCTCCAGGAACATGTCGTCGAAGTCCAGGCGCCGAAACGGCACGTCGCGACGCTGGCGCTTCTCGGGAAACAACTCGCCCTGGGCATCGATCAGCTCGATGTTACCGGCGCAGATACCGACCTCCGGCTTGCCATCCATGTAGGCCACCTGGGTCGCAATCCGCTCCGGCAACATGATGTCATCGGAGCCGAACGGCACGATCAGCGGGCCATGGGAGCGTGCAATCGCGCCATTGAGCGTGTTGGTCAGCCCCTGGTTCTGCTGCACGCGAAAATCGAAGCTGTGCTGCTCCTGCAAGCGACGAATGCGCTCGACGCTGTCGTCTTTGGACCCGTCGTCAATCACCAGCAGTTCAATATTGGGGTACGTCTGGTTCAGGACACTGAGGATGCTTTGCTCGATGTACGGAGCATGGTTGTAAGACGCAATGATCACCGTGACCAAGGGTTGACTCTGGTTCATACATTGTTCCCGCGCACTTGAGCCAATCCCGAATCAATCAATTCCAGGTATTCCTGGCGGAACACCTCAATGTCGTGTTGCGCCTGCAAATACTGGTAGGCCTGCTCGCCCTTCTGCGCCAGCGCCTCGTCGGACAGCGCCAGGTAGGTGTCCAGCGCCTGGGTCAGCGCGGGCACATTGGCCGGCTCTACCGCCAGGCCGCCTGCGCCTTCAATCAGCGGCAGCATGGCCGGGACGCTGGAGGCGATCACCGGCAGGCGACCACTCATGCCTTCCAGCAGCGCCAGGCCAAGGCCTTCGGCCAGCGAAGGCATGGCCCAGATGTCGAAGGCACGCACGTACTGCAGGGCATTTTCCTTGAACCCCAACAAGTGCACGCGCCCATCAAGGCCCAGGCTGTGGATTTGAGCGGCCAGGTTGGCCTCTTCACGGCCCGCGCCAATGATGGCGAGCTGCGCCGTGGGGTACTTGTCTTTAAGTGCAGCGAACGCCTGCAGTAAATACGTGTGGCCTTTGACCGGCACGAGGCGGCCCAAGGCGCCGATCAACCGCACCGAAGGGTCGATGCCCAGCAACTCGCGCGCACGTTCACGCGAATGCTGCAAGGCTTCGGCCTGCTCGATGTCGATGGCATTGGTAATGGCGAAGGTATTGCTGTCGGTAAACCCGCACTTGCAGTCCAGCAGGTATTGCTTGACCGCCGGCGACACACCGACAAAACGCCAGTGCGCGTCGATCCAGCGCTGCGCCTGCTTGCGGCGGTACAGGCGGTCATATTCACCGAAGCCGTGGGAGATGCCGATACACAGCGGAATCTTCAACCAACGGTTCAGTTGCAGCATCATGTTGACCGGCTTGAAGCGATTGCACACCACCACGTCAAACTTTTCCCGGCGGCAGAACTTGTACAGCTGCCACATGGCGCGCAGCCTCAAGCCCTTGAGCGACTTGTCGGAGAACTCGAAGTAGACCGAGGTGGCGGCGCGACTGACCGGGCCACCCGGCGCAGGCCGACCGCGCAGGAACGCGGCGGTGACTTCATAGCGGTCCGCAGGCAATGCCTTGACGATCTGTTCGGCCAGGTCGGCAAAATCATGGGATTTAACATTGTAGTCAGGCTGCAATTGCAGAACCTTGAAACGCCGACTCATAACTCTCCTCGATGGAATCCTGTGGCATCAACGACCCAGGATGTCTCGGCGGCCAGCGCCTCGACGTGCTCGGCACTTGGCTGTGGCACCAGCGGCCATTGATTACGCTTCCAGCAGACAAAATGGAAATACGGAAATTCCCGGTCGCCATCCCTGTCATTGGTCAAGCGACCGTTGTTCCAGAACCACTGGTGCGGAAAACGATCAGTGCCGTCGTGCCACTTGATCACACCACCCGGCGTACTGAACGCCTCGGTGAACTCACTGCGACGGCGCCACGGGTTGAGTTTGCCGACCAGATCGAACAACGGCTTCGGGAAGTTCTTGCGCCACAGGAAAATCCTGCTGAACGCCCCTTCATCCAGCGCATGATGCTCCTGATCGGTGAAACGTGCTTCCCAATCCTTGATCTGCATGAACACCTGGCGCTTTCTGGCGGTGTTACGCATCAGGCACAAATGGCCGGCGACCCGACGCTCATGGGTCGAAAACAAGTCATAACCCGCCAGGCGGTCAGCGGTGAAATACCGGCGCAGGTTGCCATAGATCAGGTCCAGGTCGCCAAACGCCCAAAAATCGTAGCCGTCGAGGCGATCAACATGGATATGCCCCAGCGCCGGCTTGATGTCACACAGTTTGTAAGCCGCCTGAGGCGCGAAATTGATCTTCAGCCGCTGTGAGACCAGCGCGCAGTAATCGGCAAAGGAGATGCTTTCAATCCTGACATTGTCGGGCACGTTGGCGGGTATCGGGCAGTCGCTGAACAACAGCCAGTCAATATCCGCATTGTGCCGGCAGCTTTCGAGAAAAAACGGCATCCAGAAAGGCCATTGGCCAAAGTAAGGAATGATGAAAAGGATGCGGGGGCATGGATTGATCACTGGGGGCTCACTGTCTTTTTTACGGTAGCGCTCAGCGCTCCACCACGTTGTTTAACGTTACTTGTGCTTGATGAACCAAAAAAGTTCATGCCGCCGAATGGCCTTGCGGAAAAACTCGTTCTCACCCCAAGGCGAGACAGCCCTCCCCGCCAACAGCCGCTGGATAACCCGCCGTACACGCCGCTTGAACGGCATACGGGGCTGCAAGTCATGCATCATGCCCAGCGACATGGCCTTGTCACACTGCCGCTCTGCGGACAACGGCAAGCAATAAGGCTGCAAAGTGTACGTCGAATCAAAGCATGGTGGCAAAGCGACACCAGCGCCCGAATCACCCATCGGCCAGCGGTCATTGTCGTGCAGGTGATTGGCGTAACCGAGCAACGTCGTCGGCTGCCATTCCAGCCCCTGCAAGGCTTCCAATACGGCTTGCTGCGCGCAGATATGATCCGGGTGTGGGTCGAGCACCGGATGCGGCAGCACGATGACCTCGGGGCGAGCCATCAGCAGCACGGCGCGCAGGTCGGCCAGCAGGTTGTTCCAGGTGGGCTGGCCATCGGCATCCGCCGGCAACGGGAACGGGTTGAATTGGCGGAATACACGGATGTCGCTCAACTCGGCTTCTCGCGAAGCCACGGCCCGTTCAGGCTCGGCCTTCATTGCCGCCAATTGCAGGCAGAAATACCCCAGCTGTACGCAATGTTCCTGCGCCACACCCGCCCAACGCGGCACCGCGATACTGTCCCAGGCGCGCAAACGGCCCTTGAGGCGTGCAGCCTCGGGTTTGCCCAGGCCCATGTGCTGATAGTGTTCGGCTTCGATTTCGCCGGCAGTCAGCGTTACGATCCAGGGTTGCGTGGCCTGGCTGTACAGGCCAAAGGCGGCCAGTTCGGCGTCATCGGCGTGCGGCGCAATGACCATCACCCGTTGCTTGCGCACATCGGGCTGACGGAACACCGACAACACCGGCGTACCCTGCACACGGCAGAAACGAGGCTGCAGCAGCAGTTGCCCATCGAGCAGGGCTTGCGTCTGGCCGGTGAGGTTCAGGTAGCGCAGGCCACTGACGCCGCGTTCGAAGACCTGGCGATCAGCACCCGGCAACGCAATATACGGATCTATAAAGCGGCCCAACAGACTGCTCTTGAGGCGCAGCGCGAGGATCAGGGTCTCATTGCCCGCCAGCGCCAGCGCCTGGTCCAATACCAACCGGCCGTTGGCCAGGGTGACCTTGGGCTGCTCGGTATCCGCCGCGAATTGATACTGGTAGTCGTCCTTGGGCGAGTAAAACAGGTGGTCGGCAAACCACGCTTCATGGGCCACCCAGGCCAGCACTGCCAGCACCAGCGGCAGCCACCAGGCCACCAGCACACCCACGCCAATTAACAGCAGCAAGCCAATCAGCAAGCTGATGCGTTTGTTGCGGCGATGGCGCTTGAGCAGCGCCTGTTTACGGCTTGTCGACTCACTCATACATTGAATACCGGTACAGGGTTGCACCAACGGTCCTTGTACTCGCGGTCCGCTCGGCCAAACGAAAACCGCAGTGGCTTGCCGGCTTCACGCGCCTGCTCCCAGGCACTTTGCGTGTTGAGAAAACTCAGCACGCTGCCCGGGCTGAACGCGCGGGTTTCAGGGTCAACGCCGCCATTGATGTACTCGACGCTGATCCACTGCGGGGCTTCAACGCGGTAGACCAACTGGATAGCAATCGGCGCATCGTTGAGGAAAATCACCGAGCCGATCAACCATTCACGCAGCAATTCGATAACCTGCGCCATGCGCTCGGCGCCCGTGGCAGGGAAACCCCAGCGGCGCTGGAACAAATCGCAATAGATCGCCGCCAGCTCGGCACTGGAAAACGCCTGCACCGGCCGCACCACACCGCCCGCCTCTTCCAGCAGGCGCAGCTCGCGGCGCTGGTTATAGCGAAACTTTTTCGACAATTCTTCCGGAGTGCGCGCCATGGCCAACTGCTCGGCCTGTAGCTTGAGGCCGGCAAAACGGCCTTCGTTCAGCGCCGACAGGTAGCGCGCGCGATGCCGCAAAGGCGCCTGGGCATCTGCGGCGGCAGGCAGGATCAACTCGGCGTTGCCCAAGTCGAACAAGCCCTTTTTGCCATGCCGCTTGAGCACGTCCTTGGACAAGGCCAGGTCGCGCCCCCACGTCGCAATGCACGCCTTGAGTTCGCCGCCCTGCTCCCACGCCAGGTAGCGCACCGGAATATCGGCCAGCCCGGCCAGACGCTCAACCACCAGCGGGTGGGTGGCAACGCTGCCGCCATAACGCTGCCAGGCATCGCTGTAGGTGGACGCATCAACGACGGACCAGCCACGCTCGCGCCAGCCTTGGAATCGATTGAGCATCAAGCCCCCGCGGTCAGTTCAGTAACGTGCGGCAGTGCCCAGAAAGCAGTACGCACCGCCTGATCCGAGAAGCGCTCATGCAAGCGTTCCAGCATCATCTCGGCGCACTGCTGCTGTTGTTGACGGTCCATCGCCGCCAGGTGCCGAAGCCCCTGGCCCAGGTGTTCGGCGTCAGCGAAGGGAAACAGGATCCCCACGCCTTCGACCACTTCCCGCGCGCCGCCACACGCCGTTGCCAGCAACGGCACGCCGGCGGCCATGGCCTCCAGCAACACCATGCCGAACGGTTCGTGATCGGAGCTCAGGGCAAAGGCGTCGAACGCACGGAAATACCGGCGCGCATCCGGCACCTGGCCGAGAAACAGCACCTGCTCGGCAATGCCCAGCTCACGTGCCAAGGCCTTGAGGTTTTTCTCCAGTCGCCCGGTCCCGAGGATCGCCAGGCGGCTTTGCGCCGGCAAATGCGGCAACGCCAAGGCAAAGCCTTTGAGCAAGGTGGCCTGGTCTTTGTCCGGGTGCAGGCGGCCGACGTTGCCGACCACCCACTCATCCGGCGACAGCCCCAGGGCATCGCGCGCCGCGTCGGCCGGAACCTGCAGCGCCTGCATGGCTTCGACATCAATGCGGTTGTACAAGGTCTGGATACGCGCCGCAGGCCAAGCCGGCAGGCAGCGGCGCATGTCATCACGCACCGCATCGGAAACACCGAGCAGGCTCAGGCGCTTGCGGAATATCGACGCAAACAGCTTGCGGCTGCGGCGCTGGTAATCACCAAAGGCGTGATGCACGCCGATCACCGGCAGGCGCGTGCCGAGCAAGGCGATATAGATCGGCTTGAACCGGTGGGCAATGCAAAAGCTGAAGTTGCGCGACGCGGCGATCTTGCGCAGCTCGCCAATGGCGCCCAGCTTCAGGCCACGGATGGCCTTGGAGCTGAACTCCATGAACAGCACTTCGTCCGAGGCACAACCGGCGGCAACCTCGGGGTCAGCGACCCCGGTGAGGAACACCGTGGTCACTTTATAGCCGGAGCCTGCGAACAGGCTGGCGTATTGCCGCGCGCAGTCCAGAAACGGCCCGTCATAGCCGTGGCAGAACTGCAGGACGTGGCGCTCAGCCGACCGAGTCATAAGGGTCCACGCCGTCTTTGACGACCAGGATGTCTTCCATGATCAGGTATTGCAGGTCGGAGCCGAAGAACATGTTCAGCGCGTCGGTCGGCGAGCAGATCATCGCTTCGCCACGGCGGTTGAGCGAGGTGTTCAGCGACACGCCGTTGCCGGTCAGTACTTCCAGCTCTTTCATCATGTCGTAGTAGCGCGGGTTGTATTCGCGCTTGAGCACCTGGGCACGGGAAGTGCCGTCTTCATGCACCACTTCCGGTACACGGGTCTTCCACTCTTCCGACACTTCAAAGGTGAAGGTCATGAACGGCGCCGGGTGATCGACCTTGATCATCTGCGGGGCCACGGTGTCGAGCATCGACGGGCAGAAAGGCCTCCAGCGCTCGCGGAACTTGATCTGGTGGTTAATGCGGTCCGCCACGCCGGTCGCACTTGGGCAACCGATGATCGAACGACCGCCCAACGCACGCGGGCCAAACTCCATGCGGCCCTGGAACCAGGCCACCGGGTTGCCGTCGACCATGATCTTGGCGATGCGCTTAGGCATGTTTTCGATCTTGCGCCACACCGGCTTGCTTTCGTGCTTGGCGCACGCGGCGATCACGTCTTCGTTGCTGTAGGACGGGCCGAGGTAGACGTGTTCCATCTTCTCAACCGGTACACCACGGGCGTGGGACACATAGGCTGCCGCGCCAACCGCGGTGCCGGCATCGCCGGACGCCGGCTGCACGAACAGTTCTTTGACGTCGTCGCGGGCAATGATCTTCTGGTTCAGCTTGACATTCAGCGCACAGCCACCGGCGAAAGCCAGCTTGCCGGTGTCTTTGAGGATGTCGCCCAGGTAGTGGTCGATCATCTGCAACGCCAGCTTCTCGAACAGCGCTTGCATGCTGGCCGCGTAGTGAATGTAAGGCTCATCGGCGATGTCGCCTTCGCGCTTGGGACCCAGCCACTCGATCAGTTTTGGCGAGAAGTAGAACCCCTTGCCCTTCTCTTTGTAGCGGCGCAGGCCGATGACGTTGGCGTAGTCGGTGTTGATCACCAACTCGCCGTTTTCAAACGAGGCCAAACGCGAGAAATCGTATTTGCTGGCGTCGCCATACGGCGCCATGCCCATGACCTTGAACTCGCCGTCGAGCATCTCGAAACCGAGGAACTCGGTGATCGCGCCGTACAGGCCGCCCAGGGAGTCCGGGTCGTAGAATTCCTTGATCTTGTGGATCTTGCCGTTTTCGCCGTAGCCGAAGAACGTGGTGGCGTACTCGCCCTTACCGTCGATCCCGAGGATCGCGGTTTTCTCCTGGAAGCCGGAGCAGTGGTAGGCGCTGGAAGCGTGGGCCAGGTGGTGTTCAACCGGCTCGATCTTGATTTTCTTCGGATCGAAGCCCAGTTGCTCCAGGCACCAGACGATCTTGTTGCGATAGCGCTTATAGCGACGGTTGCCCATCAGGATCGCGTCGAGGGCGCGGTCCGGGGCGTACCAGTAACGCTTGGCGTAGTGCCAGCGCGCCTCGCCGAACAGGCTGATGGGGGCGAACGGAATCGCCACCACGTCAACGTCGGAAGGCTTGATGCCGGCTTGTTCCAGGCAGAACTTCGCCGATTCGTAGGGCATGCGGTTCTTTGCATGTTTGTCGCGTACGAAGCGCTCTTCTTCGGCGGCCGCGATCAGCTTGCCGTCGATATACAAGGCTGCGGAAGGATCATGGCTAAGGGCGCCGGACAGGCCAAGAATCGTCAATGCCACAGGGGTCTAGCCTCTTTTAGTCTGCATGCAGGCGGGTTGCGCCTGAAAAAAGTGTGCCTCTCGCCTGGACGAGAAACAGCTAAAGGGCGGGATTATAGCGTAAACCTGATGGGAATATCCCTGTGGTAATTAGCCCCGTGTCGAGGGCAATGGCCGCGCCCGGCCTTAGCGGATGATGATGCTGCCGTCGGCGCTTTGCCGGTAAATCGTATACGGCAGCAGGGCCGTATCCAGAATCCCCGAAATCAAAGAGTCTACGAATACAAACGGGACAAAGTTCAGGTGGCCGTCAAACGCTCCGTCAGGATTCGGCTCTCCATTGAGCCGGCAGAAGTTGTAGCTGACACCGCTGTACACACGGGGAATCGACTGGCAGTAGGTTTTCTGGCTTTTGAGTTCGCGGGCAGCGACACCGTCCTCACGCATGACGGTATTGATCGTCCCACACCCGGCAAGCGCCATGCACACTGCAACCCATAAGACGTTCGACGCACTCCTCACGAACCACTCCTTTATGACCTTTCGGCCCTTTCTCATTAGCGGGGCTGACCACGCTACCATCGAAGGTGCCGGAGCCCCAGCGAGGATGATGCCGTTACAACGTAGGACGATTCTCAAATGCTAAAAATCGCCTGAACCACTAAACTCGCGCGCTTTTGCGCGTTTATGTCCTACGCGCCCCGTATTTCGGCTGCCCCCATGAAAACCCTGACCCGCTTCACCCTGTTGCTGCCCAGCCTGCTCGCCCTGTGCGACACCGCCCAGGCCGATGACGCGCCGCTGATCCTCGACCCCAGCGTGGTCACCGGCTCACGCAGCGCCAGCCCGACCTTCGACCTGCCGTATTCGGTGGACAGCATCAGCCATGCGCAGATCAGCGACGGCCAGCTCGGCATCAATGCCTCTGAAGCACTCGCGCGCGTGCCCGGCCTGGTGGTGCAGAACCGCCAGAACTACGCGCAGGACCTACAGATTTCCTCGCGCGGCTTCGGTGCCCGTTCGGCATTTGGTGTGCGCGGCATCAAGCTGATTGCCGACGGTATCCCCGCCAGCACCCCGGACGGCCAGGGCCAGGCCGCCACCTTCAACCTCGACACCGCCGAACGCATCGAAGTACTGCGTGGCCCGGCCGCCACTTTATATGGCAGCAACGCCGGCGGCGTGATCCAGATGTTTTCCCGCGACGGCGAAGGCTCGCCGCGCATCGGCGCCGAAACCCTGGTGGGCAGCGACGGCCTGAGCAAGCACCACCTGACCGCCGAAGGCGCAGCCAACGGCGCGGGCTTTGTGCTCGACGCCTCGCGCATGGACACCGACGGCTACCGCGACCACAGCAGCGCCCGGCGCGACCAGACCTTTGCCAAGCTCAACATCGAGCCGGATGACGACAGCAAGCTCGCGCTGATCTACAGCAGCCTGGAGCAGAACGGCACGCAGGACCCGCTGGGGCAGACCTGGGCAGCGTATAAGGCGGACCCGCGCTCGGTGGCGCCCGCCGCATTGCAATACAACACGCGAAAGAGCATCGATCATCAGCAATTGGGCCTGAATTACGAGCGTTACATCGGCGATGCGACGCTGCAGGTGAACGCCTATACGGGGCGGCGGAGTGTTATTCAGTACTTGTCGATTCCCGGCGGCACGCCGGCAGACAAGCGCGGCGGCGTGGTGGACTTCGACCGCACGTTCTACGGCGGCTCCGTCCACTGGCTGCAACCCATCACCAGCGCCCCCGGCGACCTGACCCTGATCACCGGCGTCGACTACGACCGCAGCCAGGATGATCGCCAAGGCTATTCCAACACCCTCAACGGTGTGCACGGCGTCAAAGGCGCCTTGGGCCGCGACGAACTCGACACCGCCACCAGCCTCGACCCGTTCGTGCAAGCCAACTGGCTGCTGGGCGACTGGACCCTGCAAGCCGGCCTGCGCCACAGCACCATGAAGATGGACGTGGATGACCACTTCCTCAGTGACGGCAACGACAGCGGCAACAAGACCTACCAGAAGAACACGCCTTCGGTCAGCGTCATGTATGCCTTCACGCCGGACCTGCATGGCTATGTGAGCGCGGGCAAAGGCTTCGAAACCCCGACACAGGCCGAATCGGCCTATTCCAGCACCTCAAACGGCTTCAACTTTGCGCTCAAGCCATCGGTCAGCAAGCAATATGAAGTCGGGTTGAAAGCGCGGATTGGCCAAGATACGCGCCTGAACGCTGCCCTTTTCCAGATCACCACCGAAGACGAGTTGGTGGTGCAGCAATCCAGCGGCGGTCGCACCACCTACCAAAACGCCGGTCGCACGCTGCGCCGTGGTTTCGAACTGGGCCTGGAAAGCCAGTTGACCGAACAATGGAGCACCAACATCGCCTACACCCGCCTGCAAGCCACGTATGACAGCGACTTCATCGGCGGCGGCAAACCCATCGACAAAGGCAACTACCTGCCCGGCGTGCCGCAAACCACACTGTTCGCCGAGCTGAACTGGAAGCCTCGCGACTGGGTCAGCACCGCCATCGAGGGCATGTACCGCAGCAAGGTGTATGTCGAAGACACCAACCAGCAACGCGCCGCACCGGGCTACAGCGTATTTAACTGGCGTGCGCGCTTCGAACAGAAGGTCGAGCACTGGACCTTCCACCAGACCCTGCGCCTGGACAATCTGCTGGACCGCCAATACGTGGGCTCAGTGATCGTCGGCGACAGCAACAACCGCTACTACGAAGCCGCGCCGGGCCGCTCGTGGTATGCCGGGGCAGGCGCGGAGTATCAGTTCTGACGCGCACTGTTCAAGAAGCCAGTGAGTCAGCCGAAAGGTTTGATCGCCACGGAACCCTTCTGATCGTTCCCACGCTCTGCGTGGGAACGATCAAGCAACCGTTGTCGGCAAACGCTGATCTATCAGTTGATACAACGCACTGCTCTGCGGCCAGTTGCGCATAAACCGCGCGCGGTCCTTGGCATACGCCGGCGCGAAGCTGGCGACTGAGCTGTGTTGGCACATGGCGTCGAGGTCGATCAACGCCCAGCGGTCTTCGTGCCAGAACAGGTTGTGGCCTTTGAAATCGCCATGGCTGATGCGCTCGCGAATCAGCTCGGCAAACAAATGGTCCAGCGCCAGCAGTTCGTTTTCGGGCGCATCACCGTGTTCAACATACGGCGCAAAACGCTCGATGATGTCCGGCCCCGGCAGGAACTCAGTCACCAGATAGGCCCGGCTGCGCAGCCAGAAAAAGCGTTTTTCCAACACCGCCAGCGGTTTGGGCGTAGCAATGCCCAGGAACGCCAGGCGATTGCCTTCGCACCACGAATGCCAGGCACGGCTTGGGCGCCAGAAGCGCTTGAGCCAATGGGCAAAACCCTTGATGTTGTAGCGCTTGATCACCAGCGGCCGACCGGCCACCTCGACCTTGCCGACACTGGCCGCACCACCGGTCTTGTACAGGTGGCCTTGATCGAGCAACGCATCAGCCTGTTCCAGCACCGACAGCATCGCGGCCTCTTCCTCGCGACGAATCGCACGCAAGGCAAAGGGGCCGCGCACCACGCTGAACAGCGTGCATTCACGGCCGACTTTGTTCAAAAAGTCCTTCAAGCGCCAGGCGCTGACTTTGCGCACCTGCTTTTCCAGGGCTTCCAGCGGCAAGGCGTGCTCGCCGTTGCTCAGCAGGTAATACACCAGCAATTCTTCGGTGAACGGCGCGAGGTTTTTTGGCAACTGGGCGAAGAATACGCCGAGGTTTTCCAGCACGCGGTTGCGCGACAGCGGTTTGCCCGCCTCTTCCACGCGAATTCCGGCACCGTCAATCAGGTACAGCTTGCCGTCTTGGCGCAACAGGTTGTCCAGGTGCAGGTCTTCCTGCCACAAGCCCTTGATATGCATCTGCGCAATCGCCGCCAATGCTTCAGCGAGCACGGCGGTTTGTTCGTCGGCCAGCGGCGGCAGGCCTTCGACGGCCTGCCAGGCATCGGCAAGGCTTTCGGCGCCTTCGATAAATTCGAACAGCAGCCAGCCACCCTCGCCTTCCTGCAGGCCATCGGCAAGCAACAGGGGCGTGGTCAGGCCTTGCTCGGCGAGCAAGCGCACACCGCTGAGCTCACGCTGAAAGTGGCGGGCGGCCTTGCTGCCCACCAGCAACTTGGCCAGCACCGTGCGCCCGCGCCAGACGCCGGCGCCCACATAGCGCTCGCCCGGCATCACGCGCAACAGGCTGAGCAGTTGCAACTGCCCGGGGCCTGCGGCGTCTGCCAGTTCGATGGTCAGCGGCAGGCCGGGTGTGCGGCCGGCTTTTTTCAGCTCGGACAAACGCATCAGCGCTTCTCCTTGTGGCTGCGCCGCGCCGTCAGACGCTCAAACCAGGCGCTGACCAGCGAGCTGTCTTGCGGTTGATCAAGGTAGGCCGCCAGCAATTGCCGCACCTGCGCATCCGACCACTGCGGCGCGCGGCGCAACAGCGGCTCCAGGTCCTTGACCCGGTCACGTCGGCCGAACAGCAACGGACGGGTTTTCTCCAGGTCGATCAGTTGCGCGGCATAACCGTCGCCGGCCGCCTGCAGGAAAATATGCTTGGGATAGAAGCAGCCATGCACCTGCCCGACGCTGTGCAGGTGTCGCGCCAATTGACCACAGGCCAGCAGGATCGCGCGGTGCTGGGCGTCGCTCAGTTGCGACCATTGCTCCAGCAACGAATCCAGGTCATTCCAGCCGTCGAGGGCACGCGTGAGCAGCATCGCATGGCGCTCGCCGTTGACCTTGCGCTCACCAAAAAACGCCGCCTGCAACGCCGGAATACCGAGCTTCTGGTAACGGCTGATATTGCGAAATTCGCGGGCAAAGGTGGGTTCGCCAAAGGGCGAATGCAGCGTGCGCGTCAGGTAGTTGCTCTGGCGCTTGAGGTAGTAACCCTGGCCCTCAAGCTCCAGGCGAAACACGCTGCTCCAACCGCCCTCACTGGTATTGGGCTCATCCACCGCGTCCAGTTGCCTGGCCCACAGGGCGTCGAAGGTTGCGAGGCCGTGGCGCTCAAGCAGAGCGCGGTCTTCGGCCGCCAAAAAATCACTCATTCGCGTCCCTCGAAAAACTTCACCACATGGCGAATACGCTGTTTGTCTGACGCCGTCAGGTGGGTGCGTTGGCGGTATTGCATGTAAAAACGCAAGCGCTGGGTGGCCGACAAGTGATACTTGGCGACCTTGTCCAGGCAGGCCAGGTCCTTGGTAATCCGGTACTTGAGCCAGAAGCCGCGCCAGAAATCGCCATTGGGGCAGTCGATCAGGTACAGGGTTTGCTGATCGTCGACCAACAGGTTGCGCCACTTCAAATCGTTATGCGTGAAGCGGTGCTCGTGCATGGTACGGGTGTATTCGGCGAGCTGGCGGCTGACTGCGTTGACCCATTTCGGGTCTTTCAAACAGGCATCGTGACGGTCGGCCAGCGCCGACAGGTCTTCGGTTTTCGGCAGCTCGCGAGTGATCATCGCACCACGGTCATACGCCAGCCCTTTGCGCTCCAGGCCCCAGGCCACCACATCGGCCGTGGGAATGCCCCACTTGGCGAAGCGCTTGAGGTTCTGCCACTCGGACTTCACCCGTGGCTTGCCCAGGTAGCGGCGCAGGCCTTTGCCGGCGCCGACGTAGCGCTTGACGTAGTAATTGACCCCGCCGCGCTCGACCCGAATCACTTCCGACAGCGGGTCGCGGGTCAGGCGCTCGCCTTGCAGGGCAAACACCGCCTCAAGGCTGCCAAAGTCATCCGCCAGGGCGGCATAAGCGGGTTCCAGGTTCCAACCCGCCATCAGATCGCATCCCCTAGGCGCTGCTTGCGCGCGTACAGCTTGTCGGCCTTGCGCTGCAGCAGGCTCAAGGACGCCGACTGCTCGGCCAGGATCTGGCGCAGTGGCTGGCGGAAGTAACCTTTGAGGAAGCGCAGCTTGTCACGCTGCGTCAGGCCGATTTCCAGCGCCGAGTAGTACAGCGCAGACAAGTCTTTGTCGCGCCAGCGCAGCGGCAAGTGGGCACGCAATTGGGCGCGGTGCAGGTCGATCACCGACAGCTTGATGTTGCGGGCGTCGATGGGTTGCGCGGTGTCCAACAGGAAGTGGCACAGGTAGCAGTCGCGGTGATTGACGCCGCCACGGTGCATGTCGCCGACCATTCGGGCCAGTTCGGCCGTGAGCGCCAGGCGCAAGGCGAACGCCGGCGGCTCGGCCACCCAATTGACGGTCAGGTCTTCCAGGCTGATGGTCGGGGCCAGCTCTTCGGTGATGATGAACGAGTGCTGGTCCGCCGGGTTGCTGCCCTTTTCGCCGAACGCCACGCCGGTCATGGTCGGCACGCCGAGTTCTTGCAGGCGGTGGATCGCCGCCCACTCAAGGCCGGCGCCGAGCACCGGCAGTTTGGCGGTGATCAAATTCTTGAAGATTTCGCCCCAGCCGATGCCACGGTGGATTTTCACGAAATACGGGCGGCCCTCCACCTCGGTGCGCAAGGTGCGACGCGCAGCCAGTTCGCGAAATACCTGGCCTTGCAGTTTTTCGACTTCGGCAAAGGCGTCACGCCCCGCCCATAAAGTCTTGAACGGTTCGGCAAGAATCAACTTCATCGTTTTGGCTCCGCCAGAATCACATCCGCCGCGTGCTGCGGCATGCTGTAGAGGTCGGCCGTCTCGGCGAAGGCCAACCCATTGCGGCTCCAGGCCGCGCGCTGTGCAGTGTCAGTGAGCATTTGGGTCAGGTACCCGTTGAGCTGCGCTTGTTCGAACGGCTCATCCAACACCAAACCACTGTCGGCTTCAGCGATGTAATGCGCATAACCGCACACGGCCGAGACCAGCACCGGCAAGCCGGCTACCAAGGCTTCGAGCAACACGGTGCCGGTGTTTTCGTTGTACGCCGGGTGGATCAACAGGTCGGCGCCCAGCAGGAAACGCGGGATATCGCTGCGGCCCTTGAGGAACTGCACGTTATCGCCCAGCCCCAACGTGGCGCTCTGCAATTGGAATACTTTGGGGTCGTCCTGGCCAATTACAAACAGCCGGGTGCGTTTTTTCAGTTCCGACGGCAACGCGGCCACGGCCTTGAGGCTGCGGTCGACGCCCTTGGTCTTGAAGCCCGAACCGATTTGCACCAGCAGCAAGTCGTCGTCGGCGAGGTTGAATTCCTTGCGGAAACCTTCGCGGATTTCGGCGGCATTCGGCGGCGCGCGGCGGTCCTGGGCGATGCCTGGCGGCAGCAGGTGGAAGCGCTCCAGCGGCGTGTCGTAGTGCTTGATAAACAGCGGTTGCTGTACTTCGGAAATCATCAACACTTCGGTCTTGGCTTCCTTGGCAAACACCGCGCGCTCGTACTCGGCGAAGTGCTTGTAACGGCCAAAACGTTTGTACAGCGAATGACGCAGGTTTTGCGCCTTGTCTTCAAAGCAGCCGTCGGCGGCGTAGTACACGTCCAGGCCGGGCATTTTGTTGAAGCCAATCAGGCGGTCGACCGGGCGCTTGGCCAGGTCTGCCTCCATCCACGCGCTGAGTTTTTCATTGCGCCGATGGTTGAAAAACGCCTTGACCGGCGCCACCAGCACTTCGAAGCCGGGCGGGATGTCGCCTTCCCAGATCAGCGTGTAGACACGAATCTGGTGGCCGCGCTGCTGGCACTCCAGGGCGATGCGCATGAAGTCGCGCTGCAGGCCACCGAAGGGGAAATATTTGTACAGAACAAAAGCCAGTTGCATCAGTGCAGCTCCTCAGCCAGTAACAACGTGCTCAGCCGGCTTGCCACACGCTCAGGGTTCAAGCGCGTGAAGCACAGGGGCGACTCGCGCTTGATGTCGAACCGACGCGCATCGTCGGCCGTGGGTTGATAGGTACAGTGTTTTTGCAGGCACGGCGCGCACGGAAAATCGCTGGCCAGGTGAATCTGACCCTTGCCGTAGGCGCCGGTGAGGCCGGGGTTGGTGGGGCCGAACAGGGAAATGGTCGGCACATCCAACGCAGCGGCCAAGTGGCCGAGGCCGGTGTCGACCGCCACGCAGGCGCGGGCGCCGGCCAGAACACGGGCGACGCCGGCCAGGTTCAGCTTGGGCAGCACTTCGGCGTTGGCCAGGCCTTGGGCCAGGCGTTCGGCGCGGGCTTTTTCGGCGGCATTGCCCCACGGCAACTTCACGTCCACGCCCAGGCGGCCCATGCGCTCGGCCAGCTCGCGCCAATAGGCTTCGGGCCAGTGCTTGGTGTCCCAGGTGGTGCCGTGCAGCAGCAAGACGAACGGTTTTTTCGGTGGCAGGCCGAGCAGTTTGTCGACGCTCAGGCCATAGTCGCCAAGGCCTTTGGGCAAGTCATAGCCCAGCGCCACGGCGAACAGCTGGCGCAACCGCTCCACCGCGTGCTGCCCACGCGCCACCGCCAGGCGCCGCGAGTAGAAACGCGCAGCGATGGGTTCGCGTGCCGAATGCTTGTCGAAACCTGCCACCGGCGCACGCACATAGCGCGTCAGCCAGGCACTTTTCAGCAGGCCTTGGGCGTCGATCACCAAGTCGTATTTAGTCGACTGCACGCGCTGCTTGAAACGCCGCCACTCGCCGCTCTTGATGGTTTGCCAAATGTTTTTGCGCCAGCGACGAATCGCCACCGGGATGACCTTGTCCACCGCCGGGTGCCAGGTGGGGATCTCGGCAAAGCCTTCTTCCACCACCCAATCAAAGCGAATGCCGGGGATCGCCCGCGCTGCGTCGGTGAGTGCCGGCAAGGCGTGGATCACGTCGCCCAGGGATGAGGTCTTGATTACCAGTACGCGCAAACTAACGAACCTCGACCACAGAGCCCTGCAACCGCTGCAAGGCATCGCTGACCGGTTGCGGCAGCAACTGGCGCAGGCAATTGTAGTGGCCGAAACGGCAGGTGCGGTCGAAACACGGGCTGCAGTCCAAACCCAGGCGCACCACTTCGACCTTATCGGCCAACGGCGGTGTGAAACCCGGCGAGGTCGAGCCGTACACCGCCACCAGTGGGCGGTTCAACGCGGCGGCTACGTGCATCAGGCCGGAGTCGTTGGACACCACCGAATCGGCGCAGGACAACAGGTCGATGGCTTCGGCCAGGGACGTGTCGCCGCTGAGGTTCACGGCTTCTTCGCGCAGGCCGGGAATCAGGCGCTGGCGGATGTCCTCGCCCACCGAGTGATCGTTTTTCGAGCCGAACAACCACACCTGCCAGCCTTCGCGAATCTTCATCTCGGCGACTTTGGCGTAATGCTCCGACGGCCAGCGTTTGGACTCGCCAAACTCCGCGCCAGGGCACAGCGCCAGCACCGGGCGGTCGAGTTGCAGGCCGAACTTGGCCAGCGCCGCGTCGCGGGTCACTGGGTCGATCTGCAAGCTCGGGCGCGGGTACGGCGTGGGCAACTCGGCGCCGGGCTCGTAGGCCAGGGCCATGAAACGTTCGATCATCAGCGGGTAGCGCGCCTTGTCGAGGGTGCGCACGTCGTTGAGCAATACGTAGCGAAACTCGCCGCGCCAGCCGGTGCGCTTGGGGATGCCGGCAAAATACGGCACCAGCGCCGACTTGAGCGAATTGGGCAGCAGGATCGCCTGGTCGTACTCGCCGACCATGGATTTGCCGATGCGCCGACGCGTCGCCAGCTCAAGGGCGCCGTGGCCGAGCGGGAAACTCAAGGCCTTGCGCACCTCGGGCATGCGCTCGAGGATCGGCCGGCTCCACTCAGGGGCGAGCACGTCGATTTGGCAGTCGGGGTGACGCTGTTTCAGGCACTGGAACAGTGTCTGCGCCATCACCATGTCACCGACCCAACTGGGCCCAACGATCAGAATATTCATGTAGTTTCCACAAACGATGCGGGGAGGCTTAAGCCTCCCCGCCTCGACAATGATTGTAGATCGCGCTTTTTGTGGGAGCCGGCTTGCCTGCGATGGCATCGCTTCGGTATGGCTGAAGTACCGAGGCGCCTGCATCGCGGGCAAGCCCGGCTCCCACATAAAGCCGATTTCCACACTAAATTGGAGCCACTTAATTAATCAGCTTAAACCCAGTTCATTCCAGATTCGCATCACCTGACGCCGTTCGTCGGCGAACTGATCCCCAGCCACTGTGCCGGCCTCATTTTGCAAAGCCTGGCGGTGTGCGGCGGAACGGTAGGCCTTATACACCTCACGCAACAGATGGGCATCGGCGGCGGGCATCAGCCCGACCTGCTCCAGGCCCTCCAGAATGCGGATATTGTCGGTATAGCGCAGCAACGATGGATGTTGCGCAGACCACGCCAAAGCCGCGTATTGCACCATAAATTCAATATCGACGATACCTCCGGCGTCCTGCTTGAGGTCGAACGCCGCCGTGGGCTCGAAGGCATTGGCGCCGGTGCCGGCCGCCGTCGACTTGGTGCCCAGGTTGTCGCGCATCTTGGCGCGCATCTCGCTGACTTCCTGGCGCAACTTGGCCAAGTCGCGCTCACGCCCGAGTACTTTAGCGCGGACCTGCTCGAACGCATGGCCCACATCCTGGCTGCCCACCAGCACCCGCGCACGGATCAGCGCTTGATGCTCCCAGGTCCAGGCTTCATTTTCCTGATAGCGCTCGAACGCCCCCAGCGAACTCACCAGCAAACCGGACGCGCCGGAAGGTCGCAGGCGCATGTCCACTTCATACAGCTGGCCGGAGTTGGTCTGGGTGGTCAGCAAATGGATGATCCGCTGGCCCAGGCGCGTGAAGAACTGCGCGCCGTCGATGGGTTTGGCACCGTCAGTTTCGGCTTGCGGGTCGCCATCGTGGATAAATACCAGGTCCAGGTCGGAGCCATGGCCCAGTTCGATGCCGCCGACCTTGCCATAACCGACGATGATAAACCCGGGGTCGCACAGCGTGCCGTCGACCCGCCGCGGCGAGCCGTAGCGCGCCACAGTCTGGCGCCACGCCAGGGCCAGCACTTGTTCGAGGATGGCTTCGGCCAGCCAGGTCAGGTAGTCGCTGACTTTCATCAGCGGCAGGCTGCCGGCGATTTCCGACGCGGCCACACGCAGGCGGTGGGCCAGCTTGAAGTGGCGCAAGGCCTCCATCTGCTGCTCAAGGTCATCTTCAGGGATGCGCGTAAGGCGCTCGCGCAACTCGGCGGCGAGTTCCGGCGCCAATGGCGGCTTGAACAGGCGGCCTTCGTTGAGCAGTTCGTCGAGCAACAGCGGGAAGCGCGTGATCTGCTCGGCGATCCACGGGCTGGCGGCGCACAGGGTCAGCAGGCGACGCAGGGCGTCGGGGTTTTCCGTGAGCAGCACCAGATAAGCCGAACGGCGCGCGACGGCCTCGACCAACGGCAATACGCGCTCCAGCACCAGGTCCGGGTTGGCGTGTTCGACGGCCTGGGCCAGCAGGCGCGGGATAAACGCATCGAGCCGTTCGCGGCCCAAGCGCTGCATGGCACGCAGTTGCGGGCTGCCGCGCAGGCCAGTCAAGGCTTTGAGGGCTTTGGGCGCATCGGTAAAACCACCTTCGGCCAACTGGCGGCAAGCAGCGTCTTCGTCCTGGGACTCTTCCCACAGCGGCAGCCATTCGCCGCCTACGACCAACTCGCTTTCTTCGCCCTCCTCTTCATCGGGATCGGCGATCACTTGGCGGAAGTGCCAGTCCACCCGGCCACGCCAGTACATCAGGCGCTCGTGGAAGGCGGCCCAATCGGCGAAGCCGAGCATAAAGGCAATGCGCGCCTGGTCTTCCGGGCTGTCGGGGAGCATTTGCGTCTGGCGGTCGGCAATCGCCTGGATCGCGTGCTCGGTGTAACGCAGGAATTCGTAGCCATTGCGCAGCTCGGCGATCACCGCCGGCGGCAAATAGCCCTGGCCTTCCAGGGTGCCGAGCACTTTGAGCAACGGCCGCTGTTGCAGGCTGAGGTCGCGGCCACCGTGGATCAGCTGGAACGCCTGGGCGATGAATTCCACTTCGCGGATGCCGCCCGAGCCCAGCTTGATGTTGTCGGCCATGCCCTTGCGCCGCACTTCCTGCTGGATCAGCTGCTTCATGGTGCGCAGCGCTTCGATGGCGGAAAAGTCCAGGTAACGGCGGTAGACGAACGGGCGCAGCATATCCAGCAGTTGCGCACCGGCCACTTGGTCGCCGGCGACGACGCGCGCCTTGATCATGGCATAGCGTTCCCAGTCGCGGCCCTGGTCCTGATAGTACTGTTCCAGGGCATTGAAGCTGAGCACCAAGGCACCGGCCGAACCGTAAGGGCGCAGGCGCATGTCGACGCGGAACACAAACCCGTCGACCGTCATCGGGTCGAGGGCCTTGATCAATTTTTGACCAAGGCGAATAAAAAACTCCTGGTTATCCAGGGCGCGCTTCACGCCCACCGTCTCGCCGCCCTCGGGGTAGGCGAAGATCAGGTCGATATCGGACGACAGGTTCAGCTCCACCGCACCGAGCTTGCCCATGCCGAGGATGACCATGTGCTGGGCTTCGCCGCTGCGACGGCCGGTAGGCGTGCCGAATTGCACGCAGTGGCGTTGGTACAGCCATTGATAAGCTTGGTCGATGCTGGCGTCGGCCATATCGGAAAGGTCACGGCAGGTTTGCACCAGGTCGGCCTGGCGCGTCAGGTCGCGCCAGATGATGCGCACTTGCTGGCGCGTGCGTTGGCGGCGCAGTACGCGGCCCAGCTCATCTTCTGTTTCGGCCTGTTGCACGGCGCCGGCGATCTGGCCGCACAGCTCACCGGGCGCAAAGCCGCGGTCCAGCTCGCCCCAGGCCACCAGTTCGAGCAACATCAAAGGGTCACGCAAGCTCTGTTCAATGACGAAATCACTGGCGGCGCACACGCGGGCGAATTCAGCCCACCGTTGCGGCGTCCACTCAGAAAGGCCATGATCGGCGTCCAGCGCGGCCACTGCGTCACGAAATGACTGCTCGGCCCGCTGGGCAAAAGGCAAGAGAATGGCCGGTAGTTCGGCCAGCGTTGGAAGGCTCATGGTCTATCCTTGATCGGCGCGTAAATGGCGTGTTGCTGTGAACGCAAGAACCACGCTCGGTGAAGGACTGTCGAACAAAGGTTATAAATAGCTGAAATTAGATTAATCTTGGCAGGCAACATCAAACTTTCACCTTTTCTTGTTCGCAAAAGATCAACAATAACGATTATGCTCACCAGCCAGACTGAGCCATACGCTCAGTCTTGTGTAGTTTTACTACTCGTATATACATTCGAAAGGCTGAAATGGCCGACGATTTGTAGTAAAACTACAGGACGCCGAAGCAACCTTCGGCCATCCAAGAATTTATGTCGTCTGCCCACAAGGCCAGTCGCAAACTTCAGGCAACCGATTCTGGTAGCCTTTCCGCCCTGGAGCAAGCCATGCAAGACCTCGATCCCGTCGAAACCCAGGAATGGCTGGACGCCCTGGAATCGGTTCTCGACAAAGAAGGCGAAGACCGTGCTCACTACCTGATGACCCGTATGGGCGAACTCGCGACCCGCAGCGGCTCGCAACTGCCCTACGCCATCACTACGCCATACCGCAACACCATCCCCGTTACCCACGAAGCACGCATGCCTGGCGACCTGTTCATGGAACGCCGCATTCGCTCGCTGGTACGTTGGAACGCCATGGCGATGGTAATGCGCACGAACTTGAAAGATTCTGACCTGGGCGGTCACATCTCCAGCTTCGCTTCCAGCGCAACCCTGTATGACATCGGCTTCAACTACTTCTTCCAGGCCCCGACCGACGAACACGGCGGCGACCTGATCTACTTCCAGGGCCACACTTCTCCAGGCGTTTACGCCCGTGCGTTCATGGAAGGCCGCATCACTGAAGAACACATGAACAACTTCCGCCAGGAAGTGGACGGTAACGGCCTGTCGTCGTACCCGCACCCTTGGCTGATGCCTGATTTCTGGCAGTTCCCGACTGTATCCATGGGCCTTGGCCCGATCCAGGCGATCTACCAGGCTCGCTTCATGAAGTACCTGGAAGCGCGTGGCTTCATCCCTGAAGGCAAGCAGAAAGTCTGGTGCTTCCTGGGCGACGGCGAGTGCGACGAGCCGGAATCCCTGGGCGCCATCTCCCTGGCTGGCCGCGAGAAGCTCGACAACCTGATCTTCGTCATCAACTGCAACCTGCAGCGCCTCGACGGCCCGGTTCGCGGCAACGGCAAGATCATCCAGGAACTCGAAGGCGTGTTCCGCGGAGCTCAGTGGAACGTGACCAAAGTCATCTGGGGCCGTTTCTGGGACCCACTGCTGGCCAAAGACGTCGACGGTATCCTGCAACGTCGCATGGACGAAGTCATCGACGGCGAGTACCAGAACTACAAGGCCAAAGACGGCGCGTTCGTGCGTGAACACTTCTTCAACACGCCTGAACTCAAGGCGATGGTTGCAGACCTGTCCGACGACGAGATCTGGAAACTCAACCGTGGCGGCCACGACCCGTACAAGGTCTACGCGGCGTACCACGAAGCGGTCAACCACAAAGAACAACCGACCGTCATCCTGGCCAAGACCATCAAGGGTTATGGCACCGGTGCCGGCGAAGCGAAAAACACTGCGCACAACACCAAGAAAGTTGATGTTGAAAGCCTGAAGCTGTTCCGCGATCGTTTCGACATCCCGGTCAAGGACGAAGAGCTGGAGAACCTGCCGTTCTTCAAGCCGGAGCCAAACAGCGCCGAAGCCCGCTACCTCAGCGAGCGTCGCGCTGCACTGGGCGGTTTCGTGCCACAGCGCCGCGCCAAGTCCTTCGATATTCCGACCCCGCCACTGGATACCCTCAAGGCTATCCTGGACGGCTCGGGCGACCGTGAAATCTCCACCACCATGGCCTTCGTGCGGATCCTCGCGCAGCTGGTCAAGGACAAGGAAATCGGCTCGCGTATCGTCCCGATCATCCCGGACGAAGCCCGTACCTTCGGTATGGAAGGCATGTTCCGTCAGTTGGGCATCTACTCCTCCGTCGGCCAGCTCTACGAGCCAGTCGATAAAGACCAGGTGATGTTCTACAAGGAAGACAAGAAGGGCCAGATCCTCGAAGAAGGCATCAACGAAGCGGGCGCCATGAGCTCCTTCATCGCTGCCGGTACTTCGTACTCCAGCCACAACCAGCCGATGCTGCCGTTCTACATCTTCTACTCGATGTTCGGTTTCCAGCGTATTGGCGACCTGGCGTGGGCAGCAGGCGACAGCCGTACCCGTGGCTTCCTGATCGGCGGCACCGCCGGCCGTACCACGCTGAACGGCGAAGGCCTGCAACACGAAGACGGTCACAGCCACATCCTGGCTGCCACCATCCCGAACTGCCGCACCTTTGATCCAACCTACGGCTATGAGCTGGCGGTGATCATCCAGGACGGCATGAAGAAGATGACCGAAGAGCAGCAGGACGTTTTCTACTACATCACCGTGATGAACGAGTCCTACCAGCAACCAGCCATGCCGGCCGGTGTTGAGGAAGGCATCATCAAGGGCATGTACCTGCTCGAAGAAGACACCAAGGAAGCGGCGCACCACGTGCAGCTGATGGGCTCCGGCACCATCCTGCGTGAAGTGCGTGAAGCGGCGAAGATCCTGCGTGATGAGTTCAACGTCGGCGCTGACGTGTGGAGCGTTACCAGCTTCAACGAACTGCGTCGCGACGGCCTGGCCGTAGAGCGCAATAACCGCCTGCACCCAGGTCAGAAGCCAGCGAAGAGCTACGTCGAAGAATGCCTGGCCGGCCGTAAAGGTCCAGTCATCGCCTCTACCGACTACATGAAGCTGTTTGCTGAACAGATTCGCCAGTGGGTCCCGTCCAAGGAATTCAAAGTCCTGGGCACCGACGGTTTCGGCCGCAGTGACAGCCGCAAGAAGCTGCGTCACTTCTTCGAAGTTGACCGTCATTTCGTGGTGTTGGCAGCCCTGGAAGCCTTGGCTGACCGTGGTGAGATCGAACCTAAGGTGGTGGCTGACGCTATCGTCAAGTTCGGGATCAACCCGGAAAAACGCAACCCACTGGACTGCTGAGGAGATTTTTTGTGAGCGAACTCATTCGCGTACCTGACATCGGCAGCGGTGAAGGTGAAGTAATCGAGCTGTTTGTGAAGGTCGGCGACAAAGTCGAAGCCGACCAGAGCATCCTGACCCTGGAATCGGACAAGGCGAGCATGGAAATCCCTGCTCCCAAAGCCGGTGTGGTCAAGAGCCTGAAAGTGAAGCTGGGCGACCGCCTGAAAGAAGGCGACGAACTGCTGGAACTGGAAATCGAAGGTGCCGCTGATGCGGCCCCTGCGCCAGCGCCTGCTGCCGCTGCTGCACCCGCACCTGCTGCTGAAAAACCTGCCGCTGCCGAGGCTGCTCCAGCCCCGGCCGCTGCACCTGCCGCCGCCTCCGTTCAGGACATTCATGTTCCGGACATCGGCTCGTCGGGCAAGGCCAAGATCATCGAGCTGCTGGTCAAGGTCGGCGACACTGTCGAAGCCGACCAGTCGCTGATCACCCTGGAGTCCGACAAGGCCTCCATGGAAATCCCTTCGCCGGCTGCCGGCGTGGTGGAAAGCATCGCGGTCAAGCTGGAAGACGAAGTCGGCACTGGCGACTTCATCCTCAAGCTCAAAGTACAAGGCGCTGCGCCTGCCGCCGCACCGGCACCCGCCGCCGCTGCTCCGGCTGCCAAGGCTGAAGCGGCTCCGGCTGCTGCGCCTGCGCCTGCTGCAAAAGCCGAGGCCGCACCGGCCCCTGCGGCTGCCGCACCTGCGCCAAGCGGTGCCAAGGTTCACGCCGGCCCTGCCGTGCGTCAGCTGGCCCGTGAGTTCGGCGTTGAGCTGAACGCTGTGTCGGCCACTGGCCCACACGGTCGCGTGCTGAAAGAAGACGTGCAGGTTTACGTCAAAGCCATGATGCAGAAAGCCAAGGAAGCGCCGGCTGCTGGCGGCGCGACCGGTGGTTCGGGCATTCCGCCGATCCGCACCGTCGACTTCAGCCGCTTCGGCGAAATAGAAGAAGTGCCGATGACCCGCCTGATGCAAATCGGCGCGGCCGGTCTGCACGCAAGCTGGCTGAACATCCCGCACGTGACCCAGTTCGACCAGGCCGACATCACCGACCTGGAAGCTTTCCGCGTTGCGCAGAAAGCCGTGGCCGAAAAGGCCGGCGTGAAACTGACCGTGCTGCCGCTGCTGCTCAAGGCTTGCGCGCATTTGCTCAAGGAGCTGCCGGACTTCAACGCCTCGCTGGCACCAAGCGGCAAGGCGATTATCCGCAAGAAGTACGTGCACATCGGTTTCGCGGTAGACACCCCGGATGGCCTGCTGGTACCGGTCATCAAGAACGTCGACCAGAAGAGCCTGCTGCAACTTGCTGCCGAAGCCGCTGCACTGGCTGCCAAGGCCCGCGACAAGAAGCTCACCCCGGACGACATGCAGGGCGCGTGCTTCACCATCTCCAGCCTCGGGCACATTGGCGGCACTGGCTTCACGCCAATCGTCAACGCGCCGGAAGTGGCGATCCTGGGTGTGTCCAAAGCAACCATCCAGCCTGTGTGGGACGGTAAAGCGTTCCAGCCGAAGCTGATGCTGCCGCTGTCGTTGTCCTACGATCACCGTGTGATCAACGGCGCCGCTGCTGCACGCTTCACGCAGCGTCTGAGCCAACTGCTGAACGACATCCGCACCATCTTGCTGTAAGCCTCAACGGGCCTCTGCTTCACCGCAGAGGCCTGGCTGCACCGATTTTCGAGCGCCACGCTCGTACCTCAACCCCGCCAATTGGCGGGGCTTTTTTTGGCCGGCTTTTTTGTAGGGGCAAAGGGCGTCGTACCTGCGTCAATGCGCCACCCATCACCTGGATTGCAGAAACCGCTCCGGCGGCCGATAACAGCCATATAGCACTTAGCCTTCATCCTCTCTTGTCAGTGCGTGCTGCATGATGCAACCTTGCCGCAGGCGACAGTAAAGAGGGCGTGAGCCCGGCGCCGTGCGCATTTTCCCAAGCGAGTTTCCCCATGAAAAGCCAACCCGATGTCGCCCGTATGGCGGCCGAGGTAGTGACGCAGTTACCGGTGCCCTCGCGCCTCGGTATGCTGCGTTTCGAGCGGCTTAATGAGGCAAGCTGGGCGCTGCTGTACCTCGACCCCAATTGCGAGCGCCAATTCGGTCTGCCGGCGATGGAACTGTGTGCATTGGTCGGCACACCCTACGCCAGCTTGATGGAACCTCAAGCGCGCTATCAGCTACACGATGCGATCCAGCAGCAACTGACCCAGAGCCCGCATTACCTGGTGCGCTACACCCTGCACACCAATGACGGCCCGCTGAGCCTGCTGGAAATGGGCGAGGCCTACAAACAACACAACCGTCACCTGCTGCGCGGCTACCTGATGGTGGTCGACGGGCTGTTCAGCGAAATCCCCACCGCCGCCCCGACGGCCGACCTGGAAAACCAGAACAGCCGCCTGCAGATCGCCCTGGAACTCAACCAGCGCGCCCAGCAGGAACAATTGCAGCACCTGGAACGCGTGCGCGCCCAACAGGAGCTGATCCTGCTGCTGGCGCGCCAGCGCTACACCACGCCCAATTCGTTGCAGGAAGCCGCCGAGCTGATCACCCGCAGCGCCTGCGATATCTACCAGATCGATTGCGCGAGCATCTGGAACCTTGAAGGCCAGCGCCTGGTGCCGATCTCGGCGTACCACCGCGACGACCAACAACACCACTTGCCTGAAGCGATCGACGCCAGCGGCTTCCCGGACTACCTGGAAGCCCTGCATTCGAGCCGTGCCATCGACGCCACCCATGCGATGCGCGACCCGCGCACCCGGGAAATGGCCGAGAGCCTGCGCGCCAAGGATGTGCACGCCATGCTCGACGCCAGCATCCGCGTTGATGGCCAGGTGATCGGCGTATTGTGCCTGGAACAAAGCGGCAGCTCGCGTGCCTGGCAGGCCGATGAGATCGCCTTTGCCGGCGAGTTGGCGGACCAATTCGCGCAAGTGATCAACAACCACAACCGGCGCACCGCCACCAGCGCGCTGCACCTGTTCCAGCGTGCCGTGGAGCAAAGCGCCAACGCCTTTCTGCTGGTCAATTGCGACGGCGTGGTGGAGTACGTCAACCCCAGCTTCACCGCGATCACCCAGTACAGCGCCGAAGAAGTCCATGGCCATCGCCTGGCGCAGTTGCCGGCCCTGGAGAACCTCAGCGAACTGCTGTTCGACGCCCCGTCGAGCCTGGCCAAGAGCAACAGTTGGCAGGGTGAGTTCAAGAGCCGACGCAAGAACCTCGAACCCTACTGGGGCCAGCTGTCGATTTCCAAAGTGTATGGCGACAACCGTGAGCTGACCCACTACATCGGCATCTACGAAGACATCACCCAGACCAAGCTGGCCCAGCAGCGCATCGAGCGCCTGGCCTACACCGACAACCTGACCAACCTGGGCAACCGCCCGGCGTTTATCCGTAACCTCGACGAGCGCTTTGCCCGCGACAGCGACAGCCCGATCAGCCTGTTGCTGGTGGACATCGACAACTTCAAGCGGATCAACGACAGCCTTGGCCACCAAACGGGCGACAAGCTGCTGATCAGCCTGGCGCGCCGCCTGCGCAATAGCTTGAGTGCCAGTGGCAGCCTGGCGCGGTTTGCCAGTAACGAGTTTGCGGTGTTGCTCGACGACACCGACCTGGAGACTGGCCAGCAGGTCGCCAGCCAATTGCTGGCGACCCTCGACAAACCGATGTTCGTCGACAACCAACTGATCAGCGTCACCGGCTCCGTGGGCCTGGCCTGTGCGCCTCTGCATGGCCGCGACCCGCAAACCCTGATGCGTAACGCCGGGTTGGCGCTGCACAAGGCCAAAGCCAACGGCAAACACCAGGTACAGGTGTTTACCGAGGCGCTGAATGCCGAGGCCAGTTACAAACTGTTCGTGGAAAACAACCTGCGCCGCGCCCTGACTCAGAACGAGCTGGACGTGTTCTACCAGCCCAAACTGTGCCTGCGCAGCGGCCGCTTGCTGGGCATGGAAGCGCTGCTGCGCTGGAACCACCCGGAAAAGGGCATGATCCGCCCTGATCAATTCATCAGCGTGGCCGAAGAAACCGGGCTGATCATCCCGATCGGCAAATGGATCGCCCGCCAGGCCTGCCGCATGAGCCGTCAGCTGACCGCCGCAGGCATGGGCAATTTGCAGGTGGCGATCAACCTGTCGCCCAAGCAGTTCTCCGACCCGGATCTGGTGGCCTCGATTGCCACCATCCTCAAGGAAGAACAGTTGCCCGCCAACCTGCTGGAGCTCGAGCTGACCGAAGGCCTGCTGCTGGAAGCCACCGAAGACACGCGCCTGCAACTCGACCAACTGAAGAGTTTTGGCCTGACCCTGGCCATGGACGACTTCGGCACGGGTTACTCATCGCTGAGCTACCTGAAAAAATTCCCCATCGACATCATCAAGATCGATCGCAGTTTTATCCACGAAATCCCGGACAACCAGGACGACATGGAAATCACCTCGGCGGTGATCGCCATGGCCCACAACCTCAAGCTCAAGGTGGTGGCCGAAGGCATCGAGACCGCCGAGCAACTGGCGTTCCTGCGCCGGCATCGCTGCGATGTGGGCCAAGGCTACCTCTTCGACCGGCCGATCCCCGGTGCAGAGCTGCTCGAGAAGCTTAAACGCTACCCGCGCGGGCCAATCGCCTGACAGCGCTGTAACACTCGGGCACACTGGCTGTCTGAATCTTTACCGCTAACTCAACCTGACGAGAGGACTGATCATGGTCTTGCGCTCGGAAATTCTGGTGAACAAAAACGTGTTGCCCACTCAAGAACAAGCTTTGCCTGGCCGTGAAACCCCGATGGCGCTGCCAGAGACTCATTTCGTCAACGGCAACCCACTGCTCGGCCCGTTTGTCGACAACGTAGAGTTCGCGATCTTCGGTCTCGGGTGCTTCTGGGGTGCCGAACGCCGGTTCTGGCAGCGCGACGGCGTGGTCAGCACCGTGGTCGGTTACGCCGGTGGTTACACGCCGAACCCGACGTACGAAGAAGTCTGCTCGGGCCTGACCGGCCATAGCGAAGTGGTACTGGTGGTGTTTAATCAAGACAAGATCAGTTACGAAGAGCTGCTCAAAATGTTCTGGGAACTGCACAACCCAACCCAGGGCATGCGCCAGGGCAACGACATCGGCAGCCAGTACCGTTCGGTGATCTACGCCGTGAAACCTGAGCACCTGGAAGCGGCCAAGGCCAGCGCCGAGGCGTATCAGGCTGAGCTGACCAAGGCTGGCCTGGGCACCATCACCACGGAAATCGAAGAAGCGCCGACGGTGTACTTCGCCGAGGCGTATCACCAGCAGTACCTGGCGAAGAATCCGCAGGGGTATTGCGGGATAGGCGGCACCGGCGTGACCTGCCCGATCTAAGGGCAGCGCCGATGATGATCGTTCCCACGCTCCGCGTGGGAATGCCGACAGGGACGCTCTGCGTCCGCTCTTGAGGCGTGACGCGGAACGTCACAAGATACATTCCCACGCAGAGCGTGGGAACGATCAGTTACTCAGCGATAAGCCAATCCATCTGCCACCCGCCCTGGGTCTGGCCAAGTTTCTTGGACAGCCACGGCAGCAGTTCACGCAACTCCTCTTCCAGCCCCCACGGCGGGTTGGCAATCGCCAGGCCCGAGCCCGTGAGGGTATTGGGCGTGTCCAGCGGATGCACCAATAACTCCACCCGCAGCAACTTCGGCGCACCGGTGCCGGCCAGGTCCTGGTAGAAGCGACGCAACATGCGCGGGTCTTTCACTGGATACCAGATCGCTGCAACAGTCTGGCGCATGCGGCTGACCGCTTCCTTGAGGGACGCTGCACAGCGCTGCATTTCGTCGAGCTTTTCAAACGGCGGATCGATCAGCATCAACGCGCGTTTTTCCGGCACCGGCAGCAAGGCGCGCGGCACATGCCAGCCTTCGCCCAAATGCACTTTGACGCGGCGATCGCCCTTCATGTTGTCCTTGAGCAGCACGCCGTCTTCCGGGTGTTTTTCATTCAGCAACACACGGTCCTGAGGCCGTGTGAGGCGGCGCGCCAGCTCCGGCGAGCCAGGGTAGTAGCGCAACTGGCCATCCGGGTTCATTTCGTGCAGCACGCGCATGTAATCGGCCGTCAGCGGCGGCAGGTCACTCTCGCCCCACAGGCGGGCGATGCCTTCCAGGTATTCACCGGTGCGGTTGGCCTGATCACCTTGCAGGTCGTACAGCCCGATCCCGGCGTGGGTGTCGAGGTAGGCGAACGGCTGCTCCTTGCGCGACATCAAGGCGATGAGGCGGGTCAAGGTCAAGTGTTTGAAGACATCGGCGTGGTTGCCGGCGTGAAAGGCGTGACGATAATTCATGGTTGCTCCTGCGCAGGAGGCGAAGTTTACCTTCTACCGGAGCAAAGGGGCAGAGCGTGGCGAGCGGGCTTGCCCCGCGTTGGGCTCAATTCATCTCTAAGGTCAGGTACTCAGTCAGTGCTTCATGACTGACACCCGGCCTGCGCGCAAAGTAGGCGACCTTGTGGCGCAAGGTCGCAGGCGTGAAGGCGGTAAACAGGTCGGGTCGCTGTTCTTCGAGCCATTGCAGCAGGTTGTCGATCAGCACGTGGGGTGATTGCTCCGCCAGATGCGCCAATAACGAGGCAGGCACTTGCCACCATGGGCTGGTGTTGGCGGCCGTAACCGGGCCTGTCACCACGACCAGCGGTTGGCCATTGATCAGATAGCGCTGGAATACCGGCAACACCTTCCCCGCCGCGTCGCCCAGCGTTTGCACAATCGGCAGCCATTGAGCGCCATCCCAGAAACGTAAAAATACCTCCTGGCCGTCAGGCAGCAACACCTTGGTCAGGCTTTGCAGGTGCGCGACCACGGTTTCCAGCGGGCTGGATGATACTGCCAGCCAGCCCCAATCCGTTGAGTCGGTGGTGGCGACCCAGTCGAGAAAGGCGCTGCCGGGCTCGATGACGGCAACGTAAGGCATTACTTCATTCCATTGCGCGTAGGCGCTGCCTGCCCAGATTGGCTGGGGCGGCAGTCCGACGGCCATGGCTTGCCAGGCGGCATAGGGTTTAGCGTCGCTGGCACTGCCCAATACCGCGACAATTCGCTCATCGGGCAGCAAAGGAAATTCGGCCAGCCAGGTGTGTGGAGTCAAGGAGTGACGCATACGGGTAAATTCCTTTTAAGGTCGAACCTGAGTGTGGTCGGCGATATCACATTGGCCGTTCTTGCAGCGCTCACACTCTTCGCAAAATGGCGCGCTGCGTTTCAGGCTGGCCACTTGCACGCGGCTGAGCGGTGCGGGAACAACCGCCGCCAGCGCTTCCTTGATGCCCGGAAGTAACGGCGCAGCTGCAGCAGCGGGCGCACCACCCAGCTGAATCGGCACGCTGCTGAAAATGCCGCCCGCCGACAGCGTGATCGACTGCCCGCCCGCCTGGATCGTAACGCTGGCACCGGCGTCGATAACAACGCTTTGCCCTGCTCCGATCTGAATCGTCCGCCCCGCGCGCATCTGCTGCGAACCACCGACCACCAGATGATCATCCTGCTTGAGCTCGGTGAGGCGGTTGCCATGGGTAATGCGCTGCTCTTCGCCTTGCAGCTCGTGATGCGACTCGCCGCCCACCTTCACCCGCCGTTCGTTATCGACCTGCACCTGCTGGTCATTCAGCACGTGCTGGGTCCAATCGCGCTGGGCACGCAGGTAGATTTCCTCGGCGCCCTTGCGGTCTTCAATGCGCAGTTCGTTATAGCCACCACCGCCAGGGCTGCTGTGGCTGCGCAAGATACTGCGGGTCTTGTCCGCCGGCAGGTCGAGGGGCACGGGGTTGGCCGCGTTGGGCAGGCAACCCATCACCAGCGGCATATCTATGTCGCCATTCACGAAACCTACCAACACCTCCATACCGACCCGCGGGATCAGTACCGCACCATAACGGTCGTGGGCCCAGCCGCTGGCTACCCGCAGCCAGCAACTGGAGTGCTCATTGTGTTCGCCGTCGCGGTCCCAGGCCATCTGCACTTTGACCCGGCCGTATTCGTCGCAATGGATCTCACTGTCTGCTGGCCCTGTGACCACCGCGTTCTGGTAACCGGATATTTGTGGGCGGGGCAGGATCAGCGGCGTTCGAAACGGCACATCCCAAGGTGTTGCATGAAAATCGTTGTTGTAGCCCTGAGGCGATTTATCGCCAGGGGCTGACTCCTCCAATACTTGAGGCTGCTGCCCCACATGGTACACATAGGTAACGAGCCACAAATCATTCCATTCCTGACGAGGGTGCCCGGTCATCTTCAAAAACTGCCCAGTGACCAAGGCCGGTTGGTCGCTGAAACCGCTGGCTTTTCGGTAATCGCTGCGATGACGTTCCAACCGGCGCTGCGCCTGGTACTTGCCATGCTCGCGATCCGTGAAGTATCCGGGGTAAAGCTGCTCGCCCAGGGCGGGCCGTTGCTCGCCGGATGCTGCACTTTCCAATGCAAGTTTCGGCTTCTTGAAATCGTAGTCGCGCAGATCTACACCGGTCGTGCGGGTTTCCAGTGCCAGGGTAAAGCGCTTGATCGCAGGCGCATCGGCAACCATCCCAGTACCGGGCGAGTAAGGGGTGGTTTGATCCTGTTGGATAAAGACACTCTGGTCATCGCCGAACACCAATAGGTGACGCTCAGGGCTGTGCTGGAAGTGGTAGTGAATGCCCGACTCGTCACACAAGCGTTGAATGAACTCAAGGTCGGTTTCACCGAATTGAACACAGTACTCACGTTCGGGGTACTTGCCACTTAGTTGAAACGCGAAGGTGTCAGCCTGGATCGACTGGGCCTCCAACACCCGCGCAATGATCTGGGGCACAGTCTGTTTCTGGAAAATCCGCTGGTGCGTACTGTGATGCAGATAAGCCAACTGCGGCACCAAGGTGATCTGGTAACGGGTAAGACGCTTGCCCGCATCGCCTTGGGCCACCTTATATACCAGGCCGTGAATACCGTGGCCATCAGCGTCAAACCCCAGGAAAGCCTGACGGTGCATCAGACTTTCAAGGTCAAGATCGGCTTGTTCGCTGACCAGCTCAAGATCAAAGCTAAAGGGCAGGCTAAGAAATTCATTGCCCGAGAACCCATAGACCTTCAGATCGCTGGGCTGCCCATCGAGGGTCAGGGTAAACGCGCTTTCATTGGCAGGAGCGAACATCCGGTGTTTCTCTGCGAGGGGTGGGCGGTCGATTCTGCACCAGCTTTTTGCCCTCCTGAGCGCCGCGCGGCCAAATCAGTATGTTCCTACGCCATGAGTGCCCGATTCTTCATGTTCCCTGCGTCGAAAGCACGCCACCGCCGTGCTAGCGTAATTGTCCCTTTCTCGCCGGATCACTGGAAAAAGCATGGCCATCCGCTACGCAAAAATCATCTTGACCCTCGCCCTCGCCGCCTTCGCCAGCATGGTTGCGTTCAACAACATCACGGACTACGGCTCCAACTTCGCCTTCGTCCAACACGTGCTGAGCATGGACACCACGTTCCCCGGAAACGCGGCCATGTACCGCTCAATTACTACGCCGTGGCTGTGGCACGCGGCCTATGCGCTGATCATCCTGGGAGAGGCGCTCTGCGCGCTGTTGCTGGCCTGGGGTGCGCTGTCGCTGTGGCGCGCGCGTCACGCCAGCGGTAGCGACTTCAACCGCGCCAAAGCCCGCGCAATCAGCGGCCTCGCCCTCGGCTTTGTGGTGTGGTTTTTTGGTTTTATGGTGGTGGGCGGGGAATGGTTCTTGATGTGGCAATCCCATCAGTGGAACGGCCAGGAAGCGGCGTTCAAGTTCTACATGGCGATTCTGGGCGTGCTGATTTTTCTTAATCAAGCGGATGCTGACTGAATCGACCCTAAAAAAAGGCCCGCCATCCGTAGGATGCGGGCCTTTTTTCCAACTCAACGGGCGCTAGGCACCCGAAGAATTACTTGTTGAGGTTGTAGTCTTTCTCCGCAGCATCAAAACGCTCGACCATACCGGCAGTCGGTGCGCCCAGCTTGCTGACGACGTAGATCGCCAGGCTGGCGAAGATGAAGCCAGGGATGATTTCGTACAGGCCCAGCAGCTCGAAGTGCTTCCACACAATCACCGTCACCGCACCGACCAGGATGCCGGCCAGTGCGCCGTTGCGGGTCATGTGCTTCCAGATCACCGAGATCAGCACCACAGGCCCGAACGCGGCGCCGAAACCGGCCCAGGCGTAACTCACCAGGCCCAGCACGCGGTTGTTCGGGTTGGCGGCCATGGCGATGGCGATCAGGGCCACCAGCAACACCATGGCGCGGCCGACCCACACCAGTTCAACCTGGGAGGCGTTTTTGCGCAGGAAGGTTTTGTAGAAGTCTTCGGTCAGCGCGCTGGAGCACACCAGCAATTGGCAGCTCAGGGTGCTCATCACCGCCGCCAGGATGGCCGACAGCAGCACGCCGGCAATCCATGGGTTGAACAGCAGCTTGGCCAGTTCGATGAACACGCGTTCGTGGTTCTCGTTGACCGGGCCAGCCACTTCCGGGTGCGCCGAGAAGTAAGCGATACCGAAGAAACCCACCGCCACGGTGCCGCCCAGGCACAGGATCATCCAGGTCATGGAGATGCGGCGTGCGTTGGCAATCGACTTCACCGAATCCGCCGCCATGAAACGCGCGAGGATATGCGGCTGGCCGAAGTAACCCAGGCCCCAGCCCATCAGCGAGATGATGCCGATGAAGGTGGTGTTTTTCAGCATGTTGAAGTTGTCAGGGTTCTTGGCTTCGATCGCCAGGAAGGTGGTGTCGACGCCACCGGTGGCCAGCAGCACGATGATCGGCGTGAGGATCAGCGCGAAGATCATCAGTGTGGCTTGCACGGTATCTGTCCAGCTGACTGCCAGGAAACCACCGACGAAGGTGTAGGCAATCGTCGCGGCAGCACCGGCCCACAGCGCCGTCTCGTAGGACATGCCGAAAGTGCTTTCAAACAGACGGGCACCGGCGACGATGCCGGACGCGCAATAAATAGTGAAGAACACCAGGATCACCACTGCAGAGATGATCCGCAGCAGGCCGCTTTTATCTTCGAAACGGCTGGAGAAATAATCCGGCAGCGTCAGGGCGTCGCCGTTGTGTTCGGTCTGCACCCGCAAGCGGCCAGCCACGAACAACCAGTTCAGGTATGCGCCGACGATCAGGCCGATGGCGATCCAGCTTTCCGACAGGCCGGACATGTAGATCGCGCCCGGCAGGCCCATCAACAACCAGCCGCTCATATCGGAGGCACCGGCCGACAACGCGGTGACCACGCTGCCGAGGCTGCGACCGCCGAGGATGTAATCGGAGAGGTTGTTGGTGGAGCGATAGGCCATGAAGCCGATCAGCACCATTGCTGCGATGTAGATCACAAACGTGATCAGGGTGGGGTTGCTAACGCTCATAAGAAGTGACGCCCTGGCTTTGTTTTTATGTAGCGACGGTCTGAGTCAGACGGCCACCCGTGGATAACCGGGTAGACGAAACTGCGTGCCGTGCATTTATGACTGGCGTTTCCCCAGGAAAGCCGCCAGCCGATGAACCGAACCTTGCAGCTGGTTGCACCTTGGGCGCGAATGCTATTCAACAAAGTAAATAAGGTGCAACCAGTTTCTTGAGAATAAGTTGCACCTGGGTATGTTTAGGGCAAAACATCGGTTTTTTGCTCCTTTTCGGAGCAAGAACAGCCGATCTCAGAAGCAAACGCACCAAGGAGGAGCGGATTCCGTCGAAGGCCGGATTTTTTCCCGATCACGATCAAAAAAATCCTGAACAATTTGGGTTGCACCCGGTTGCACCTCTGCATGCGCAAAGCTAATCTTGCCGCCAGCAGATGCCACGCAGTAGTGGCACCCATGAGGATAAAAAGATGGCTACGACCACCCTTGGGGTCAAACTCGACGACCCGACCCGCGAACGCCTCAAGGCCGCCGCGACCTCCATTGATCGCACGCCGCACTGGCTGATCAAGCAGGCGATTTTCAATTACCTGGAGAAACTCGAGGGTGGTGCAACCCTGACCGAGCTCAATGGCTCGGGCAGCAAGGACGCTGAAGACGCAGGCGAAGTCCAGCCGGACCACGCCCACCAGTGCTTCCTGGAGTTCGCCGAAAGCATCCTGCCGCAGTCCGTACTGCGCGCCTCGATCACCGCCGCCTACCGCCGCCCCGAGCCGGAAGTGGTGCCGATGCTGATCGAGCAGGCCCGTCTGCCGCAGCCGATGGCTGAAGCGACTAACAAGCTGGCCGCCTCGATTGCCGAAAAACTGCGCAATCAGAAAAGCGCCGGCGGCCGTGCCGGCATTGTTCAGGGCCTGCTGCAAGAATTTTCCCTGTCGTCCCAGGAAGGCGTGGCTTTGATGTGCCTGGCCGAAGCGCTGCTGCGCATCCCGGACAAGGGCACCCGCGACGCGCTGATCCGCGACAAGATCAGCACCGGCAACTGGCAGCCGCACCTGGGCAACAGCCCGTCGCTGTTCGTCAACGCCGCCACCTGGGGCTTGCTGCTGACCGGCAAACTGGTGGCCACGCACAACGAGGCAGGTTTGACCTCGTCCCTGAGCCGTATCATCGGCAAGAGCGGCGAGCCGATGATCCGCAAGGGCGTCGACATGGCCATGCGCCTGATGGGCGAGCAGTTCGTTACCGGCGAAACCATCGCCGAAGCCCTGGCCAATGCGAGCAAGTTCGAAGCCAAGGGCTTCCGCTATTCCTACGACATGCTCGGCGAAGCCGCACTGACCGAACACGATGCCCAGAAGTACCTGGCCTCGTACGAACAAGCCATTCACTCCATCGGCAAAGCCTCTCACGGCCGTGGGATTTATGAAGGCCCGGGCATTTCCATCAAGCTCTCGGCCCTGCACCCGCGTTACAGCCGCGCGCAGTACGAGCGCGTGATGGATGAGCTGTACCCGCGCCTGCTTTCGCTGACCTTGCTGGCCAAGCAGTACGACATCGGCCTGAACATCGACGCCGAAGAGGCCGACCGCCTGGAGCTGTCGCTGGACCTGCTCGAGCGCCTGTGCTTCGAACCGCAACTGACCGGCTGGAACGGCATCGGTTTCGTGATCCAGGCGTACCAGAAGCGCTGCCCGTATGTGATCGACTACGTCATCGACCTGGCGCGCCGCAGCCGCCATCGCTTGATGATCCGCCTGGTGAAAGGCGCCTACTGGGACAGCGAGATCAAGCGCGCCCAGGTCGAAGGCCTGGAAGGCTACCCGGTGTACACCCGCAAGGTGTACACCGACGTTTCCTACATCGCCTGCGCGCGCAAACTGCTGTCGGTGCCGGAAGCGATCTACCCGCAGTTCGCCACGCATAACGCCCATACCTTGTCGGCTATTTACCATATCGCCGGTCAGAACTATTACCCCGGCCAGTACGAGTTCCAATGCCTGCACGGCATGGGTGAACCGCTGTACGAGCAGGTTGTAGGCAAAGTTTCCGAAGGCAAGCTGAACCGTCCGTGCCGCGTGTACGCACCGGTCGGCACCCACGAAACATTGCTGGCTTACCTGGTGCGTCGCCTGCTGGAAAACGGCGCCAACACCTCGTTCGTCAACCGCATTGCCGACCACACCATCTCGATCCAGGAGCTGGTGGCCGACCCAGTGGCCAACATCGAGCAGATGGCAACGCTGGAAGGCGGCTTCGGCCTGCCGCACCCGCGTATTCCACTGCCGCGTGACCTGTACGGCAGCGACCGCGCCAACTCGGCGGGCATCGACCTGGCCAACGAACACCGCTTGGCGTCGCTGTCCTGTGCCTTGCTGGCCACCGCGCACAACGACTGGAAAGCCGCGCCGATGCTGGGCTGCGCGTCCAGCAATGAAGCCGCTGCACCGGTGCTGAATCCGTCCGACCTGCGTGACGTGGTCGGCCATGTACAAGAAGCCACTGTTGAAGACGTCGACAACGCGATCCAGTGCGCCATCAACGCCGGCCCGATCTGGCAGGCCACCCCGCCCGCCGAGCGCGCCGCGATCCTGGAGCGTGCCGCCGACTTGATGGAAGGCGAGATTCAGCCGTTGATGGGCCTGTTGGCCCGCGAAGCCGGCAAGACGTTCGCCAACGCCATCGCCGAAGTCCGTGAAGCCGTGGATTTCCTGCGCTACTACGCCGTGCAGGCGCGCAACGATTTCACCAACGACGCCCACCGCCCGTTGGGCCCGGTGGTCTGCATCAGCCCGTGGAACTTCCCGCTGGCAATCTTCAGCGGCCAAGTCGCTGCGGCACTGGCTGCCGGTAACCCGGTATTGGCCAAGCCTGCCGAGCAAACCCCGTTGGTGGCGGCACAAGCCGTACGCATCTTGCTCGAAGCAGGTATTCCGGAAGGCGTGCTGCAACTGCTGCCGGGCCAGGGCGAAAGCGTCGGTGCGCGCCTGGTGGGTGATGATCGCGTCAAAGGCGTGATGTTCACCGGCTCCACCGAAGTCGCGCGCCTGCTGCAACGCAGCGTCGCCGGTCGTCTGGATGCCCAGGGCCGCCCGATTCCGCTGATCGCCGAAACCGGTGGCCAGAACGCGATGATCGTCGACTCTTCGGCGCTGACCGAACAAGTGGTGATCGACGTTGTGTCGTCGGCCTTCGACAGTGCCGGCCAACGCTGCTCGGCCCTGCGCGTACTGTGCCTGCAGGAAGATTCGGCAGATCGTGTAATCGAAATGCTCAAAGGCGCGATGGCTGAATGCCGCCTGGGCAACCCGGAGCGCCTGTCGGTAGACATCGGGCCGGTAATCGACGCCGAAGCCAAGGCCGGTATCGAAAAACACATCCAGGCCATGCGCGACAAAGGCCGCAACGTGTACCAAGTGGCAATCGCCGATGGCGAAGAGATCAAGCGCGGCACCTTCGTGATGCCAACCCTGATCGAGCTGGAAAGCTTCGACGAACTGCAACGCGAGATCTTCGGCCCGGTGCTGCACGTGGTGCGCTACAAGCGCAAAGAGATCGACCAGCTCATCGCGCAGATCAATGCCTCCGGCTATGGCCTGACCCTGGGCGTGCACACCCGCATCGACGAGACCATCGCCAAGGTGATCGACAACGTGCATGCCGGTAACGTGTATGTGAACCGCAACATCGTTGGCGCTGTGGTTGGCGTGCAGCCATTCGGCGGCGAAGGCCTGTCGGGCACTGGCCCGAAAGCTGGCGGGCCGTTGTACCTGTACCGTTTGCTGTCGACGCGTCCTACCGATGCCATCGAACAATCCTTCGTACGTGGCGACACGTTGGCCGCGCCGGACGTGCGCCTGCGCGATGCCATGAGCCAACCGCTGACCGCCCTGAAAACCTGGGCCGACAGCAATAAGTTCAGCGAGCTGAGCGCGCTGTGCAGCCAATTCGCCGCGCAGTCGCAAAGCGGTATCACCCGCCAACTGGCCGGCCCGACTGGCGAGCGCAACAGCTATGCGATCCTGCCCCGCGAGCACGTGTTGTGTCTGGCGGACGTCGAAGGCGACCTGCTGACGCAACTGGCGGCAGTGCTGGCCGTAGGCGGTTCGGCGGTATGGCCGGAAACTGACCTGACCAAGGCATTGTTCCCACGCTTGCCGAAGGACGTTCAGGCGAAGATCAAGCGCGTGGCCGACTGGACCAAGGACGAAGTGGTGTTCGACGCAGTCTTGCACCACGGCGACTCCGACCAACTGCGTGCGGTGTGCCAGCAAGTGGCGCAACGCGGTGGCGCGATTGTCGGCGTGCATGGTTTGTCGCAAGGTGAGACGGCGATTGCGCTGGAGCGCTTGGTAATTGAGCGGGCGTTGAGTGTTAACACCGCTGCGGCGGGCGGTAACGCCAGCCTGATGACTATCGGCTAACTCATGTGGGAGCGGGCTTGCTCGCGAATGCGGAATGTCAGTCGCCTGATGTATTGACTGATCCACCGCTTTCGCGAGCAAGCCCGCTCCCACATTTGACCGCATTTCGAATCCCCGCCTCTGTTCTGCCTCTGCATCACGCAAATCAATCTTGCTATCCAGCCTCTATTCGCGCACTTAGACTCAGGCCTATCCCAACACAGGTAAGCCGCCATGTCCGAGACGCTGCTCAGTTCCCGCAATCTGGCTTTCGAGCTGTACGAAGTCCTCGATGCCGAGGGCCTGACCCAGCGCGAGCGGTTTGCCGAGCACAACCGCGAGACTTTCGATGCGGCCATCAGCACCGCGCGCAGCATTGCCGAGAAGTACTTCGCGCCGCATAACCGCAAGAATGACGAAAACGAACCGCGCTATGAAGACGGCCAGGCGATCCTGATTCCGGAAGTGAAACCGGCCGTGGACGCGTTTCTCGAAGCGGGCTTTCTCAACGCCGCACGCAGTTTCGAAGCAGGCGGCATGCAGCTGCCGACGTTGCTGTCCCAGGCATGCTTTGCGCACTTTCAGTCGGCCAACGCGGCTTCGACCTCCTACCCGTTCCTCACAATGGGCGCGGCCAACCTGATTGAAAGTTTCGGCACCGAGGAGCAGAAGCAGCGCTTCCTGCAACCGATGATCGACGGCCGCTTCTTCGGCACCATGGCGCTGACCGAGCCGCATGCCGGCTCGTCCTTGTCGGATATTCGTACACGGGCAGAGCCTGCGGCTGACGGCACTTATCGCCTCAAGGGCAACAAGATCTTCATCTCCGGTGGCGACCATCCGTTGTCGGAAAACATCGTGCACATGGTGCTGGCCAAGCTGCCGGACGCGCCGGCCGGGGTGAAGGGCATTTCGCTGTTTATCGTGCCCAAGTTCCTGGTCAACGAGGATGGCAGCCTGGGCGCGCGCAATGACGTGCTGTTGGCCGGGCTGTTCCACAAGATGGGCTGGCGCGGCACCACGTCCACGGCGCTTAACTTCGGCGATAACGGTAATTGCGTCGGCTATCTGGTAGGCAAACCGCACCAGGGCTTGAGCTGCATGTTCCAGATGATGAACGAGGCGCGCATCGGCGTGGGCATGGGCGCAGTCATGCTTGGTTATGCCGGCTACCTCTACTCGCTGGAATACGCCCGCGAACGCCCGCAAGGTCGCCTGCCGGACAGCAAAGACCCCAGCACCGCGCCGGTCTCGATCATTCAGCACGCCGATATCAAGCGCATGCTGCTGACTCAAAAAGCCTACGTGGAAGGCGCCTTCGACCTCGGCCTGTATGCCGCGCGGCTGTTCGATGACACCACCACCCTGGAGACCGACGCCGAACGCAAGCAAGCCCACGAACTGCTGGACCTGCTCACGCCTATCGTCAAATCCTGGCCATCGGAGTTCTGCCTCAAGGCCAACGAGCTGGCGATCCAGATTCTCGGCGGCCATGGCTACACCCGCGAATACCCGGTGGAGCAATACTACCGCGATAACCGCCTGAACCCGATCCACGAAGGCACCCACGGCATCCAGTCGCTGGATTTGCTCGGGCGCAAGCTCGCGCAGAATGGCGGTGCGGGCCTCAAGCAATTGATCCGTTTGATCGCCGAAACCGGCGCACGGGCTCAGGAATATCCATCACTGACGCCACTGCGCGAACCGTTGGAGCAGCTTGTGACCAACCTGCAGCGCGTCACACTCGGCCTGCTGACTGATCTCGCCCAGGGCAAGGTCAACAGCAGCCTGGCAAATTCGGCGCTGTACTTGAAGGTGTTCGGGCACACGGTGATTGGCTGGCGCTGGCTGGAACAGGCGATTCGCGCCGAGGAAGGCCTGGCCAAGGGCCATGCGGCGGATGTTGCCTTCTATAAAGGCAAGCTCCAGGCCGCTCGGTACTTCCTGACCTGGGAAGTGCCGAGCTGCCATCATGAACTGGCGATTCTGGAGGCACGCGATGACACGTGCCTGGGGATGCAGGATGCGTGGTTCTAAGGCGTTCCGATCGCCTTGGAAATCACTTCGACCGTGGCGCTGACTTGCTCTTGGTAACGGTCGAGTTCCTGCTGGTGATGCTTTTGCATTTCGATCTGCTCGGCGCACAGGTTCAGCGCGGCCAGTACCAATAATTTGTCACCGATCAGGGTCGGGTACTTTTTCTTGGTGGTGGCCAGGGAGGCCTTGAGCATGGTCACGGCGTGCATCAGGGTTTGATCTTCCCCTTCCGGCGCCTTGATCGAGTAATCCTCTCCGAGAATCGAAACGACCTTTATCCCTTCATTCATGCGCCGACAGGACCTGCGCTCACACGCTCAACCAGGGCCTGGATGCGCGCGGCAGTGGCGCCGTGTTTTTCTTCCTGTTCCATCAGGTTCAGTTGCAGGCTGTCGTTTTCATCCTTGGCACGGGCCAGTTCCGCCTTGAGGGATTCATTGCTGCCGAGCAGGTCCTGGTTTTGTTGTACGAGGTCAGTGACAAGCTGTTCAAGCTGGCTGAGGGATGCTTCTAACATTTTGATTTCTCGGGCTTTTTCAAAGGGCGGTGACGATAAAGAAAAATCACCTCGGAAGCCAGGGTTATCCCCGGCGCGCAGCCCGATTTTTAAGGGCCGGGCCGCGCTTTCGAGCCTTAGTGACTGCATTTACCCCATCTGGTTCCTGAATCCGCTAAACCCCTCGTCAGATGCGACAAAAGCGCGCGCCCCCTTAAGACTTTAGTCGCATGGCCGATAGAAGATGCACACCCCGTCTCATGGCCGCACGGATCGCGCTTCTCCCCAGGACTCCAGCATGTCTCTTCGTAATATGAATATCGCGCCGCGCGCCTTTCTTGGCTTTGCGTTTATTGGTGCACTCATGTTGTTTCTCGGTGTGTTCGCCCTGAACCAGATGAGCAAGATCCGTGCTGCCACCGAAGACATCACCCAGTCCAGCGTGCCAAGCATTCGCGCCCTCGACGAATTCACCCAGCTGACCCTGCGCCTGCGCGTGTTGTCGTACCGCTTGCTGACCAACCGCGAGCCGGATGTGCAGCAAAAGACCCTGGAAGCCTTTGAACTGCGCAACCAGCAGATCCGCACCGCCCAGGGCGTGTACGAAAAACTCATCGAGAGTGGCGAAGAACGCGCGACCTACGATGAATACGTGCGTTTGCTCGGCCAGTACCACCAGATCGAAGAGCGCATGAAGAGCTTGTCTCGCGCCAACCAGATCGACGACCTGCGCAACTTGCTCAACACCGAATTGCTCAGCAACTCCGAGCAGGTCAACGCAGTGCTGACACGCCTGCTGGACATCAACAACAAGATGGCCAACGCCACCAACCAGCAAGCCAAAGACCAATACGACATGGCGTTTGAGCTGGTGGTGGGCCTGCTGATCGTGGCCACGGCGCTGACGGTGTTGTTCGCCTGGCTGCTGACCCGCAGCATCACCGTGCCGATTTCCCAGGCACTTGAGGCCGCCGAGGAAGTCGCCGAAGGCAACCTGACGCGCCCGATCAAGGTCGACGGCAACGACGAAGCCGGCCGCCTGCTGGCCGCCATGGCCAAGATGCAGGACAAATTGCGCGACACCCTGCAACGCATCGCCGGTTCCGCCACCCAGCTGGCTTCGGCCGCCGAAGAGCTGAATGCCGTCACCGACGAAAGCGCCCGTGGCCTGACCCAGCAGAACAACGAAATTGAACAAGCCGCCACCGCCGTCAACGAGATGACCAGCGCCGTCGAAGAAGTCGCGCGCAATGCGGTCAGCACCTCCGAAGCCTCGCGCGCCGCCACCACTTCTGCTGGCGATGGCCGTGATTTGGTGCAGGAAACCGTCAGCGCCATCGAGCGCATGAGCGGCGACGTGCAAGCCACAGCCACCTTGATCGGCGACCTGGCGAATGAATCGCGGGATATCGGCAAGGTGCTCGACGTGATTCGCGGCCTGGCCGACCAGACCAACCTGCTGGCCCTGAACGCCGCCATTGAAGCCGCGCGCGCCGGTGAAGCCGGGCGTGGGTTTGCTGTGGTGGCGGATGAAGTGCGGGCCCTGGCCCATCGTACCCAACAGTCGACCAGCGAGATCGAGCGCATGATCGGCAGCATTCAGACCGGCACCGAGCACGCGGTGGATTCGATGCGTAACAGCACCGAGCGCGCCGAATCGACGCTGAACATCGCCAAAGGCGCCGGGATGTCGCTGGACACCATCAACACCGCGATCATAGAAATCAACGAACGCAACCTGGTGATCGCCAGCGCAGCGGAGGAGCAGGCGCAGGTGGCGCGGGAAGTGGACCGCAACCTGGTGAACATTCGTGATTTGTCGGTGCAATCGGCCACGGGCGCCAGCCAGACCAGTGCGGCGAGCAGTGAGCTGTCGCGCCTGGCGGTGGATTTGAATGGGATGGTGGGGCGCTTTCGCCTGTAACTGACACCGGTGATTGATCGTTCCCACGCTCCGCGTGGGAATGCAGCCTGTGACGCTCCGCGTCACGCCTTAAAAGCGGACGCAGAGCGTCCAGCGAAGCATTCCCACGCAGAGCGTGGGAACGATCTTTTGACAGCGCAGCAATTCAACAGGTTAGAATCGCTGGCACGCAGACTGCATGGTCAGTTTGCGCCCCGTCTTCCCAGCTCTGGAGTACTGCCTTTGAATGCGACGACCATCAACAGCCTGTTCTTGATCGGCGCGTTGCTGGTGGGTGCGAGCATTCTGGTGAGTTCTCTTTCGTCCCGCCTGGGCATCCCGATTCTGGTGATCATCCTGGCCGTGGGCATGGTCGCCGGCGTCGACGGCGGCGGCATCATTTTCGACAACTACCCGACCGCCTACCTGGTGGGCAACCTCGCCTTGGCAGTCATCCTGCTCGACGGCGGCCTGCGCACGCGGGTGGCGAGTTTTCGTGTAGCACTCTGGCCGGCGTTGTCGCTGGCGACGGTGGGGGTGTTGATCACCACCGGCCTCACCGGCATGGCCGCGGCCTGGCTGTTCGACCTCAATATCATTCAAGGCTTGCTGATCGGCGCCATCGTCGGCTCAACCGACGCCGCCGCGGTGTTCTCGCTATTGGGCGGCAAAGGCCTGAACGAACGGGTTACCGCCAGCCTCGAAATCGAATCCGGCAGTAACGACCCGATGGCGGTGTTCCTCACCGTCACCCTGATCGACATGCTCGCCACAGGCCAGACCGGCCTGCACTGGAGCCTGCTGACCCACCTGATCCGCGAATTCGGCATCGGCGGCATCGTCGGCCTGGGCGGCGGCTGGCTGATGCTGCAGATGGTCAACCGCATCAACCTGGCCACCGGCCTGTACCCGATCCTGGTCATCGCCGGCGGCCTGGTGGTGTTCGCCTTGACCAACGCCTTGCACGGCAGCGGCTTCCTCGCCGTGTACCTGTGCGGCCTGGTGATCGGCAACCGCCCGGTGCGCAGCCGCCATGGCATTTTGCATATGCTCGACGGCATGGCCTGGCTGGCACAGATCGGCATGTTCCTGGTGCTGGGCTTGCTGGTCACGCCCCATGATTTGCTGCCCATTGCCCTGCCGGCGTTGGGCCTGGCGCTGTGGATGATCCTGTTCGCGCGGCCGCTGTCGGTGATGGTCGGCCTGCTGCCGTTCAAGGCCTTCCACGGGCGCGAAAAAGCCTTTATCGCCTGGGTCGGCCTGCGCGGCGCGGTGCCGATCATTCTGGCGGTGTTCCCGCTGATGGCCGGCCTGCCCCACGCGCAGCTGTATTTCAACCTGGCGTTCTTTATCGTGCTGGTCTCGCTGCTGGTACAGGGCACCAGCCTGCCGTGGGTGGCCAAACTGCTGAAAGTCACCGTACCGCCAGACCCCGCGCCGATTTCCCGCGCAGCCCTGGAAGTGCACGTCACCAGCGAGTGGGAGCTGTTCGTCTACCGCCTGGGCGCGGAAAAATGGTGCATTGGCGCAGCCCTGCGAGAATTGAAAATGCCCGAGGGCACACGGATCGCGGCGTTGTTCCGTGGCCAGCAACTGCTCCATCCGTCGGGTAGTACGGTGCTGGAAGTCGACGATTTGCTCTGCGTGATCGGCCACGAACACAACCTGCCGGCCCTGGGTAAACTGTTCAGCCAGGCGCCGCAACGTGGCCTCGACCTGCGTTTCTTCGGCGACTTCGTTCTCGAAGGCGACGCCCAGCTGGGCGCGGTGTCGGCGCTGTACGGCCTCAAGCTCGAAGGCATCGACCCGGATATGCCACTGAGCCGCTTCATCACCCAGAAGGTCGGCGGTGCGCCGGTGGTGGGCGACCAAGTGGAGTGGAACAACACGCTGTGGACCGTCGCGGCCATGGACGGGAACAGAATCGGAAAAGTCGGCGTCAAATTCCCCGAAGGAAGTCGTCCAGGCCCTGGACTCTTCCTCTAAACTGCGGGGCCAGGCGCCACGCCCCCATTTTCTTTACCTTGCTCGACCGGTATCCATGACAACTCTGCGCACCTTTTTAGCCACTGCCCTGCTGGGCCTGACCCTTTGTGTGGGCAGCGTTTACGCCGCCGATGCGCCCAGTGCCGAGGCCATCCAGCAAACCCTGGACAAGCTGCCCGACCGCAAGCTGCCCGACGCCGATATGAAGGCGCTGCAGAACATCCTGCAACAGACCCTGACCTACCTGGGCAACAAGCAGGATTACGAGCAGCGCCTCACCGACCTCAAGCGCCAGCTGGAAGACGCCCCGCGCCAGACCACCGATAACCAGCGCGAACTGGTGCGGCTCAAGGCCACCAAAGTCATCCCGGTGGCGCAACGCTATGCCACGCTGCCCGTGCCGCAGCTCGAGCAATTGCTGGTGCAGCGCACGACCCAGCAAGGCGACCTGCAAAAGGACATGGCGGATGCCAACAGCATGTCCATCGCCGCCCAGACCCGCCCCGAGCGCGCCCAAACCGAAATCAGCAACAGCCAGACCCGCATCCAGCAGATCAACGCCACCCTTAAAGCGGGCAAAGATAACGGCAAGCCCCTCACCGGCGACCAGCGCAACCTGCTGAACGCCGAACTCGCCGCCCTCAACGCCTTGATTCCGCTGCGCCGCCAGGAACTGGCGGGCAACAGCCAACTGCAAGACCTGGGCAATAGCCAACGCGACCTGACGACCGAGAAGACCAGCCGCCTGGAACAGGAAATCCAGGACCTGCAAACCCTGATCAACCAGAAACGCCTCGCCCAGTCCCAGCAGACCGTGACCCAGCAGTCCATCGAGGCGCAAAAAACCGGCGGCAGCAGCCTGTTGGCCACCGAAAGCGCGGCCAACCTGAAGCTCTCCGACTACCTGCTCAAGAGCACCGACCGCCTCAATGACCTGACCCAGAAAAACCTGCAGACCAAGCAGCAACTGGACACCGTGACCCAAAGCGACTCGGCACTCGATGAGCAAATCAACGTGCTCAAGGGCAGCCTGCTGCTCTCCAAGATTCTTTATAAGCAAAAACAGGCACTGCCGCGCCTCACCGTGGACCGCGACCTGGCGGACGACATCGCCAACATTCGCCTGTACCAGTTCGAGATCAACCAGCAGCGCGAGGCGATCAGTTCGCCCAGCGCCTATGTGGATAACTTGCTGGCCAACCAGCCGCCGGAAGACGTCACCCCGCAACTGCGCCGCACCCTGCTGGAGCTGGCAATTACCCGCAGCGACCTGCTGGAGCGCCTGAGCCGCGAGCTGAGCGCGCTGTTGAACGAATCGATCACCCTGCAACTGAACCAGAAACAACTGCTCAGCACCGCCACCACTCTGCGCGCGACGCTGGACGAGCAAATGTTCTGGATCCCCAGCAACAAGCCGCTGGACACCGAGTGGCTGGAAACCGTACCGGCACACCTGAGCAAGCAAATCACCACCCTGCCGTGGGCCTCCAGCGTCAGCGAACTGTACGACGGCCTGACCCAGCGCCCGCTGCTGTTCCTGCCGTTGCTGCTGTTGATCGGCGCACTGCTATGGCGGCGCAAGGCGCTTTACCAGCGCCTTAACAAAGTCCACCTGGACATCGGCCACTTCAAGCGCGACAGCCAGTGGCACACGCCGCAGGCCATCCTGATCAATATCCTGCTGGCGATGCCGGTTTCCCTGGGCCTGGCGCTGTGCGGCTACGCGCTGCAGATCGACGCCCGTGGGCAGAACGCCAACCTCGGCTCGGCCCTGCTGCAGATCGCCCAGGCGTGGCTGGTGTTCTACACCGCTTACCGGATCCTAGCGTCGGGCGGCGTGGCGGAACTGCACTTCCGCTGGGAAAAACCCCAAGTCGAATTCCTGCAAGGCTGGGTGCGCAAGCTCGGGCTGGTGGTACTGGCCCTGGTGGCCGTGGTGGCCATTGCCGAACACCAACCGGCGGCGCTGGCCGACGACGTGCTGGGTATCGGCGTGGTGCTGACCTGCTACGCGCTGATGGCCTGGCTGCTGGGCCGCCTGCTGCTGCACAGCCCGACCCACGAAAAAGCCTCGCTGTTTCGCAAAGCCGTGGGCCTGGTGTTTACCGCCCTGCCCGTCGCCCTGTTTATCGCCGTGTGCTTTGGCTACTACTACACCGCGCTGAAACTCAGCGACCGCCTGATCAACACCCTGTACCTGCTGATGTTCTGGCTGGTGATCGAAGCCACCTTCGTACGCGGCCTGGGCGTTGCCGCTCGGCGCCTGGCCTACGCGCGCGCCCTGGCCAAACGCCAGGCGGCCAAGGAAGCCGGTGATGGCGAAGCGGTGATCGAAGAGCCGACCCTGGACATCGAACAGGTCAACGAACAGTCGATGCGCCTGATCCGCCTGGCCTTGCTCGGCGGCTTTATCGCCGCGCTGTACTGGGTGTGGAAAGACCTGATCACCGTGTTCTCCTATCTGGACAACGTGACGCTCTACGAATACACCAGCGGCACCGGTGCCAATATCAGCATGGTGCCGATCAGCATCGGCGACTTGCTCGGTGCGTCGATCATCGTCGGCATCACCTTCGCCCTGGCGCGCAACTTGCCCGGTCTGCTGGAAGTACTGGTGCTGTCCAAGCTGGATTTGGCCCAAGGCAGCGCCTACGCCACCACCACCTTGCTGTCGTATGTGATTGCCGGCGTCGGCTTCGTCTCCACCCTGTCGACCCTCGGCGTGAGCTGGGACAAATTGCAATGGCTGGTGGCGGCGCTGTCGGTGGGGTTGGGCTTCGGGATGCAGGAGATCTTCGCCAACTTCATCTCCGGCATCATGATCCTGTTCGAGCGCCCGGTGCGTATCGGCGACACCATCACCATCGGCAACCTGTCGGGCACGGTGAGCAAGATCCGCATCCGCGCGACGACCATCACCGACTTCGACCGCAAGGACATCATTGTCCCGAACAAGACGTTTATTACCGGGCAACTGATCAACTGGTCGCTGACCGACACCATCACCCGAGTCACGCTGAAACTGGGTGTGGACTACGGCTCCGACCTCGACCTGGTGAAGGAATTGCTGCTCAAGGCCGCGCGCGAAAACCCACGGGTGCTCAAAGAGCCGGAACCCCACGTGTACTTCCTCAACTTCGGCGAAAGCACCCTCGACCACGAACTGCGCATGCACGTGCGCGACCTCGGTGACCGCAACCCGGTAATCGACGAGGTGAACCGCTTTATCAACCGCGAGTTCAAGAACCACCACATCAACATCTCGTTCCGCCAGATGGAGGTCTACCTCAAGAACCTCCATGGCCAGGAATACAAACTGGTGGAAGTCGACACCCCGGCCAAACCCGCCAACGACGGCGGCGTGCAGGAACCGCCGCCGAGCAAACTCGACTAACGCGCCTATCCCCAGCAGAATGCTCGGACATTCTGCTGGAGATGGCCGGTGAAAGCCCTCGACGAACTGACCTTCGACAACCGCTTCGCACGCCTGGGCGTCGCGTTCTCAACCCACGTATTGCCTGACCCCCTCGACGAACCGCGCCTTGTGGTGGCGAGCAACGCCGCCATGGCCCTGCTCGACCTCGACCCGGCCGTGGCCGAAACGCCAGTGTTTGCCGAGCTGTTCAGCGGGCACAAGCTGTGGGCCGAGGCGGAACCACGGGCGATGGTCTATTCGGGGCACCAGTTCGGTGGCTACTCCCCGCAACTGGGCGATGGCCGTGGGTTGCTGCTGGGCGAGGTGTACAACGAGGCCGGCGAGCATTGGGACCTGCACCTCAAAGGCGCCGGGCTCACGCCTTACTCGCGCATGGGCGATGGCCGCGCGGTGCTGCGCTCTTCGATCCGTGAGTTTCTCGCTTCCGAAGCCCTGCACGCCTTGGGCATCCCCAGCAGCCGCGCCTTGTGCGTGATCGGCTCCGACACGCCGGTGTGGCGTGAGAAACAGGAACGCGGCGCCATGGTCTTGCGCCTGGCGCACAGCCATGTGCGCTTCGGGCATTTCGAATATTTCTACTACACCAAGAAGCCCGAACAGCAGAAAGAATTGGCTGAACACGTGCTTTCGTTGCACTACCCCGAGTGCATGGAGCAGCCCGAGCCTTACCTGGCAATGTTCCGCGAAATCGTCGAGCGCAATGCCGAGATGATCGCAAAATGGCAGGCCTACGGTTTCTGCCACGGTGTGATGAACACTGACAACATGTCGATCCTCGGCATCACCTTCGACTTCGGGCCGTTTGCGTTCCTCGATGACTTTGACGCGCACTTCATCTGCAACCACTCCGATCACGAAGGCCGTTACTCCTTCAGCAACCAAGTACCGATTGGGCAGTGGAACCTCAGCGCACTGGCCCAGGCACTCACGCCGTTTATCAGCGTTGACGCCTTGAAAGAAACCCTTGGCCTTTACCTGCCGCTGTACCAGGCCCACTACCTGGACCTGATGCGCCGCCGACTGGGGCTGACCACGGCTGAAGACGATGACCAGAAACTGGTGGAGCGCCTGCTCAAGCTGATGCAGAACAGTGGCGTGGACTACACGCTGTTCTTCCGCCGCCTGGGCGATGAGCCTGCAGCGCTGGCCGTGGCGCGGCTGCGTGATGACTTCGTCGACCTCGCCGGTTTTGATGCCTGGGCCGAACAGTACACAGCCCGCGTTGCACGAGACGGGGACTACAGCGAAGCGCAACGCCGCGAGCGCATGCACGCGGTAAACCCACTGTACATCCTGCGCAACTACCTGGCACAAAACGCCATCGCTGCTGCCGAGTCAGGCGATTACAGCGAAGTGCGGCGGCTGCATGAGGTACTGAGCAAGCCGTTTGAAGAGCAGGCCGGGATGGAGCAATACGCCCAGCGGCCGCCGGATTGGGGCAAGCATTTGGAGATTAGTTGTTCTTCATAAGAAGACACATGATCGTTCCCACGCTCTGCGTGGGAATGCCACCTGGGACGCTCCGCGTCCCGCTTTTTGCAATGATCTGCATCTGCGCACGGGTGACGCGGAGCGTCACGGGATGCATTACCACGCGGAGCGTGGGAACGATCACATTGGCCACATCCAAGGAGCCCCCGATGTCCGAACCTCTTGTAATCCCCTGCCCACATTGCAACGGCCTCAACCGCATCCCCGGCGAACGCCTGGGTGATGCGCCCAAATGCGGGCGCTGCAAGCAGCCTGTGTTGCTGAACAAGCCCTTTGAATTGAAACAAGGCGACTACGCCAGTCAGATCAAGGGCGACCTGCCGTTGCTGGTGGATGTGTGGGCTGACTGGTGTGGGCCGTGCAAGTCGTTTGCGCCGGTGTTTGAGCAGGCGGCTGGGCAGTTGGAGGGTAAGTGCCGGTTGGCCAAGCTGGACAGTGAGGCCAATCAGCAGTTGTCGGCGCAGTTGGGGATTCGCTCGATTCCCAGTTTGATTCTGTTCAAGAACGGCCGCGAAGTGGCGCGCCAGAGTGGGGCGTTTCCGTTGCCGCAGTTGATGAGTTGGTTGCGTAGCCAAGGGGTGTAATTCGGTTTTTTGATAACACCGCAGGCCAATGTGGGAGCGGGCTTGCTCGCGAATGCGGTGAGCCAGCTTGCCCATGTGTTAGCTGACACACCGTATTCGCGAGCAAGCCCGCTCCCACATTTTTAACCGTGTTTTAGGCTTGGGCTACGGGGGTTTCGCGGTCCATCATTTGGCCTACGAGTTGTACGCCGAGTTCGCTTAATTGATGGATGGCCAGGGCGACGTCGCGGTGTTCGCCGGTGAGGTCGTTGGATAGCTTGAGTAGTAGCGTGCGCACGGAAGAGAAGGTTTCGTAGCTGTTGAGCACGAGGGTTTCGGTGGGGAGGTTGGGTGCAACGGTATAAAGGTTAACCATGATCGTCTCCGAGTAGGGGGACGTCTCACCACGGGCTACTAAACCCGATCACTGAACATTCAGCGACCGAAGAACCTTAGAGACGCCCATCCAGACGCACAAGCCGGGCGATTCTGGCTTATCTGTAGGCAGCGAGACAAGGCGCAACCCCGCTTGCCAGACGCTTCCTACAGCCTCTGTGGGACAAATCCAAATCCCCTGCAGGAATGCAAAAACAAATGTGGGAGCGGGCTTGCTCGCGAAGGCGGTGCGTCAGTCGCCTATCTGCAAACTGAACCACCGCCTTCGCGAGCAAGCCCGCTCCCACATGGAGATTTGTGTTGCTGTCAGGTCAGCTGTTTTCCAGCAAGTTATGCAACTCCACAAACTGCTGTGTCAGCTTGTGCCGAGGGTCCAGGTGGATCAGCGGTTTGTTTTCCTGGTGCGACTCACGCATGCGCACGGAGCTGGCCAGGTACACCGGCAGCACCGGCAGGCCTTCGGCAATCAACTCCTCCAACATCTGCTGCGGCAGGCTCGCCCGGGCCTGGAACTGGTTGACCACAATGCCTTCAACCTCCAGGCCTTCGTTGTGGTCTTCCTTCAGTTCTTCAATTTCCGCCAGCAGGCCATACAGCGCCTGGCGCGAGAAGCTGTCGCAATCGAAGGGGATCAGCACACGATCAGCGGCAATCAACGCCGAAACCGCATAGAAGTTCAGCGCCGGCGGGGTGTCCAGGTAAATCCGGTCGTAATCCTCGCTCAACTCATCCAGCAGCTTTCGCAGCTTGTTGATCTTGTGCTTGGCCTCCAGCTTGGGCTGCAGATCCGCCAGCTCCGCAGTTGCGGTGACGACATGAAGGTTATCGAACGGCGTTTCGTAGATGTCCACGCGGTTTTTCTTGGAAAACGGCCCGGAAGACAGGGTTTGCTTGAAGAACTCGGCAATGCCCATCGGGATATCGTCGCCGGTCAGCCCGGTGAGGTACTGGGTTGAGTTGGCCTGTGCATCGAGGTCCACCAACAGGGTTCGATAGCCTTCACTGGCGCTGACCGCCGCCAGGTTGCAGGCGATGCTGGACTTGCCAACGCCGCCTTTCTGATTGAACACCACACGCCGCATGGAAAAACCTCCGTGTATCAATGAATGTCCGAGTGTAGAGGGCAAAAGCGCCTGTTAGCTACCTCGTTCATCCATGCACGACTGCATCGGTGGGCCAATTCGCTTCGACCGTCATACGTCGCCGACACATGAACAGGAACTGTCCTACAACCCAAATCAACCCCGGGTAAAGGACAATCTGTAAATCTTTGCCGCCAAATTGTAATCAGCCGTGAACAATTCTTTACCAAAGTTTGCTAGAACCCCGCAGCACCGGGATAATGCGCGCCATTCGGCGATTGCTCCCTGTCCCGGTATTCGGGGCCAATGGCCGCACATGGAAGCCCGCAGGGGCGGGATAACTTCTCAGTGATCACTTTCAACATCGCCCAATGGCGCGCCTGGGCGCCCAGCCTGGAAAGTGCGGACGACTGGCACGCCTGGTGCCAGGCCCCGGTGTTGCTGCCCGCCAGCGAAGAATCCCCCGATGTGTCCTTCCTGCCGGCCATGCAGCGTCGGCGCCTGAGCCGCCTGGCGCGCATGGCGTTCAGCGTGGGTTGGCCGCTGGCCGAAGGCCGTGAAGACCTGCCACTGGTGTTTATTTCCCGGCACGGCGAAACCCCGCGCACCCTCGACATCCTCAGCGACTTGGCCAATGAGCAGCCGCTGTCGCCGACCCAGTTCAGCCTGTCGGTGCATAACGCAGTGATTGGCCTATGGTCGATCCTGCGCAATGAAACCAGCGAAATGACCGCCCTCGCCGCCGCTGGCGATGGCCTGGAGCACGGCATGCTTGAGGCCGCCGCGCTGCTCAACGAAGGCGCCCCGGCAGTGTTGCTGGTGATTACCGAAGAACAGCCGCCCGCGGCCTACGCCAGCTGGATTAATGACGTGCCCTTCCCCTACGCCGTCGGCCTGCTGCTGACACCGGGCGACGAGTGGCAATTGGAACTAAACAGCGGCGCTGTCCAACTCACTCAAACAACTCAGTGGCCCCATGCCCTGAACCTGCTGCGCACCCTGCTCACTGAACAGGTCGCCTGCCAACATGCCTGGAAGAACCGTGTATGGAACTGGCAACGCAAGCCCTGACCGACAAACCACGGGACGCCTACTACTGGCGCCTGTTCGCCACCGCCGCCAGCTTCTTCATGTTCGGCGTCGGCGGGCTGTGCCTGCGTTTACTGGTGTTCCCGTTGCTCAGTTGCCTGCCGGGCAGCGCGGCAAAACACCAGCGCCGCGCTCGCCACACCATCAGCAAGCTGTTCTGGTTCTTCATCCGCCTGATGCAGCGCGCCGGCGTGCTGACCTACAGCGTCGAAGGCGCAGAAAAACTCGGCCGCCCAGGCCAGATGATCATCGCCAACCACCCGTCGCTGATCGACGTGGTGTTTTTGATCGGCCTGATGCGCCAGACCAATTGCGTGGTCAAGCAGAGTCTGTTTCAAAACCCGTTCACCCGCGGGCCGGTGCGCGACGCGGGCTATATCAGCAATGACGGCAGCGCCGACATGCTCGATGCCGCCGCCCAGGCGCTGCGCGAAGGCCAGACCCTGATCATCTTCCCCGAAGGCACCCGCACCACGCCCGGCGCGGCACCCGCCTTTCATCGCGGTGGCGCCGCCATTGCGCTGCGCGGTGCGACAATCATCACCCCGGTGGTGATCAAGGTCAGCCCCACCACCTTGACCAAGGCAGAACCCTGGTACCGCATTCCTAAATGTCGATTTCATTTCAGTTTGCGCGTGGGTGCCGATATAGAACCACACGCCTTTGCCGCACTCGGGCCCGCGCCCCAGGCCTCACGCAAGCTCAACGATTACCTGCACCACTATTTTATTAAGGAGCTCGCCGAAGATGAGCGACCAACACCGCCTTGAGCACGACATAAAGACGCTGATCATCGAGGCCCTGGGCCTGGAAGACATCAGCGTCGACGATATTGGCAGCGACCAGACCCTGTTCGGCGAAGGCTTGGGCCTGGATTCGGTCGACGCCCTGGAATTGGGCCTGGCAATCCAGAAAAAGTACGGCATCAAGATCGATGCCGACGCCAAAGACACGCGCAATCACTTCACCAACGTGGCCAGCCTTGCGGCGTTCGTCACGGCCAGACAGGTAGCTTGAGACCGGACCATGCAAACTCGTGACGATATTTTCAACACCCTGCGCGACGCCTTGGTGGAACTGTTTGAACTGGAACCCGAACGCGTCACGCTCGACGCCAACCTGTACCAGGACCTGGAAATCGACAGCATCGACGCCGTCGACCTGATCGACCATATCAAGCGCCAGACCGGCAAAAAGATCGCCGCCGAAGAATTCAAGACGGTGCGCACCGTAAACGACGTGGTTGAGGCGGTGTACCGTCTGGTCACGCCTGCCGCATGAGCCGGCTGATCGGCCTTGGCCTGTTGCTGGCGGGGCTGCTTTACCCTTTTGCGGTGTATTACGGCACCGAGCACTTTGCGCCGTGGCAATTCGGCCTGCTGCTGGGCAGCCTGTGGCTGTTGCGCGCGCTGACCGGCGCACGCCGCCCCGGCAGCCGCTGGATGGCGGTGGCGGTGATTGTGTTTTGCCTGTTGCTGGCCTGGTTCGACAACCCGCAGTTGCTGCGCTGGTATCCGAGCCTGGTCAGCGCGTTCATGCTGGCGCTGTTCGGCCTGAGCCTGAAATACGGCCCGCCGATGGTCGAGCGCCTGGCGCGCATGAGCGACCCGCAACTGCCGCCCAACGCGGTGGTGTATACGCGCCAGGTCACCGTGGTGTGGAGTGTGTTTTTTCTGTGTAATGGCCTGCTCGCCGCCGCCCTCACCCTGTGGGCGCCGCTGAGCTGGTGGACGTTGTACAACGGCCTGATCGCCTACGGGCTGATGGGGTTGTTGTTTGCCGTGGAATGGCTGGTACGACAAAGGGTTCGAGGCCGCGTATGAAAGGGTTGAAACTTGAGCACCTGTTGCTTGAGCCGCTGGAACACCGTTTGGTCACCACCGAACCTGAGATGAATCACGCCCAGCTGTGGGAGCAATCCCTGAGCCTGGCGGCGGGCCTGCAGGCGCGCGGCATCCAGCGTTTGGCCGTGCACCTGGAAGACGCAGGCACCTTGGCCATCGCCCTGCTGGGCGCCTGGCGCGCCGGGGTCAGCGTGTTGCTGCCCGCCGACCTGCAAGCGCAAACCCGTCAGCGCTGGGACGCCGCCGTGGATGCCTGGCTGGTCGAAGCCGCCGACCTCGACGCGCTGTATCAGGCGCCGTTGAGCGCTGCGGCTCTCGACCTGGACACCTGCCAGCTGAGCCTGTGCACCTCCGGCTCCAGCGGCGAGCCCAAGCGTATCGACAAGACCCTGCGTCAATTGGCCAACGAAGTTGAGGCGCTGGAAGCCTTGTGGGGCGCCGACCTTAACGATGCGTGCATCATCGGCAGCGTTGCCACCCAACACATCTACGGTTTGTTGTTCCGGGTGTTGTGGCCGCTGTGTGTCGGTCGCACTTTTGTGCGCAAACAACTGGCGTTCCCCGAAGACCTGCAGCGCGCCAGCCGCGAGCACCCACAATTTGCCTGGGTCGCCAGCCCTGCGCTGCTCAAGCGCATGGGCGACAACCTCGACTGGCCGGCGCTGAGCCAGGTGTCGCGGGTATTTTCGTCCGGTGGCGCGTTGCCGATTGAGGCGGCTGGCAGCCTGTACGACCGCTTGCAGCAATGGCCGACGGAAATCCTCGGCAGCTCGGAAACCGGTGGCATTGCCTGGCGCCAAGGCGCACAGCCGTGGCAGCCATTTGCCGAGGTCGAGCTGAGCCAGGATGCCGACGGCGCGCTGCGCATTGCCTCGCCTTACCTGCCGGCCGGGCATATCGAACAGACCGCCGACGCCGCTCGCATTCATTCCGATGGCCGCTTTGAGCTGCTCGGCCGCCTGGACCGCATCGTCAAGCTGGAAGAAAAACGCATCTCCCTGCCCATGCTCGAACAAGCGCTGATGGCCCACGCCTGGGTCGCCGACACCCGCCTGGGCGTGGTACAGGAAAACCGTGCCTCCCTCGGCGCGCTGGTGGTGCTGAGCGCCGACGGCCTGCATGCCCTGCGCAATCAGGGCCGCCGCACCGTCACCCAAGCCCTGCGCCAGCATTTGAGCCAACATTGCGAAGCCTTGGCACTGCCGCGTCGCTGGCGGTTGCTGCGCCAGTTGCCGCTGAACAGCCAGGGCAAGCTGCCGCAGGCCGAGGTAGAGGCGTTGCTGCTGGCACCCCGGCCAAAAGCGCCGGAAGTGCTGGAGCAAGTCGAGGCTGACGGCGAATGGACCGTGCAACTGAGCATCCCGCCGGACCTGGCGTATTTCAGCGGTCACTTCCCGGTCACGCCGGTGTTGCCGGGGGTAGTGCAAGTGGAATGGGCGTTCAACCTCGGCCAGCAACTGCTGGATGTGCCCACGACCTTTGCCGGCATGGAAGTACTCAAATTCCAGCAACTGGTGCGCCCCGGCGATCAGGTAGAACTGCACCTGCGCTTCGACCCGGCACGCGGCAAGCTGTATTTCGCCTACCGCAACGGTGTGGCGGCCTGCTCCAGCGGCCGCATTCAACTGGTGGCCGCGCATGCATAAGCTTTTGTGGCGAGGGAGCTTGCTCCCGCTGGAGTGCGAAGCGCTCCCAACCCATACAATGAAGTTCGTCAGGATGACCTCCGTTGCCTCTATTGGGGCTGCTTCGCAGCCCAGCGGGAGCAAGCTCCCTCGCCACAGAGTAGGCGCTCGATTTCGGGATTCAGACCATGCATAACCCCTGCGCCCTGATCCCGGTCTACAACCATGAAGCCGCCGTGCCCGCCGTGGTGCACAGCCTGTTGAACAGCGGCCTGCCATGCCTGCTCGTCGACGACGGTAGCAGCCCGGCCTGCGCGGCAGTCTTGGCGCAATTGGCGACACTCGAACACGTCACCCTGCTGACCCTGCCCAACAACCAGGGCAAAGGCGGCGCGGTGATGGCCGGTTTCCGCGAAGCCGCGCGCCTGGGCTTCAGCCACGCCCTGCAAGTGGACGCCGACGGCCAGCACGACCTGCGCGAAGTCGAGAGTTTCCTCGACGCCTCACGCACCCACCCAGACGCGGTGATCTGCGGCTACCCCGAATACGACGACAGCGTGCCCAAAGGTCGCCTCTACGCACGCTACCTGACCCACGTGTGGGTGTGGATCAACACCTTGTCACTGCAAATCCGCGATTCGATGTGCGGCTTTCGCGTGTACCCGCTGGCGCCCACATTAGCCTTGATGAACACGGCCTACATCGGCACGCGCATGGATTTCGACTCCGACATCCTGGTGCGCCTGGCCTGGCGTAACCAGCCGATGCGCTGGCTGCCGACCCAGGTGCATTACCCCGCTGACGGCTTGTCGCACTTCCGCCTGTTCCGCGACAACGTGCGCATTTCGGCCATGCACACGCGGCTGTTCTTCGGCATGTTGGTGCGCGCGCCGATGATCCTGTGGCGACGGTGGCAGGCATGAGCGACAGCACCAAACACTGGGCCGACCGCGAAGAGCGCGGCAGCTTCTGGCTGATGAAACTCACCGCCGTCGCCGCCAAAGTCCTCGGCCGCCGCCTGCTGAGCCCGCTGCTGTACGGCATCGTGTTGTACTTCTTCCTGTTCGGCCGCACCGCGCGCCACAGCGCCTGGGAATACCAGCAGCGCCTGGCCGCCTGGAGCGGGCGCGATGAGCTGCGGCCCACGCATAAAAGCGTCTTCGGCCAGTTCATGGCCTTTGCCGACTCCTTGCTCGACAAACTCGACGTGTGGAACGGCAAGCTGCGCATCGAACAGATCGAAATCAACGACCCGGCGCAGTTGCGCGGGCAACTGCGCGGCGAGCGCGGGCAGATGCTGGTCGGCGCGCACTTGGGCAACCTCGAAGTGTGCCGTGCGCTGGCCGAGATCGGCGAACAAGTCACCATGAACGTGCTGGTGCACACCAAGCACGCCGAGCAATTCAACCGCCTGCTGGGCGAAGCCGGGGCCACGCATTTGCGCCTGATCCAGGTCAGCGAACTGGACCCGGCGACCATGCTACTGCTCAGCCAGCGCCTCGACGACGGCGAGTGGCTGGCGATTGCCGGCGACCGCGTGCCACTGCACGGCGGGCGCAAGGTGCGCGTGGATTTCCTCGGCCATGACGCGGCGTTCCCGCAAGGCCCGTGGCTGCTGGCCGGGCTGCTCAAATGCCCGGTGAACCTGCTGATGTGCCTCAAGCACGACGGCCGCTATCGCCTGACCATCGAGCCGTTCGCGCAATTGATCGAATGGAAGCGCAGCACCCGCGAGCAGGTCATCGCCCTGTGGACCGCGCGCTACGCCGCACGCCTGGGCCAGTTCTGCCTGCAAGCGCCCCAACAATGGTTCAACTTTTACCCTTTCTGGAAGACCGATGACGACGCATCTTGAGCCGGTAACCTTTGGCGAACGCGCTTTGCGCATTGAAGACGTGCTGGCCTTGGCCAACCGTCAGGCGCCCACGCAGTTGCAGGGCGACGCTGCGTACCGCCAGCGCATTGCCAAAGGCGCGCAGTTCCTCGACTCGCTGCTGGACAAGGAAGGCGTGATCTACGGCGTCACCACCGGCTACGGCGACTCGTGCGTGGTGGCCGTGCCGTTGCAGCACGTCGAGGCGTTGCCGCGTCACCTGTACACCTTTCACGGTTGCGGGCTGGGCAAGTTGCTCGACGCCCAAGCGACCCGCGCGGTGCTGGCGGCGCGTTTGCAGTCGCTGTGCCACGGCGTTTCCGGGGTGCGCGTGGAGTTGCTGGAGCGCCTGCACGCGTTTCTCGAACACGATGTGCTGCCGCTGATCCCGGAAGAAGGCTCGGTGGGCGCCAGCGGCGATCTGACGCCGCTGTCCTACGTGGCCGCGACCTTGTCCGGCGAGCGGGAAGTAATGTTCCGTGGTGAGCGCCGCCAGGCCGCCGATGTGCACCGCGAACTGGGCTGGGAGCCGCTGGTATTGCGCCCCAAAGAAGCCCTGGCCTTGATGAACGGCACCGCCGTGATGACCGGTTTGGCCTGCCTGGCCTTCGCCCGCGCCGACTACCTGCTGCAACTGGCCACGCGCATCACTGCGCTGAACGTGGTGGCGCTGCAAGGCAACCCGGAACACTTCGACGAACGCCTGTTCGCCGCCAAGCCGCACCCGGGCCAGATGCAAGTCGCCGCGTGGCTGCGCAAAGACCTGGCGATTGATGCGCCGACCGCGCCGCTGCACCGCCTGCAGGATCGTTATTCGCTGCGCTGCGCGCCGCACGTGCTCGGCGTGTTGGCCGACAGCCTGAACTGGCTGCGTTCGTTTATCGAAATCGAACTGAACAGCGCCAACGACAACCCGATCATCGACGCCGAAGAAGAGCGCGTGCTGCACGGCGGGCACTTCTACGGCGGGCATATCGCCTTTGCCATGGACAGCCTCAAGACCTTGGTGGCCAACGTCGCCGACCTGCTCGACCGCCAGCTCGCCTTGCTGGTGGACGTGCGTTACAACCACGGCCTGCCGAGCAACTTGTCTGGCGCACCGGCTGACCGCGCGATGATCAACCACGGCTTCAAGGCCGTGCAGATCGGCACCAGCGCCTGGACCGCCGAAGCGCTGAAAAACACCATGCCGGCCAGCGTGTTCTCGCGCTCCACCGAGTGCCACAACCAGGACAAAGTGAGCATGGGCACCATCGCCGCCCGCGATGCGATCCGCGTGCTGGAGCTGACCGAACAAGTCGCCGCCGCCACGCTGCTCGCGGCCAACCAAGGCGTGTGGCTGCGCGCCCAGGCTGAAGATGCACGCGCCCTGCCGCCGGCCTTGGCCGCCATGCATGCAGAACTGGCCAAGGACTTCCCGCCGGTCATCGAAGACCGTGCGCTGGAAGGCGAACTGCGCCTGTGCCTTAAACGTATCGCCGAGCAACACTGGAGGCTGCATGCGTAGCCAGGGCGTGCTGCATTGCGACACTGAAATCCTCGTGCCGTTTTTCGACGTCGACACCATGAACGTCGTCTGGCACGGGCATTACGTGAAGTACCTGGAAGTGGCGCGCTGCGCGCTGCTGGACAAGCTCGGCCACAACTACACGGCAATGCTCGACTCCGGCTACGCCTGGCCGGTGATCGACATGCAACTGCGCTACGTGCGCGGCGCGGTGTTCGGCCAGACGATCAATGTGCGCGCCAGTTTGGTGGAGTGGGAGAACCGTTTGAAGGTCAATTACCTGATCACCGATTTGGCCAGCGGCGAACGCCTGACCCGCGCCAGCACCGTGCAAGTGGCGGTGGAAATCGCCAGCCGCGAGATGCAACTCGCCTCCCCCAAAATATTTACAGACGCCGTCGAAAGGGCTTTGAAATGAGATCCAATGTGGGAGCGGGCTTGCTCGCGAAGGTCGTTAACGATTACGCAGCTCGCCTGACACTGCGCAGCGCCCTCAGGTTCTTCGCGAGCAAGCCCGCTCCCACATTGATCGGGTTGCTCCTGAGCTTCAGCGCCCATGCTTTTGACCTGCAACAGCTCAGCGATCAACTGGCAAAACCGTCCGTCATCCACGGCAACTTCACCCAGGAAAAACACCTGCGTGCCCTGCCCCAGCCCCTGGTCAGCAAAGGCACCTTCGTGCTCGCCAAGGATCACGGCCTGCTGTGGCTGCTGAAAACGCCGCTGCAACAGGACTACCGCATCAGCGCCCAGGGCATTGCCCGGCGCGATGCCAACGGCTGGCAGCTGCTGCCGAACAAGAGCGCTGGTGCCGAGCAGAACCGTCTGTTCCTCGCGGTACTCCAGGGTGACAGCAGCGGCCTGCAGCGCGACTTCGAACTGCAACTGCAAGGCGAAGCCAACAAGTGGAAGCTGACGCTGATCCCACGCTCACTGCTGCTCAAACAGGTCTTCACCCAAATCAATATCGACGGCGGCGAGCTCGTCCAGACCATCCAACTGCTGGAAACCCAAGGCGACAGCACTGTGCTGCGCATGCAGGACAGCACGGCCAGCCAACCGTTGAGCGACGCGGAGCAACATGACTTTGCCCAGTGAGCGCCTGCTGCCGCGCCTGTTCCTGATCCTGCTGGTGGCCGTGCTGGCCCTGGCCGGTTGGCAATGGCGCCATGGCGCGCCGCTGTCGGCCAACCTGATGGAGCTGGTGCCGGGCAATACGCCGGACGCGCTGGAGCTCAAGGCCGAACAGCGCATGCAGGAACCGCTGAACCGCGAAATGCTGGTGCTGGTGGGGCATGCCGATCGGCAAAAAGCCGTGGCGGTCGCGCAACAGTTGGGCGACCGTTGGCAGGCCAGCGGGCTGTTTGAAAAGGTGCAGTGGAACCTGCAAGCCGACTTGCCGGCGCTGCGCGAGCAACTGCTGCGCGGGCGTCTGGCGATGCTCTCGGCCAAGGACCGCGAGCAACTGATCGAACAACCCGCGGCGTTTATCCAGCAACGTGTACAGGCACTGTTCGACCCCTTCACCGGGTTCAGCCTGGTGCCCAGCCAGGACGACTGGCTGGGCCTGACCGGGCGCATCCAGAACAGCCAGCCGCAGCACGGTTCGGTGCAACTGGACATCGGCAGCGGCGCGTTGATCGCCGATGCCGACGGCAAAAGCTGGGTGCTGCTGCGTGCGCGCACCACCGGCAACGCCTTTGATATGAAACTGCCGGTGCAAGTGGCGGATTTGCTCCAGGCCAGCCGCACCCAGGCCAGTGAGCAAGGCGCGCAGCTGCTCGCCGCCAGCGGCTTGCTCTATGCCGCTAATGGGCAACAACAAGCGACGCGGGAAATCACCTGGGTCGGCGGCGGCGCCACCTTGGGCATCCTTTTGCTGCTGTTGCTCGCCTTCCGCCGCTGGCGTGTGCTGCTGGCGTTTGTGCCAGTGCTGGTGGGCATGCTGTTTGGTGCGGTGGCCTGTGTGGCGCTGTTCGGCCATATGCATGTGATGACCCTGGTGCTGGGCTCCAGCCTGATCGGCGTGGCCGTCGATTACCCGCTGCACTATCTATCCAAAAGCTGGAGCCTGCAGCCCTGGCGCAGTTGGCCGGCGTTGCGCCTGACGCTGCCGGGGTTGAGCCTGAGCCTGGCCACCAGTTGCATTGGCTACCTGGCGTTGGCCTGGACGCCGTTCCCGGCGCTGACGCAAATCGCGGTGTTCTCTGCCGCAGGCCTGGTCGGCGCCTACTTGTCGGCCGTGTGCCTGTTGCCCGCGCTGCTCAAGGGCGTGGACCTGCGCCCGGCGCAATGGCCGCTGCGCATCGCCGAAGGCCTGTGGCTGTTGCGCGCCGCCTTGATCAAACGCGTACCGAGCCCGCTGCTGCTGGCACTGGTGCTGCTATTCTGCGCGGGCGGCCTGTGGCACTTGAACAGCAAAAACGATATTCGCCAATGGATCGGTGCCCCGCCGCAATTGCTCCAGGAGGCGCAAGCCGTGGCGCGCATCACCGGGTTCCAGCCCACCAGCCAGTTTTTCCTGGTGCGCGCGGATAACCAGCAGCAGTTGCTGGAACGCCAGGCGGCCTTGGGCCAACGCCTGGACCAACTGGTGAACATGGACAAGTTGCAGGGCTACCTGGCGCTCAATCAACTGGTCAACTTGCCCGCCGAGCAGCAACAGTTGCGTGATGCGCTGAACCAGCTGCCGCAACACTGGCAACCGCTGATGGACCTTGGCGTACCCGCCGGCGCCTTGCAGGCCGAAGTTGCGCAGCTGCAAGCACTGCCCACCGAAGACATCGACGCCGCGCTGGTTGGCCCGCTCGCCGAACCCTGGCGCACACTGTGGCTCGGCCCGGTGGGCGGTGGTATGGCGGCGATGGTCAGCCTGCAAGGCTTGAACAACCCGGCGTTGCTGCGGGTGCAGGCGCTGGATTTGCCCGGCGTGCAATTGGTCGATCGCCTGGGCGACTTGAACCGGGTGTTCGCCGACACGCAGATCAGCGCGGCGGAATTGAAATTGATGTCGTGCGTGCTGATCGTGCTGTTGCTAATCCTGCCGTTCGGCGTTGGCGGTGCCTTGCGCATCGTCGCCCTGCCGTTGCTGGCCGCGCTGTGCAGCCTGGCCAGCCTGGGTTGGCTGGGCCAGCCGTTGACCCTGTTCAGCCTGTTTGGCCTGCTGTTGGTCACGGCCATCAGCGTCGACTACGCGATCTTGATGCGCGAGCAAATCGGCGGCGCTGCCGTGAGCCTTTTGGGAACGCTGTTGGCGGCGCTGACGACCTGGTTGTCGTTTGGCCTGCTGGCGGTGTCGAGTACACCGGCGGTGAGCAATTTCGGCCTGTCGGTCAGCCTGGGCCTGGCGTTCAGCTTTATGCTGGCGCCGTGGGCCGGGCATCAGAAGCACGCCTTATGAATGTGATTATCGCCATAGCGGCAAGGAGCCCTCGTGCCCACAGTTGAAATGGAACGTCGCCAGGTGGTGGTGATCGGTGCCGGCCCGTCTGGTGCCATCGCCGCCGCGCTGTTAAAGCGCAACGGGCATGATGTATTGATTATCGAGCGCCAGCATTTTCCGCGTTTTTCGATTGGTGAGAGCCTGCTGTCGCACTGCATCGATTTTATCGAAGAAGCCGGCATGCTCGACGCCGTGCAGGCGGCGGGTTTCCAGGTAAAAACCGGTGCCGCGTTTGCCTGGGGCGAGCGCTACAGCGCATTTGATTTTGGTGACACGTTCAGCAACGGCAAGCCCACCACCTTCCAGGTGCAGCGCGGCGAATTCGACAAATTACTGGCCGACCAGGCAGCGCTGCAGGGTGTGGATATTCGCTACGGCGAAACCATCGTCGGCGTGGACTTTGGCGGCGACAGCCGCTACCTGCACGTGCGCCGCGAGAACGGCAGCGAGTACCACCTCAAGGCCAAGTTCGTACTCGACGCCAGCGGCTACGGCCGCGTACTGCCGCGCCTGCTGGACCTGGAAGCGCCGTCGAATTTCCCGCTGCGCCAGGCGGTGTTCACCCACGTTGAAGATCACATCGAACATCCCGGCTTCGACCGCACCAAGATCCTCGTGACCACGCACCCCACCCAACGTGATATCTGGTTCTGGACCATTCCGTTCAGCAACGGCCGTTGCTCGGTGGGCGTGGTGGCGGCCAAAGAGCATTTTGACGGCCGCGACAGCGACCTCGACGCCTGCCTGCGCAGCTTCATCGACGAAACCCCAAGCCTGGCAGGCGTGCTGCAAAACGCCGTGTGGGACACACCTGCGCGCACCATCGGCGGCTACTCGGCCAACGTCAAAACCCTGCACGGCCCTGGCTTTGCGCTACTGGGCAATGCGGCGGAGTTTCTCGACCCGGTGTTTTCTTCCGGGGTGACTATCGCCATGCGTTCGGCGAGCATGGCGGCCGGGCTGTTGCATCGCCAGCTCAAAGGCGAGACCGTGGACTGGCAAAGCGAGTTTGCCGTGCCGTTGAAGCGCGGTGTCGACACCTTCCGCTGCTACGTCGAAGGCTGGTACGCGGGGACGTTCCAGGATGTGATTTTCCACCCTGGCAGCTCGCCGGAGATTCGCCGGATGATCAGCTCGATCCTGGCCGGTTATGCGTGGGATGAGCGCAACCCGTTTGTCAGTGAGCCCAAGCGGCGGTTACGGATGTTGTCGGAGATTTGTGCAGGGGATGCCGCGTGAGCAGTCAGTATTTAAGTAACAACTACGTCGAAGAAACCAAGTTCGGCTTCTGGTTCCTGCGCAGCCACACGTGGCAGCACCACGTGTTGCGCGTGGCGATCAACGACCTGCGCAGCCTGTTCACCGAACCGTTGCCGGTGGCGCCGGTGTTGCTCGACGCCGGTTGCGGCCAGGGCAAGTCGTTCCAGTATTTGCAGCAGGTGTTCGCGCCGCAGCGCCTGATCGGCCTGGACGCCGACCCGCACAGCCTGGAACTGTGCCAAGCCGAAGCCGCGCGCCAAGGCCTGGCCATCGAGCTGATCGGCAGCGACTGCGCGACCCTGGCGGTGCCGGATGCCAGCGTCGACATCCTGTTCTGCCACCAGACCTTCCATCACCTGGTGGAACAGCATCGCGCCTTGAAAGAGTTCTACCGTGTGCTCAAGCCGGGCGGTTATTTGCTGTTTGCCGAGTCCACCGAAGCCTACATCGACACCTGGGTGATTCGCTGGCTGTTCCGCCACCCGATGCACGTGCAGAAAAGCGCCGAAGAGTATCTGCAGATGCTGCGCGAGCAGGGCTTTGAATTTGGCCCGCAGAACGTCTCATACCCGTATTTGTGGTGGAGCCGTTCCAGCGATTTCGGCCTGTTGGAGCGCTGGGGCCTGCGCAACCCGCCACCGGTGGGCCAGCGTGAAGAGACCCTGGTCAACTGCGTGGTGCGTAAACCGTTAGAGAGTGCTGCGCCATGATGCGGAGGCTGTTGATCGGTTGCCTGATGCTGCTGAGCGCCTGCGCCAGCCAGCCGCCGCTGCCCGAGAAAACCCCGGCGCTGGCCTTGCCGATGCAGCTGCACGTGCAGCGCCTGGCGGACGGCCAGAGCCAGGATTGGCTGCTGGTGATCCAACGCGAAGGCGCTGGGTTGCGCTGGTCGATGATGGACCCACTGGGCATTCCCCAGGCCCGGCAAAAACTGATCAACGGCCAGTGGCAGGCTGACGGCCTGCTGCCGCCTAACCCGGCGGCCCGCGAGCTGTTTGCCGCGCTGCTGTTTGCCCTGACCTCGGCGGATGACGTGCGCGCGCTTTACCCGAGTGCCCAGGCCATGGACCTTACGCGCACGCTGCCGGGCCATTGGCAGATCGTCTACCAGTCTTCAGAGGTATTCAGCGTGAACATGACGGGCCAGCCGTTGAGCTATCGCATCACCCCGCTTGGGGTTGCTCGATGACCGCCTATCTCAATGCCCTCGGCGTGATCTGCGCCCTGGGCCGTGGCCAGGACGAAGTCAGCCGCAACCTGTTTGCCGGCGACTGCTCCGGCATGCGCGCCGAAAGTGGCTGGGTGCCGGAACGCGTGTTGCCGGTAGGCGGTGTGCACAGTGAACTGGCGAGCATTCCAGCGCAATTGAACCAGCAAAGCAGCCGCAACAACCAGTTGCTGCTGGACGCCGCGTTGCAGATTGAAGGCCAGATCCGCCAGGCGATCCACACCTACGGCGCCTCGCGCGTCGGCATTGTGTTGGGCACCAGCACCTCCGGCATCGACGAAGCCAGCCGTGGCATCGCCCATTACCTGCGCGACCAGCAGTTCCCCGGCGACTACGACTATCAACAACAGGAACTCAGCGCGCCAGCCAACTTCCTCGCCGACTGGCTGCAACTGAGCGGCCCGGCCTATGTGATTTCCACCGCTTGCACCTCCAGCGCCCGCGCGCTGATGAGTGCTCAGCGCCTGCTGGCCCTGGGCGTGTGCGATGCGGTGATTTGCGGCGGCGTCGACAGCCTGTGCAAGCTGACGCTGAACGGTTTCACTTCGCTGGAGGCCGTCTCCAGCGAGCGTTGCAACCCGTTTTCGGTGAACCGCAATGGCATCAATATCGGCGAAGCGGCGGTGCTGTTCTTGATGACTAAAACACCGGCGCCGATTGCACTGTTGGGCAGCGGCGCCAGCTGCGACGCACACCATATCTCGGCGCCCGAGCCCACCGGCAAAGGCGCGTTGCAGGCGATGCGCAAGGCCTTGGCCAGCGCAAAACTTGCGCCCGAACAGATCGGCTACCTGAACCTGCACGGCACCGCCACCCAACACAACGACGCCATGGAAAGCCTGGCCGTCGCCAGCCTGTTTCCCGACGGCGTGGCCTGCTCATCGACCAAACCCATGACCGGCCACACCCTCGGCGCGGCCGGTGCATTGGAAGCGGCGTTCTGCTGGCTGAGCCTGACCCACGGCTTGGTCCCGCCACATGTGTGGGATGGCCACGCCGACCCGGCCCTGCCTGCGTTGCAGTGGGCGCAGGCCGGCGACACCTTGAAAAAGCGCTGCCTGATGAGCAACTCGTTTGCCTTCGGCGGTAACAACGTCAGCCTGATAATCGCAGAGGCCCCATGATCGATTGGCCACTCGCCGAACTGCTGCCCCACGCGGGCGACATGATCCTGATCGACCAGGTGCTGTCGTTCGATGAAGAGCAGGTGCACACCCGCGCCACCGTCAAGCCCGGTGGCCTGTTCAATCGCCCGGACGGCAGCCTGCCGGCGTGGGTCGGTATTGAGCTGATGGCGCAAAGCGTCGCCGCCTATGCCGGTTGCCGCGCGCGCCAAAAAGGCGAAGCGGTGGAACTGGGTTTCCTGTTGGGCACGCGTAAGTTCGAGTGCAACGTGGAACATTTCCCGGCCGGTGCCGAGCTGCGCATCCACGGCCTGCGCTCGCTGGAAGACGACAACGGCATGGGTGTGTTCGAATGCCACCTGACCGGCGACGGGATCCAGGCCAGCGCGCGCTTGAACGTATTTCGACCGCCCCAGGCGGCCAACTATTTAGATGAATCGAAGGACGAAACGCCATGACTGAATCCGTACTGGTCACCGGCTCCAGCCGTGGCATCGGCCGCGCCATTGCCCTGCGCCTGGCGCAGGCCGGGCACGACATCGTGCTGCATTGCCGCAATGGCCGCGTTGAAGCGGACGCGGTGCAGGTCGAGATCGAAGCCCTGGGCCGCAAGGCGCGGGTGCTGCAATTCGATGTGGCGGATCGCGCCACGTGCAAGCAAGTCCTTGAGGCCGATGTGGAGCAGCATGGCGCCTATTACGGCGTGGTACTCAACGCTGGCCTGACCCGTGACGGCGCGTTCCCGGCCTTGTCCGAAGACGATTGGGACGTGGTGATGCGCACCAATCTGGATGGTTTCTACAACGTGCTGCACCCGGTGATGATGCCGATGATTCGTCGTCGCGCGGCGGGCCGTATTGTGTGCATCACTTCGGTTTCGGGGTTGATCGGCAACCGTGGCCAGGTGAATTACAGCGCCTCCAAAGCCGGCTTGATCGGCGCGGCCAAGGCGTTGGCGATCGAGTTGGGCAAGCGCAAGATCACCGTCAACTGCGTGGCGCCAGGCTTGATCGACACCGCCATGCTCGATGAAAACGTGCCGGTGGAAGAGCTGATGAAAATGATCCCCGCGCAGCGCATGGGCACCCCGGAAGAAGTCGCCGGTGCGGTGAATTTCCTCATGTCGGCCGAGGCCGCTTACATCACGCGCCAAGTCTTGGCCGTGAACGGGGGCCTGTGCTGATGAAACGCGTCGTCGTCACCGGCATGGCCGGCATGACCTCCCTGGGCTGCGACTGGGACACCATCGCCGCCCACTTTCGCGCCAACCGCAGCGGCATTCGGCGCATGGACGAGTGGGACCGTTTTACTGAACTGAACACGCGCCTGGCGGGGCCGATCGATGACTTCGTCGTGCCTGCGCACTGGACGCGCAAGCAATTGCGCAGCATGGGCCGCGTCTCGCGCCTGGCGGTATGGGCAGCGGAGCAGGCGTTGCAGGACGCTGGCTTGCTCGGCGACGAGTCGATCAAGGATGGGCGCATGGGCGTGGCCTGTGGCTCGTCCACCGGCAGCACCGATGAGATCAAGGCGTTCGGCAATATGCTGCTGAACTCGGTGGCCGAGGGGCTGAACGCCAACTCGTATGTGCGCATGATGCCGCACACCACGGCGGCGAATATCAGCATTTTCTTTGGCCTCACCGGGCGCCTGATCCCCACGTCCAGCGCCTGCACCAGCGGCAGCCAGGGCATCGGCTATGCCTACGAGGCGATCAAGTTCGGCCGCCTGCCGTTGATGCTCGCCGGTGGCGCCGAGGAGCTGTGCCCCACTGAAGCGATGGTGTTCGACGCGCTCTACGCCACCAGCCTGAAAAACGACGCGCCACAGACCAGCCCGCGCCCCTATGACAGCGGCCGTGATGGCCTGGTGATCGGCGAAGGCGGCGGCATGCTGGTGCTCGAAGAACTCGAACACGCGCTGGCGCGCGGTGCGCACATCCACGCCGAGCTGGTGGGTTTCGGCAGCAACGCCGACGGCCAGCACACCACGCGCCCGGAGCAGAAAACCATGCGCCGCGCGATGGAGCTGGCCCTCGAAGATGCCGGGCTTGAGCCTTCGGCCATCGGCTACGTGAATGGCCATGGCACCGCCACCGATCAAGGCGATATCGCCGAAACACTGGCCACCAGCAGCCTGTTCGGCAGCCGCATGCCGATCAGCTCGCAGAAGAGTTTCCTCGGCCACACCTTGGGCGCGTGCGGCGCGCTGGAGTCCTGGTTCAGCATCGAAATGATGAACCGCGACCAGTATGTGCACACCTTCAACCTCGATTCGGTCGACCCGCAATGCGGCGAGCTGGATTACCTGCAAGGTGGGTTTCGCGAGATGCACAACGACTACGTGATGAACAACAATTTTGCGTTTGGCGGCGTCAACACTTCGCTGATTTTCCGCCGCTGGTCCTGAATTTTTTAATCGATTGGAGAAAACGGAATGTCTTCCTTGCTACGCGCCACCCTGATCACCCTGGCCCTGCTGACCACCGCCGGGTGCACCACCAAACCGGTGCTCAACACCCAGCACGCGCTGCCGGCCGACGCTCAAGTCAGCGAAGAAAAAATGAAGCAGGTGATCGTCACCGCCCTGCAAAAACGCGAGTGGACCGTGCAACGTTTCGGCCCGCAACTGGTGCAGGCCGAGATCACCGTGCGTAACCAGTACTACGCTGCAATCGACATCCGCTACACCCGCAACAGCTACGCCATCACCTACCGCGACAGCCGCGACCTGGGCTACAAGGACGGCAAGATCCATCGCAACTACAACCGTTGGGTGAACAATTTGGATGGCGACATCATGGCGGGTTTGCGCAGCAATGGCGTGAATGAGGCCGGGTCGGCGGCGCAGTTGTTTGAGCAGACGGGGACGTCGAAGCAGAACTGAGCATTTCAGCCCGTCGGAAACGACAAAGGGCGCCTTTCGGCGCCCTCTTCACAAACAGGTTGGCTTGTCATCGCCGCGTCCTGCCTGGCTCTGCGATGGCTGGTTACCCAGGATCCTCAGAGTCTCACAAGCCCCTTTCGGGAACTCGGCCAGTATGCCTGAAAACAGCTCGCCTGCAATCGGTGGCAAAGCGCCGCTCATCTTTGTTCCACTTCATCGCAACCCCAGCGCACTGCGCACCGCCGCCTTTATCGCTAAAAACTGCTCGCTGGTGAGCTCTGCGATTTTGTAAGTTCGTTTGCCATGACGGTCTTTGCTTTTGATTCGATCCAGTCGCCCCAGGCTTACGGTCGCGACAATGTCGCACTTTGCCCAGCAGATGGGGTTCGCGCCCTGAAGATGACTGTCGACTAAGCCGGTTGCGTTACCTGATATGTGACAGTGCCTACACCACCGCTTTGCGCGTCAAGAGCTCCACAAACGCCTTGGCCATCGGGGTTTGCGCGCCTTTGCGTTGCACCAGCCACACGGCCGTCACCGCTTCCTGATCGAGCAAGGTGCGATACACCACGCCATCAATTCGAATGCGCTGGTAAGACGCCGGCAGCACCGACACCCCCAAGCCCGCCGCCACCAACCCGATGATGGTCATTGCCTCCCCGGCTTCCTGGGCGAAGTGCGGGCTGAAACCGGCGTCACGGGCCAGGTTGAGCAGTTGGGCGTACAGGCCGCTGCCATAGGTGCGTGGGAAGAATACAAACGGTTCCTGCGCCAGTTGCGCCAGATGCAAGCCGCGCTCGCTGCCGTCCACCAGCGGGTGACCGGCATTCAGCACGGCGACCAGCGGTTCACGCATCAGCTCGATGACATTCAGCGAATCCGGCAACGGCAGCGGGCGCATCAGCCCCACTTGGATCGACTCATCCACCAGCGACTCGGCCACTTCGGTGCTGCTCATCTCCTGCAGATTCAAATGCACCGCCGGGAACGCCTGCCGAAACGCGAAGATCGCCTGCGGAATGCTGGCGTTGAATGGCGCCGACGAGGTGAAGCCGATCTTCAGTTCCCCCAGTTCGCCCAACTGCGCACGCCGCGCCACATCCGACGCCTTGTCGACCTGCGCCAGTACCAATCGCGCCTCGTGCAGGAACAAACGCCCCGCCTCACTCAGCTCGACCCGACGGTTGGTGCGCTCAAACAAGCGCGCGCCCACCTCGTGCTCCAGCGCCTGAATCTGCTGGCTCAACGGCGGCTGCGAGATGCCCAGCACCTGCGCGGCGCGGCCAAAATGCAGTTCTTCGGCGACGGCGATGAAGTACCGCAGGTGACGCAATTCCATGCAAACCTCATTAGGTCGTAAAAGCTATCAAACAGGTCGAACAATATATTGGAAAGAATCATTAGGCAGCTATATTCTTTTTTGCATTGCCAGTTCTGGCAGGCTTTCCCTCGCCGAGGTCCCCGTGAAATCTGCTGTCGCTCCATTTGCTCAAGAGATCCCGCCTACCGCCCTGGATGAGGTGGTGGCCCAGCTCAACGAGGCGTACATCGAAAAAGGCACGCCGATGTTCATGCGCACGGTGCTGGCGCTGTTTTCCGGGGGGTTCGCCACCTTTGCGCTGCTGTATTGCGTGCAGCCGATGATGCCGGCGCTGTCTCACGAGTTTTCCATCAATGCCGCGCAAAGCAGCCTGATCCTGTCGGTCGCCACGGCGATGCTGGCGTTGGGCTTGCTGGTCACCGGGCCGATTTCCGACCGACTGGGGCGCAAGCCGGTGATGGTCTGCGCGCTGTTTTGCGCCGCGCTGGCGACCATCGCCAGCGGCCTGATGCCGACCTGGGAAGGGATTCTGCTGATGCGCGCGCTGGTGGGTTTGTCCTTGAGCGGCCTGGCCGCCGTGGCGATGACCTACCTGAGCGAAGAGATCCACCCGCAACACATCGGCCTGGCGATGGGCCTGTATATCGGCGGGAACGCCATTGGCGGCATGAGCGGGCGGTTGATCATCGGCGTACTTATCGACTTCGTCAGTTGGCACACCGCAATGCTGATCATCGGCGCGCTGGCGCTGATCGCGGCCACGGTGTTCTGGAAGGTCCTGCCCGAATCGCGCAACTTCCGCACCAGCAGCCTCAAGCCGCGCAACCTGCTGAATGGGTTTGTCATGCACTTCAAGGACGCGGGCCTGCCGTGGTTGTTTCTTGAGGGCTTCTTGCTGATGGGTGCCTTCGTCACGATGTTCAACTACATCGGTTATCGCCTGCTGGCAGAGCCGTACGGGCTGAGCCAGGCGGTGGTCGGCCTGCTCTCGCTGGTGTACCTGACCGGCATCTACAGCTCGGCAAAAATAGGCTCACTGGCCGACCGCCTCGGCCGCCGCCGAGTGCTGTGGGGCACGATTGTGTTGATGCTCGCCGGCATGAGCCTGACCCTGTTCACCCCGTTGTGGCTGGTGGTGCCGGGCATGCTGATCTTCACCTTCGGCTTCTTCGGCGCGCACTCGGTGGCCAGCAGCTGGATCGGCCGCCGCGCAGTCAAGGCCAAGGGGCAGGCGTCGTCGCTGTATTTGTTTTGCTACTACGTGGGGTCGAGTATTGCCGGTACGGCGGGCGGGTTCTTCTGGCACTTTGCCGGGTGGAACGGGATTGGCGGGTTTATCGTGGCGCTGTTGATTGGCGCGCTGCTGGTGGCGTTGAAGCTGGCGAAGTTGCCGCCGCTGGGGAATGTGCAGGCCTGAGGCGGCCCTGTTTAAAATGTGGGAGCGGGCTTGCTCGCGAATGCGGTGTATCAGTCATGAATGTATCAACTGACACTCCGCATTCGCGAGCAAGCCCGCTCCCACAGTTGTTTTGTGTTTACTCGTGATACTGCGCCGACAGCTCATGCACCGCGCGCAGGAACGCGCCGGCGTGCTCCGGGTTCACTTCCGGCGTAATGCCATGGCCGAGGTTGAACACGTGCCCGCTGCCCTTGCCGTAGCTGGCCAGGATGCGGCCGACTTCGGTGCGGATTGCTTCCGGCTTGGCGTACAGCACGGTCGGGTCCATGTTGCCTTGCAGCGCGACCTGGCCGCCAACGCGGCGGCGCGCTTCGCCAATGTCGCAGGTCCAGTCCAGGCCCAGCGCGTCAGCGCCAGCATCGGCGATGCTTTCCAGCCACAGGCCGCCACCTTTGGTGAACAGGATGACCGGCACTTTGCGGCCTTCGTGTTCGCGGATCAGGCCACTGACGATCTTGCGCATGTAGGCCAGGGAGAATTCCTGATAGGCCGCCGACGACAGGTTGCCGCCCCAGGTATCGAAGATCTGCACCGCTTGCGCGCCGGCCATGATCTGGCCGTTGAGGTAGCTGGTGACCGACTGCGCCAGTTTATCCAGCAGCAGGTGCATGGCTTGCGGGTTGTCGTAGAGCATGGCCTTGGTCTTGCGGAAGTCTTTCGACGAACCGCCTTCGACCATGTAGGTGGCCAGGGTCCAAGGGCTGCCGGAAAAGCCGATCAGCGGCACGCGGCCGTTGAGCTCGCGGCGGATAGTGCTGACGGCGTCCATCACGTAACCGAGGTCTTTGTGCGGATCAGGGATCGGCAGCGCTTCGATGTCGGCCAGGGTGCTGACAACCTTTTTGAAACGCGGGCCTTCGCCGGTTTCAAAATACAGGCCTTGGCCCATGGCGTCGGGGATGGTGAGGATATCGGAGAAGAGGATGGCCGCGTCCAGTTGTGGGTAGCGGTCCAGCGGCTGCATCGTGACTTCGCAGGCGAACTCCGGGTTCATGCACAGGCTCATGAAATCACCGGCATTAGCGCGGCTGGCGCGGTATTCCGGCAGGTAGCGACCGGCTTGACGCATCATCCATACAGGCGTGACGTCTACAGGTTGCTTGAGCAGGGCACGAAGGAAACGGTCGTTCTTGAGGGCAGTCATGTCGGCATCCGCAAAAAAAGTGCGGGCATTTTCTCAGAGCGCGACGCAAAAGGCACGGAGTGAGCCGTGCCTTTTGTCTATCGGGTCAATTTGTCGCGGTGATGGAACGTCACACCTGAGCTTCTTCTCTGCAAAGATTTGAAACTAAGGGTCACATTTGCTCGCACTCTTCCAGCCTCGGTTTAACCGCAAATTAACTGCTCGTTCCTAGCATCCATGCCTCTTTATGGAGGCATGTCGATGTATAGAAAGTTGCGTTTCGCATCCGCTTCAGTGGTGTTGGCCATTGCTGCGAGCGGTTGCACCCAGGCACCCGAGCCGCAGGCATCCGCCCCCGTAAAGGTGAGCACAGAAACCCTGCAAGCCAAACCCATTTCCATCAGCAGCGAGCTCAGTGGGCGCATTGCCGCACCACGAACGGCCCAGGTAAACGCTCGGGTGGCTGGGGTGGTGCTCAAAAGTGTGTTCGCGCAAGGCGGTGACGTGAAACAGGGTGACGTCCTGTTCTACATCGACCCGGCGCCGCTGCAGGCGGATCTGGACAGCGCCCTGGCCGGGCTTAAACGGTCGCAAGCCGATACTTTGCGCGCACGTCAGCAAGAACAGCGTTACCGCCAGTTGATCTCAGCCAAGGCGATCAGTGCTCAGGAGTATGACAACGCGCGCGCGGCCGCACGGCAGGCTGAAGCTGACGTCGCAGCCAACGAGGCCAAGGTGCAACGCGCGCGTCTGAATTTGAGTTACGCCACCGTGACCGCGCCCATCTCCGGGCGCATCGGGCGTGCCCTGGTGACCGAAGGTGCCTTGGTCGGACAGAACGAATCAACCCCGCTGGCGCTGATCCAGCAGTTGAACCCGGTCCATGTCGACCTGACGCAATCGACCCGTGAACTCAACGAACTGCGCCGCGCATTCCGCTCCGGCCAGTTGCAACAACCGGGCCCGGGCCAGGCCAAAGCCACCTTGCTGCAGGACGACGGCAGCGCGTACCCGTTGCCCGGCAAGCTGCTGTTCAGCGACATCTCAGTAGACCCCGGCACCGGCCAGATCATCCTGCGCAGCGAGTTTCCCAACCCCGACCTCGATTTGCTGCCCGGCAGCTTCGTGCGTGTGCGGCTGGAGCACGCCATCGACCAACAAGGTATCAGCGTGCCGCAGCGCGCCATCCTGCGTAACAGCGCCGGGCTGGCTCAAGTGCTGCTGGTGGATGAGGAACTGCGCGTGAGCCTGCGAACCGTGCAACTGGGCGCTGTGCACCAGAACCGGTGGATTGTCACCGACGGCCTCACATCCGGCGACCGAATCGTCGTCGAAGGCCTGCAACATGCCCGCCCAGGCGAACACGTGGTGATCGACAACGGCGCTCTTCCACTCGACCAGGCTATTGGTCAGTCAAAAGGACGCTAGCGTATGCCGCAATTCTTTATTGACCGCCCGGTATTCGCCTGGGTGATCGCCCTGTTTATCCTGCTGGCGGGTGTTCTGGCGATTCCACAGCTCCCCGTGGCGCAGTACCCCAACATTGCGCCGCCGCGCATCGAAGTCGTCGCCAACTACCCCGGTGCTTCGGCGCAGGCGATGGACCAAAGTGTCGTCAGCCTGATCGAAGAAGAGCTCAGCGGGGCTGATCACCTGCTGTATTTCGAATCAAGCAGCAGCCAAGGCACCGCCACGATCACTGCGACATTCAAGCCAGGCACCCCTGCGGATCTTGCGCAGGTCGATGTGCTCAACCGCCTGAAAGCCGTCGAATCGCGCCTTCCACAAGCAGTGATCCAACAGGGCTTGCGCGTGGAGAAAGCGTCCACCGGCTTTCTGCTGTTCGTTTCGCTTATCGGCACCGACGAGAATGTCACCAGCATTGACCTCAGCGATTACCTGGCACGTAACGTCATCAACGAAATCAAGCGCGTGGAGGGGGTTGGGAAAGTCCAGTTGTTCGGCGCTGAGCGAGCCATGCGTATCTGGGTCGACCCGCAAAAGTTGATCGCTTTCAACCTGACACCCGCAGAAGTCAACGCAGCAATCGCGGCTCAAAACACCTTGATAGCCGCCGGCAGCCTGGGCGAGTTACCCGCTGCCAATACCCAGGAAATCACCGCGACCGTCCTGGCTGAGGGCCAACTGTCGAGCCCGCAAGCGTTCGCCGACATTGTGCTGAGAGCCGAGCCCAACGGGGCTGTCGTGCGCCTTGGCGATGTTGCCCGGGTTGAAATCGGCAGCCAGGAATACCAGTTCGGCACCCGACTCAATGGTCGACCGTCCAGCGAGTTGGGCGTGCAATTGACGCCTGACGGCAATGAGTTGAGTACGGCAACACGCGTGCGCGAGAAGATGGACGAGTTGTCACGCTACTTTCCTGCCAGCATGAAGTACCAGATCGTTTACGACAGCTCGCCGTTCGTCAAAGCCTCAATTACTAAAGTGGTGTACACACTGCTCGAAGCCATGGTGCTGGTGTTCGCGGTGATGTACCTGTTCCTGCAAAATATTCGTTACACACTGATTCCGACCCTGGTTGTACCGGTCGCATTGATGGGCACCTTGGCGCTCATGTTACTGATGGGATTTTCCATCAACGTGCTGACCATGTTTGGCATGGTGCTGTCGATCGGCATCCTGGTGGACGACGCCATTGTGGTGGTGGAAAACGTTGAACGCATCATGCTGCAGGAGCGGCTCTCGCCCAGGGAAGCCACGCGCAAGGCGATGAAACAAATCAGCGGGGCTATCGTCGGCATTACTTTGGTGCTGGTGGCGGTATTTATCCCGATGGCATTTATGCAGGGGTCCGTCGGGGTCATTTACCAGCAGTTTTCGCTGACCATGGCCACCTCCATTCTGTTCTCGGCGCTCCTTGCGCTGACGCTCACACCCGCGCTTTGCGCAACCCTGCTCAAGCCTGTGGCCGCGGGTGATCACACCTCTGCACGGTTCTTCGCCGGGTTCAACCGCCGGTTTGAACAACTGACCAAGCATTACCAAGGCTGGGTGACTCATGCCTTGAAACGCAGCGGGCGCTATTTGTTCATCTATGCAGCCCTTCTGCTCGTGCTGATAGTGAGCTTCAGCCAGCTGCCCGCCTCGTTTCTTCCGAAAGAAGACAAGGGCTTTGTGATCATCGACATTCAACTCCCCCCCGGAGCGAGCCAAAGTCGCACGGTAGAGGTCGTCAAACAGGTCGAAGCACATTTCGCCACGGAGCCTGCCATGGACAACAGCACATTCGTTCTCGGCTACAACTTTTCCGGCAATGGGCAGAACGCGGCGTTGGGTTTCGCGGTGCTCAAGGGTTGGTCCTGGCGGGGCAGTAATGACTCTGCAGCGGCAATCACCGACCGCGCCAACGCGGCCTTGAGTCAAATCAAGCAAGCCGAGGTGCTGGTGGTGTCGCCGGCACCGATTCGCGGTCTCGGCAGTTCCAGCGGTTTCGAGCTGCGTTTGCAGGATCGTGGCAGCCTTGGCTACGCAGCCTTGATGCAGGCTCGCAACGATTTACTGGAAGCGGCGCAAGCCAGCCCGATCCTGACAGATGTGCGCGAAAGCGCGCTGGCCGAAGCCCCCCAGGTCAAACTCGATATTGACCGCCGACATGCTAACGCGCTCGGTGTCTCCTTCGCCGACATTGGCAACCTGATGTCCACCGGCATCGGTTCGGCCTACATCAATGACTTTCCCAACCAGGGCCGTATGCAACGGGTGGTGGTGCAGGCCGAAGGCGACCAACGTCAACAGGTTAATGACTTGCTGAAGATGCACGTACGCAACAACGCAGGACAAATGGTGCCCCTTTCAACGTTCGTTCAAGCCACATGGACTCAAGGGCCTGCGCAATTGAACCGTTACAACGGCTACCCCTCGGTGAGCATCTCCGGCGAACCCGCGCCCGGTTACAGTACCGGCGAAGCCATGGCCGAAATCGAACGCCTGGTGGCCCAGGGGCGCGCGGGCATTGGGCAGGAATGGACGGGGCTGTCATTGCAGGAGCGCTTGTCCGGCAACCAGGCGCCGATCCTGATCGGCCTGTCGCTGCTGGTGGTGTTCCTGTGCCTGGCGGCGCTGTACGAGAGCTGGTCGATTCCCACATCCGTGTTGCTTATCGTGCCGCTTGGTGTGCTTGGCGCTGTTCTGGCAGTCACGCTGCGCGGGATGCCCAACGACGTATTCTTCAAGGTCGGTTTGATCACGATCATTGGCCTGTCGGCGAAGAACGCAATCCTGATCATCGAGTTCGCCAAGACACTTTACGATGAGGGCCACGACCTGATCGACGCCACGCTGCAAGCCGCTCGGCTGCGGTTACGTCCAATTGTGATGACCTCGATGGCGTTTATTCTAGGCGTGGTGCCGTTGGCCATTGCCACCGGCGCCGGCTCGGCAAGCCAGCAAGCCATTGGTACGGGCGTGATCGGCGGGATGATCAGCGCAACACTGGCCGTGGTGTTTGTACCGGTGTTTTTTGTGGTGGTGATGAGGCGCGTTAAAAAACGTAAGCAATAAAACGCAAAAGCGGGCTTGTCCGTAAGGAACAAGCCCGCTTGTGTTAAGCGTACCGAGGCTTAAACGCCGAGGTAATCCAGGATCCCTTCAGCGGCATTGCGGCCTTCGAAGATCGCCGTCACCACCAGGTCAGAACCACGCACCATATCGCCACCGGCGAAGATTTTCGGGTTGCTGGTCTGGTGCTTGTACTGGCCTTGTTCCGGGGCGACGACGCGGCCCTGGCTGTCGGTCTGGATTTCGAACTGCTCGAACCACGGCGCCGGGCTTGGGCGGAAGCCGAAGGCGATGACCACGGCGTCGGCCGGGATGATCTCTTCGGAGCCCGGGATCGGCTCAGGGCTACGACGGCCACGGGCGTCCGGCTCGCCGAGACGGGTCTCGACCACTTTCACGCCTTCAACACGGTCTTCACCGACGATGGCGATCGGCTGGCGGTTGTAGAGGAATTTCACGCCTTCTTCCTTGGCGTTCTTCACCTCTTTGCGCGAGCCGGGCATGTTGGCTTCGTCACGGCGGTACGCACAGGTCACCGACTTGGCGCCCTGGCGAATCGACGTGCGGTTGCAGTCCATCGCGGTGTCCCCACCGCCCAGCACCACGACCTTTTTGCCTTTCATGTCGACGAAATCTTCCGGCGACTTTTCAAAGCCCAGGTTGCGGTTGACGTTGGCGATCAGGAAGTCGAGCGCGTCATACACGCCCGGCAGGTCCTCACCGGCAAAGCCGCCCTTCATGTAGGTGTAGGTGCCCATGCCCATGAACACCGCATCGTATTCGGCGAGCAGTTGTTCCATGGTGATGTCTTTGCCGATTTCGGTATTGAGACGGAACTCGATACCCATGCCGGTGAAGACTTCACGACGGTTGCTCAGTACGGTTTTTTCCAGCTTGAACTCGGGAATACCGAAGGTCAGCAGGCCGCCGATTTCCGGGTTCTTGTCGAACACCACCGGGGTCACGCCGCCCCGCACCAGCACGTCGGCACAGCCCAGGCCCGCCGGGCCTGCGCCGATGATCGCAACGCGCTTGCCGGTCGGTTTGACCTTGGACATGTCCGGGCGCCAGCCCATGGCGAACGCGGTGTCGGTGATGTATTTCTCGACCGAACCGATGGTCACCGCGCCGAAGCCGTCGTTGAGGGTGCAGGCCCCCTCGCACAGACGGTCTTGCGGGCACACCCGGCCACACACTTCCGGCAAGGTGTTGGTCTGGTGCGACAGCTCGGCGGCGGCGAGGATGTTGCCCTCCGCCACCAATTTGAGCCAGTTGGGAATGAAGTTGTGCACCGGGCACTTCCATTCGCAATACGGGTTACCGCAACCCAGGCAGCGGTGGGCCTGGTCGGCCGAGTGCTGGGGTTTGAAGGGTTCGTAGATTTCCACGAACTCTTTCTTGCGTTGACGCAACAGTTTCTTCTTCGGATCTTTGCGCCCGACATCGATGAACTGGAAGTCGTTATTCAGACGTTCAGCCATGTTAAAACCTCATCAAACTGTTCAGGCGCATATCACTGCGGGTTGGCACGGATGCTGGAAAGCAACGATTTCAGGTTGGCAGCCTTGGGCTTGACCAGCCAGAAACGACGCAGGTAATCATCGAGGTTTTCGGCGAGGTTACGCCCCCATTCGCTGCCGGTTTCCTCGACATACTCATCCAGCACGTGCTGCAAGTGGTTCCGGTAGGATTCCATGGCTTCGCCGCTGATCCGCTGGATCTCGACCAACTCGTGGTTGACCTTGTCGACGAAGGTGTTGTCCTGGTCAAGCACGTAGGCGAAACCGCCGGTCATGCCCGAACCGAAGTTGTAACCGGTCTTGCCCAGTACCGCGACAAAGCCCCCGGTCATGTACTCACAGCAGTGATCGCCAGTGCCTTCCACCACGGTGTGGGCACCGGAGTTACGCACGGCGAAACGCTCACCGGCCGTGCCGGCGGCGAACAGCTTGCCACCGGTGGCACCGTACAAGCAGGTGTTGCCGATGATGGCACTGTCCTGGGTCTTGTAGATGCTGCCTTTAGGCGGAACGATCACCAGTTTGCCGCCGGTCATGCCCTTGCCCACGTAGTCGTTGGCATCGCCTTCAAGGTACATGTGCAGGCCGCCGGCGTTCCACACGCCGAAGCTCTGGCCGGCAGTACCGTTGAAGCGGAACGTGATCGGCGCTTTCGCCATGCCTTGGTTGCCGTGCTTGCGCGCGATTTCGCCGGAGATGCGTGCACCGATCGAACGGTCGCAGTTGCAGATATCCAAAGCGAAATCGCCACCGCTGGCATCGTTGATCGAGGAACTGGCCATTTCGACCATCTTCTCGGCCAGCAGGCCTTTGTCGAACGGCGGGTTGCGGTCCACCTGGCAGAATTGTGGCTTGTCTGCCGGGATGTGATCGCTGCCCAACAGCGGCGTCAGGTCCAAGTGGTTTTGCTTGGCGGTCTGGCCTTCGAGGATTTCCAGCAGGTCGGTACGCCCGATCAGCTCTTCCAGCGAACGCACACCCAGCTTGGCCAGCCACTCACGGGTTTCTTCGGCGACGTAGGTGAAGAAATTCACCACCATGTCGACGGTGCCGATGTAGTGGTCCTTGCGCAGCTTCTCGTTCTGAGTGGCGACGCCGGTGGCGCAGTTGTTCAGGTGGCAGATGCGCAGGTATTTGCAGCCCAGGGCGATCATCGGCGCAGTACCGAAGCCGAAACTTTCGGCGCCGAGGATCGCGGCCTTGATCACGTCGAGGCCGGTTTTCAGGCCGCCGTCGGTTTGCACCCGCACTTTGCCGCGCAGGTCGTTGCCGCGCAGGGTCTGGTGGGTTTCCGCCAGGCCGAGTTCCCACGGTGCACCGGCGTACTTGATCGAGGTCAGCGGCGAAGCGCCAGTGCCGCCGTCGTAGCCGGAGATGGTGATCAGGTCGGCATAGGCCTTGGCCACGCCAGCGGCGATGGTGCCCACGCCGGCTTCTGCGACCAGTTTCACCGAGACGAGTGCCTGCGGGTTGACTTGTTTCAAGTCGAAAATCAACTGCGACAAGTCTTCAATCGAATAGATGTCGTGGTGCGGCGGCGGCGAAATCAGGGTCACGCCCGGCACTGCATAACGCAGCTTGGCGATCAAACCGTTGACCTTGCCGCCTGGCAGTTGCCCACCTTCACCAGGCTTGGCGCCCTGGGCGACTTTGATCTGCAGCACTTCGGCGTTGACCAGGTATTCCGGGGTTACGCCGAAACGGCCAGTCGCCACTTGCTTGATTTTCGAGCTCTTGATGGTGCCGTAACGCGCCGGGTCTTCGCCGCCTTCGCCGGAGTTGGAACGCGCCCCCAGGCGGTTCATGGCTTCGGCCAGGGCTTCGTGAGCCTCAGGCGACAAGGCGCCAAGGGAAATACCCGCGGAGTCGAACCGCTTGAGGATCGATTCCAGCGGCTCGATCTCACTGATGGCCAGCGGCGTGTCGAGGGTTTTCACCTTGAACAGGTCGCGGATCATCGACACCGGGCGGTTATCCACCAGTGCGGTGTATTCCTTGAACTTGGCGTAGTCGCCCTGCTGAACAGCGGCTTGCAGGGTGCTGACCACGTCCGGGTTGTAGGCGTGGTATTCGCCACCGTGGACGAACTTCAGCAGGCCGCCTTGCTGGATCGGCTTGCGCGCGCTCCAGGCTTCGGCTGCCAGGGCTTTTTGCTCGGCTTCGATGTCAACGAAACGCGCGCCCTTGATGCGGCTCGGCACACCACGGAAGCTCAGCTCGCAGACTTCTTCGGACAGACCGATGGCTTCGAACAGTTGAGCGCCGCGATAGGACGTAACGGTGGAGATGCCCATCTTCGACAGGATCTTCAACAGGCCCTTGGTGATGCCCTTACGGTAGTTCTTGAACACCTCGTAGAGGTCGCCCAGCACTTCGCCGGTACGGATCAAGTCGCCGAGCACTTCGTACGCCAGGAACGGGTACACCGCCGAGGCGCCGAAGCCGATCAACACCGCAAAGTGGTGCGGGTCACGGGCAGTGGCGGTTTCCACGAGGATGTTGGAGTCGCAACGCAGGCCTTTTTCGGTCAGGCGGTGATGCACCGCGCCGGTGGCCAGCGAGGCGTGGATCGGCAGCTTGCCAGGGGCGATGTGACGGTCGGTCAACACGATCTGGGTACGACCGGCACGCACCGCCTCTTCGGCCTGATCGGCGACATTGCGCACAGCGGCTTCAAGGCCGAGGCTTTCGTCGTAGTTCAGGTCGATAATCTGACGGTCGAAGCCCGGGCGCTCCAGGGTCATCAGCGAACGCCACTTGGCCGGCGAAACCACCGGCGAGCTGAGGATTACGCGGGAAGCGTGCTCAGGCGATTCCTGGAAGATATTGCGCTCGGCACCGAGGCACACTTCCAGGGACATCACGATGGCTTCGCGCAGCGGGTCGATCGGCGGGTTAGTCACCTGGGCGAACTGCTGGCGGAAATAGTCGTACGGCGTGCGCACGCGCTGTGACAGCACGGCCATTGGCGTGTCATCGCCCATGGAGCCGACGGCCTCATAGCCTTGTTCGCCGAGCGGGCGCAGCACCTGGTCGCGCTCTTCGAACGTGACCTGATACATCTTCATGTACTGCTTGAGCTGGTCGACGTCGTAGAAAGCCGAACCGTGGTCGTTATCTTCCATGGTTGCCTGGATGCGCAGGGCGTTCTTGCGCAGCCATTGCTTGTACGGGTGACGCGATTTCAAGCGGTTGTCGATGGCGTCGGTGTCGAGGATCTGCCCGGTTTCGGTGTCCACAGCCAGGATCTGGCCGGGGCCAACGCGGCCTTTGGCGATCACGTCTTCAGGCTTGTAGTCCCACACGCCGATTTCCGACGCCAGGGTGATGAAACCGTTGGTGGTGGTGACCCAACGCGCCGGGCGCAGACCGTTACGGTCGAGCAGGCACACCGCGTAGCGGCCGTCGGTCATGACCACGCCGGCCGGGCCGTCCCACGGCTCCATGTGCATCGAGTTGTACTCGTAGAATGCACGCAGGTCCGGGTCCATGGTCTCGACGTTCTGCCACGCAGGCGGAATGATCATGCGCACGCCACGGAACAGGTCGATGCCGCCGGTGACCATCAGCTCGAGCATGTTGTCCATGCTGGAAGAGTCGGAACCCACGCGGTTGACCAGCGGGCCGAGCTCTTCGAGGTCCATCAAATCGTTGGCGAACTTGGTGCGACGGGCCACGGCCCAGTTGCGGTTGCCGGTGATGGTGTTGATCTCGCCGTTGTGGGCGAGGAAGCGGAATGGCTGGGCCAGCGGCCATTTCGGCAGGGTGTTGGTGGAGAAGCGCTGGTGAAACACGCAGATTGCGGTTTGCAGGCGCTCATCGCTCAGGTCTGGATAGAAGGCGGTCAAGTCCGCCGGCATCATCAGGCCTTTATAAATGATGGTCTTGTGCGAAAAGCTGCAGATGTAGTGGTCGGTGTCGGCAGCGTTGGCCACTGACGAGCGACGACGCGAGGTGAACAGCTTGATCGCCATGTCCTGATCGCTCAGGCCATCGCCTGCGATGAACACTTGTTCGATCTGCGGCAGGCGCTCCAGGGCCAGGCGGCCGAGCACGCTGGTGTCGATCGGCACTTTGCGCCAGCCGACAAGTTGCAGGCCGGCAGCCAGGATCTCGCGGTTCATATTCTCGCGAGCGGCTTCGGCTTTAACCGGGTCCTGGTTGAAAAACACCATGCCCACGGCGTATTGCTTGGGCAGGTCGACTGCAAATTGTTCTTTTGCGACAGCGCGCAGGAACTGGTCGGGCTTTTGAATCAGCAAGCCGCAACCGTCACCGGTTTTGCCGTCGGCGTTGATCCCACCGCGGTGGGTCATGCAGGTCAGGGCCTCGATGGCCGTTTGTAAAAGGGTATGACTGGGCTCGCCCTGCATGTGGGCTATCAGGCCGAAACCGCAGTTATCCTTGAATTCATCGGGTTGGTACAGACCTGCTTTCATAGACACTTTCTCACCAGGCTGCCTCTTATACCGAGGCAAATTTCTTTTCAATTCAACCGGTTACCTTCCACGCCGAACGTACGCCGGCTTAGCGGGGGCAAAAGGGAGGTCATTGTACACACCGACACTAACGCTCACAAATTTAGCGACGAAATGTCGCAAATCTATGTCGCATTTATGAAAGGTTTAAAGCGATATGCTGTGCTAGTCAAAACTTTTTTAATTCTGACCGCTACGACTCAAAAGCTACTGTGACGCAGACACCACAAAGCGCGCGGCCTTCAGGGCTGCACGCTGTTGTAGATTTTTTTGAGGTGCCGGGAGAGGCGGCCTGGGTAAGGCCGCCGAATCTTCAGCGAGTTGTTGCGAGTTCTTGTTGAACGCTGGCAACAGTGCGAGGCCAAGGTTTACCAGCCTGGACCTTCGCTGGCAAGGCCTTGATAGCGGATTCAGCTGCGGTACGGCTGGAGAAGTTGCCGTAAGTGATCACGTAGAGAGGCTTGCCGTTGAGCACTTTCTTGAAATAACGGTACTCGCCGCCCTGCTCTTTCACGAACGCCTGAGCGTTGGCTTCTGAACTGGTGCCGAGGATCTGCACCACGAAGTTGCCAGTCGGCTGGCTGGTGTACCAGCTGCTGCCAGCGGCGCCGGCCTTGGCGACAGTGGCCGCTGGTTTCTCAGCTGGCTTGGCAGCCGGTGCCGGTTTGGCGGCTGGCGCAGGTGCGACAGGCTTGGCAACCGGCGCGGGCTTGGCGGTGGCAACGGTCGGAGCTGGGGTCGGCTTGGCAACCGGAGCCGCTGGTTGACCGGCAGGTACGCCCGCAGGCGGCGCGGTCGTGGTCACGGTCGGCGGCGTGGCGCTGGAGCCTTCCACCGGCACACCGTCGTCGCCTTCGGAGATGCCACCGGCTTCTTGGGCGAGCGGGCCGCGCATGACAGGCTGGCCAACCATTGGCAGATTGGTCGGTTGGCCGGAGTTGGCGAATTCGACATTTGGCGTGGGCTTGCCCAGTGGCAACTGCGCCTGTTCGGTTGGCGCGCCGGCGGTGGCGGGTGCCTTGCTGCGACCTGGGATCAACCAGGCGGCGGCGACAGCGACCACGACAACGGCGGAAATAGCCAATACGTGCTTCTTAGGCATAGTAAACCCCATCTTTGGACGCTTAACCGCAGAGCGGCTTGCAATCATGGCTTCGATCAAGGCATCCCGGGCAACCTGGTTGATGGTGCCAGGCCAGCCGTCGGAGCTTTCGTGAATATCAGAGATCTGCGCAGCGGAGAAAAGTTCGATACCCGCCCCAGCGCCCTCAAGGCGTTGAGCCAGGTATTCGCGGGTTTCTTCCTCTTCGTACGGCTGCAATTCGATGACGTGAAACAGCTCCTGTTCGCCACTGATCTGCTCCAGATCGGCGATCAACGACGACTCGCCAAACAGGAACACATGCGGGCGGCCTTCAGGCGTACCCGCCGCCAGCGCCAGCAGCGCTTCCAGGGCGGATTCGTCGAGCTGCTCGGCGTCGTCCACCAGCAGGTAGACTTCCTGGCCGGTCAGGCCCAGTTGCACCACTTGCTTGAGGATCGCGTTCGGCTCGGCGGTCGCCACGTTCAGCGCCTGGGCAACCTGGCGTAACACGCCCGCCGCATCACCCGCACCACGGGCCGACACCACCACGCTCTGTACCGATTGCTTGTTGGTGCTGGCAACCAGCGCCTGGCGCAGCAGAGTCTTGCCGCTGCCCAACGGGCCGGTGACCACCAGCAGCAGCTGGCTGTAGCGCGCCAAATGGTGCAACTGGCCGAGCACCGGCTTGCGCTGGGCAGGGAAAAATTTGAAGCCCGGCACCCGTGGAGCAAAAGGGTCGTGGCTTAACTGGTAATGGCCGAGGAACGCCTCGTCGGCATGCAAACTAGTCATCGGGATCTTATTAACCTTTAAGCTGGGCCAGGGCGCGGTAATCCGCTCCCAGCGTGGCCTGTAAAATCTCTTTCGGATAATCGTCGGTCACTACCGCTTCGCCGATGTGGCGCAGCAGCACCAGTCGCAGGCGACCGTCGATCACTTTCTTGTCTATTGCCATATGTTCGAGGAAATCCGCCTCGGTCATCTCCGTAGGTGGAACGACCGGCAAACCGGCGCGCTGGAACAGGCGGATGCCGCGATCGCGCTCTTGGGCGCTGATCCAGCCCAGGCGCTGCGACATGTCCAATGCCATCACGGTGCCAGCCGCCACGGCTTCCCCATGCAACCACACACCATAGCCCATGTGCGTTTCGATCGCATGGCCGAAGGTGTGGCCCAGGTTCAGCGTAGCGCGTACGCCGGACTCCCGTTCGTCGGCATTCACCACCAGCGCCTTGGCGGCGCAGGAGCGGGAGATCGCTTCAGTGAGCGCCACTTGGTCCAGGGCGCGCAGGGCGTCCATGTGCTCTTCCAGCCAGGTCAGGAACGGCTCGTCGCAGATCAACCCGTACTTGATGACTTCGGCCAGGCCCGCCGACAACTCGCGCGGTGGCAGGGTGTTGAGGGTCGCCGTGTCGATCAGCACGGCTTGAGGCTGATAGAACGCACCGACCATGTTCTTGCCCAGCGGGTGGTTGATGCCGGTCTTGCCGCCCACCGACGAATCAACCTGGGACAACAAGGTGGTTGGCACCTGGATAAAGTCCACGCCGCGCTGGTAGCAGGCTGCCGCAAAGCCGGCCATGTCGCCGATCACACCGCCGCCCAAGGCAACCACGGTGGTTCGCCGGTCATGGCGCGCAGTCAGCAGGCCATCAAAGATCAGTTGTAGGGTTTCCCAGTTCTTGTGGGCCTCGCCGTCAGGCAAGATCACCGAAATCACCGAGTACGCCGCAAGGCTGCGGCTCAGACGCTCAAGATACAGCGGCGCGACCGTTTCGTTGGAGATGATCGCCACTTGCCGCCCGGCAATATGCGGTGCGAGCAGCTCAGGCAGGTCCAACAAACCTTCGCCAATATGGATTGGGTAGCTGCGCTCGCCTAGATCGACCTTAAGTGTCTGCATGTGTCCCCGCGTGAAGATATATGTACGATCGGCAACGCTCGGATCTGACGTCGCCTGATGGCTCTGCGCCACACCCCGAAGGCTGATAGCGCGCCGCCGAGAATAGCGCATTTCGGGTCTGGCTTTAACGGGGTGGCAACTGCTGCAAGCGCTCAAGAATGTCGAGAACCACCATTCGTGGCGGCCGCTCATCGGTTTCCACCACCAGATCGGCGATTTCCCGATAGAGCGGATCGCGCAACGTCAGTAGATCCCTGAGGGTTTTGGCCGGATCGGCAGTGCGCAACAACGGGCGATTGCGGTCGCGGGCGGTGCGGCCCACCTGCTGCTCGACCGACGCATGCAGGTAGACCACGCGCCCACCGGCATGCAGCGCCCGGCGGTTTTCATCGCGCATGACTGCGCCGCCGCCGGTGGCCAATACCACGCCGTCGCAGCCGCACAGCTCGGCAATCATCGCCTGCTCGCGGTCGCGAAAGCCCAGTTCGCCTTCCTTATCGAAGATCCATGGGATATTGGCACCCGTGCGCAATTCAATTTCCTTGTCGGAATCTTTGAATGGCAGGCGCAGCTCTTTGGCCAGCAAACGGCCGATGGTGCTTTTTCCAGCCCCCATCGGTCCTACAAGAATCAAATTTCGCACAGAATCAACGACTCACAGCAATCGCCTGGTTATTCATAATACGCGGAGTCAGGAATACCAGCAGCTCGGATTTTCTTTGCGCCACAACATCGCGCCGGAAAAGGCGGCCAAGATACGGCACATCGCCCAAAAATGGCACTTTATCTACCACTTTGCTTTGGGTATTGGAGAAAACCCCGCCGATGACGATGGTCTCGCCGTCCTTGACCAGTACCTTGGCGTTGACTTCGTTTTTCTTGATCGGCGGCACGTCGTTGAGTTTGTTCAGGTAGTCGGGCTCATCCTTGGTGACCTTGACCTCCATGATCACCCAGCCATCTGGCGTGATTTGCGGGGTCACCTCCAGCGACAGCGAGGCTTCCTTGAAGGACACCGACGTGGCGCCTCTGCCGGTGGATTCCTGATAGGGAATCTCGGTGCCTTTGAGGATGCGCGCGGTCTCCTTGTCGGAGGTGACGACCTTGGGCTGCGAGACGATTTCGCCGTTGCCGGTTTTCTCCATGGCCGTCAGTTCCAGGTCCAACAACAGGTTGTCGGTGATATAGGCAATGCCCAAGCCAGCAGTGCCGGTGAGTGAGCCCAAGTCAACAAACGGCGAGCTGGACGGGCTCGCCGGTGGTTCAACGCCCTCGGCCAACGGCTTGCCGATGCCGCCCGCGCCCCAATTGCCACGATTAAGGCGCCCGCCCCAGCGCACGCCCAGGCTTTTGTCGTAATCGACATTGGCTTCGACGATGCGCGCCTCAATCATCACTTGGCGCACTGGAATATCCAACTGCGCCACGATCCGTCGCAGCTCTTCGAGCCGCTCGCCGGTCTGGTAGGCAATGATGTTGTTGGTGCGGTCATCCACCGCCACTGAGCCGCGCTCGTCGGTGAGGCCATCCAGGGTCGTCACCGACTGAAACAGCTTGGCCAGGTCCGCGGCCTTGGCGTAATTGACCTGCAACAGCTCCCGGCGCAATGGCGCCAACTCGGCCATCTGCTTGTTCGACTCCAACACCAGCAACTCACGGGCGGCCAATTCTTCGGCGGGCGCCACCAGCAAAACTCCGGCTTTCACGCGCTTGTCCAACCCTTTGGTTTGCAACACCAGGTCCAACGCCTGATCCCAGGGCACATCCTTGAGTCGCAGGGTGATCGAGCCTTGCACCTCGTCGCTGGTGACCAGGTTGAGCCCGGCCACATCCGCTATCTGCTGCAATACCGCACGCAACTCGATGTTCTGGAAGTTGAGGTTCAGCTTGTCACCGCTATAGGTGCTTGGCACCGCGCGGCCAGGCGGCGGCAGTTGGATCAGATCTACACGGTTGGGCACAGCAAGGGCCATCGGTGCCGTGAACGCTATCCATAGCGCCACACCGAAGGACGAAAAAGTCCTTTTCATTGTTTGATTCCGTTATGAGTTGACGTTTAACACCAGGGTTCGCGAGCGCTCCAGCCAGGCGCCTTGCTCATCCGGGAACAGTTCGGCCAGTTCGATGTGGCCTGCATGAATGGCCATGACTCGGCCATGGTTGGGGCCCAGGTAGTCGCCGACCGCCAGCCGGTGCACGCCAGAGGCTGCGCGCAACAGGGCGAAGGTCTGCACACCACGAGATAACGTGCCGACCATTTCGAACCGGTCGACGGGCACGGCTTCCAGCGCCCCACGCTTACGCGCTAAATCCGGTGCCCGTGTCGGCCGGCCAGGCGCGCGATCGGCCTGTGATGTGGGCGGTTGGAACGGATCGCGCAAGAAAGCCGCGTCGTAGACAAATCGCGGCCCCTGCTCGACAGCCTGGCCAGCCCGGCCGGACGGCAATGTGCTCCGATAAGTCTTGGCCAGAAAATCAAGGCGCAGTAACGGCCCATCAGACCGAAGCACAACGTCGTGCACAGTAACGATCCGCGACAGCCCGCCCAAGCCACTCAAGAATGCCGCCAGGTCGTGGTAGGCGCCAAAAGCACCGAGCTGCACCGGTTCCTCGACATAGAGCGGCTGCGATTGCTCGTCCAACACCGCGACACCCTCGACCACCAAACCATTGGCAGCCGCCAGCCGTGCAATGTCTTCGAGCAGGCCAGGCATGTCCGACTCGCCGGGCAGTTGTCGTAAAAGCCCGGCCACCTGCTCCTGCATCACTTGAGCCTGACGGGCCCGATCCTCAAGACTGTCTGCCAGGCTGGCCTTTTGCGTCAGCGCCTGTTGCAGCGCCGCTGCCTGCGTTTCCAGCGTGTTCAGCCGCTCACGTGCCGGGGCCAGCCGCCAGGTATCGCCCACCAGCCAGACGGACGCCGCCAGCGCACAGGCGAGTAGAACCTTACTCGGCAAGGGCCATTTAGCAGCATTGTGAGAAAGCGTGAACACGTCGAGCCTGGGCAGGCTCAAGGCTGGGCCTCAGTGGATTCGCCCTGGCGCACCATCAATTGAAATTCGTTACCGCCACCCTGACCTTCCGCACGCACGTGCTGCAGCCGAGTGGCGTGGGCGCCTTCAGAGGCTTCCAGGCGGCGCATCAATTGGGCGATATCCTGGCTGGACTCAGCACTGCCGCTGACCTTAACGGTGTTGCCCTTGGCCACCACCTCATGCAGATGCACCCCATCGGGTACCGCGCGGGCCAATTGGTCCAATAGCTGGGCACTGGCCGAGCGGGATTCGTGCAGGTCTTGCACGACCTTCATGCGCGCAGCCAGTTGCTGGCTTTGCTCCTGCAAGTCGTCGATGGTCTTGATGCGCGAATCCTGAATGGTGACTTCTTTGCTCAGGTGATTGTTGCGCGTCACCTGCCGGTCAATCGCCTGATCGATCACTTGGTCCGCCAGCCACACCGCCGCGAGCGCCACACCGGCGAAGGCCAGCAGAAATACCAGGAAGTATTTGCGCCGCCGCTCTGCCAGCGCCTGACGCCATGGCAAAAGATTGATTCGTGTCATCCAGCGAAACTCCTCAGGGCCAACCCGCAAGCAATTCCCATCCCGTGGGCATCCACGGCCCATTGTGCGCCATCAACACGATGGCCCGGCGTGAAGCTGGCGAAATCCTGACTGCAAGCGCGCTCCAATGCAAACCCTTCGACATCGACGATTTGTGTCACCAGCCCGGCCGAGGCCAAAACCGCTTCGCGGGCTTCGACTTGTTCCTTGAGGCACGCAGCCAGTAATACCTCGACCCGTGCAGGGTCCTGGGCGGATGGGCCGCGTACCTGGAAATCGATGGCGACGTCGTCCAATGGGTAAGGAATGTACTGATCGGCTTCCATCTGGATCATCCAGACCATTTCCTCGTCACTGAGCACTGCTGCCATTTCAATCACTCGGGTGATGACCGATGGACCTGCCACCGCAACCGCAGCCTGCCGAGCCGAGGTGTTCAGCCGAGACAACGCCAGTTGGAGTACCTGCCCTATGGCTTCAAGGTCCAGCAAAGTGCCATCGACGACCGCATTGGCGGGCAACCGCTGGGTGGCGTAGCTCTGAACGCTGTAACCGCTGGAGGAACGGCCCAGCTCGATGAGCTTGATGCCGGTGTCATTGATGTCGACGCCTAGCGTGGTGTCGACTTTTCGCCTGAAAAATCCCTTTCTCATAAAACTCCCTAAAACTTTGTCTGTCATACCGGCAGTCATTGCCTGATTGCCGCCGGGCATCGTGCATTCGGTCGACTTGTTTGAGCGGTGCGAATGACGCCCCAGGCCGAAAATGCTTTAATGCCCAGCGTTTTTTCCCGCTTTTTTCTGCTGCTCGGGTCGATCCATCGTTTGTTATGCATGCCCCGACGCGTAACTCATTCTTTTCTCTGGAAATCCAAAAGCCTTGATTCGTCTGCTGAAGTTTTTCGGGTACTCCATTGTCGCGATCGTCTGCGGGCTGCTGCTCGTACTCAGCGGTGCCTACCTCTACCTTAGTCCGGGTTTGCCCTCCGTAGAGGCACTCAGAAGTATCCAGTTGCAGATTCCTTTGCGGGTCTACAGCAGCGATGAAAAACTGATCGCGGAGTTCGGCGAAATGCGCCGCACACCGATCCGTTTCGCCGACATTCCGCCCAATTTCATCAACGCCCTGCTGTCGGCTGAAGATGATAATTTCGCCAATCACTACGGCGTAGACCCCAGCAGCCTGGTGCGTGCAGCCACCCAATTGGTAAAAAGCGGACACATTCAATCCGGCGGCAGCACCATCACCATGCAGGTGGCGAAGAACTTCTTCCTCACCAGCGAACGCAGCTTTTCGCGTAAAGCCACTGAGATCCTTCTCGCCCTGCAGATAGAACGTCAGCTGACCAAGGATGAAATTCTTGAGCTGTACGTGAACAAGATCTACCTGGGCAACCGCGCCTACGGGATCGAAGCCGCTTCCCAGGTCTACTACGGCAAGTCGATTCGTGATGCCAGCCTGGCGCAAATGGCAATGATTGCCGGCCTGCCCAAGGCCCCTTCGCGCTTTAACCCACTGGCCAACCCGGCGCGCAGCAAAGAGCGTCGCGACTGGATCCTGGGGCGCATGTACAAGCTGGGCAAAATTGACCAGGCCGCCTATGAAAGCGCCGTGGCCGAACCGCTGAATGCCAGCTACCACGTGCCGACGCCGGAAGTGAACGCACCCTATATCGCTGAAATGGCGCGGGCCGAAATGGTCGGCCGCTATGGCAGCGAGGCCTACACCGAAGGTTTCCGCGTCACCACGACGATTCCGAGCAACCTGCAGGAAATCGCCAACAACGCGGTACGCGACGGCCTCGTCACCTATGACCAGCGCCACGGCTACCGCGGCCCCGAATCACGCCTGCCGGGCAAAACCCTGAGCGCCTGGACCACTGAACTGGGCAAACAGCGCCCGATCAGCGGCCTGGAGCCAGCCATCGTCACCCAAGTGAAGAAAGATGGCGTGCAAGTACTCACCCGCACCGGCGAAGGCCATGTGTCGTGGGACAGCATGAAGTGGGCGCGCCCCTTCCTGAACACCAACAGCATGGGCCCGATGCCCAAGCAGCCGTCGGACGTGGCACAGGTGGGTGATCTGATCCGCGTGCAACGCCAGAAAGACGACAGCCTGAAATTCAGCCAGGTCCCTGTCGCCCAAGGCGCCCTGGTGTCCCTGGACCCGCAGAACGGTGCGATCCGCGCCCTGGTCGGCGGTTTTGCCTTTGAGCAAAGCAACTACAACCGTGCCACCCAGGCCAAGCGTCAACCGGGTTCGAGCTTCAAGCCGTTCGTCTACAGCGCCGCGCTGGATAACGGCTACACCGCCGCCAGCCTGGTGAACGACGCACCGATCGTGTTCGTCGACGAGTACCTGGACAAGGTCTGGCGCCCGAAGAACGACACCAATACGTTCCTCGGCCCGATCCGCATCCGTGAGGCGCTGTACAAGTCGCGTAACCTGGTGTCGATCCGCTTGCTGCAGGCCATGGGCGTTGGCAAGACCATCGACTACATGACGCGCTTCGGCTTCGCCAAGTCGGACCTGCCGCCCAACCTGTCCCTGGCACTGGGCACCGCGACCCTCACGCCGATGGAAATCGCCACCGGCTGGAGCACCTTTGCCAACGGCGGCTACAAGATCACGCCGTACCTGATCGACAAGGTCGAAAGCCGCAATGGCGACACCCTGTTCACCGCTAACCCGCCACGCGTGCCGGGTGACGTGGTCAATGGCGTGGCGGCGCCCGATGGCATCGCGGCACCGAGCAACGGCGGCATCACCATTGAGCCGACGCCAGGCACAGCGCCAGCGGCCAATGCCACCGCGCCGACCGAGCCGCAAGCACCTGCGGTCGCTGAGCGTGTGGTGGATGGCCGTACCACCTATATCCTCAACAGCATTCTGGAAGACGTGATCAAGAAAGGCACCGGCCGCCGCGCGCTGGCCTTGGGCCGCGCAGACATTGCGGGCAAGACCGGTACGACCAACGACTCCAAGGACGCCTGGTTCTCCGGTTACAACGGCGACTACGTGACCACCGTGTGGACCGGCTACGACCAACCGGAAAGCCTGGGCCGCCGCGAGTTTGGTGGCACCGTCGCGCTGCCGATCTGGATGAGCTACATGGGCGCGGCCTTAAAGGACAAACCACTGCATACCCAGCCTGAGCCGGAAGGCATTCTCAGCCTGCGCATTGACCCGGTGAGTGGCCGAGCAGCGTCGCCAAGCACGCCGAATGCATACTTCGAACTGTTCAAGAGCGAAGACACGCCGCCGTCGGTCAACGAGCTGGGCAATGGCGTTGCACCGGGCAGCCCGCTGCCGGCAGATGAGGCGGCGCCGATCGATTTGTTCTAACCCGATCTTCGGCTCAGCGCAGATCCAATGTGGGAGCGGGCTTGCTCGCGAAAGCGGTATATCAGTATCAGATGTGTTGGCTGATACACCGCATTCGCGAGCAAGCCCGCTCCCACACTTGGATCTTCACCAGGCCCAAGCGAATCACCAGCCACAAAAAAGCCCCGACTCGCGAGAGCCGGGGCTTTTTGTTGGTGCGCTACAACGGCTTAGCCGTTGAACACATCATCCACGCTTTGCAGCGGGTAGTGCTTCGGATACGGCAGGGTGGCCACACCGGTCTCGATGGCGGCTTTGGCCACGGCATCGGAGATCAGGGTGATCAGGCGCTTATCCATTGGTTTCGGGATGATGTACTCACGACCGAATTCCAACTTGATACCACCGTAGGCGTCGCACACTTCCTGAGGAACAGGCAGCTTGGCCAGTTCACGCAGGGCGTTGGCGGCAGCGACTTTCATCTCTTCGTTGATGCGCTTGGCGCGAACGTCCAGGGCACCACGGAAGATGAACGGGAAGCCCAGTACGTTGTTGACCTGGTTCGGGTAGTCCGAACGGCCGGTGGCCATGATCACGTCGCTACGGGTAGCGTGCGCCAGCTCCGGGGAGATTTCCGGGTCCGGGTTGGAGCAGGCGAACACGATCGGGTTGGCCGCCATGGATTTCAGGCCTTCGGCGCTCAGCAGGTTCGGGCCGGACAGGCCAACGAACACGTCTGCACCGTCGAGGGCGTCAGCCAGGGTGCGCTTGTCGGTCGCGTGGGCAAACATCGCCTTGTACTGGTTCAGGTCGGTACGCTCGGACTGAACAACGCCCTTGCTGTCGACCATGAAGATGTTTTCCAGCTTGGCGCCCATGCTCACCAGCAACTTCATGCAGGAGATGGCCGCAGCGCCGGCGCCCAGGCAGACGATTTGCGCGTCAGCCAGGGTTTTGCCGGCGATTTCCAGAGCGTTGATCATGCCGGCCGCGGTAACGATTGCGGTGCCGTGCTGGTCATCGTGGAATACCGGAATGTCGCACTGTTCGATCAGGGCCTTTTCGATCTCGAAGCACTCAGGTGCCTTGATGTCTTCCAGGTTTATGCCACCGAAGGTGATGGAAATGCGCTTAACGGTGTCGATGAAAGCCTGCGGGCTTTCGGAATCGACTTCGATGTCGAAAACGTCGATGCCGGCAAAGCGCTTGAACAGCACGCCCTTACCTTCCATGACTGGCTTGGAAGCCAATGGGCCGAGGTTGCCCAGGCCGAGAATCGCGGTGCCATCGGAAATCACTGCAACCAGGTTGCCTTTGCCGGTGTACTTGTACGCCAGTTCAGGGTCGCGGGCGATTTCACGTACGGGCTCGGCAACGCCAGGGCTGTAGGCCAGCGACAGGTCGCGGGCGGTGGCAGTGGCTTTGGTGAGCTCTACACTCAGCTTTCCTGGACGAGGATGGGCATGATATTCGAGAGCGGCAGTTTTCAAATCAGACATATCGGCATTCCGCTTTTACTGTTGGTCGACGGACCGCCGAGGATACGCGTGTCGCAAAGTCCCTACAAGACTGGGCAGTCACAGGTGTCAAGGGCCCTGCGCTACGACTTTTGGCCAAGAGCCACGGGATACAAGGGCTCAACTGTTCACAATCGACTTAAAAAATGTCTACATTTTTTTGTTTAAATTCGATTTGATCGATGTGCTGCCAAATCGCAGGCACAAAAAAGGCGCCCACAAGGGACGCCTTTTTCAACAGCTGGCAAAAACCCAAAGGGCTTTTGAGCCTTACTCTGCTGGAGTAGCAGCAGGCTTCTTGCCGAAAGCACCAAAGCGATCTGCGAAGCGCTGTACACGGCCGCCGGTGTCCAGAGTTTTCTGCTTACCGGTGTAGAACGGGTGGCACTCGTTGCATACGTCAGTACCCAGTGGCTTGCACAGGTTCGAACGAGTTTCGAACTTGTTGCCGCAGCTGCAGGTGACTTCGATGGTTTCGTACGCTGGATGGATATCGGCTTTCATGGTGACTTCCTCGGGCTAGCGTGCCGCCACTCGACACTATTGTCGAATACCGCACGTAATTAGGCCGCGGATTCTACCAGACCTTTTTAAACGCGCAAGCGGCGGTTCCGGCCGATTGGGCACATATAAGCCCCTTTCATCCGAAAAGACCCGACACATCACATCCCTTTGTGGGAGCGGGCTTGCTCGCGAAAGCAGTGTGTCAGTCGCCGAAAATAGCGGCTGATCTACCGCATTCGCGAGCAAGCCCGCTCCCACAGGGGATCGCAGCGCTCTGAACATCCCATTCGTGCACCACAGACAGGACACTCCCACCGCAGGTCTGCTAGGCTCCCGCCCCTGCGCCACCGCCTGCCTTTATATGAGACTCCCCGCGTGCCCGACGCCATTTTGCGCCTAGCCCTGCCCTCGCCCCTGCGCCGCCTGTTCGACTACCGTGCCCCGGCCGGCGTGCTGCGGACGCAGTTGCAGCCAGGCATGCGCGTGCGCGTGCCATTTGGGCGCCGAGAGATGATCGGCATTCTGGTCGAAGTGGCCGATCACAGCGAAGTCCCCGCAGAAAAGCTCAAGCCCGCCATAGCCATCCTCGACACCACGGCGCCGCTGCCACCGGCCTTGTTCAAGCTGTGCCTGTGGACCGCCCAGTATTACCAGCACAGCCTCGGCGATACCTTGAGCTGGGCGCTGCCGGTGTTGTTGCGCCAGGGCGAGTTGGCCGAAGCACGCCAGGAACGCTTCTGGTCGATGGTGCCCGGCGCGCGCCTCGATGACCCACGCATCGCCCGCGCGCCGCGCCAGCGAGAAGCCCTGGCGACGTTGGCCCAACACCCGCACGGCGTAGCCCATCAGCTATTAAGCAAGCTGATGCTGAGCAAAGACAGCCTCGACCTGCTGCTGGCCAAGGGCCTGGTGCAAGTGGAGATCCGCAAGCACGCCCCGGACCCGCGCCACGACCACTGGCTGGCCCAGCCGGAACTGCCACTGAACCCCGAGCAGCGCGCGGCGTACGAAGCGATTCGCGCTGGTTTCGACAGTTTCCACGCGTTCCTGCTGGCTGGCGTTACCGGCAGCGGCAAGACCGAAGTGTATTTGCAGTTGATCCGCGAAACCCTGCAAGCCGGCAAACAGGCGCTGGTGCTGATCCCGGAGATCAACCTCGGCCCGCAAACCCTGGCGCGTTTCGAGCAACGCTTCAACGCGCGCATCGCCCTGGTGCACTCGGCGGTCAATGACCGTGAGCGCCTGGAATCCTGGCTGGCGGCGCGGGACGGCGAGGCCGACATTATTATCGGCACCCGTTCGGCGCTGTTCACACCGATGAAAAACCCCGGCCTGATCATCATCGACGAGGAGCATGACGGCTCCTATAAACAGCAAGAAGGCCTGCGCTACCACGCCCGCGACCTGGCGCTGGTGCGCGCGCGCCAGGAAGACATCCCGATTGTGCTGGGCTCGGCCACGCCGTCTCTGGAAAGCCTGCACAACGCCTACACCGGCCGCTATGGCCTACTGCGCCTGAACGAGCGTGCCGGCGGCGCCAAGCAACCGCGCTTCCTGCGCCTGGATGTGAAAAGTCGGCCACTGGACAGCGGCATTTCCGGGCCGATGCAGCAAGCCATCGGCCAGACCCTCGCCGCCGGCCAGCAAGTTTTGGTGTTTCTCAACCGCCGAGGGTTTGCGCCGACACTGCTGTGCCATGACTGTGGCTGGATGTCGGAGTGCGAACGCTGCGATGCGCGCATGACCGTGCACCAACGCCACGGCGAGTTGCGCTGCCACCACTGCGGCCATGTGGAGCGCACGCCGCGCCACTGCCCGCAATGCGGCAAAGTGGATTTGCGCCCAGTCGGCGCGGGCACCGAGCGCGCCGAAGAACGCCTGGGGATTCTGTTCCCGGATTACCCGGTGCTGCGGGTCGACCGCGACAGCACGTCGCGCAAAGACGCAATGAATCAGCTGTTCGCCACCATCCAGAAGGGCCAGCCGTGCATCTTGATCGGTACGCAGATGCTTGCCAAAGGGCACCACTTTCCACGGGTCACGCTGGTGTCGATCCTGGATGCCGACGGCGGTCTGTTCTCCGGTGACTTCCGCGCCAGCGAGCGCATGGCGCAACTGATCGTGCAGGTCGCAGGCCGTGCGGGGCGTGCCGAAGAGCCGGGCAAAGTGATTATCCAGACACACCTGGCCGACCACCCGCTGCTGATTCAGCTGACAGAACAAGGCTACTTCGCCTTTGCCGAACAGGCGCTGAGCGAACGCCGCTCCGCCGGCCTGCCGCCGTTCTCGCACCTGGCACTGCTGCGGGCTGAAGCACATAAACCCGGGCAGGCCGAAAGTTTTCTGGATGAAGCCTGCAGCGCCGCCGAACGTTTGCTCGGCGAACTGGGTCTGACCGGCATCGAATTGCTCGGCCCGGTGCCTGCGCCCATGGAGCGCCGCGCCGGGCGTTATCGCGCTCAGCTACTCTTGCAGGCAACGTCCCGCGCACCGCTGCATCGGCTATTAAGTAGCTGGTTGCTTGCCCTGGAGCAAATGCCCAGCGGCCGGCAAGTGCGATGGTCGCTGGATGTGGACCCGGTAGATTTATATTGATAGCAAAACCGCTATCGCAGGCAAGCCAGCTCCCACATGTAGAAGTATTCACCCATTAAAATGTGGGAGCGGGCTTGCCCGCGATGAGGCCCGCAGGTCTACCAACCCGTCTGAACGGTTGGCAAGCCCGCCCTCGCCACGGATAATGCCCAGTTTTTCCACCTGCGCATCGCGCGCCGCCGCTTGCGGTCGAAAGAGAACACCATGAAAGACACCATTCGCCAGCTGATCCAACAAGCCATCACCCAACTCGTCAACGAAGGTGTGTTGCCTGAAGGCCTGACGCCGGCGATCCAGGTGGAAAACACCCGCGACAAGACCCATGGCGACTTCGCCAGCAACATTGCGATGATGCTGGCCAAGCCTGCGGGCATGAAACCGCGCGACCTGGCGGAAAAAATCATCGCCGCCCTGCCTGCCGACGAGAGCGTCACCAAGGCCGAAATCGCCGGCCCAGGCTTCATCAACTTCTTCCAGAACACCCAGGCCCTGGCTTCGCGCCTGGACGCCGCCCTGGCCGACGCCAGGATCGGCGTGCGCAAGGCCGGCCCGCTGCAGCGCGTGGCGGTTGACCTGTCGGCCCCCAACCTGGCCAAAGAAATGCACGTGGGCCACCTGCGTTCGACCATCATTGGTGACGGCGTGGCGCGGGTGCTGGAGTTCCTCGGCGACACGGTGATCCGTCAGAACCACGTGGGCGACTGGGGCACCCAGTTCGGCATGCTGATGGCTTACCTGCAGGAAAACCCGATCACCAGCAATGAGCTGGCCGACCTGGAAAACTTCTACCGTGCCGCCAAAAAGCGCTTCGACGAATCCGAAGAATTCGCCGACCGCGCCCGTGGCCTGGTGGTCAAGCTGCAAGCCGGTGACGAGGAATGCCTGGCGCTGTGGGGCCGTTTCCGCGAGATCTCGCTGTCGCACTGCCAGGAAATCTACGAGCTGCTCAACGTGAAGCTGACCATGGCCGACGTGATGGGCGAAAGCGCCTACAACGACGACCTGATCAACGTGGTCAACGACCTCAAGGCCGCGGGCCTGCTGGTCGAGAGCAATGGCGCGCAGTGCGTGTTCCTCGAAGAATTCAAGACCGCCGACGGCGAGCCGCTGCCGGTGATCATCGTCAAGGCCGATGGCGGCTACCTCTACGCCACCACCGACCTGGCGGCCGTGCGCTACCGCAGTGGCGTGCTGAAAGCCGACCGTGCGCTGTACTTCGTCGACCAGCGCCAGGCCCTGCACTTCCAGCAGGTGTTTGAAGTGGCACGCCGCGCAGGCTTCGTCACCCACCCGATGCACATGGAACACATGGGCTTCGGCACCATGAACGGCGCCGACGGCCGGCCGTTCAAGACCCGTGACGGCGGCACCGTGAAGCTGATCGACCTGCTGACCGAAGCCCAGGAACGCGCCTACAACCTGGTGAAGGAAAAGAACCCGGAACTGGCCGAGGCCGACCTGCGCAACATCGCCCGCGTGGTAGGCATTGGCGCGGTGAAATACGCCGACCTGTCCAAGCACCGCACCAGCGACTACAGCTTCAACTTCGAACTGATGCTCAACTTCGAAGGCAACACCGCGCCGTACCTGCTGTATGCCTACACCCGTGTGGCTGGCGTGTTCCGCAAACTGGGCAAGGACTTCAGCGAAGTTGACGGCCATATCGTGCTGGACGCACCGCACGAACAGGAACTGGCGGCCAAACTGGCGCAATTCGGCGAAGTGCTGAACAGCGTCGGCGAAAAGGGCACACCGCATATCCTCTGCACCTATTTGTACGAAGTCGCCGGCCTGTTCTCGAGCTTCTACGAGAACTGCCCGATCCTCACCGCCGACGACGAAGCCCAGAAGCAAAGTCGCCTGCGCCTCGCCGCACTGGCTGGACGGACCCTCAAGCAAGGCCTGGAATTGTTAGGCCTGGAAACCCTGGAGCGTATGTAAGTTGGCTGCCAAGAAAAAACCTGCACCCAAGCGCGGCGCCAGCCGCTATCAAGCCCCGGCGAAGAAGCCGATCCCGGGCTGGTTGTGGATGGCCATTGGCCTGGCGGTCGGTGCGTTTGTCGTGATCCTGATGAAGCTGGAGCCAGGCAAGGGCGATGACGTCAAACGCGTCAAGCAAGAGCAGCAGAAGGCCACGAAAATGGCCGAAGCCAACAAGACGGCGCCAAGCCCGACCGCACCGGTGAAGCCGAAATACGACTTCTATACGCTGCTGCCGGAATCGGAAGTGATCGTGCCGCCCGACGCCGTGCCGGAGAAAACCCTGCCGACGCCGCAAGTGCCGACCACGCCGGTCACTCCTGCGGAAGCGGCGAAGATCGACACGGCCCGCGCCCAGGCCGCATTGGCCGGGATCACCCCGCCACCGCCGCCGCCAGTGGCGACCACCAAGGCTGCGCCAGTGACCAAGTTCTTCCTGCAAGCGGGCTCGTTCCCGAAACAGGCGGATGCGGATCGGGTGCGTGCGCAGATTATTCTGTTGGGCCAGGCCGTGACGGTGGAGTCCGGCACGGTGAAGGACGCGACCTGGTATCGCGTGCTGGTGGGGCCGTTCAGCAACCGTGAACAGCTGACCGTGGCGCAGAAACAATTGGCCGGTGCCGGGTTTAGTAACCTGTTGTTACAACAACGCCAGAGCCGTTGATTCAAGCTTAACGCCGCTCAAAATGTGGGAGCTGGCTTGCCTGCGATGGCGGTGTAACAGTCAATATTTTCAGTGACTGACACACCGTCATCGCAGGCAAGCCAGCTCCCACATTGGTTTTATGGGCCTCTGGAAAATGTATAAGACCAATAAACACCACTCGTCCGCACACCCTTCCTACGGTTGAAATCCCCCCCGCCACCCCCATATGAGATTCCAACAGGGCATTTTCGCCCCGCTGCGTGGAGACTCTCCCCTTGACCACCATCGTTTCAGTACGTCGCCACGGCAAAGTCGTCATGGGCGGCGACGGCCAGGTTTCACTTGGCAACACCGTGATGAAAGGCAACGCCAAGAAAGTGCGTCGCTTGTACCACGGCCAGGTTCTCGCGGGCTTTGCCGGCGCTACCGCCGACGCCTTCACCCTTTTCGAGCGTTTCGAAGGCCAGCTGGAAAAACACCAGGGCCACCTCGTACGTGCCGCGGTTGAGCTCGCCAAAGAATGGCGCACCGACCGCTCCCTCAGCCGCCTGGAAGCCATGCTGGCCGTCGCCAACAAAGACGCGTCCTTGATCATCACCGGTAACGGCGATGTGGTTGAGCCTGAACATGGCCTGATCGCCATGGGTTCCGGCGGTGGCTACGCCCAAGCGGCAGCCAGCGCACTGCTGAAGAAAACCGACCTGTCGGCCCGTGAAATCGTCGAGACTGCCCTGGGCATTGCGGGCGATATCTGCGTGTTCACCAACCACAACTTCACCATTGAGGAGCAGGACCTCGCCGAGTAAGCCGTAGGCTTATTCCGCTTGAGGCCGCCAAACACTATGTCCATGACTCCCCGCGAAATCGTCCATGAACTTAATCGCCATATCATCGGCCAGGACGATGCCAAGCGCGCCGTTGCCATTGCGCTGCGTAACCGCTGGCGCCGGATGCAATTGCCCGAAGAGTTGCGCGTTGAAGTAACGCCAAAGAACATCCTGATGATCGGCCCGACCGGCGTCGGTAAAACCGAAATCGCGCGGCGCCTGGCCAAACTGGCCAATGCCCCGTTCATCAAGGTCGAAGCCACCAAGTTCACCGAAGTGGGTTATGTGGGCCGCGACGTCGAGTCGATCATCCGTGACCTGGCCGACGCTGCCTTGAAACTGCTGCGCGAACAGGAAATGACCAAGGTCAGCCACCGCGCCGAAGACGCTGCCGAAGAACGCATCCTTGACGCCCTGCTGCCACCGGCGCGCATGGGTTTCAACGAAGATGCCGCGCCGTCGTCCGATTCCAACACCCGTCAGCTGTTCCGCAAGCGCCTGCGTGAAGGCCAGCTGGATGACAAGGAAATCGAGATCGAAGTGGCCGAAGTCTCCGGCGTCGATATTTCCGCACCGCCTGGCATGGAAGAAATGACCAGCCAGCTGCAGAACCTGTTCGCCAACATGGGCAAGGGCAAGAAGAAAAGCCGCAAGCTCAAGGTGAAGGAGGCGCTGAAACTGGTGCGTGACGAAGAAGCCGGGCGCCTGGTGAATGAGGAAGAACTCAAGGCCAAGGCCCTGGAAGCGGTCGAGCAGCATGGCATCGTGTTTATCGACGAGATCGACAAGGTCGCCAAGCGCGGCAACTCCGGCGGCGTCGACGTGTCCCGCGAAGGCGTACAGCGCGACCTGCTGCCGCTGATCGAAGGCTGCACCGTGAACACCAAGCTGGGCATGGTCAAGACTGACCACATCCTGTTTATCGCCTCGGGTGCGTTTCACCTGAGCAAGCCAAGCGACCTGGTGCCGGAGCTGCAAGGCCGTCTGCCGATTCGCGTGGAACTCAAGGCGCTGACCCCAGGCGACTTCGAGCGCATCCTCAGCGAGCCGCATGCTTCGCTCACCGAGCAGTACCGTGAGCTGCTGAAAACCGAAGGCCTGGGCATCGAGTTCCTGCCGGACGGTATCAAGCGCCTGGCGGAGATTGCCTGGCAGGTCAACGAGAAGACCGAGAACATTGGTGCGCGTCGTCTGCACACCCTGCTTGAGCGCCTGCTGGAGGAAGTGTCCTTCAGCGCTGGCGACATGGCCGGTGCGCAGAATGGCGAAGCGATCAAGATCGACGCTGACTACGTTAATAGCCACCTGGGCGAATTGGCGCAGAACGAAGACCTGTCTCGTTATATCCTGTAAGCCTTAACGCAGAGCCGCTTTGCTTTACTGTGGGAGCGGGCTTGCTCGCGAATGCGGTGTTTCAGTCAGCAGTTCTGATACTGACACACCGCATTCGCGAGCAAGCCCGCTCCCACATTTGAAGCCGGTTCCTACAGGATCATCTCCAATGTCGAAATTTCCTACTGCTGTAAACCTGCACAAAACCTCCAACACCCTTGGCCTCACCTACGGGCCCGATGAGGTCTACCAGCTCCCCGCCGAACTGTTGCGCACTCACTCGCCTTCCGCCGAGGTGCAGGGCCACGGCAAACCCATCCTGCAATTCGGCAAGCTCAACGTCCGGCTGATCAAGATAGAACCGGCCGGTCAGTACGCACTGAAACTGACCTTCGACGACGGCCATGACAGCGGACTGTTCACCTGGGACTACCTTTACCAGTTGGCCGTACGCCAGGAAGACCTGTGGGCCGACTATCTTGCAGAACTCAAAGCGGCCGGCAAAACCCGCGATCCGAGTGAGTCGGTCGTGCGGCTGATGCTCTAACTCAGGCGTCTTGCTCTTTAGAGGGCATTTTCTAATTTCATCTGCTTGAATGCCCTGTCGCGTGGTCAACGATTGGCCCGCTTGCGAAAAAAATTAAACTCGGGTAACCAATGGAACTGGCAAGTTCCCTGCATTTGACGATGCGGTATCAACGGTCACCCGAGTTGCAGTACCAGGCTGGTGTCGTGTATCGAAATTGGGTGCGCAGCAATCGCCGGTACTCGTCTTTCGGACAATGGAGCGTCGTAGATGAGTAACAAGAATAACGATGACTTGAAACGCCAGGCCTCGGAAAACACCTTGGGGCTGAACCCGATCATCGCGTTACGCAAAAAGGATTTATTGGCCTCAGCGAAGATGGTGCTGACCCAAGCCATCAAGCAACCGTTGCACAGCGTCAAACACGTCGCCCATTTTGGCGTCGAGCTGAAGAATGTGATGTTCGGCAAATCAGTGTTGGCGCCCGAAGGCGATGACCGTCGCTTCAGCGACCCGGCGTGGAGCCAGAACCCGCTCTACAAGCGCTACCTGCAAACCTATCTGGCGTGGCGCAAGGAACTGCACGACTGGATCGGCGACAGCAACCTGTCGGAACAGGACATCAGCCGCGGCCACTTCGTGATCAACCTGATGACCGAAGCCATGGCCCCGACCAACAGCGCGGCCAACCCGGCGGCGGTCAAACGTTTCTTTGAAACCGGCGGTAAAAGCCTGCTCGACGGCTTGTCCCACTTGGCCAAGGACATGGTGCACAACGGCGGCATGCCGAGCCAGGTCAACATGGGCGCCTTTGAAGTGGGCAAGACCCTGGGCACCACCGAAGGCGCCGTGGTTTTTCGCAACGACGTGCTGGAGCTGATCCAGTACAAACCGATCACCGAGCAGGTGCACGAGCGCCCACTGCTGGTGGTGCCGCCGCAGATCAACAAATTCTATGTATTCGACCTGAGCCCGGAGAAGAGCCTGGCGCGCTTCTGCCTGCGTAATGGCCAGCAGACGTTTATTGTCAGCTGGCGCAACCCGACCAAGGCCCAGCGCGAGTGGGGCCTGTCGACCTATATCGAAGCGCTCAAGGAAGCGGTCGATGTGGTCACGGCAATTACCGGCAGCAAAGACATCAACATGCTCGGCGCCTGCTCCGGTGGCATCACCTGTACTGCATTGCTCGGCCACTATGCGGCGCTGGGCGAGAAGAAGGTCAACGCCCTGACCCTGTTGGTGAGCGTGCTCGACACCACCCTCGACACGCAGGTGGCGCTGTTCGTCGACGAACAGACCCTGGAAGCGGCCAAGCGCCATTCCTACCAGGCCGGCGTGCTGGAAGGCCGCGACATGGCCAAGGTGTTTGCCTGGATGCGCCCCAACGACCTGATCTGGAACTACTGGGTGAACAACTACCTGCTGGGCAACGAGCCGCCGGTGTTCGACATTCTGTTCTGGAACAACGACACCACGCGTCTGCCGGCAGCGTTTCATGGCGATTTGATCGAGCTGTTCAAGAACAACCCGCTGGTACGCGCCAACGCCCTGGAAGTGTGCGGCACGCCAATCGACCTCAAGCAGGTCACCGCCGATATCTATTCCCTGGCCGGCACCAACGACCACATCACGCCGTGGCAGTCTTGCTACAAGTCGGCGCAGCTGTTTGGCGGCAAAGTCGAATTTGTGTTGTCCAGCAGCGGGCATATCCAGAGCATCCTCAACCCGCCAGGCAACCCCAAGGCCCGCTACCAGACCAGCGATGGCCTGGCAGGCAAGCCGCTGGAGTGGCAAGAGAATGCAACCAAGCACACTGACTCGTGGTGGTTGCATTGGCAGGCATGGCAGGCAGAGCGGGCGGGGAAATTGAAGAAGGCTCCTACGAGTTTGGGTAACAAAACCTATGCCGCGGCTGAGGCGGCGCCGGGTACTTATGTGCATGAACGATAAGAACACCCGTTATTTTGATTGAAATGAGATCAAATGTGGGAGCGGGCTTGCTCGCGAATGCGGCGTGTCAGTCAACACCTCTGATACTGATACACCGCTTTCGCGAGCAAGCCCGCTCCCACACTGATCTCACTCCGGCTGCACTACTTCACAGGGCTTGAGCATGCCGCAACCGTTCATCTTCCGTACCATCGACCTGGATGGCCAGACCATCCGCACGGCGGTACGCCCGGGCAAGCATCACTTGACGCCGCTGCTGATCTTCAACGGCATCGGTGCCAACCTTGAGTTGGTGTTTCCGTTCGTCCAGGCGCTGGACCCGGACCTGGAAGTGATCGCCTTCGATGTGCCGGGCGTGGGCGGTTCGTCGACGCCGAACCGGCCTTATCGATTCCCCGGCCTGGCCAAACTCACCGCGCGCATGCTCGATTACCTGGACTATGGCCAAGTGAATGCCGTGGGCGTGTCCTGGGGCGGCGCGCTGGCGCAACAGTTTGCCTATGACTACCCGGAGCGCTGCAAGAAGCTGATCCTGGCCGCCACCGCCGCCGGTGCATTCATGGTGCCGGGCAAGCCCAAAGTACTGTGGCTGATGGCCAGCCCGCGGCGCTATATCCAGCCGTCCCATGTGGTGCGCATCGCGCCGATGATTTATGGCGGCTCGTTTCGTCGCGATGCAAAGCTGGCCGCCGAGCATGCGAGCAAAGTGCGCTCGGCCGGCAAGCTGGGTTACTACTGGCAGCTGTTTGCAGGCTTGGGCTGGACCAGCATCCACTGGCTGCACAAGATCCGCCAGCCGACCCTGGTGCTGGCCGGCGACGACGACCCGCTGATCCCGTTGATCAACATGCGCTTGCTGGCCTGGCGCATTCCCAACGCGCAGTTGCACATCATCGATGACGGCCACCTGTTCCTGATTACCCGGGCCGAAGCCGTGGCACCGATCATCATGAAGTTTCTCGAAGAGGAGCGCCTGCGGGCCGTGATTCACCCGCGACCGGCCGTGTAAGGACTGCACCGCCGCGCAACTTGCCGAGAACCGACTATGGTTCTGAATTGGCGTGCCCGTTGTTGCCTTGACGAAGGAGTGTTGGCTCATGCGAGAAAGACCCGTGACGAACCCGGCGCCCACACCTGCCGTGTTCATCAATGCGCAAAATGCGATCACCGGCCTGCGCGGTCGGGACTTGCTGGCGACCCTGCGCAGCGTCGCCGCCCACGGCTTGCGCAACCCGGTGCACACCGCGCGTCATGCCCTGGCGCTGGGCGGTCAGCTCGGCCGCGTGCTGCTGGGCGAAACCGTGCATGAGCCCAACCCCAACGACGCGCGCTTCGTCGACCCCACCTGGAAGCTCAACCCGCTGTACCGGCGCAGCTTGCAGGCCTATTTGAGCTGGCAGAAACAGACCCGCCACTGGGTCGACGACAGCACCCTGAACGCCGATGACCGCGCCCGTGCCCATTTTGCGTTCTCGCTGCTCAATGATGCCGTGTCGCCCTCCAACACTTTGCTCAACCCGCTGGCCGTCAAGGAGCTGCTCAACTCCGGCGGCAACAGCGTGGTGCGCGGTGTGAGCAACCTGTTTGACGACTTGCTGCACAACAACGGCCTGCCCCGCCAGGTCAGCAAACACGCGTTCGAAGTGGGCAAGACCGTAGCGACCACACCCGGCTCGGTGGTGTTTCGCAACGAGTTGCTGGAGCTGATCCAGTACAAGCCCATGAGCGAAAAACAGTACGCCAAGCCGCTGCTGATCGTGCCGCCGCAAATCAACAAGTACTACATTTTCGACCTGAGCCCGGCCAACAGCTTTGTGCAGTACGCGCTCAAAAATGGCCTGCAGACGTTTATGGTCAGCTGGCGCAACCCGGATGTGCGCCACCGTGAATGGGGCCTGTCCACCTATGTCGCCGCGTTGGAAGAAGCGCTCAACGTGTGCCGGGCGATCACCGGCGCCCGCGAGGTCAACCTGATGGGCGCCTGCGCCGGTGGGCTGACCATCGCCGCGCTGCAAGGCCATCTGCAAGCCAAGCGCCAGCTGCGGCGCGTCTCCAGCGCCAGTTACCTGGTGAGCCTGCTGGACAGCCAGCTCGACAGCCCCGCCACGCTGTTTGCCGACGAGCAAACCCTGGAGGCTGCCAAACGCCGCTCCTACCAGCAAGGTGTGCTGGATGGGCGCGACATGGCCAAGGTGTTTGCCTGGATGCGCCCCAACGACCTGATCTGGAACTACTGGATCAACAACTACCTGCTCGGCAAGGAACCGCCGGCGTTCGACATCCTGTACTGGAACAACGACAACACGCGCTTGCCCGCCGCGCTGCACGGCGATTTGCTGGATTTTTTCAAGCACAACCCATTGAGCCATCCGGGCGGCCTGGAAGTGTGCGGCACACCGATCGACTTGCAGAAGGTCACCGTGGACAGCTTCAGCGTGGCCGGGATCAACGACCACATCACGCCGTGGGACGCGGTGTATCGCTCCACGCAATTGCTCGGCGGCGAGCGGCGCTTCGTGTTGTCCAACAGCGGGCATGTGCAGAGCATCCTCAACCCGCCGGGCAACCCCAAGGCCAATTACGTCGAAAACCCCAAGCTGAGCAGCGACCCGCGCGCCTGGTACTACGACGCCAACCACGTCGAAGGCAGCTGGTGGCCGCAGTGGCTGGCGTGGATTCAACAACGCTCCGGCGTGCAGCGCGAAACCCTGACCGCCCTGGGCAACCAGAATTACCCACCGATGGAAGCGGCGCCGGGCACTTACGTGCGCGTGCGCTGAGTCAACGATCACATTAAGAAGACTGGATGAAGACCCGCGACCGTATCCTTGAATGTGCCCTGCAGTTGTTCAACCACAAAGGCGAACCGAACGTGTCGACCATGGAGGTCGCCAATGAAATGGGGATCAGCCCCGGCAACCTCTACTACCACTTTCATGGCAAGGAACCGCTGGTGCTCGGGTTGTTCGAGCGCTTTCAAAATGAACTGGCGCCGCTGCTCGATCCGCCTGCGGATGCGCAGCTGAGAGCTGAAGATTACTGGCTGTTCCTGCACTTGATCGTCGAGCGCATGGCCCATTACCGGTTTCTGTTTCAGGACTTGTCGAACCTGGCCGGGCGTTTGCCGAAGCTGGCCAAGGGTATTCGCAACTTGCTGACGGCGCTCAAGCGCACGCTGGCTTCATTGCTGGCGCGGTTGAAGGCGGCGGGGCAACTGGTCAGTGATACCCAGGCGCTGGGACAATTGGTGGAACAGATCACCATGACTTTGCTGTTTTCCCTGGATTACCAGCGGATTCTGGACCGGGAGGGCGAGGTGCGCGTGGTGGTGTACCAGATCATGATGCTGGTGGCGCCGCACTTGCTGTTGCCGGCACGGCAGGCGACCGAGAAGTTTGCCCTGAAATATCTGGATGATCTGGATTGAAAATGTGGGAGCGGGCTTGCTCGCGAATGCGATGTATCAGTCAGCACATCTGATACTGACACACCGTATTCGCGAGCAAGCCCGCTCCCACATTTAGCTTTAGGGTGTTCTTGAGATCGAGCCAATAAAAAACGCCCGACCTTCACAGGCCGGGCGTTTTTTGTGCCCTGAAAAAATCAGGACTGACTGGTTGGCGTCGGGGTTGCCGGCGATGCAGTCGGGGTAGCAGCGGGCGTCGGTGCGGACACCGAGTTGGCTGTCGACGCGGTAGGCGCCGGGGTTGCAGGCTTGGCCGCAACAGCAGGCTTTGGCGCTGCTGGTTTTTTCGCTACAGCAGGCTTCTTGGCGGCGGCTGGTTTTGCCGCTGGCTTTGCAGCCACAGGTTTTGCAGCAGGTTTAGCCGCGGCGGGCTTGGCTGCAGGTTTCGCAGCGGCCGGCTTGGCAGCAGGTTTAGCGGCGGCAGTTTTAGCCGCAGGTTTCGCCGCTGTCTTGGCTACTGGTTTAGCCGCTGGTTTGGCAGCAGCTTTAGCGGCCACGGGTTTAGCAGCAGGCTTGGCGGCGGGTTTGGCTGCAGCGGTTTTAGCGGCAGGCTTGGCAGCCGGTTTAGCCGCTGCTTTGGCCGCAGGTTTGGCAGCCGGCTTGGCGGCAGCTTTAACAAGTGGCTTGGCCGCAGATTTTGCAGGAGGTTTGGCGGCAGCCGTTTTAGCGGCAGGCTTGGCAGCAGGCTTGGCCGCTGCGGTTTTAGCCGGTGCCACTTTAGCGCCAGTGAGTTTTTCGATTTGCTTGGTCAGGGTATCGACCTTGCTGTGCAGCGTCTTCAGTTCCGCTTTGCTGGGCACACCCAGTCGCGAAATGGCACTGTTAAGACGCTTGTCGAAAGTTTCTTCCAACTTGCCCCAGGTATCCGAAATGGTCGACTTGGCGGAACCTGCGCTGGCCTTTGCCGCTTCGACTTTTTTACCCACTGTGGTTTTGGTCAACTTCTCGGCCTTCTCGCCGTCTTTGACCAAAGTCTCGAAGTACTTACCGCCGTCACTGCTAACCTTCGAGTACACGCCTAAACCAGCAAGCCAGATCTTACGGGAATATTTTTCAACTTCCCCGATCCACGAGCTGCCTTCTTTCTGAGTAGTCTTTTTAACAGCCATCCCGATGTCTCCTTAGTGTTTACGCGCGACACGTTCTAGCAATGCCGTCAGCTCTTCGAGCTTAGCAGAGAGTGTCTCAACGTCATGTTTAGACGCAATGCCGATCCGATTCAAGGCACTTGCAACACGCGTGTCAAAAGCTTTTTCAACTTTATCCAGTTGAACTTCAACCAAACCTTTGACGCTTGAGACATTACTCTTTACTTGGTCAATCTGACTGTTGGCGGCATCAAGTTGTTCAACCACAACTTTTTTGCCTTTACTTTCAACATGTTGACCGGTCTTAACCAGCTCTTTGAAGTACTCGCCGCCCTCGCTGCCGACCTTGGCATAGGCACCAAGACCCGCCAGCCAGATCTTGCGGGCATAGCTTTTAACGTCACTCAGGGCGGTAGACTGAACGTCGATTTTTTTCTTGAAAATAACTTTGGCCATGGTGCACCTCACGCAGATTAGGGTCGAGGAACGGCCCACAGGAGTTGAGGGCTTGGGCACAAAGTAGGGTGAAAAATTAGAATCGGCACCCTAAGCGCATTCGGATCAGGCCAGTGCCTTATCCAGGGCTTTTTCGATTTCGGACTTGATCGTGCCACTCATGGCCGACATCAACAGGCCGAGTTCCACATCAATACGCAGCGAATCATCGGCGACTAACACAGTGCCTTTAACCCCCGAACGCTTGAGGTTGAGGGTATCGCCGGACCACGAAGGCTCCAGGCCATATTGCTCCTTGAGTTTGTTCGCCAACTTCTCGGCCTTCGCCCGCGCAGCTTCTTTACCCAGGGAATGTGCACGCTCAACGGTAATACGGGCCATTGCAATGACTCCTCTTTTTAACGACTCAGAACACCTGCCATGCGGCAAAAGGTCTCGGTGACCGCCTATCTTACCTTCAGCCTTGCCAAGACAAAGTAGGCCTTGGGGATTATCATGTCCCGCATTCTCTTTTGGTGACAGCGATATGACTGATCAGCGCAAAGGCAGCGATGCCGAACCCACCACTCACTTCGGCTTCAAGAACGTTCCGGAAAGCCAGAAAGCGGAAAAAGTCGCTGAGGTGTTCCACTCCGTAGCCGCCAAGTACGACCTGATGAACGACGTGCTGTCAGGCGGCATGCACCGCCTGTGGAAGCGCTTCACTATCGAGCTGTCGGGCGTACGCACCGGCAACCGCGTGCTGGACATCGCCGGCGGCACGGGCGACCTTGCGGCCAAATTCTCCAAGCTCGTCGGCCCTACCGGCCAGGTCGTGCTGGCCGACATCAACGGCTCGATGCTCAAGGTCGGCCGTGACCGCCTGCTGGATAAAGGCGTGGCCGGCAATATCGAATTCGTCCAGGCCGACGCGGAAAAGCTGCCGTTCCCGGACAACCATTTCGACTGCGTGACCATCGCCTTCGGCCTGCGCAACGTCACCCATAAAGAAGACGCGATCCGCTCGATGCTGCGTGTGCTCAAGCCGGGTGGCCGCCTGCTGGTGCTGGAGTTCTCCAAGCCGACCAACGCGCTGATGTCCAAGGTCTACGACACTTACTCGTTCGCCTTCATGCCGTTGATGGGCAAGCTGATCACCAATGACGCCGAGAGCTACCGCTACCTGGCCGAATCGATCCGCATGCACCCCGACCAGGAAACCCTGAAGTCGATGATGGTAGAAGCCGGTTTCGACCGCGTGACCTACCACAACATGACCTCGGGTATCGTCGCCCTGCACCGCGGCATCAAGCCCTGATGCTGTTCCAGGGCCTTCTCGCCAGCGTCGAACACGGCCTCAACCGTGTACTGCGCCTGGACAGCACCGCCCTGGCGCGGCTCGCGCACTTGAACGGCAAGGTCATTGCCGTCGATTGCACCAGCCCCGCCTTGCAGCTGTTTATCCTGCCCAGCGATGAAGGCCTGCTGCTCGCAAGCCAGTGGGTCGCCGAGGCCGACTGCACCCTGCGCGCGCCGGCGTCGAGCCTGTTGCACCTGGCACTGAGCCGCAACAAAACCGCGATCCTCCACGGCCCCGAAGTGAACCTGGAAGGCGACAGCGCGGTGCTGATGGACCTGGCCGCCGTGCTGCAAGACCTGGAACTGGACTGGGAATACGAGCTGTCACGCTGGATCGGCCCCGTGGCCACCCAGTTGATCAGCGGGCACCTGCGCAGCCGCTCGCGCTGGTATCAGCAGGGGTTTGCCAGCCTCAGCCAGAACCTCGCCGAATACCTGAGCGAAGAATCGCGCACCCTGGTCGGAGAACGCGAAGCGCAAGCGCGCTTTCGTGAACTCGACAAGGCCAAAATCGACCTGGAACGCCTCGAGGCACGCTTCGAGCGCCTGAGCCGTTCCCTTGATCCAAGCGATAACGCATGAAGCTGCTCGCCGTCCGCCGTTTGTTTCGTATCCAGCGCGTCGTAATTCGCTACCGCCTCGATGACCTGCTGTTCGCCCTGCCCTTGCCGTGGTTCCTGCTGGCGGTGCGCTACGTGCTGCCGTGGCGCTGGTTCCCGCGCAAACAGCTGGAGCTGAGCCGGGGCGCGCGCCTGCGCCTGGCGCTGCAGGACCTGGGGCCGATCTTTATCAAGTTCGGGCAGATCCTCTCCACCCGCCGCGACCTGTTGCCCGAAGACATCGCCGATGAGCTGATGCTGCTGCAGGACCGCGTGCCGCCGTTTGACTCCCAGCAGTCGATGAAGCTGATCGAAGAGCAGCTGGGCAAGAAGATCAGTGAAGTGTTCCGCCGTTTCGACGTCGACCCGCTGGCCTCGGCTTCGGTTGCGCAAGTGCATGCGGCGCAGCTCAAGACCGGCGAAGAAGTGGTGGTGAAGGTGATTCGCCCCGGCCTCAAGCCGATCATCGGCCAGGACCTGGCGTGGCTGTTCATCCTCGCCCGCGCCGCCGAGCGTTTCTCTGCCGACGCGCGCCTGCTGCACCCGGTGGACGTGGTCGCCGACTACGAAAAAACCATCTACGACGAACTCGACCTGCTGCGCGAAGCCGCCAACGCCAGCCAGCTCAAGCGCAACTTCGAAGGCTCGCAGCTGTTGTACGTGCCGCAAATCTATTGGGACTGGTGCCGCCCGAAAGTGCTGGTGATGGAGCGCATCTACGGCGTGCAGGTCACCGACCTCGCCACCCTGGCCGACCAGCGCACCGACATGAAGATGCTCGCCGAACGCGGCGTGGAGATCTTCTTCACCCAGGTGTTCCGCGACAGCTTCTTCCACGCCGACATGCACCCGGGCAACATCTTCGTCAGCACCGTCAACCCGTGGAGCCCGCAATACATCGCAATCGACTGCGGCATCGTCGGCAGCCTGACCCCGGAAGACCAGGATTACCTGGCGCGCAACTTGTTCGCCTTCTTCAAGCGCGATTACCGCCGCGTGGCGCAGTTGCACATCGATTCGGGCTGGGTGCCGGCGGAAACCAAGCTCAACGAATTCGAAGCGGCGATCCGCACCGTGTGCGAGCCGATCTTTGAAAAACCGTTAAAAGATATTTCATTCGGCCAGGTGCTGATGCGCCTGTTCCAGACCGCGCGGCGCTTCAATATGGAAGTGCAGCCGCAGTTGGTCCTGCTGCAAAAAACCCTGCTGAACATCGAAGGCCTCGGCCGTCAGTTGTACCCGGACCTCGACCTGTGGAACACCGCGCAGCCGTTCCTGGAGCGCTGGATGCGTGAGCGCGTCAGCCCGAAAACCTTGCTGGGCAACCTGCAAAGCCAAGTGGAGCAGCTGCCGCACCTGGCCAGCATGACCCGCGACCTGCTGGAGCGCATGTCCCAGCCCCACGCCAAAGACCCCGCGCCGCCGTGGCAGAAGCGCAAGGACGACTGGTTCCTGCGCCTGCTGGGCGCCGCACACCTGGTTGGCGGCGTGATGCTCGCCATCGGCGGGCCGCTGAACCAACTGGGCCACTGGCCGGCCGGCATCATGGTCGCCGTGGGTGTTTATCTGATCGTGCGTCGATAGCCGATCCGGTTATACACTGTCGCAAATTGCCGGAGCGGAACATGAAAGACTGGCTGGACGAGATCAAGTGGGACAGTGACGGCCTGGTGCCGGCCATTGCCCAGGACTACAAAACCGGGCGCGTGCTGATGATGGCCTGGATGAACCGCGAGGCCCTGAGCCTGACTGCCACTGAGCAGCGCGCCATTTACTGGTCACGTTCGCGTGGCAAACTGTGGCGCAAGGGCGAAGAGTCCGGGCACGTGCAAACCCTGCACGAGATGCGCATCGACTGCGACGCCGACGTGGTGATCCTGATGGTCGAGCAGATCGGCGACATCGCTTGCCACACCGGTCGCCACAGCTGCTTCTATCGCGTGTTCGAGAACGGCGAATGGAAGGTGGTCGAACCGGTGCTCAAAGACCCGCACGCCATTTACTCGGCAGGACACTGAACATGAGCGATACCCTCAACCGCGTGGCCCAGGTACTGGAAGACCGCAAAGGCGCGGACGCCGACAGCTCCTACGTCGCCAGCCTGTACCACAAGGGTTTGAACAAGATTCTGGAAAAACTCGGCGAAGAGTCCGTCGAGACCATCATTGCCGCCAAAGACGCCCAGATCAGCGGCGACTGCAGCGATGTGATCTACGAAACCGCTGACCTATGGTTCCACAGCCTGGTCATGCTCGCCCAACTGGGGCAGCATCCACAGGCCGTGCTGGATGAACTGGACCGTCGCTTCGGCTTGTCCGGGCACGCCGAAAAGGCCTCGCGCCCGTCCGCCTGAATAACTTTTACAGAGGAATTGCAGCATGGGCATTTTTGACTGGAAACACTGGATCGTCATTCTGGTAGTGGTGGTACTGGTGTTCGGCACCAAGAAACTCAAGAACCTGGGCACTGACGTCGGCGAGTCGATCAAGGGCTTTCGTAAAGCCATGAACGATGACGAAAAGCCGGCCGACCCGGTGGTCAACCCCGTCGTGAACCCAGTGCCTCCGGCCCAGCCTGTGCACCCCCAGGCGACCCAGCCGATCACTGAGCGTCGGACCTTCGACGTGCAGGCTGAAAAAGTCGAAGAGCCGACCCGCAAAGACTCGTGAGCACTGACTAATGTTTGGTATCAGCTTCTCTGAACTGCTCCTCGTCGGCCTCGTGGCCCTGCTGGTATTGGGGCCGGAACGCCTGCCCGGTGCCGCACGCACGGCCGGCCTATGGATCGGGCGCCTGAAACGCAGTTTCAACGCCATCAAACAGGAAGTTGAACGGGAAATCGGCGCTGACGAGATCCGTCGGCAACTGCACAACGAACATATCCTGTCGTTGGAGCAGGAAGCGCGCAAGATTCTGTCGCCGGTGAATGAGCCGAGCAAACCGGCCGAGCCCGTGGCCGAGCACAGCATCGCACCGCCTGCCGTGGCTCCAGCGCCTCCCGTGGTGGAACACACTCCGGCCCCGCCTGCTCACACCCCGGCAGAGCCCGCCCCGACCGCGCCAGCGCCGACGCCCGTTGCGTCGCCCGCTCCCCATGACCCTACATTGCCGCCGCGAGCCCCATGAGCGCTGATAAACCGGAAAACGACCAGCACATGCCGCTGGTCTCGCACCTCACCGAGCTGCGTGCCCGCCTGCTGCGTTGCGTAGCGGCCATCTTCATCATCTTTGCCGGGCTCTTCGCTTTCACCCAGCAGATCTACACCTTCGTCTCTACGCCACTGCGCCAGTACTTGCCGGCGGGCGCGACGATGATCGCCACCGACGTGTCGTCGCCGTTCCTGACGCCACTGAAGCTGACCATGATGGTTTCGCTGTTCCTGGCGATCCCGGTGATCCTGCATCAGATCTGGGGCTTTATCGCGCCCGGCCTGTACAAGCATGAAAAGCGCATCGCCGTGCCGTTGCTGGTGTCGAGCATCCTGCTGTTCTACACCGGCATGGCCTTCGCCTATTTCCTGGTGTTCCCGCTGATCTTCAAGTTCTTCGCCGCCGCCACCCCGGCCGGTGTGGAGATGATGACCGACATCACCAGTTACCTCGACTTCGTGATGACGCTGTTCTTCGCCTTTGGCGTGGCCTTCGAAATCCCGGTGGCCGTGGTGCTGCTGGTGTGGATCGGCGTGGTCGACGTCAAATACCTGAAGAAAGTACGTCCGTACGTGATCATCGGCTGCTTTGTGGTCGGCATGATCCTGACACCGCCGGACATTTTCTCGCAGACCCTGTTGGCCGTGCCGATGTGGATGTTGTTCGAGATCGGCATTCTGTTCGGCAGCCTGATCAGCAAGCGTGGCGATCACCCGGATGACCAACCCGTCGACGACGACCAGCCGCCAGCGACCCAGCCGTGAACCTGCTGCTGCTTGAAGAGGCCGACTTTATCGCGGCCGACCGCGTGATCCTGCGTGATCGGCGCCTGGTGCACATGCAGGAAGTCCACCGCGCAACGGTGGGCGACAACCTGCGCGTTGGCCGCATTGGCGGGCTGATGGGCAATGCACAAGTGCTGCGCCTGGAGGCCAGCGAAGCCGAGCTGCAAGTCAGCTTCGACCTGCCGCCGCCAGCCAAACTGCCGCTGACATTGCTGCTGGCCCTGCCGCGCCCGAAGATGCTGCGCCGAGTGCTGCAAACCGTGGCGTCGATGGGCGTGCCGAAGGTGGTTTTGGTCAACAGCTATCGGGTGGAAAAGAGCTTCTGGCAAACCCCGTTTCTGGAGCCTGAGGCGATCCGCGAGCAGCTTATCCTCGGCCTCGAACAGGCCCGCGATACGGTGCTGCCCGAGATCATCATCGAAAAACGTTTTAAGCCGTTCGTTGAAGATCGCCTGCCAGCCATGACCGCAGGCACCCTCGGCCTGATCGGCCACCCTGGCGATTACCCGGCCTGCCCGCGCGGGCTGGATGAGCCTGTAACCCTGGCCATCGGCCCGGAAGGTGGCTGGATTCCCTACGAAGTAGACCTGCTGACCAAGGCCGGCTTGCAACCCGTACAGCTCGGCGCACGCATCCTGCGGGTAGAAACCGCCGTGACCGCCCTGCTCGCCCGCCTTTTCTAATCCCACAACACACCAACCCACAACACAGAACCCACACAAGCCCGCTCCACAGTGAATCCGTGTCGCTACAGAAACTTCCTACGCGGCCGATAGCCTCTGAATAAGTCCAAGCCTTGTTCAAAGGGAGTTCGCAGCATGTATCGTTGGTTAGCCGAAAAACTGGGGAATGTGAGCGTCAACCGCAAGCTGAGCATTGGCTTTGGCTTGGTGTTGATCCTGACGCTGTTGATCACGTTCACCGGTTGGACCGGCTTGGGCGATGTGATCAGTCGCGGTGACAAGCTGGGCTTTATCTCCAGCCTCAATGGCCTGACCAAAGACCTGCGCCTGGCGCGCCTGGACTTCGAAATGCGGCGCGGCGAACAAGGCACGGATGCGGTCAACGGCCTGCTCACCAAACTGGACAGTGGCCTGAAAACCGCCGAGACCCTGATCGAGCAACCCGACGACAACGCCCTGGTCGAGCAACAGCTCGAGGCTTTAGGCCAATACAAGAAGGCCTTTGCCGCCATGGTCCAGGCCGGCCTCAAGCGTGAAGGCGCACGCAGTAAGCTCGGCGACACCGCCGACAACGCCGTCGCCAAAACCAACGATGTCGAAAAAGCCCTGCTGCAAGGTGACAGCGTCACCCAGTTCAACAGCGTGGTCGACCTGAGCAAGCTGATCCAGCAATCGCGCTTCCAGGTGCGCGGCTACACCTACAGCGGCAAGACCGAAGCCGAGCAACCTGCGCTGGATGCCATCGACAATGCCCTGAAGAAAATCACCGAACTCCAAGGCCAACTGCCTGAGCAGTACCAGGCCAACCTGCAAGAAGCCGGCGTGTCGCTGCAAGCCTACCGCGCCGCCGTCAGCCAGTACCGCGACTCCCAGGTTGCCAGCGCTGCGGCCCTGAAAATCATGACCGAGCAAGGCGACATCCTGCTCGGCCACAGCGAAAAACTCACCACCTCGCAGACCGCCGTGCGCGATGCCGATGCGGCGCAAGCCAAGCAGCTTTTGTTGCTGGCCACCGTGCTGGCGCTGATCTTCGGTATGGTCGCCGCCTGGGCCATCACCCGGCAGATCGTCATCCCGTTGAACCAGACCCTCAACGTTGCTGAGCGCGTGGCTTCCGGCGACCTGAGCCACAACCTCAACTCCGCACGCCAGGACGAGTTGGGCCAATTGCAGCGCGCCATGCAAAGCATGACCGTCGGCCTGCGCGAACTGATCGGCGGGATCAGCGATGGCGTCACGCAGATCGCCAGCGCTGCCGAACAACTGTCGGCCGTGACCGAGCAGACCAGCGCCGGGGTCAATAGCCAGAAGGTCGAGACCGACCAGGTGGCCACCGCCATGAATGAAATGGCCGCCACCGTGCAGGAAGTGGCGCGTAATGCCGAAGAAGCCTCCGAAGCCGCCGTGGCCGCTGACCAGCAGGCCCGCGAAGGCGACAAGGTGGTCAGTGAAGCGATCGCCCAGATCGAGCGCCTGGCCACCGAAGTCGGCAACTCAACCGAAGCCATGGGCCATCTCAAGCGCGAAAGCGACAAGATCGGCAGCGTGCTCGACGTGATCAAGTCGGTGGCCCAGCAAACCAACCTGCTGGCCCTTAACGCCGCGATTGAGGCTGCGCGTGCCGGTGAAGCCGGGCGTGGCTTTGCGGTGGTGGCCGACGAGGTGCGCAGCCTGGCCCAGCGCACGCAGAAGTCCACCGAAGAGATCGAAGAGCTGATCGTCGGCCTGCAAAGCGGCACCCAGCAGGTGGCGACCATCATGGACAACAGCCGTGGCCTCACCGACAGCAGTGTCGAGCTGACCCGCCGTGCCGGCAGCGCGCTGGGCAATATCACGCGCACCGTCTCGACCATCCAGGCAATGAATTCGCAGATCGCCACCGCCGCCGAGCAGCAAAGTGCGGTGGCCGAAGAGATCAACCGCAGCGTGTTGAATGTGCGCGATGTGTCTGAACAGACGTCCTCGGCCAGTGAAGAAACCGCCGCCTCCAGCGCCGAACTGGCGCGTTTGGGGATCTACCTGCAGACGCTGGTCGGGCGTTTCCGTATTTGATCCATCCTACGCGGCGGCCAGACCAGGCCGCCGCAACTTGTGAAACGTCCTACGCAGTTATCAGCCCGCCATAACCCCAAATCGATTTAGCGTTTGAGCTGTTGCCAAGCGCGCTCCCTGATTTGGAGGTTCACCATGTTTCGGCTGACCCGCTTGCTGGTCAACGCCAGCGTCCGCGTAAAACTTGCACTGGGTTTCGGCCAAGTGCTGATCTTGAGTGTCCTGATCGCCGCGACGGGCTGGCAAGCCTTGAACGCCGTGCTTTATCGCTCCAACAGCCTGACGACCTTGGCTCAACTGGCGCTGGACGCCGAGACCATGCGTGCGGACCGGATCGTGTACCGCACCCTGACGGACGCCGCCAGCCTGACCAAAATGACCACGCAGATTGAAAAGATCGACCAGCACCTGGCCGACCTTTCAACGCGTCTGAAAGACCCGGCAGACCTGCAGCGTCTGCAGGAAGCGATACGCCTGGTGGCCAGTTTCAAGGCGGCCATGGCAGCCTTGCCGCCCTTGGTCGAGCAACGCGAGAGCACCCGCCTCGCGCTCAAGAAGTCCGCCCTGCAGGCCAGCGACACCCTGGCGCAATTCGCCAGCGACTTGCCCAACCAAGAGGATGAAAAAGCCCTCGATGCCATCGAAAACCTGCGCCAGGCCATGGAACAGGCGGAGGATCGCGCCCAGAGCCCCGCCTGGGCCGCCGAGTCGCTGCAGGCCTACACCGAGGCACTCAGCCAGACCCTCGGCGCCCTGGACACGGCACAGACCGCGGTGACCGCGCAACCGGTGGACGCGGCACTGCTCAAGACTGACCTGGCCAACTATCGCGAACAGTTGATCAAACTCAAGCAAGCTCAGCTCAATATCGAAACCGTGCAAAACCGATTTGAACAACAACTCGATGAGTTGCGCGAGCACAGCCATCGGCTGAGCGAAGGCCAGACCGCCAAGCGTGACAGCGAAGCCGAGCAGACCCACAGGCTGCTCATCTGCGTCACCTTGGTGGCCTTGTTACTCGGTGTTCTGGCCGCGTGGTGGATCACTCGGCAAATAGTCGGCCCGCTGCGAACACTGCTCACGGCCGCGCACCGTGTCGCTGACGGCGACTTGAGCCAGAACACTGCGCAGGACCGCCACGATGAACTGGGCCAGTTGCAGCAAAGCATCGGGCAAATGACCCGCAGCTTGCGCAGCCTGATCAGCGGCATCGGTGACAGCGCGCGGCAGATCGCCAGTGCCGCCACTCAGTTGTCGACCGTCACCGAGCAAACCCGCGCCGGGGTTAACGGCCAGCGCGACGAAACCGATCAAGTGGCCACGGCGATGAATGAAATGCTCGCCACCGCCCAGGAGGTTGCCCGACATGCCGAACAAGCCTCGGTTGCCGCCAATGAAGCCGACCAGCAAGCCAGCGCCGGCGACAAGGTCGTGGCGCAGGCCGTCGAACAGATCGGCCACCTGGCCCATGAGATGGCGCGCTCCAGCCAGGCGATGATTGCCTTGCAGCGCGAAAGCCAAAAAATCAGCGGCGTGCTGGACGTGATCAAGTCAGTGTCCCAGCAGACCAACCTGCTCGCCCTGAACGCCGCCATTGAGGCGGCGCGGGCCGGTACGGCGGGCCGGGGTTTTGCGGTAGTGGCCGACGAAGTGCGCAGCCTTGCCCAGCGCACGCAGGAGTCGGCCGAGGAAATCGAAGGGCTGATTTTGGGGCTGCACACCGGCACCCAGCAGGTGGCCGACATCATGGACGGCAGCCGCGCGTTGACCGACCACAGCGTCGAACTGACCCACGATGCGGGGGATGCACTGGCGGCAATTATCCGCACCGTGTCGATCATCCAGGAAATGAACCCACAGATTGCTGCCGCTGCCGAGGAACAAAGCGCGGTGGCCGAGGAAATCAATCGCAGCGTGTTGAAGGTGCGGGATGTGTCGGAACAAACCGCGGCCGCCAGTGAAGAAACAGCGGCCGCGAGTGCTCAGTTGACGAAGTTGAGCCTGGATTTGCAGAACCTGGTCGGTAGATTCAAGCTCTGAGGCTTACAGGACTTGGCGCAGAAAGGCCTGGGCGCGCGGGTCTTTAGGGGCGTCGAAGAATTCGGCCGGGGCCGCGTCTTCGAGCAGTTTGCCGTGATCGAAGAACAGCACCCGGTCCGCCACTTCGCGGGCAAAACCCATTTCGTGGGTGACACAGACCATGGTCATGCCTTCCAGGGCCAAGGTCTTCATCACGTCCAGCACTTCGCCGACCATTTCCGGGTCCAGCGCCGAGGTGGGCTCGTCAAACAGCATCACCTTGGGTTCCATCGCCAACGCGCGGGCGATCGCCACACGCTGTTGCTGGCCGCCGGACAAGCGCGAGGGGAACTCATTGGCCTTCTGGGCAATGCCGACTTTTTCCAGCAACGCCAGGGCCTTGGCTTCGCGCTCCTGCTTGCCGCGCTTGCGCACGACTTTTTGCGCCAGGCACAGGTTTTCCAACACGGTCATGTGCGGGAACAGGTTGAAGTGCTGGAACACCATGCCGACTTCGCGACGATAGGCGTTCACGTCGGTTTTCGGGTCGGCCAGCTGCAAGCCATCGATGCTGACGGAGCCTGAATCGAACTCCTCCAAACCATTCAGGCAACGCAGGAAGGTGGATTTTCCGGAACCCGACGGGCCGATCACCACCAGCACTTCGCCCTTGGCGACTTGAGTGGTGACGTGGTCCACCGCGCGCACCACGTGGCCACGGGTGTCGAAGACTTTTACCAGATCGCGGACTTCAATCACTTTGCGCGAGCCTCCGCTCAAGCCGGCTGGCCATTTTTGACAGCGGCAGGTTGATCAGCAGGTACAGGCCTGCCACACAGAACAGGATTTCAAACGGCGAGAACGATGTGGTGATGACCTCACGGCCACTTTTGAGCAGTTCGGTAATCGCGATCACCGACACCAGGGACGTGTCCTTCACCAGGCTGATAAATTGCCCGGCCAGCGGCGGCAGTACGCGTTTGAACGCTTGCGGCAATACCACGTGGCGCATCGACTGGCTGGCACTCAAACCCAACGACCGCGCGGCTTCGTTCTGACCACGGGTGATGGACTGCACACCGGCACGGACGATTTCAGCTACATAGGCACCTGTAAACAGCGACAGCGCGGCGATCCCGGCGAATTCCCGTGACAGGTTGAGCACAGTGCCGATGAAGAAGTAGAAAATGAAGATCTGTACCAATAGCGGCGTTCCGCGCACCAGTTCGACGTAGATCGTCGACAGATCGCGCAACGTCGGGTTGCTGGACAGACGGCACAAGCCGGTTGCCAACCCGATCGCCAGGCCAAGAATGCCCGACACCACCGACAGCCAAAGCGTGGTCCACAAGCCCCACATCAGCGGCCCGAGTGCCCAGTGGCGGGTCACGCCGACCACATCGCCTTCGGCCACGTCATCGCCACGCGACACTTGCAGGCTGTTGTCGGCCACGGTCAGCGTCTGCTCGGCACCGGCGTCATTGCGCAGGGTGACTTCGGCGATGTCGCCTTTGCGCACCAGCTCAACGACGGTGGAGATATCGGCGGCGCGCTGGGACGTCTCGGCCTGGTAGGCGAAGTACTGCGGCACGCGGTTCCAGCGCCATTCGTAGGACATCAGCGAGGTGGCGTAGTACAACGCGCCAGCCAGGCCAACCAGCACGACTACGGTCAGCAGGTGCCAGGGCCATTGGGCTTTTTTCTGTTTCATTTCAAATTCCGCGATTTGTGTTGCTTGTCAGGCCGTCTTCGCGAGCAAGCCCGCTCCCACACTTGACCGAGTTCCAACATGAAAATGCGGTCAAAATGTGGGAGCGGGCTTGCTCGCGAAGGGCGCGACTCGGTCTAAACCTTTATTCCATGTCCTTGAGCCACTCGGAGCTCTTGAACCACTTGTCATGGATGCGATCGTAGGTGCCGTCGTTGCGGATCTGGTGCAGGAAGTTGTTGATGTAGTTGAGGCTGTCGTAATCGCCTTTTTTCAGGCCAAACGCCAACGGCTCAAAGGTGAAGGGTTCTTCCAGGAACACCAGCTTGCCATTACCGACCTTTTTCTCGGCGACCACGTTGTACGGTGCGTCGTAGACGAAGGCATCGGCCTTGCCATTGACCACGTCCAGCACACCTTCCTGTTCGTTGTCATAGCCGTGGTACTTGGCTTTGGAGATCAGCTTTTTAGCCACCATCTCGCCGGTGGTACCGAGCTTGGAGGTCAGGCGGTATTTCTCGTCATTCAGGTCTTTGTAGGACTTGATGGTGCCTTCCAGGTCCTTGCGAATCAGCAGGGTCTGGCCGACCACGATGAAGGGTTCGCTGAAGTTCAGGCGCAGGTTGCGTTCCTGGGTCAGGGTCATGCCGCTGCCGATCATGTCGAACTTGCCGGTCAGGAAGGCCGGGATGATGCCGTCGTAACCGGTGGACACCAGCTCCAGCTTGACGCCCATGGACTTGGCCAGGGCCTTGAGGATGTCGACTTCGAAACCGATGATTTCACCGCGCTTGTCTGTCATTTCGAACGGCATGTAGGTTGGGTCCATGCCGACTTTCAGCGTGCCGCGCTTGACCGCATCATCGATGGCGCCGGCATGCGCCGCAGTGGCCGCGACCAGCGCGGTGACGCCAAGCATCAGCATCGAAAGATACTTTTTCATCATCAAGTCCCCTGAACGATTCTTGTAAGGTCGGCGCGCAAAAGGGCTGCACCAATTCGGGGTGCGATCCTAACCCACTCATTGCCCGTCACAAAGGTTTCGCGGGTAATTGTTAACGGCGTATGTCGGAAAAACCCCACAAAAGTGCAAGCAAGCGCACTGATAGACACGTCCGGGCGAGCGCGCGGCAATTCATTGATATGTAAGTAGTTATGACGATCAGTCAATTTCCGCCATCCAGGCGGTGTCCTTGAACCACTTGTCGTGCAGCCGATCGTAGGTGCCATCCTGGGCCACCTGGCTAAGAAAGTGGTTGATCCAGTTAAGGCTATCGTAATCGCCTTTTTTCAGGCCGAACGCCAGGGGCTCAAAGGTAAACGGCTGCTCCAGCGCCAGCAGTGCGTGGTTCTCCGGCCGGGTCATGGCGATCAGGTTGTAGGGCGCGTCATGAACAAAGGCATCGGCTTTGCCTTCCACCACCCGCCGCACGCCCTCCTCCGGGGTTGCGACACTGCTCAATTGGGCCGCCCCCAAAAAACGTTGTGCGGCGGACTCGCCCGTAGTGCCTTCGGTGGCCACGATCCGATAACTCGCCTCGTCCAGGTCTTCGATACTGGAGATCTTGCCGGCAAGGCTCGGATGCAACAGCACGGTTTGGCCGACGACAATGAAGGAGTCGCTGAAATTGAGCTTCAGGTTGCGCTCTTGAGTGACCGTCATGCCGCTGCCGATCAGATCGAACTTGTTCGCCATCAACCCCGGCACCAAATCGGTATAGGGCACAGCGACCAGTTCAAGTTCGACGCCCAGGGCGCGGCTCATCGTTTGCAGCAAGTCGATCTCGAAGCCGATGATGCGGCCCTGCTTGTCGGTCATTTCGAAGGGGACATAGACGGGCGTGGTGCCGACTTTAAGCACGCCTCGCCGCACCGCGTCATCAAGCGCGCCGGCGCTCAGCCAGCCTGAATAAATCAATGCGGCAGCGCTGATCAGCCATGCCGAACAATACCTTTTGAACATGAATCCCCCTATGTTCGAGTCAATTTCGGGGGCGATGCTAACCCAGCCGCAGGCACGACAATACGCCTCGGACAAGGGTCTTTTGTTTCGAAATAACAAGGTGCCAGGGGGATCAGGAAGAGGCGTGAAACGCTGTAGGACCAGCGCTTCAAACGCCCCCGAGGTGAGCCCTCGGGGGCGTCAGAATCAGGCCGGTTGGGCCTGCGACGACAGCGGTTGCAACGGCAGCAACGGCGCGTGCGGGTCAGCTTTGATCGATGCACGCCAAGCGCCAAGCCATTCGGCGTGGCCTTCGCTCCACACCTGCTGGTGCAGGCGAGCCAGGGCTACCGGGTCGCTGAGCAACGCCACCCGCTCGCCATTGTTGAGGCCGGCAGGGCCGACTTTCAACGCATGGCGCACACGCTCCTGGCGCAAGTGCTCGATCGGCTCGGCCTCACGGTGACGCGAGGTCGCCAGGGCACAGGCCAGGGCGTTCTGCTGCGGGTCGACAACCGAACGCACAAACCCGTCATTCAGGGCGTGCCAACGGTTTTCGTGGGTGTACTTCTCGGTCGACAGCAGGGCTTGCGGCGGATTGTATTCCTCAGGAATCAGGAACAGGCTCTCGTCGCGAGACTTGAGGCCCAGCTTCACGCGGCTGGAAATCACCGACACCGGAATCGACAGCATCAGCGAGCCGACAATCGGAATCAGCCACCACAGGAAGCTCGGGTTCAACCACACCACCAACAGCGCCCACAGGAAGCCGAGCAAGGTTTGCGGGCCGTGGCGCTTGACTGCCTCGCTCCATGGCGTGGAATCGTCGTCACGTTGCGGCGAGTTCCAGGTCGCAGCCCAGCCGAGGAACGCGGCGAGCACGAAGCGGGTGTGGAAGATCATCCGCACCGGCGCCAGCAGCATGGAGAACAGCATCTCCAGCAGCATCGACAAGGTCACCTTGAACTTGCCACCGAACTCTTTCGCACCCTTGGCCCAGATCAGGATGATGCTCAGCAACTTGGGCAGGAACAGCAGCACGATGGTGGTGGAGAACAGCGCCACCGCCTTGTCCGGGTGCCATTGCGGCCACAGCGGGTACAGCTGGCGTGGCGCCATGAAGTACTGCGGCTCCATCAAGGTGTTCACCGCCAGCAACGCCGTCGACAGCACCAGGAAGAAGAACCATAGCGGCGCCGACAGGTAGGACATCACGCCGGTCAGGAACACCGCACGGTGAACCGGGTGCATGCCTTTAACCAGGAACAGGCGGAAGTTCATCAGGTTGCCGTGGCACCAGCGACGGTCACGCTTGAGTTCATCCAGCAGGTTCGGCGGCAGTTCTTCGTAGCTGCCCGGCAAGTCGTAGGCAATCCACACGCCCCAGCCGGCACGGCGCATCAGTGCAGCTTCAACGAAGTCGTGGGAGAGAATCGCACCGGCAAACGCGCCTTTACCCGGCAACGGCGCCAGGGCGCAGTGCTCGATAAACGGCTTCATGCGGATGATCGCGTTGTGGCCCCAGTAGTGGGATTCACCCAACTGCCAGAAGTGCAGGCCGGCGGTAAACAGCGGGCCGTAGACGCGGGTGGCGAACTGCTGCATGCGTGCATACAGAGTGTCCATGCCCGACGCACGTGGCGCGGTCTGGATAATCCCGGCATCCGGCGTAGCTTCCATCAAGCGCACCAGGCTGGTCAGGCATTCGCCGCTCATCACGCTGTCGGCGTCGAGCACCACCATGTACTTGTAGTCACCGCCCCAGCGACGGCAGAAGTCGTCGAGGTTGCCGCTCTTGCGTTTGACGCGACGGCGACGGCGGCGATAGAAGATCTTGCCGAAGCCGCCGGCTTCGCGGCACACGTCAAGCCAGGCTTGCTGTTCGGCGATGCAGATATCGGCTTCGTTACTGTCGCTTAGCACGAAGAAATCGAAGCGGTCGAGGTCACCCGTGGCGGCCACCGATTCGAAGGTGGCGCGCAAACCGGCAAACACCCGAGGCACGTCTTCGTTGCAGATCGGCATCACCAGCGCGGTGCGGGCATCTTTTGGAATCGGCTCGTCGCCGGCGCTTTTGCCGGAAATTCGGTACTTATCGTGACCGGTGAGCAATTCCAGAAAGCCCATCAACGCGGTCCAGAAACCGGCCGACACCCAGCAGAACAAAATCCCGAACATGATCAGGATGCTGGTTTGCAGGGCGTAAGGCAGTACCTGGGTCGCGGTTTGCAGCAGGGTCTGGTTGCGAATCTCGTCGAAGTCGACCAGCGACCAGCCCTGGTACGGCATGATGCCTTTCATGTACCAGCCGGCGACGATGGTCTGGCCGAGCATCAAGATCAGCAGGATGTAGCGACGGATCGAACCGACGGTGCGCCAGCGCGCGGCCGGCAGTACACGTTCGTCTTTGGGCGGCTTCGGCGGGTTGGTGCGACCGGTCATCCGGCGCCAACCGCGCACCAGGATGTTGGTGCGCCAAGGCTCAGGCACGACTTTGGTCCGACGAATCGGCGGCGTCGCCTTCAGGCACACCCGGCCACTGGCGTCGAGCGCGAGCATTTCTGCGTCTTGCAGCTCTTCGGCGGTGTTGAGGGTCAGCCGACGGCCAACCGAGGCTTGGGCAGCATCGGTCGGTGCGTCGAAAGTCGCGGACGACAAGCGTTCGTGCAACTCGCTGAAGGACGTGCAGCCCGCCAACTCGGCGCGCTGCTCTGCGGTCATCGGGAGGTGCGCCAGGTACTCGGACAGAGTCTCTGGCGTGGCTTGAGAATTACTCATCGGCAGGCAACTGATAGCTCCAGGTTTCGGTCAGGACTTGTTCTGTCTTGCTCGGCTCCGGATTAGAGAGTGACGTGGCCGGGGCAGCTTCTGGCTGCTTGGCTTCCTTGTCCTTGGCATCTTTCGCGTCTTTAGCGTCTTTCGCTTCTTTCGCGTCCTTCTTGGCCTGTTTCTCGTGTTGCTTGGCCAGGAGTTTGTCGGCCTTGATCACTTGGGTCGAAGCCTTTTCAGGCTCTGGCTGCGGAATATCCTGGACCAGGGCCGCACGCATTTCAGTTGGCTTGCCTGCGTCTTTGATCTTCATCCGCAGGGTCAGGCGCCAGCCTTTGGTGTGTTCGTTGTAGCGCACGCTGTTTTCAACGATTTCAGCGTTGTCGCCCACGCTCACCTGGCTGCGCACCGGGGCATCGGCCGGCAGTGCTTTGAGGGACGGCCCCTCGAAGTCCACCAGGTAAGCCACGCTGCCGTCCGGCTGGCGGATCAGGTTGGATTGCTTCACGTCACCGGTGGAACGCAGCGTCTGCTTGACCCAGGCGCTGTCGGCCGGGTGCAGGGCTTTTTCGTCCATGGTCCAGTGCAGGCGGTAGCTGATGTCCAGCGGCTCGCCGACTTTCGGCAACTCGGCCGGGCTCCAGAACGCAACGATGTTGTCGTTGGTTTCATCGGCGGTCGGAATCTCGACCAGGTCGACGGAACCCTTGCCCCAGTCGCCCTCAGGCTCGATCCAGGCGCTTGGGCGCTTGTCGTAGTTGTCGTCGAGGTCTTCGTAGTGGCTGAAGTCGCGACCGCGTTGAAGCAGGCCGAAACCGCGCGGGTTTTCGATGGTGAAGTTGCTGACCGACAGGTGTTTCGGGTTGTTCAGAGGGCGCCAGATCCACTCGCCGTTGCCGGCATGGATCGACAGACCGCTGGAATCATGCAGCTCACGACGGTAGTTGAGCACCTTCGACGGCTGGTTCGCGCCGAACAGGAACATGCTGGTCAGCGGGGCAACGCCCAGCTTGCTGACCTTGTCGCGCAGGAACATCTGCGATTTGACGTCGACGATGGTGTCGGTGCCAGGGCGCAGGGTCAGGCGATAAGCGCCGGTGGCGCGTGGCGAATCCAGCAGGGCGAAGATCACCAGCTGCTTTTCACCCGGTTTTGGACGCTCGACCCAGAACTCGGTAAAACGCGGGAATTCTTCACCGGACGGCAATGCCGTGTCGATCGCCATGCCACGCGCAGACAGGCCATACGACTGGCCCTTGCCGACGACGCGGAAGTAACTCGCGCCGAGCATGGTCATGATTTCGTCTTGCTTGTCGTCTTTGTTGATCGGGTAAAGCACACGGAAACCGGCATAACCCAGTTGTTCGGTGGACTTTGGATCGTATTTCACGTCGCCGAAATCGAAACGCGTCGGGTCGTATTTGATTTCATGAACGCTGTCGGCGGTGACTTCGTTGATTTTCACCGGCGTGTCGAAGTGCATGCCCTGGTGATAGAAGGACAGCTTGAAGGGCGTGTTCTGATCGGCCCACTCGGCTTTTTCGTTGCGGAAACGAATCTTCTGATAGTCGGCGAATTTCATTTCGCGAAATTCGTTCGGCAGATTGCTGCGCGGAGCTTCGTATTTCTGCCCGGCCAGCTCTTTTGCCTTGGCCGACACATCATCCAGACTGAATGCCCACAGTTGACCCGCGCCGAACAGGCAAAACAGGGCGGAGCCCGTTACCAGTGCGTTTCGTAACCGTTTGGCAGACAATTTTGGTGCATTACAGGGACTAACAATCACGAGCAACCCTCGCCGAAAACAGATCAAAAAACCAACGGCCAGCTATCTATATGCCAGGTTGGCGAGCATTGTTCCGACTCCCCTGGGTCAAAATGATTCCCCAGTGGCCGTCGGACAAGTCTCTACCTAAGTCAAAAATGGACCAAACAACGCTGATCCCCGTAGCGCGCGATTATCTAGTAGCCAGCGAAACAACGCATTAGGGACAACGAAGTATTTGTAGCGAAACCCTGCGTTTTTAGGCATTAAAGTCGTTTTTAATACATTCATATCTGTAAGAGGAAGGTCACAGGGCCATCATTGACCAAATGCACCTGCATATCAGCGCCAAAACGCCCTGACGCCACCTTGCCATGCAATTGTTGCGCTTGTAACAACAAGTGCTCAAATAGCGCCGCTCCCAGGGCCGGTGGGGCCGCTGTGGAGAAGCTCGGCCGCAGCCCGCTTTTGGTATCCGCCGCCAGGGTGAACTGCGAAACCAGCAGCAAACCGCCGCCGATATCCTTTAAAGACAAGTTCATCTTGCCCTCATCGTCGCTGAACACTCGGTAGTTAAGCAGCTTGTGCAGCAGTTTGTCGGCACTCTCGGGCGTATCTGAAGGCTCGACAGCTACCAGCACCAGCAAACCCTGGTCAATCGAACCGACCACTTCGCCCGCCACCTCGACCCGGGCGCCACGCACCCGTTGCAACAGGCCCTTCATGCTTCTTCTGGCGGCAAATCAAGCAGGCGCCGTGCCATCTCGCCGGTCGCACGTACCAAAGCATCAGTGATGCCTGGCTCGGAGGCCGCGTGCCCTGCCTCGCGAATCACCTGCAGCTCGCTGTTGGGCCACGCCTGATGCAGCTCCCAGGCATTGTCCAGCGGGCAGATCATATCGTAGCGGCCGTGAATGATGACACCCGGCAGATGGGCGATCTTGTGCATATCGCGAATCAGCTGGTTGGGCTCCATGAACGAGTTATTGGTGAAGTAGTGGCACTCGATACGCGCGATGGAGAGCGCGCGCTGCGGCTCGGAAAAGCGCTCGACGTGCTGTGGGCTCGGGCACAGGCCCAACATGCGGCCTTCCCAGCCGGACCAGGCTTTGGCCGCGTGCATCTGGGCGATCTGGTCGTTGCCGGTCAGGCGCTTGTGGTAAGCGGCGACCATGTCGTGACGCTCGTCCGCCGGGATCGGGGCGAGGTAGTCCTGCCAGTAATCCGGGAACATGCGGCTCGCGCCTTCCTGGTAGAACCAGTGAATGTCCTGCGGCCGGGCCAGGAAAATGCCGCGCAGGATCAAGCCATGCACACGCTCGGGGTGGGTTTGCGCGTAGGCCAAAGACAGGGTCGAGCCCCAGGAGCCACCGAACAGCACCCATTTGTCGATGCCCAGGTGTTCGCGGATGCGCTCAAGGTCGGCGACCAGGTCCCAGGTAGTGTTGTTTTCCAGGCTCGCGCGAGGCGTGGAGCGCCCGCAGCCACGCTGGTCGAATGTGACAATGCGGTACAGGTTCGGATCAAAGTAGCAGCGGCTCTGGGCGTCACATCCGGAGCCAGGGCCACCGTGGATAAAGACGACAGGCAAGCCTTCGGGGGTGCCGCTTTCATCGACGTACAGCGTGTGGGTGTCATCGACTGCCAGATCGTGCCGGGCGTAAGGTTTGATCTGCGGGTACCAAGTCTGCATTGCGCGCTCCGTAGGGTGTCGGGTTCATCCCTGAGGGGACGTCTATTATTCTTGCCGTCTGGCATCATAAACCCGAATTGTGCAATGAGCATGTCCTTGAGCACTTAGACCTATGTCAGCTGTTCGCTCCCCAGGTAGGACAGCAGGTAGTCGTACAGCCGATCCACCTCCGGCGCCTGGCCGCGCGCGCGCAAACAGCCGTGGACCAAACCTTTGCCGGGATACAGCACGGCCTCGACGCCTGCTGCTTGCAGGCGTTCGGCATACACCATGCCGTCATCGCGCAGCGGGTCGAACTGGGCCACGGCGATCAGGGCCTTGGGCAAACCGCTGAAATCCTCGGCCAATAGCGGCATGGCATAGGCCGAAGGCTCGCCGCCGCCCAACAGGTAGAGCGCCAGGTAGCAGTCGGTATCGGCGCTGCTAAGCAGCGGCGCGTCCATGCAATCGCGGCGCGACGGCAAATCGGCCGGCCCACCCAAACCGGGGTAGATCAGGACCTGGGCCTGAGGCAGCGGCTGGCCGTCGTCGCGCAGGCCCAGGCACAACGCCGCCGCCAGATTGCCACCGGCGCTGTCGCCCATCACCACCAAACGCTGCAAGTTGATGGCGTGCGGCCCCTGCCCCGCCTGGATTGCCTGCCAGACAGCGCGGCAATCTTCGTACGCCGCCGGGAACGGATGTTCCGGCGCCAGGCGGTAGTCGATGGCGATTACCAACACCTGCAGGGCGCTGGCCAGTTCGAAGCAGATGAAGTCATGGGAATCCAGCCCGCCGACCACCCAACCGCCGCCGTGCATATAAAGGAGGCATGGCCAGCCTTGCGCCGGAGTGGCCGTTGCAGGTTGATAGCAGCGAACCTTCACCCCGCCGAGCGCGGCGTCCGAGACTTGCAGGCCATCGGGCTGCGACGGCGTGAACGCCTCGCACATGCGGTCGTAATTCTGGCGCAAGCCAGCCAGCGATGAGTCTTCGCTGGTGAAGGATTCGGTTTTGGTGACGAAGGCGCGCATCTGCGAAGAAAGTGGGTATTCGGACATGCATAAACTTCTCTGACAATGGAGATCAACCTGTGGGAGCGGGCTTGCTCGCGAATGCGGTGGGTCAGCCAACTCATCAGGCGACTGATACACCGCATTCGCGAGCAAGCCCGCTCCCACATTTGCCCTGTGTTGTTTGAGCTACCGTGTCTGGCTCAGGGCTTAAGGCTGGCCTGGACGGCCGCGACGCCATCGCTGCCATCAAACGCGGCAACCCCCGCCAGCCAACGCTGCAAATCCTCCGGATGGTCGCGCAGCCATTGCTTGGCGACGTCCTGCGGCGACTGGCGCTCCATGATCGGCACCATCAACTGGCTTTCCTGGGCGGCGGTGAAGGTCAGGTTGGTCAGCAGCCGGTTGGCGTTGGGGCAACGCTCGGCGAAGTCCGGCGCGGTGACGGTGGAAACGGTGGCCCGGCCTTCATCGGCACCGAACACATCTTCACTGCCGGTGAGGTAGGTCATTTTCATATTGATGTTCATCGGGTGCGGCGTCCAACCGACAAACACCACGAACTCCTTGCGATTCACCGCACGCTGCACGGCCGCGAGCATGCCCGCTTCACCGGAGGCGACCAGCTTGAAGCCGCCCAGGCCGAAGTGGTTGGTGTCGATCATTTTCTGGATATCGGTGTTCGCGCCACTGCCGGGCTCGATGCCGTAGATTTTGCCGCCCAGTTTGTCCTTGAAGCGCGCAATGTCAGCAAAGGTTTTCAAGCCAGCGTCGGCCACGTATTGCGGCACGGCCAGGGTGGCTTGGGCGTCAGAGAGGCTGGGCGTGTCGAAGACCTTGACCTGTTTGGCGGCCAGGAACGGGGCAATGTTGTTGTCCATCGCCGGTTTCCAGTAGCCAAGGAAGATATCCAGGCGCTTGTCGCGGATGCCGGCAAAGATGATCTGCTGCACGGCGCTGGTCTGCTTGCTGTCGTAGCCCAGGCCGTTGAGCAGCACGTCGGCCATGCCGGAAGTGGCGATGACGTCGGTCCAGCTGACCACGCCCATGCGCACCGCCTTGCACGAGGCCGGCTCAGCGGCCATGGCCTGCGCACTGAGCAGCACGGCGCCGGTGAGGGTCAACAGGTAACGGTTGAACAGTCTTTTCATGAAAGAGGTCTCACTCGGCAGCTTTATTGTGGGGAGTGGCGTCTGACGCGCCCTGCCCACAACCTTACCCAGCGGGATGTCTGTTAACACGACCTGTGGCGACCGGCAGTTGCACTGCGGCGACTGTGAGGCCCCCTTCGCGAGCAAGCCCGCTCCCACATTTGGACCGCATTCTCATGTTGGAACTCGGTCAAGTGTGGGAGCGGCGGTTCGACGCTTCGACTTGCTCGCGAAAGCTATTGCAGCAGCCCCGAAAATTACCGGTAACGCTGCTGCCCCCAGGTTAACAACCCTTCCAGCAACTGCCTCAACACCACCCGCGTCGGCTCGGCCAAATCCGGCCGGTAACGGAACGGCTCAAACTCTTCCATATAGGCGCTCTGGCACAACTCCAGCTGCACGGCATGAATGTCCTGCGCCGGGTCGCCGTAATGCCGGGTGATATGCCCGCCCTTGAAACGCCCGTTGAGCACATGGGTGTATTGCGGATGCGCAGCACAGATGGCTTCCAACTGGCTGGCCAGCTCCGGGTCGCAGGCGGCGCCGTTGAAAGTGCCGAGGTTGAAGTCCGGCAGCTTGCCTTCAAACAAGTGCGGTATCACCGAGCGGATCGAGTGCGCATCAAACAGCAGCGCGTAGCCGAACTCGGCCTTGAGCCGCGCCAGTTCTTCTTGCAGGGCACGGTGGTAAGGGCCCCAAATCTTTTGCAGGTAAGTGGCGCGCTCTTCCTGGGACGGCGCCAACCCTTCGCGGAACAACGGCACGCCGTCGAACAAGGTCGCCGGGTACAGGCCGGTGGTGGCGCCGACGTACAACGGCTTGTCGTCCGCAGACCGGTTCAGGTCGATGACAAACCGTGAATACTCGGCCGACAGCGTGCTGGCCCCCAGTTCCTCGGCAAAGTCATACAGCGTGGGGATGTGCCAGTCGGTGTCCGGCAGGCTTTGTGCCTCGGGGATCAACCCGGCCTCGACCGCAGGCGTCAGACGCAGGCCCGCATGGGGCATGCTAATCAGCAGCGGCACACGGCCTTGTTTGAAGTTCAGAACCTTATCCACAAAAAAGTACTCCTCAAACAGTGACATCGACGCCGTGGCGCACGACGCGTTTATCCAGCTCGCCGCCCAGCCAGTAGGCCAGGTCGGCGGGGCGATCAATCTGCCAGGCGACAAAGTCGGCGACCTTGCCCACCTCCAGCGAACCGTGGGTATCGCCCATACCCAGTGCGGTCGCCGCGTGCTGCGTGGCGCCGGCCAGGGCTTCTTCCGGGGTCATGCGGAACAAGGTGCACGCCATGTTCAGCATCAGGCGCACCGACAACGCCGGCGAGGTGCCGGGGTTGAGGTCGCTGGCGATGGCGATCTTCACGCCGTGTTTGCGCAGGGCGTCCATTGGCGGCAACTGGGTTTCACGCAGGAAGTAAAACGCGCCCGGCAGCAATACGGCGACGGTGCCGGCAGCGGACATCGCGATGGCGTCTTCTTCGGTCATGAATTCCAGGTGGTCCGCCGACAGCGCGTGGTAACGCGCGGCGAGGCTGGAGCCGTGCAGCGACGACAACTGCTCGGCGTGCAGCTTCACCGGCAGGCCCAGTTGCTGGGCAACCTTGAACACGCGCTCGACCTGCTCGGTGGAAAACGCCAGGTATTCGCAGAACGCATCCACCGCATCCACCAGCCCTTCTGCAGCCAGGGCCGGCAGCATCTCGGTGCAGATGTGCTCGATGTAGTCGTCGGCGCGGTCCTTGTACTCCGGCGGCAACGCATGCGCGGCCAGGCACGTGGCGCGCACGCTGACTGGCAACGCTTCGCCGAGGCGCCGCGCGACGCGCAACATCTTGCGCTCGTTGACCAAGTCCAGGCCGTAGCCGGATTTGATCTCCACCGTGGTCACGCCGTCACGCAGCAAGCTGCGCAGGCGCTTGTGGGCGCTGGCAAACAGTTCATCTTCGGACGCGGCACGGGTGGCGCGCACGGTGCTGGCAATACCACCACCCTTGGCGGCGATTTCGGCGTAGCTCACGCCTTCAAGGCGCTGCTCGAATTCGCCGCTGCGATTGCCGCCGAACACCGTGTGCGTGTGGCAGTCGATCAGCCCGGGGGTGACCCACGCGCCTTGCAGGTCATGCACCTGGGCGTAGTCCGCCGGTGGCACTTGGCTGCGGAGGCCGACCCACTCAATGAGCGGGCCTGCGGTGACCATGGCGGCATCCTCGATGATCGAGTATTTGCCGCCTGCCATGGTTGCGACGTGGCAGTGTTGCCAAAGCGTTTTCATCAACGCCTCCCTAAGTTAACGATGAGACAAAGCCGGGTCGTAATGGACCTTGGCCGTTTGCCCGGCAGCAGGTTTGACCCACAGCAGATAGGCGACCACCAGCAGCACGATCCACACGGCGCCGACCAGCAAAGCGGCCTGGGTGTCCGGGAAGTAACCCAGCACGCCAAACACGAACAGCATGAACACGATGGCCGCCGCTGGCGCATACGGCCAGAACGGCACCGGGAATTTCAGCTCGGCGACCTGTTCTTTGGTCATCGAGCGACGCATCGCCACCTGCGTGAACAGGATCATCAGCCACACCCACACCGTGGCGAAGGTGGCAATCGAGGCGATCAGCAGGAACACGTTTTCCGGGATCAGGTAGTTGAGCACCACGCCGCCAAGCAGCGCTGCGCCCATCACCACCACGGTCATCCACGGCACACCTTGCTTGGACAGTTGGGCAAACCCCTTGGGCGCCTGCCCTTGCTGGGCCAGGCCGTACATCATGCGGCCGGCGCCGAAGATGTCGCTGTTGATGGCCGAGACGGCCGCCGAGATCACCACGATATTGAGGATGGTCGCCGCCGAGCCAATGCCCAGGTTGCTGAAGATCTGCACGAACGGGCTGCCTTGGCTGCCAATCTGTGGCCACGGGTAGATCGCCATCAGCACGAACAGGGTCAGCACGTAGAACAACAGGATGCGCAGCGGCACCGCGTTGATGGCCTTGGGGATCACACGTTGCGGGTCTTTGGCCTCACCGGCGGTGATGCCGATGATTTCGATGCCGCCGAAGGCAAACATCACCACCGCAAACGAGGCGATCAGGCCGCCAATGCCATTGGGCATGAAGCCGCCGTGGGCCCACAGGTTGCTGAGGCCGCTGGCCTGGGTTTCACCGGCCGAATGGATGCCGAACAGCATGATGCCGAAGCCGCCGAGGATCATCGCCACAATGGCGCCGACCTTGAGCAGCGACAGCCAGAACTCCATCTCGCCAAACACTTTGACGTTGCACAGGTTCAGGCCGCCGATCAAAAACACGATGCCGAGCACCCATACCCAACGCGCCACTTCGGGAAACCAGAAGCCCATGTAGATACCGAATGCAGTGACGTCGGCGAGGCAGACGATGATCATTTCAAAGGCGTAGGTCCAGCCGAGGACAAACCCGGCCATTGGGCCCAGGTAGGTGCTGGCGTACTGACCGAAGGAGCCGGACACCGGGTTGTGCACGGCCATTTCGCCGAGGGCGCGCATCACCATGAATACGGCGGCGCCGCCGATCAGGTAGGCGAGCAGCACGGCGGGGCCGGCCATCTGGATCGCCGAGGCAGAGCCGTAGAACAACCCGGTGCCGATCGCGGAACCGAGTGCCATGAAGCGAATATGTCGGGCGCTGAGCCCGCGTTTCAAACCCTTTTCTTGCTGGTGCATTTCTCGTCCCTATTATTCTTATGAGGAGAAGATCGTTCCCACGCTCCGCGTGGGAACACATCCTGTGACGCTCCGCGTCACGACTCTGAAAGCGGACGCGCAGCGTCCAGGGCAGCATTCCCACGCAGAGCGTGGGAACGATCGGTTACAAGCTCGGCAGGAGTTTGGCCGGCACCAGCTCATTCAGGCAGCGGCTGGCGAGCAGTTCGCTGGCGGCATTGATGTCCGGGGCGAAGAAGCGGTCCTTGTCGTAGAAGCCGACTTTGGCGCGCAGGATGCCACGGGCTTTTTCCAGCTTCGGCGAGGTTTTCAAACCGTCGCGCAGGTCAAGGCCCTGGCACGCAGCCAACCATTCCACTGCCAGAATGCCACGGGTGTTCTCCGCCATTTCCCACAGGCGCTTGCCTGCAGCCGGTGCCATCGACACGTGGTCTTCCTGGTTGGCGGAGGTCGGCAAACTGTCGACGCTGTGCGGATGAGACAGGGCCTTGTTCTCGCTGGCGAGTGCAGCGGCAGTCACCTGGGCAATCATGAAGCCGGAGTTGACCCCGCCATTGCCGACCAGGAACGGCGGCAGTTGCGACATGTGCTTGTCCATCATCAACGAGATGCGGCGCTCACTCAGCGAGCCGATTTCAGCGATGGCCAGGGCCATGTTATCAGCGGCCATGGCCACAGGTTCGGCGTGGAAGTTACCACCGGAGATCACGTCGCCTTCGGCTGCAAACACCAGCGGGTTATCCGACACGGCGTTGGCTTCCACCACCAGTACTTCAGCAGCCTGTCGGAACTGGGTCAGGCAGGCGCCCATGACTTGCGGCTGGCAGCGCAGGGAGTACGGGTCTTGCACCTTGTCGCAGTTCTGGTGCGACTGCGACACCTGGCTGCTTTCGCCGAGCAGGTCGCGGTAGGCCGCAGCCGAATCGATCTGCCCACGTTGGCCACGTGCGGCGTGAATACGCGCGTCGAACGGCGAGCGCGAGCCGAGCACGGCTTCCACGGTCAGGCCACCGCACGCGAGTGCCGCGGCGAACAGGTCTTCGCCTTCGAACAGGCCGCGCAGTGCATAGGCCGTGGACACCTGGGTGCCGTTGAGCAGCGCCAGGCCTTCTTTGGCGGCAAGCGTCAGCGGCGCCAGGCCTGCGACTTTCAGCGCTTCGGTCGCCTCCAGCCATTCGCCCTTGTAGCGCGCCTTGCCTTCGCCGAGCAGCACCAGCGACATGTGCGCCAAGGGCGCCAGGTCACCGGAAGCACCGACCGAGCCTTTCAGCGGAATGTGCGGGTACACCTCGGCGTTGATCAACGCGATCAGCGCGTCGATCACCTGACGGCGAATCCCGGAGAAGCCACGGCTCAGGCTGTTGACCTTAAGCACCATGACCAGCCGCACCAGCGCGTCGCTGATCGGCTCACCGACACCGGCGGCGTGGGACAACACCAGGGAACGCTGGAGGTTTTCCAGGTCTTCACTGGCGATGCGGGTCGAGGCCAGCAGGCCGAAACCGGTGTTGATGCCGTAGGCGGTGCGATTCTCGGCGAGAATCTGCTCCACGCAGGCCACACTGGCTTCGATCTGCGCCGTGGCGCTGTCATCCAGACTGAGGGTTACCGGCTGCTGGTAGATGGCCCGCAGTTGGGCAAGGCTCAGTTGGCCTGGAATCAGATTTAGCGCAGTCACATTCATGCTCCTTGTGAATTATTCTTAGTGCAAATTAGGTAATACGTGGTGCAACAAAGCGGTGTCTTTGAGCAACGCAGCGGCGCTTGCGATATCCGGCGCCAGCCAGCGGTCCTGCTCGTAGGCCGGGACTTTTTCGCGCAGCAAACGCCAGGCGCTGTCAGTGCCTGCGCCGAAACGCTGGTCCTTGAGAAACTCGAAGGCCTGGGCCGCCAGCAGGTACTCGATGGCGAGGATCTGGGTGACGTTGGCCAACAACTGGTGCAGCTTGAGCGCGGCGTTGGTGCCCATGCTCAGGTGATCTTCCTGCAGGCCCGAGGTGACGAAGTTGTCGAGCACCGCCGGTTGCGCCAGCTGGCGGTTTTGCCCGCACAGCGAGGCGGCGACGTATTGCACGATCATCATCCCGGAGTTGACGCCGGGGTTGCTGACCAGGAACGCCGGCAAGCCACTGACATGCGGGTTGATCAGGCGATCCAGGCGGCGCTCGGCCACCGAGCCGATTTCCGCCATGGCGATGGCGAGCATGTCCGCCGCCAAGGCCACGGACTGCCCATGCGGGTTGGCCTGGGACACCACGCGGTAGTTGTCCGGCGTGCCGAGCACCAGCGGGTTGTCGGTGGCGCTGTTGAGTTCGGTCTCGATCTGGCGCGTGGCGTGTTCAACCTGGTCGCGGGCGGCGCCGTGGATTTGCGGGATCGAGCGGATGCTCAAGGCGTCCTGGGTGCGAATGCCTTTGCTGCTGGCGATCACTTCACTGCCGTCGAGCAGCGCGCGCAGGTTGATACCCACTTGCTGCATGCCGGGGTGCGGCTTGAGGGCGATGATGGCTTCGTCGAACGCGTCGATCTGGCCGCGCTGGGCTTCGAAACTCATGGCGCCGATCACATCGGCCCATTGCAGCAAGTGATGCGCGTCGGCCAGGGCCAGGCAGCTCAGGCCGGTCATGCACGGCGTGCCGTTGACCAGGCACAGGCCGTCTTTGGCGCCGAGTACCACCGGCTGCAAACCTTCTGCGTGTAAGGCTTCTTGCGCCTTCACGATCTGGCCGCGATAGCTCACCGTGCCGACGCCCAGCAAGGCCACGCCGACATGGGCCATGTGGGTCAGGTAACCCACCGAACCCTGGGACGGCACTTGCGGCGTGATGCCGTGATTGAGCAGGGCCAGCAGCGAATGCACCACCTGCGGGTGCAGGCCGGATTTGCCGTGGCTGTAGTTGATGATTGCCGCGCAGATGATCGCGCGGGTCTGCTCGTCGCTCAGCACCGGGCCGACGCCACAGGCGTGGCTCAGCAGGGTATTGCGCGACAGCTGGCTGAGCTGCTCGCCCTTGAGCGACACATTGCACAACGCGCCCAGGCCGGTGTTCACGCCATAGGCGCGCTCACCGCTGGTGACAATGCGCTGGACGATGGCCTGGGCATTGTCGATGCGCGCCCAGGCGTGACCCGAGAGTTCGAGCACTGCGCCGTGACGGGCAACGGCGACCACGTCCTGCCAGCGCAGGGGGGCGTCGGCGATGATGATTTTTGCTGCCTGGGACATCTCTAGCCTCTTAAGTTGATCGTTCCCACGCTCTGCGTGTGAACGCCGCCTGGGACGCTCCGCGTCCCGCTGTCAGAAAGTGACGCGGAGCGTCACGGGATGCATTCCCACGCAGAGCGTGGGAACGATCAGCTACACCACCGCCGCGCGGCGCTGAACAAAGCGGTCCACATACTCATCCGCCGGCGAATGCAGAATCTCGCGCGGGGTGCCGACCTGGATCAGTTTGCCGTCCTTGAGAATCGCAATGCGGTTGCCGATACGCACGGCCTCGTCGAGGTCGTGGGTAATGAACACGATGGTTTTGTGCAGGGTCTTTTGCAGCTCCAGCAACTGGTCCTGCATCTCGGCGCGGATCAGCGGGTCGAGGGCGCTGAAGGCTTCGTCCATCAGGATGATGTCGGTGTCGGCCGCCAGGGCGCGGGCCAGGCCCACACGTTGGCGCATGCCGCCGGAGAGCTGGTGCGGGTATTTGTTTTCGTAGCCCTTGAGGCCAACGGTTTCGATCCAGTGCAACGCGCGTTCGGCGCAGACCTGCTTGGTTTCGCCACGCACCTTGAGGCCGTAGGCGACGTTGTCCACCACGCTCTTGTGGGGCAGCAGGCCGAAGCTCTGGAACACCATGCTGATCTTGTGCCGACGGAATTGGCGCAGAGCTTCCATGTCCAGTTGCAGGATGTCTTCGCCGTCCACCAGGATCGCGCCGCTGGTCGGGTCGATCAGGCGGTTGAAGTGGCGCACCAGCGTGGACTTGCCGGAGCCCGACAGGCCCATGATCACGAAGATCTCGCCGGTGCCGATGCTCAGCGACAGGTCGTTGACGCCGACCACGCAGCCGGTCTCGGCCAGCACCTGGTCCTTGGTCTTGCCCTGGCCTACCAGCGCCAGGGCTTCCTTGGAGCGGTTGCCGAAGATCTTGAAGACGTTTTTAACTTCAATTTTGCTGACAGTAGTCATTTGCTCGCCTCATGCCGTGGACGACCATAGGCCTGGGTAATGCGGTCGATGACCACTGCAAGAATCACAATCGCCAGCCCGGCTTCGAGGCCGCGGCCAACGTTAAGCGTCTGGATGCCGACGAGCACGTCTTCACCCAAGCCACGGGCGCCGATCATCGAGGCGATGACCACCATCGACAACGCCATCATGGTGGTCTGGTTGATCCCGGCCATGATGCTTGGCAGGGCCAGCGGCAGTTGCACGCCGAACAGTTGCTGCCAGCGGTTGGCGCCAAAGGCGTTAATGGCTTCCATGACTTCGCCGTCGACTTGGCGAATGCCCAGGTCGGTCAGGCGAATCAGCGGCGGCGCGGCGTAGATCACCGTGGCGAAAATCGCCGGCACCTTGCCAAGGCCAAACAGCATCAGCACCGGAATCAGGTACACGAAGCTCGGCATGGTTTGCATGATGTCGAGCAGCGGCATTAGCACCGAACGCAGACGATTGCTGCGTGCCGACAGAATGCCCAGCGGAATGCCGATCAGCACCGAGATCACCGTGGCGACCATCATCAGTGCCAGGGTCTGCATCAGCTTGTCCCACAGGCCAACCGCGCCCACCAGGAACAGCAAACCGACGATGACGGCCGTGGTCACCACCTTGCGGGTGGCGTGCCAGGCGATGCCACCGACGATGGCCAGCATCAGCCACCAGGGCGCCGCGCGCAGCAACCCTTCCAGGTTGACGATGGCCCATAGCAGGGTGTCGGAGATGTGCCGGAACACATCACCGTAGTTGGTGACCAGTGAGTCCACCCAACCGTTGACCCAGTCGGCGATGGAAAACGTAAAACTCTCAGGAAACATATCGTGCTCTCGATCCAGTGGGTTGTGGCCGGTGTCCGACTAGCCCCTCAGGGTAGTCGGACACGCTTGACCTACAAGGCCGCGTCGATTTTCTTGGCTGCGTCGTCGCTCACCCATGCGTGCCAGACTTCAGGATGTTCCTTGAGGAAAATTTTCGCCAGTTTTGGCGACTCAATTCGCTCTTTGGCCATGCGACCGAGGTTCTGGTTCAGCAGATCGATGGGCAGGTTGACCTTTTCCAGCACGGCCACCAGCTCCGGCGCTTGCTCGTGGAAGGTCTTGGACAAGCCGACCTTGATGCTCACGCTTTTATCCACACCGGGTTTTTCTTCCAGCTTGACCAGGTCGACCTGGCCCATCAGCGGCGTTGGCGACCAGTAGTAGAACAGGATCGGCTCACCACGCTTGTAGCTCGACAGCACCGCCGCATCCAGCGCCGGGCCGGTGCCTGGGCGGAAGTTGGTGTAAGTGCTTTCCAGGCCGTAGCTTTTGAGCATCTCGCTGTTGTCCAGCTCGCAGGTCCAGCCGGCCGGGCAGTTGTAGAAACGGCCTTTGGACGGTTCTTCCTGGTCCTTGAACACCGAGGCGTATTTGGCCAGGTCAGCGATGTTTTTCAGGCCTGGCGCCTTGGGTTCCAGCTTGCGCTTGGCGTCGCCTTCAATCACGTAACGCGGCACGTACCAGCCTTCGACCGCGCCGACTACCGGGGCGCCGACGCCGACGACTTTGCCGGCCTTCTCGGCCTTGTTCCAGACTTCGCTGCGGCCAACCCACTCTTCGGCGAACACTTGGATGTCGTTGCTGCTCAGGGCGTTTTCCATGGTGATGGAGTTGCCCGGCAAGCTGTCGGTTTTGCAGTCGTAGCCTTTTTCCAGAACGGTTTGCAGGATGTCGGTGAGCAACATGCCGCTTTCCCAATTCAGGCCGGCGAATTTCACCGGCTTACCGGATTCGCACCAACCGGCCGCCTGGGCGCCGGCACTCGCCAACACGCTTGCGCAGAACACAGTAGCCAGCAGGGTCTTATTCATCTTCATTGTTGTGACGCTCCCAATCTTGAAATGGATTACGGCAGTCAGTAGGCGTCCTGCCCTGTCCACGTCCCATCAGGCTTGTGCAGCCAGCCCGTTTGTCGTTGGTGCAGCGCCCTGCTCTATTGGCAGGATCAGTTGATCGGGCACCGTGCCGTGCCATTTTTTCGCACATACGTAATACAAGGCCGCTGGCAGTACCAAGCCGATGATCCAGGAGATATCCACATCACCCAGCGCAGCAACCAAGGGGCCGGTGTAGAACTTGGTGGAGATGAACGGCAACTGCACCAGCACACCGAACACATAGACGCTGATACCCAGCAGGTTCCAGCGACCGTAGCGGCCATTCGGGTCGGCCAAAGCCGGAACGTCATAGCGCTCGCGGGTGATGCAGTAGTAATCCACCAGGTTGATTGCACTCCACGGCGTAAAGAACGCCAGCAGAAACAGGATGAAAGACTTGAACGCACCGAGGAACGAGTGCTGGCCGAGCAACGCGATCAGGGTTGCAGTGCCGACAATCACCAGCACGAACACCAGACGCTGCAGGCGGGTGACCTCAAGGCGGCCGCGGAAGCCGCTGATGATGGTCGCAATGCACATGAAGCTGCCGTAGGAGTTCAGGGTAGAGATGGTGACCTTGCCGAACGCGATGCTGAAGTACAGCAGCGCAGCGGTGGCGCCCGTACCGCTCAACCCAACAATGTAGGCGACTTCGTGACCGGCAAATTGCCCGTTGGACATGGCCGCGGCAAACACGCCAAGGACCATCGCCACCTGAGCGCCAATGACCGAACCGGCGCCGGCGGCGAGAAAGGTTTTCAGCGAAGATGTCTTGCTTGGCAAGTAACGTGAATAGTCCGCTACGTAAGGGCCGAAGGCGATCTGCCAAGAGGCCGCGAGCGACACCGCCAGCAGGAAACTGCTCCAGCTGAAGTGGCGGATCTGCAAAAGCGCGCCAACGTCGGTCTGGCTCATCAAACGACTGAACAGATAGACAAAGGCAATCACGCCAATGACGCTGGCGACACGCCCAATAAAGTGGATCACCCGGTAACCCAGTACGGTGACCAATACGATGACACTGGCAAAAATCAGGATACCGACGCTGTCGCTGACCCCGAACAACTGGCCCAGCGCCTGCCCCGACAGCACGGTCCCGGTTGCGGTGAAACCGAGGTACATCAAACAGACCAGCACAATCGGGATGGCTGCACCGTAAACGCCGAACTGCACCCGGCTGGAGATCATCTGTGGCAGGCCAAGCTTTGGCCCTTGCGCCGCATGCAACGCCATGACGCCGCCGCCGATGAGTTGGCCGATCAACAGGCCGATCAACGACCAGAACACATCACCGCCCAGCACCACGGCCAAGGCCCCGGTGACAATCGCGGTGATTTGCAGGTTGGCACCCATCCACAGGGTGAACTGGCTCAATAGACGACCGTGTCTTTCCGCTTCCGGGATGTAGTCGATCGAACGCTTTTCGATCAACGGGGTGGTGCTTGCACGTGGGTCATTTGCAGCCATGTGTGTTCAACCTCTGATGGATTGTTTTTCGGTAGTGCAGGTGAAACATGTCTTGTGTGCACAGCAGGCCAATTGTGGGAGCTGGCTCCCACATTGAGTTACTTGATCATCGGGAGGTTGAGGCCCTGTTCTTTGGCGCAGTCGATGGCGATCTGGTAACCCGCATCGGCATGACGCATCACGCCGGTGGCCGGGTCGTTGTGCAGTACGCGAGCAATGCGCTCAGCCGCTTCGTCGGTGCCGTCGCAGACGATCACCATGCCGGAGTGCTGCGAGAAGCCCATGCCTACGCCGCCGCCGTGGTGCAGCGACACCCAGGTCGCGCCGCTGGCGGTGTTGAGCAAGGCGTTGAGCAGTGGCCAGTCGGACACGGCGTCGGAACCGTCCTGCATGGCTTCGGTTTCGCGGTTCGGGCTTGCGACCGAGCCGGAGTCGAGGTGGTCACGGCCGATCACCACCGGTGCAGACAGCTCGCCGCTGCGCACCATTTCGTTGAACGCCAGGCCGAGTTTGGCGCGCTGGCCCAGGCCAACCCAGCAGATACGTGCCGGCAGGCCCTGGAAGCTGATGCGCTCGCGGGCCATGTCCAGCCAGTTGTGCAGGTGGGCGTCGTCGGGGATCAGCTCTTTGACTTTGGCGTCGGTTTTGTAGATGTCCTGCGGGTCGCCGGACAGGGCAGCCCAACGGAACGGGCCGATGCCACGGCAGAACAGCGGGCGAATGTAGGCCGGTACGAAGCCCGGGAAGGCGAAGGCGTCTTCCACGCCTTCTTCTTGCGCCATCTGGCGGATGTTGTTGCCGTAGTCGAAGGTCGGAATGCCTTGCTTCTGGAACTCGAGCATGGCTTTGACGTGCACGGCCATCGACTGTTTGGCGGCCTTGATCACAGCCGCCGGCTCGGTCTTGGCGCGCGCGCGGTATTCGTCCCAGGTCCAGCCGGCCGGCAGGTAGCCGTTGAGCGGGTCGTGGGCGCTGGTCTGGTCGGTGACCATGTCCGGGCGCACGCCGCGCTTGACCAGTTCCGGCAGGATTTCCGCCGCGTTACCCAGCAGGGCGATGGAGATGGCCTTGCCTTCCTTGGTGTACTTGGCGATGCGCGCCAGGGCGTCGTCGAGGTCGGTGGCTTGCTCGTCGACGTAGCGGCTGCTCAAGCGGAAGTCGATGCTGACCTGCTGGCATTCGATGTTCAGCGAGCAGGCGCCGGCCAGGGTTGCGGCCAACGGCTGCGCACCGCCCATGCCGCCGAGGCCGGCGGTGAGTACCCAACGGCCGGTGAGGTCGCTGTTGTAATGCTGGCGCCCGGCTTCGACGAAGGTTTCGTAGGTGCCTTGGACGATGCCTTGGCTGCCGATGTAGATCCAGCTGCCGGCGGTCATCTGGCCGTACATGGCCAGGCCCTTGGCATCCAGTTCGTTGAAGTGTTCCCAGCTGGCCCAGTGCGGCACCAGGTTGGAGTTGGCGATCAGCACGCGCGGGGCATTGCTGTGGGTCTTGAACACGCCGACCGGCTTGCCGGATTGCACCAGCAGGGTCTCGTCGTCATTCAGGTTGGTGAGGCTCTCGACGATCTGGTCGTAGCACTCCCAGTTACGCGCCGCACGGCCGATACCGCCGTACACCACCAATTCTTTCGGGTTCTCGGCCACTTGCGGGTCGAGGTTGTTCATCAGCATGCGCAGCGGCGCTTCAGTCAGCCAGCTTTTGGCGGTGAGCGTGTTACCGCGAGCGGCACGGATTTCGACGTCACGGTATTTTGTAGGCTTGGTCACTGCTAAGACTCCTCGGCGATCGATGCGCGAACATTGATGGTGCGAAGGAGAGTCTTACGCACACATCTTTACTTGTACATACAAGCATATGCAATCAAGCGGCCAACTTTCTGGGGAGGCTGTGCAGATTTTTTTCGAAGGCGTGTGCAGGCCTTGAGAATTAAGGCTTGGAGGCTTGGTGAAATTTCTTTAGGAGGTGTTTTTCGCAGAGGACGATTGTTCATAACAACGCGGCGTTGCGCCACGCTGGGGCATTCGGTAACAAATTGGTGCGGGCCTGGAAACAGGTTTCTTCAACAACACAGAAACAAATGTGGGAGCGGGCTTGCTCGCGAATGCGGTGGGTCAGTCGACGCATCTGTTGACTGTCACACCGCATTCGCGAGCAAGCCCGCTCCCACAGTTTTTAACCGCGCGCGGTCAGTTCGATAATGCAGCTGCGGCCGCTGACCGAGATATCCAGCAGGCCAGTGTTACCGTCCACTTGCAGGCAGTCGTGATGGCCCAACTTCTGGTCCAGCACCTTCACTTCATCCGCCACGCTGAACACCAGCACCGTCTGCGCCGTGGTGAAGAAATGCTGCACGCCGTCAATCCACTGAAAACGTGCGTGGTAACGGGCGGGCGAATAAATCAGGTTGAAATCGCGAATCGGCCCCGTGATCAAGCGGCACGAAACCTCACTTTCACCGCTGAACGCAAACGGCTGCAGCGGCAACAAACCACGCTGCTCCTCGCCGTCGACGGTCAACACCATGCCCGCGCCTTTGATCACGGTGATCACGCGCTGGTAACCGGCGAAGGTGGAAAACCCGCCTGACTCGGCGATATCGGCAATCGACAAGCGCCAACCGAAGCCATCCAGGCCTTGGCCTGCATCACGGGTGATTTCTTCGGTGCTGCCGCCGCCGTTTTTCCACGGCATGCGGATGTAATCGGCGGCGCGCCAGACTTTCACGCTACTCATTTACTGAAACGTCCTTCCAGGCTATGACGGGAACCGGGGTGGATCAAACGCGCGGCGGTGACCGGCTGGCGGCCCGACCAGGTGCGGCGGCGAATCAACAGGCACGGCTCGCTTGGCTCGATCTGCAGCAGCTTGCACTCTTGCGCGTCGGCGAGGATCGCTTCGACCACGTGCTCGCCTTCGGTCAGCGGCGCGACCTGGTTCAGATAGGCGTAGGGCGTTTGCTGGGTGAAATCCTGCTGCAAGTAGTCCGGCGCCACCAGGGCGTTGACGAAGCGGTCTTCGATTTGCACCGGGATGTCGTTTTCGAAGTGCACGATCAGCGAGTGGAACACCCGCCCGCCTTCGCGCATTTCCAGGGCGACGGCGCGCTCGGAGCCTGCGGCCTCTTCGCACAAGTGGATGACCTGGCAGGTATGCCGATGACCGCGAGAGGCGATCTCATCGGCAATGTTGTGCACTTCAAACAGCGCCGACTGGCTCTTGGGCTCGGCGACGAACGTGCCGACGCCCTGCATACGTACCAGCAAACCTTCGGCGGTGAGTTCGCGCAGGGCGCGGTTGATGGTCATGCGGCTGAAGCCCAGCTGGCTGACCAGCTCGCTCTCGGACGGCACGCGGTAATGCGGCGGCCAGTTGCCGTTGAGGATCTGCTGGCTGATCATCTGTTTGACGCGGGCATACAAGGGCGCCGGACTTTCGTCCATGTGGGCAGCCAGCGAAGACTTGGCAGGCGGAGTCGGCACAGGGAATCCTTGCAGGGGGAAAAGATGCATAGATTGCCGGAGTTTACCGAGCAGGCAAACGTCTGTATATGTATATACAAATAAACACACGACCGGGGTGCCTTGATCATGTCCGCTTTCTTTGCCGAACGCGCGCTGCTGCCTAATGGATGGGCCAACGATGTACGCTTTGAAGTCAGCGCCGATGGAGCGCTGACCCACGTTGAGCCCAATGCCAGTGCAGACGGCGCCGAACGGCTCAGGGGCCCGGTGCTGGCGGGCATGCCGAACCTGCATTCACACGCGTTCCAGCGTGCCATGGCGGGTTTGGCCGAAGTGGCGGGCAACCCGAATGACAGCTTCTGGACCTGGCGCGATTTGATGTACCGCATGGTCGGCAAGATCAACCCGGACCAACTGCAGGTCATTGCACGCCAGCTGTATATCGAGATGCTCAAAGCCGGTTACACCTCGGTGGCCGAGTTCCACTACGTGCACCATGACGTCAGCGGCCAGCCGTATGCCGACCGCACAGAGCTGTCGCGGCAGATCAGCCAGGCGGCCGCCAGCAGCGGGATTGGCCTGACGCTGGTGCCGGTGCTCTATACGCACTCCGGGTTTGGCGGCCAGGCGCCGAATGAAGGCCAGCGACGGTTTATCAACAGCACCGAAAATTACCTGGACCTGCAAGCGCGTTTGCAGCCGATCCTCGCCGCGCAACCGGCGCAGCAGTTGGGCCTGTGCTTCCACTCGTTGCGCGCCGTCACGCCGCAACAAATCAATGAGGTATTGGCCGCCAGTGACAAGGCCTGCCCGGTGCATATCCACATCGCCGAGCAGCAAAAAGAGGTCGACGACTGCCTGGCCTGGAGTGGCAAACGTCCGCTGCAGTGGCTGTATGACAATGTCGACGTCGATGAGCGCTGGTGCCTGGTCCACGCCACTCACGCGGATGCTGAAGAAGTGGCGCGCATGGCCAAGAGCCGCGCGATTGCCGGGCTGTGCCTGACCACCGAAGCCAACCTGGGCGACGGGATTTTCCCGGCGGTGGATTTTCTCGCCCAAGGCGGGCGCATGGGCATTGGCTCCGACAGCCATGTGTCGCTCAGCGTGGTGGAAGAATTACGCTGGCTGGAATACGGCCAGCGCCTGCGTGATCAACGGCGCAACCGCCTGTATCGCAGTGATCAGCCGATGGTAGGGCGTACGTTGTTTGATGCGGCGTTGGACGGCGGCGCCCAGGCGTTGGGCCAGCCGATCGGTCGATTGGAAGTGGGTAAACGTGCGGATTGGATCGTGCTGGACGGTAATGATCCGTACCTGGCGACGGCGACCGAGGACGGCATTCTTAATCGCTGGCTGTTCGCCGGTGGTGATCGGCAAGTGCGCGATGTGCTGGTGAACGGCAAGTGGGTAGTGCGCGATGGACGGCATGCCGGTGAGGAGGAAAGCAGCCGGGCATTCACGCAAGTCCTGATGGACTTGCTCGGCTAACAAACATTGCAAACCAATGTGGGAGCGGGCTTGCTCGCGAATGCGGTGTATCAGTCATTACATCTGTCGACTGACACTCCGTATTCGCGAGCAAGCCCGCTCCCACATTTTGTTCAGCGGTAGCCCAGGTTTACTGCGAGGTTTTAGCCATCTGCTTGTCTGACGTACGCCAGATCAGCCGCGTGGTGTCATACCCTTGCTGCCGCGCCCTGCTCAGCAGGTCTTCGCGGGTGTCGGCATTCACCGTCGGCGTGCGCGACAAGATCCACATGTAGCGGCGGCTCGGGCTGCCGACGATGGCGGTCTTGTAGTCATCGCTCACGTACAGCACCCAGTAATCGCCCTTGGCGACGCCCGGCAGCAGCGCCGTGAACCAGTTATTGAATTCCACCCAGAGCTTGTCGGTCTTGCCGGGCACTTGCGGCGTGGCCGTGCCCTTGGCTTCTTCCCACTTCCACTCAGGTGTCAGGCAGCGGTTGAACACCGACATGTCGCCATCAGGCAGCAAGGTGTAGCGGGCTTCGGACTGCGCGCAGTTGCGCTGGAAGTACATCGGCAATCGGGCCAACTCATACCAGGTGCCCTGGTAACGCTTGAGGTTGACGTTGCTCGCTGTCTTGGGTTGCAGATCATCGCCAGAATGGCTGGCGCAGCCCGCCAAAAACAGGCTGGCACAAAGGCACAAAACAAAACGCATCATTCTTCTTCTCCCGCAGGCTCGCGCCCCGGTTTACTTCAGGCCTTGCCCGGAAAACATCAGAACTTTGTCACCGGCATATTGAACGCTGATAAAGCTGTTTTTATCGCCCCAGGTGCAACTGGACATACCCAGTGCGCCGGAACAATCGGTCGGCTTACCCAGCAACGACTCTACTTCAGCCTTGGCCATGCCAGCCGACAACTTCGCGTAATTTTCTTGGTTGACCTTGCTGCAAGCGGCCAATAGCACGCAAAAAGCCAGCAAAGCGAGACGGCGTAACGACATGGAAAAACTCCTGGAGGGACGAAGCAGCTTGGGTATCTGCCAGAAGCTTAGAAGGGAAAAGAGGTGTCTGGTTCCCGACGGGCGAAAACAAAAAAGCCCCGAAAACGCTGAAACGTTTCGGGGCTTCTTGTGGTTCAAAAACATCACGCCGTTGTGGCGAGGGAGCTTGCTCCCGCTCGGGTGCGTAGCGCCCGCAAGATTGTCAGGGCCGCTTCGCAGCCCAACGGGAGCAAGCTCCCTCGCCACAGGTTACTTCTTGTGGTAACCGGTCACGCGTTCAACTTCTTCCTTCGAACCCAGGAACACCGCCACGCGCTGGTGCAGGCCTTCAGGCTGGATGTCGAGGATGCGCTGGTGGCCGTCGGTGGACGCGCCGCCCGCTTGCTCAACCAGGAACGACATCGGGTTGGCTTCGTACATCAAACGCAGCTTGCCCGGCTTCGACGGCTCGCGGCTGTCACGTGGGTACATGAACAAGCCACCACGGGTCAGGATACGGTGCACGTCGGCAACCATCGCGGCGACCCAGCGCATGTTGAAGTTTTTCTTCAACGGGCCTTCTTCGCCTTCCATCAACTCGTTGACGTAGCGCTTAACCGGTTCTTCCCAGTGGCGCTGGTTGGACATGTTGATCGCGAATTCCTGGGTGGAAGCCGGAATCGAAATGTCTTCGTGGGTCAGTACGAAGCTGCCCATCTCGCGGTCCAGGGTGAAGCCTTTGACGCCGTCGCCCAAGGTCAGCACCAGCATGGTCTGCGGGCCGTAGATCGCGTAACCGGCAGCGACCTGCTCGGTGCCTGGCTGCAGGAAGGCCTTTTCGTTCAAGGCTTCGTTCTGGCTCAGGTATTCATTCGGGCAGCGCAGTACCGAGAAGATGGTGCCGACTGGTGCGTTGATGTCGATGTTGGACGAGCCGTCCAGTGGGTCGAACACCAGCAGGTAGGCGCCTTTCGGGTATTTGCCCGGGATTTGGTAGGCATTGTCCATTTCTTCGGACGCCATGCCGGCCAGGTGACCGCCCCATTCGTTGGCTTCAAGCAGGATCTCGTTGGAGAGTACGTCGAGCTTCTTCTGCACTTCGCCTTGGACGTTTTCAGTGCCCATGCTGCCCAGGACACCACCCAGTGCGCCTTTGGACACGGCGTGGCTGATTTCCTTGCAAGCACGCGCCACCACTTCGATAAGGAAGCGCAGATCGGCAGGCGTGTTGTTGCTGCGGGTCTGCTCGATCAAATAGCGACTCAGGGTAACGCGGGACATGTAAGGCTCCGGAGAATGGGGGGCTTATAAACCCGCGCAGTTTAACGCGAGTCGAGGGTTATTTCCTCTAATCAGAGGATTTAACGCCAATAGAGTTCACGGTTTGGCGGCGGGTTGGCGCAACAAACTGTAGGCCATCGCCCCCAGCGCCGCCACACCCAACAGGAGCACGGCCCACAGGCCGAGTTTCTTCCAGTCGGTGCCGGCTTCGGGCGGTGCGGCAACGCTAGCGCTTTTAACCACCGCGTCACCCGAGACCCTGGCCTGGCCCAACGTCTTGAGGCGCTCGGCGCTGTAGTCGGGGATCAGGGTCGCCAACGGCAGGTTCGCCGCCTTGACCGAGCCATTGCCCAGCGCCAGGGTAAACGGCGGCTCGCCTCGTGCCAGAAACACCAACTGCGTGGTACGCACGGCAAAGCGCAGGGCCGGTGCCTCGACGCCGAGGCCGCCACCGCGCTCGTCCACTTGCAGTTTGAGTTCGCCAACGGCCACACCCGGCAGGTGCAACTCGTCCTGCACCACGTCCTGGCCGTTCTGAGTCAGGCGGTATAACACGCCATTGCTCAGCGGCTGCCAGGCTTGATTGGCTTCACGGCGCCCCGCCAGGGTGACCGGCGCCAGCGTGTTGGGCTGCTTCAGCTCGATGCGTAAACGCTCGACGGCCAGCCCCGTCGGCAACTGCCAGCTGTACTCCCCGGCCTTGAGGCGCGTACCCGACAACGGCTGCGACCACACCAACGGCGTCGGCAAGCTGCTGCTGGTCGCACTCACCAGCTTGGCCGAGGTCAACGTCGGCGCGACCTGGCCTTGCCACAGCAGGCGCAGGTAACGCGCCGGTTGCCCCGGCAAACTCACGTCATGCTGCTCGACACGCTCGTCGGCAAATGAAAGGCGCGCCACCTGGCCATCGCCCCAGGATTGCCAGTGCTGCAAGTCATCACTGGCCTCGATGCTGAAACGCTGAAAGCCGTCCTGCTCGCGGCTCCAGTCCAGGCTCAGTTGCTGCAGCGGCGCCTTGATCGCGCTGGCGTCCAGCACCCAGCCGCGCAGCACTTGCTTGCCGGCCTTGGACGGACGCACTTCCAGCAGGGTGCCCTCGGCGGTGGATTTCATCACCACGTCCGGCACACTTTCACGCGTATCGGCGGCGTACAGCGGAAACCACTTCACGTCAGCCACATTGCGGCTTTCGGTGCGCTGCGCGGATTGGCGCGACAACGCATAGGCCTGGGGCTCACCGGCGGCGTTGAACACGCGCACATCGCTGAGATCGGCCTGGCGCGCGCTCAATTGCACAGACAGCGGCAGCTCCAGGCGATACCAGGGGCCGCTGCCACTCACCGTCAACGGCACTTGGGTGGTGAAATCGGCAGGCGTTTCCTGCGCCCACACCGACAAGGTCGTGCACATACCCACCGCGATCACGCTCAACTTACCGATCAAGAGGTTGCTCCTTCAGTTTCCAACACCGGTTCGGCGCGCTTGGGCGGCAGCGGCGCAAAGTAACCCACCACCAGCAACAGCCCGCCCACGCCGATAAACGACACGATCCGCGCCAGCCCGCCACGGTTACTCAACTCGACAAAGAACAGCTTGGCGACCACCACCGCAATCAACGCCGCGCCGATCAACCACACTTCACGACGATGGCGCAGGTGGCCGCCGATCATCAGCCCGAGGGCGATCAGGGTCCAGACAATCGACAGACCGGCCTGCACCAACATCGACGCCAGCAAGGCATCCAGTTGGAACGGCACGCCCGCCCAGTGGTGGGCGGTGCGCATCACCAAGGCTGTAAAGAAGGCAAACAGCGAAACACCCGCGACACCTTGGGCAATCAGTTCAGCACGCGGCCCGCGCTGTGGCGCCACGCTGCGCGACCACAGGTAAATACCCAGCAACGCGAACAGCAAGCCCAGCTCCAGCGGGTTGATTAGCGGAACATAAGGCAGTGGCTTCGCCGTGCCGTCACTGAAGATATTCGCCAACCAGAACCAGCCGAGCATCAGCACCGCCAGCGGCAGTGCGGCGAGTACACGGTATTCACGCGGATACGCCGACACCGGCCACGGCCAACTGCGCGGTGCCGCCGCCAATACCAGGTACAGGCTTGGCAGAATCGCCCAACCCAGCCAGCGCCAGGCGTTGTACTCGCTGGACAGCAATAACAGGCCGTAACGCAGCTCCAGCGCCAGTACGCCGATCAACATCCAGCAACCCAGCACATGAGCGATGCTCAACACCTTGCTCGGCACCACCGCAGCCAAACGGCGCAGCGAGATGAAATGCACCACAAACACCGCCAACCACGCCAGCCAGCCGAAGTGTGCCGCCGGGTGGTAGTAATCATTGGCAGACGCCAGCAATACCACGCCCGCCGCCGGCATCAGCAAGGTGCACAGCATACCCAGCGACGCCCAGCGCAACCGGTCGGCCAGCAGCGCCCAGATCGCCACGCTCACTGCCGCGATGCCGAGCAACAATGGCCCCTGCAGCTCTTGCGACGTAAACCGCAGCACTTCGCCGATCAACGCCAGTGCCCACCACGCCGCGCCCCACACCAGCAGCAGGTCGGACAGGCGTTGCAGTTTCAACACGCTGAACACCGGCGCATGCGGTTCACGCTGCAAGCGCCAGGCGCCGACCAATGCGGCCAGGCCCAGCACCATCGGCGTCCAGAAACCGCTGTGCGCCAGCGGGCGCAAGCCCTCGCGGGTCAACGGCCCGAGCAACTCCGGCATCGCGAGCAGGAACGAGGCGCCACCGACCAATTGCAGCAGCAACCCAAACACAAAGCTGACGCGCTGTTGCAGGTACAGGCTCAACCAGATGATTAACAAACCGCTGGCCGCCCACACCCCGCTGGCGCTCTCCCATGGCAACACGAACAGCACCGCAAGATTGATCAATACCAAACCTGCGAGCAGCACCACCGACAGCGCGCGCAGTAGACGTACGTCGCTGCGCACCATGTCGTCACGTGCCGCCATGAGCATGCCGCCGACCAGCGCCAGGCCAATCAGCGAAGCGGTCAACAAGCCGGTCCACCCGGCACTGAAGACTGCCGCCCCATCACCGCCCCGCAAGCGCAGCAGGAACAGCGCACCGCCCAGCAACTGCACGGCAAAGGCGGTGAACAGGAAGGTGCGCGAGCCGATGCGCAGGCCGACAAACAGGGTAGCCAGACCGGCGATTGCCCAACTGATGGCGGTGCCTTGTGTCTGTAGCAGCAGCGGTGCGAGCAGGTACAAAAAGGTCAGGCCCAGGCTGGCCAGCACGGGCATGCCTTTACGCTCCCAGGCCGCCGACTGTTCTGCCGTGGCCCTGCGCAACTGATCGAAGCTGAACAGCAACGCCGCACCCAGCAACAGCGCGCCCAATGGCGCACCGTCGAGCAGGCTGTGTTCGCCGATGCGCAGCTCGCTGAGGAACGCCAGCGCCGAGCCCAACTGCAACAACAAACCAAACGCGCGCGCCAAAGGCCGCTGCTGACGCAAGCCGAGCCAGAAGATCCCGGCGCCCTCCACCGCCCACGCGGCAGCCGTCCAGCGCGCGTCGAGGCCCAGGGGAATCGCCAGGCTGGCAAAGATCACGCCCAGCGCCAGGCAGGTTTCCGCCAGCAGCAAGGCGCGCCCGCCGTTGAGCACTCGGGCCAGGCCCATGTAGATAAGCCCTAAGCCGAGCGCACTGAAGGCAGCGGCAAATTCCAGGTGCTGCACCAGGGCGAACTGCAAGCCAAAGCCCACCAGCGGCGGGCCGAACAACATGCTGCCGTCGACGTAATCACCCTTGGCCGCCGACCAGCGTAGCAATGCATCACGGCCCTCGGGCGCATCGCCCATCTCTTGCAACTTCCGTCGAGTAAACAACAGGCCGATGGCCAGGTACATCAGGAAAAACAGAATCAGGAACGGCTCGGTGCTCCACAGCAGTTCCGGTGTGTAGGAGCGCATGCCCCAGGCGAAACCGATGCCGAAAGTGCCGACAAACCCGATCAGGTTGAGCAAGCGCCAGGCCTTGAACCAGGCGATGGCGAGAATGCCGGCGTTGAGCAATGCGAAGTAACTGAACAACGCCACGTGGTTGCCGGCGCCGGTAGAGGTGAGGATCGGCGCGGCAAACCCACCCAGCGCCGCCGCACAGGCGAGGCCGAGGGCGTCCTGGGTGATCGCCAGGATCGCCGAAAACACCGTGACTGCCACCAACAGGCCAAGGGCGGCGCTCGGGTCGATCAACGGGTGCAAGCGCATCGCGGCAAACACCGTCAGGTACAACACGGCAATGCCGGTGCCTTGCAGCATCAGGCCGTAATTGCTGTTACGCAGCCGCAACCACCAGCCCAGACCCAAGAGGCCGATGGCAGCAGCGGCAACCCCGGCGTAACGCAGCTCGATCGGCACTACCACGCCTTCGGTGGCATAGCGCAGCAGGAAGGCCAGGCCGAGGAACAACAGCACCACGCCGACGCGCAGCACGGTGTTACCGCCGAACAGCCAATTGCGGGCGCCGCTGAAGGCGCGCTCGATCAGGTTGGGGCCGCGCGGAATCGCAGGCTCTTCAGGTTGTGGTGTCGGCGCAGCCACCCAGACGTCGTCCGGCAGCGGCTGGCTGGCTTCGGCAACCATGGCAACAGGCGCCAGTTCGGCGGGAAGCTCCCAGACAAGTTCGGGCTTTGCAACGGCGGGGGCGGGTTCAGGAATGGGGGATTGGACAATGACACTGCTTGTCGGCGCAGGCACTTCCAGCTGCCGCAGGCGTTCGCCCAGCGCGATCAGCGCTTTCTGTGTGGTTTCCAACTGACGCGCTTGCTGGTTCGCTTGAGTCGACAGCATCGACAGGCGAATCGCCTGGCCAATGCCCAACCCCAGCAGCGCACCGAAGCCGGCGTCGGTGAACGACTCATCGAGTGTCCAGCCGAGCACCAGGCCAATCAGCATGAAAATCCATTGCATGGTCGATATCCCTAAGCAACCCGAGGCGGGCGTAAGCGTTGCTCAGTATATCGACACCGAACCAATGTGGGAGCGGGCTTGCCCGCGATAGCGGTGTATCAGTCGACATATTTGCAAACTGACACTGCGCTATCGCGGGCAAGCCCGCTCCCACATTTGGATCAGCAGTGGTTAGTCGAGGGCTTTCCAGATCTCGGTGGCGTATTCGCGGATCGTGCGGTCGGAGGAGAACCAGCCCATCCGCGCCGTGTTCAGCACCGCTGAACGCCACCAGGCCTTGGAGTCATGCCAATGCGCCTCGACCCGCGCCTGGGCGTCCCAGTAGGAGTCGAAGTCGGCACACACCAGGAAACGGTCGTAGTCGATCAGCCCGTCGATCAAGCCCACATAACGGCCCGGATCATCCGGCGAGAACACCCCGCCGCGAATCGCTTGCAGTACATCGTTGAGGCGATGGGAGGCGGCAATTTCCGGCCCGGCGTTAAATTCACCGGCGTGCTTGCGCGCTTCCACCTGCTGCGCGCTCAGACCAAAGATGAACATGTGATCGGCGCCCACCCGCTCGTGCATTTCCACGTTGGCGCCGTCCATGGTGCCGATGGTCAGTGCGCCGTTGAGGCCGAACTTCATGTTACTGGTGCCCGAGGCCTCAAAGCCGGCCGTGGAGATCTGCTCCGACAAGTCCGCCGCCGGAATGATGCTTTCCGCCAGGCTGACGTTGTAGTTGGGCAGGAACACCACCTTGAGCAAACCGCGCACAGTCGGGTCGTTGTTGACGGTGCGGGCAATGTCGTTGGTCAACTTGATGATCAACTTGGCCTGGTGATAACTCGCGGCCGCCTTGCCGGCGAAGATTTTCACTCGTGGCACCCAGTCGGTGCCCGGCTCGGCGCGGATCGCCTGGTAAAGCGCCACGGTGTGCAGCAGGTTGAGCAACTGGCGTTTGTATTCGTGGATGCGCTTGACCTGCACATCGAACATCGCCGCCGGGTTGACCGAAATGCCCAGGCGCTCGTGGATGATCTCGGCCAATGCACGTTTACTGTGCAGGCGCTGATCGGCGAAGGCTTTGCGGAAAGACTGCTTCTCGGCGAAGGTTTCGAGCTCCGTGAGGCGGGTTTCCATGGTGTCGAGAATGTCCGGGCCCAGCGCTTCCACCAGCATCTCGGTGAGTTTGGGGTTGGCCTGGTACAGCCAGCGGCGGAAGGTGATGCCGTTGGTTTTGTTGTTGATGCGCTCCGGGTAGAGCTTGTGCAGTTCGGAAAACACCGTGCTGCGCATCAACTGGGTGTGCAAACCGGACACGCCGTTGACGCTATGGGAGCCGAGGAACGCCAAGTTGCCCATGCGCACGCGGCGGCCGTTGTCTTCTTCGATCAGCGACACAGCGCGCAGTACGTCGAAATCATGAATGCCCTTGGCGCGCAGCGAGTCGATGTGCTGGGCGTTGATCAGGTAGATGATCTGCATGTGCCGTGGCAGCATGCGTTCCATCAGGCCTACAGGCCAGGTCTCCAACGCCTCGGGCAACAAGGTGTGGTTGGTGTAGGAAAGGGTTTCAACCGTCACATCCCATGCCGCTTCCCACGGAATGTCATGCAGGTCGACCAGTTGACGCATCAGCTCGGCCACGGCAATCGACGGGTGAGTGTCGTTGAGCTGGATGGCGGCGTGTTCGCCCAGGCTCAATACCGAGCCGTGCATGTTTTTGTGGCGGCGCAGCAAGTCCTGCAGCGAGGCGGAGACAAAGAAGTATTCCTGACGCAGGCGCAGTTCCTGCCCTGCTTCGGTGCTGTCGGCCGGGTAAAGCACGCGGGAGATGCTTTCGGCGCGGGCCACTTCGGCGACGGCGCCCAAGTGGTCACCGGCGTTGAAGCGTTCCAGGTGCAGGTCTTCGACGGCGCGTGCACGCCACAGGCGCAGGGTGTTGACGCTGGCGCCGCGCCAGCCGACGACTGGGGTGTCGTAAGCCACCGCGCGCACAGTTTCATTCGGCGACCACACTTGAATCATCTTGCCAGAGGCGTCCGCCAGGGTTTCGACGCTGCCGCCAAAGCCGATCGGGTAAATCACTTCGGCGCGCTCGAATTCCCACGGGTTGCCAAAGTCCAGCCAGCGTTCAGTCTGCTCCTGCTGCCAGCCATCGACAATCGCCTGGCGGAACAAGCCGTGCTCGTAACGAATGCCATAACCGTGGCCGGCAATGCCCAAGGTCGACATGCTTTCCATAAAGCACGCGGCCAGGCGGCCCAGGCCACCGTTGCCGAGGGCCGCGTCGGGCTCCAGCAGGCGGATGCGTTCCAGGTCGACGCCCAGCTCGGACAACGCTTCGCGCGCAATCTCCAGCACGCCCAGGTTGCTCAGGCTGTCGTAGAGCAAGCGACCGATCAGGAATTCGAGGGAGAGGTAATAAACCCGCTTCTGGCCTTTGCGGTAGATACGCCGCGTGTGGTCCATCCAGTGATCGACCATCTGGTCGCGCGCGGCCAGGGCAATGGCTTCGAACCAGTCGTGGTCGAAGGCGTGGTCGGGGTCTTTGCCCACCGCGTAGGTAAGTTTGGTCAAGACAGCATCGCGGAATGCGGCTACCTCTGCTTCTCGTGCAAGCGGTTCCTGAGACATCGGTGCGACCTCGGGCGAGATTGAAGGAGTTGCTAGAGCCTAGTCGGTCTGACAGACGGTAGACGGTCTGGTTCGGCAGTTTTTTAACTCATTCACCTTTGCCGAAATTTAATGCAGGGGTCGTGCCCGATTGGCCTTTGCGCAGCCTTCGGGCTGAAAGCCGCAAAATATTGTTCAAAAAATCATCAATCCCGGTATTATCGCGCGCCCGGATATAGCCCCACCTTGGAACCCTGATGAAGCCTCAACTGATCGCCGCTGCGGAACTCGACCGTCTCGAGACTTGGCAGAAATATTCCGCCCACATGTGCGGTGGCTGCGTGTCCAGCTGCTGCACGCTGCCGGTTGAGGTGAAGATCAAGGACCTGATCCGCATTGGCATCGTCGATGAATTCGAACGCGGCGACCCACCGAAGAACATCGCCAAGCGTTTGCAGAAGGAAGGCATCGTCGAGCGCTTCAATTCCAAATCCGAGATTTTTACCCTGCAGCGCATGAGCAACAACGATTGCTTGTACCTGGATCGTAAGACGCGCTTCTGCACTATTTATGACAAGCGCCCGGATACGTGCCGCAACCACCCAAAAATCGGGCCGCGCCCAGGGTATTGCGCGTATAAGCCGAAGGAAGTGGTGCGCGAGACCAAGTTCAAGACCCTCGACAAGTTCTGATGATCGTTCCCACGCTCTGCGTGGGAATGCCTCTTGGGACGCTCCGCGCCCCGCCTCTAAGTGCGGACGCGGAGCGTCCTGGGCTGCATATCCCACGCTGAGCGTGGGAACGATCAGGCATAAAAAAACGCCCCCGGCCTTTCGACCGGGGGCGTTTTTCATTCAGCCTGAGTTAACTCAGTTCTTGGCTTTCTTGGCAGCGCGGGTACGCTCGCCTTCGTCCAGGATCTTCTTACGCAGGCGGATCGACTTAGGCGTAACTTCGCACAGCTCGTCGTCCTGGATGAATTCCAGGGCCTGTTCCAGAGTGAAGCGAACAGGTGGAACCAGGGCGATGGTTTCGTCTTTACCCGAAGCACGCATGTTGTCGAGCTTCTTGCCTTTGGTTGGGTTGACGCCCATGTCGTTGTCACGGCTGTTCAGACCAACGATCTGACCGTTGTAGATCTCTTGACCGTGTTCAACGAACAGCTTGCCACGCGCCTGCAGAGTTTCCAGGGAGTAGGTCAGCGCCTTGCCGGTTTCTACCGATACCAGAACACCGTTCTGACGGCCGGACATGTCGCCGGACTTCATGGTGTCGTAGCGATCGAAGATCGAGGTCAGGATGCCAGCACCGTTGGTCAGGGTCAGGAACTGGTTACGGAAACCGATCAGACCACGAGCAGGGATGTTGTATTCCAGACGTACACGGCCTTTGCCATCCGGCACCATGTTGGTCAGGTCGCCCTTACGCAGGCCCATCTCTTCCATGACCTTGCCCTGGGATTCTTCAGGGGTGTCGATGGTGACGTTTTCAAACGGTTCCTGCTTCACGCCGTCAACCTGACGGATGATCACTTCAGGACGACCAACGCCCATTTCGAAGCCTTCGCGACGCATGGTTTCGATCAGTACCGAGAGGTGCAGCTCACCACGGCCGGAAACCTTGAACTTGTCAGCCGAGTCGCCTTCTTCAACGCGCAGAGCAACGTTGTACAGCAGCTCTTTGTCCAGACGTTCCTTGATGTTACGGGACGTCACGAACTTGCCTTCTTTACCGCAGAAAGGCGAGTCGTTTACCTGGAAGGTCATGGAAACGGTTGGCTCGTCAACGGTCAGAGGCTTCATCGCCTCGACGTTGTCCGGCTGGCACAGGGTGTCGGAGATGAACAGCGAGTCCATACCGCTTACGCAAACGATGTCACCGGCAAACGCTTCTTCAACGTCGATGCGGTGCAGACCGTGGTGACCCATCAGCTTCAGGATACGGCCGTTGCGTTTCTTGCCGTCGGCGCCGATGGCGACAACCGGGGTGTTCGGCTTGACGCTACCACGAGCGATACGGCCAACACCGATAACACCCAGGAAGCTGTTGTAGTCCAGTGCCGAGATTTGCATCTGGAACGGGCCTTCACGGTCAACTTTCGGAGCCGGTACGTTGTCGACGATCGACTGGTACAGCGGGGTCATGTCTTCAGCCATGTCGGTGTGTTCCAGACCGGCAATGCCGTTCAGGGCCGAGGCGTAGACGACTTTGAAGTCCAGCTGTTCTTCGGTAGCACCCAGGTTGTCGAACAGGTCGAAGATCTGGTCCAGAACCCAGTCCGGACGTGCGCCTGGACGGTCAACCTTGTTGATGCACACGATCGGACGCAGGCCGGCTTCGAAAGCCTTCTTGGTCACGAAACGGGTTTGCGGCATAGGGCCGTCTTGGGCATCAACCAGCAGCAGAACGGAGTCAACCATCGACATTACGCGTTCAACTTCGCCGCCGAAGTCGGCGTGGCCCGGGGTATCCACGATGTTGATGTGGTAGCCGTTCCAGTTGATGGCGGTGTTTTTAGCCAGGATGGTAATACCGCGCTCTTTTTCCTGGTCGTTGGAGTCCATCACGCGCTCGTCGTTGAGCTCGTTGCGCTCCAGGGTGCCGGATTGACGCAAGAGTTTGTCTACCAGGGTGGTTTTACCATGGTCAACGTGAGCAATGATGGCGATGTTACGTAGATTTTCGATCACTTGTGTATCTCGATCAGAGGATTCGGTGTGCTGACAGGTCGTGGCAGCGATTAACAGTAGAGTCAGGCCTTGCCGTTACAGCTTGACGGCAGAGTCGGGGGGCCGGTGACGCAGGCCACAGGCAAACAGCCCCGGGCTCTTAGCTCGGTCGATAAACGCGCACATTGGCATGCCCCTCACTGAGCAAATGGTGGGCATGCAGGCGACTCATCACGCCTTTGTCGCAATACAGCAGGTACTGACGGCTGTTATCCAGTTCCTTGAAACGCGCGTTCAATGCATAGAACGGCAGCGTTTGCACGTCGATGCCAGCGATTTCCAGTGGCTCATCTTCAGCGGCATCCGGGTGACGGATGTCGACGACGATCTGGCCGGCCAGGGCTTCGCTGACTTCTTCGATTTGCACGTCTTGGCCCAATTCGTCGATTACGCGATCGATCGGCACCATTTTGGCGTTCTCGAGCGCACGCTCCAAAATCGCCATGTCGAACTGTTGTTCTTCGTACTCCACGCGGTTGCGTTTGGCGTGGGTCTTGGGGTTCACCGAAATGACCCCGCAATATTCAGGCATGTGCTTGGCGAAATCCGCCGTGCCGATTTCTTCGGCCAGGTCGATGATGTCCTGCTTGTGACTGGCGATCAGCGGGCGCAGCACCAGCTTTTCGGTCACGCAGTCGATCAGCGACAGGTTCGGCAGCGTCTGGCTGGACACCTGGGAGATCGCTTCACCGGTCACCAGTGCGTCAATCTGCAACTGATCGGCGATTCGGGACGCAGCGCGCAACATCATACGCTTCAATACTACGCCCATATGACTGTTATCGACTTTACCGAGAATTTCGCCGAGCACTTCCTCGAACGGCACGCTTACGAATAGCACGCGTTGGGAGCTGCCGTACTTCTTCCAGATAAAGTGCGCGACTTCCATCACGCCCAATTCGTGTGCACGCCCGCCCAGGTTAAAGAAGCAGAAGTGGCTCATCAGGCCGCGGCGCATGATCTGGTAGGCCGCCACGGTGGAATCGAAACCGCCGGACATGAGAACCAGGGTCTGTTCCAGGGCGCCCAGCGGGTAGCCGCCGATGCTGTTGTGCTGGCTGTGGATCACAAACAACCGTTGGTCGCGAATTTCCATGCGCACTTCAATTTGCGGCGCTTTAAGGGAAATTCCGGCGGCGCCGCACTCGCGACGCAGCTTGCTGCCGACGTATTTCTCGACGTCCATGGAGCTGAAGGTGTGCTTGCCGGCACGCTTGCAGCGCACCGAAAAAATCTTGCCTTCAAGCTCGCTGCCGTAGTGCAGTTTGCACTTTTCGGTGATGTCGTCGAAGTCGCCCAGCGGGTACTCATCCACCTGCAGGAAATGCGCGATGCCCGGCATGCAGCTCAGGCGCTCGGTCATGTCCTTCAAGGCTTTGGCGTCGGTAATACGGGTTTCCAGCTCGAGATTGTCCCACACGCCGTTCACCACCACAGCCGGGTCCAGGTCTCGGAGCACGGCACGGATGTTCTTGGCCAACTGACGGATGAAACGCGTCCGTACCGGTCGGCTTTTGATGGTGATCTCGGGGAAGACTTTAACGATTAATTTCATGGAAACAGCGCGCGCCGGGCCTGCTGAAAAAGGGGGGCGCGGATTATAGCGGAAATCGCTCAAGGTTTAACCAGTTAATATGCATTGCGCTCTTCGCGCACCAAAACGGGTCATTTACTAAAATTAACGCTACATTGCAGTGCGTTATTTATTCCGCTTCAGCGGATTGCACCGTTATAGGGGCCATTTTGAAGCAAAAAGGCCATGTTGGCGCACTGGCATGCAATTTGCTCTCTTGTGAGGCAGGTTGCCTTGGTCGAGTATTCGCGCCGGCATCACCCACATTCTAAGGGCTAACTCCACTACCCCAGCCCGAAGCCACCCGGAGGACACCATGTCGAAGTCGGTTCAACTCATCAAAGATCATGACGTTAAATGGATTGATCTGCGCTTCACGGACACTAAAGGTACTCAGCACCACGTGACCATGCCGGCTCGCGACGCGCTGGATGATGCTTTCTTCGAAGAAGGCAAAATGTTCGACGGTTCCTCCATTGCTGGCTGGAAAGGCATCGAAGCCTCCGACATGATCCTGATGCCGGACGACAGCACTGCCGTTCTCGACCCGTTCACCGAAGACCCAACCCTGATCATCGTCTGCGACGTGATCGAGCCTTCGACCATGCAAGGCTACGACCGCGACCCACGTGCGATCGCCAAGCGTGCCGAGGAATACCTGAAGTCGACCGGTATCGGCGACACCGTATTCGTAGGCCCGGAGCCAGAATTCTTCATCTTTGATTCGGTCAAGTTCAAGTCCGACATCTCCGGCTCCATGTTCAAAATTTTCTCCGAACAAGGTTCGTGGATGTCCGACCAGGACGTGGAAGGCGGCAACAAAGGCCACCGTCCAGGTATCAAAGGCGGCTACTTCCCGGTTCCTCCGTTCGACCACGACCACGAAATCCGTACCTCCATGTGCAACGCCATGGAAGAAATGGGCCTGGTCATCGAAGTTCACCACCACGAAGTGGCGACTGCCGGCCAGAACGAAATCGGTGTGAAGTTCAACACCCTGGTTGCCAAGGCTGACGAAGTTCAGACCCTGAAGTACTGCGTACACAACGTGGCTGATGCCTACGGCCGTACCGCTACCTTCATGCCTAAGCCACTGTACGGCGATAACGGTTCGGGTATGCACGTTCACCTGTCCATCGCCAAAGAAGGCAAGAACACCTTCGCTGGCGAAGGTTATGCCGGCCTGTCCGACACCGCCCTGTACTTCATCGGCGGTATCATCAAGCACGGTAAGGCCCTGAACGGCTTCACCAACCCGTCGACCAACTCCTACAAGCGTCTGGTCCCAGGCTTCGAAGCACCGGTAATGCTGGCCTACTCGGCTCGTAACCGTTCCGCTTCGATCCGTATTCCTTACGTGTCCAGCCCTCGTGCTCGCCGTATCGAAGCGCGCTTCCCGGATCCAGCAGCCAACCCATACCTGGCCTTCGCTGCCCTGGTAATGGCCGGTCTGGACGGTATCCAGAACAAGATCCACCCTGGCGACGCCGCCGACAAAAACTTGTACGACCTGCCGCCTGAAGAGGCCAAAGAGATCCCACAAGTGTGCGGCAGCCTGAAAGAAGCCCTGGAAGAGCTGGACAAGGGCCGTGCGTTCCTGACCAAAGGCGGCGTATTCAGCGACGACTTCATCGATGCCTACATCGAGCTGAAAAGCGAAGAAGAAATCAAAGTACGCACCTTCGTACACCCACTGGAATACGAGCTGTACTACAGCTGCTGATCCGGTAGCGCTGCTTAACGCGGCGTAACGAAAAAGACCTCCTTCGGGAGGTCTTTTTTTTGCCTGGGGTTCCGAGCGTAACGGGGCGATTAAGGTAGCCTTGACTGATGCAGCTTCATATCTGCAAACCCAATCAAACATGTGGGAGCGGGCTTGCTCGCGAATGCGGTGGATCAGCCACCGAATATATCGACTGAAAGACTGTATTCGCGAGCAAGCCCGCTCCCACAAGGAGATCACCGTTGAAAAATAAACTTTTGTTCGCACTGCTGTTCGTCAGCGCCAGTGCCAGCGCCGCACCGCCTACCCTCGCGCCGTTGCTCAACAGCATCGCCGAGCGCCTGGCCATCGCCGACGAGGTCGCACTGAGCAAATGGGACAGCCATAAGGCCGTGGAAGATCGCCCTCGTGAACAGGCTGTGATCGCCAGCGTGAGAGCCCAGGCACCGAGCTACAAAGTGGCGCCTGACGCGGCGGAGCAGTTCTTCAGTGCGCAGATTGAAGCGAACAAATTGGTGCAATACACCCGGCTGTCGGACTGGCACTTCACCGGCAAGGCGCCCGACACGCCGCGCCCGGATCTGGTCGGCAAGATTCGCCCCCAATTGGACCAACTGCAAAAGCGCCTGCTACAGCAGCTGGCGGACTTCAGCCCCGAACGCAGCAACCCGCAGTGCCCTCAATGGTTGGCGCAGGCCGTACACGAACCGCTTCGCGACCCGCTGGCCCAAATCGCCATGGCCCGTGCCACAGCCGAGCTGTGCATCTATACGCCTTGACCGACCTGGGCCTGCTTCATTGAAGGCCCATTCCCAGTATTCGTGTTAAACCGCAGAAATGTCTGATACTTCCCAGGCAGTCGAGCTTCTACGATGCAGCGTCCAGCCGCCAGCCGCCGACGTACTTCGCGATGACTCTCAACTGCCAGCTCCTGTGTTCACTGACGCTCGCAATCAGCCAGCTGACCGAAGTACAACCCACCCTCGACTCCGCCTCCGACGCCGAGCCCCACGCCTGGACGGTGGAGACACCGTATCCGGACAGCACGATTGTCAACGCCAGAATCACTGGCACAGCCACTCACGCAAAAAAGACCAGCATCGCAATCCTGCAAGTCGCCTGCTACAGTTCGCCCTCTCGCCCGATGATTTCGCTGCTGACCCACACCGACAAACTGCGCTTCAACCCCAATATTTATGAAGGCCCGGACGCTCGATCTTCAGGACCACTCAGCCTTACCACCGGCACCCTCCCTGCACGAACTTACCGTGTAAACGGCTACTACAGCGCAGAACCGACCCAGCAGCATGGCGTACTGTTTAAATTCACCATGCCCGCTAATCGCCAAGAACTGCGCGAGTGGATCGCCAACAACACGCACGGCCAACTGATCACGATGACGCTGCCTTCAGCAATCCCCGGTGACTCGCCGCTGACCGCAGAGTTCGTCCTCCCCCAAAACAGCACTGGCCTGCACGAGATCGTCAAATCCTGCCTGAACAACCGCAAAAACACGCCTAAAAAACCTTCCTGAACAAAGCGGGTAAAACTGCACTATATTGGTGCAGTAGGCCGCACCCTTCCCAACCAAACAGCCCATTTTGGTTCGAATCTTCCCGAGCACGCTGGCAGAACGCCACAGTTTCGAGCCTTAAACACCTGTTTCAGGGCTTTAACGCTTCTTTTCGGAGCTTTGGTTTGGTTTTTGCATTTTCCTTGTATCAGCGTGTGCCTCAAGCCCGCGCCTTGCTCCAAAAGAGGTCCTGATGACCATCAGCGATGCACTGCACCGATTGTTACTCGACAACCTGACCACCGCGACCATCTTGCTCAACGACGATTTACGTCTTGAGTACATGAACCCGGCGGCGGAGATGCTCCTGGCTATCAGCGGCCAGCGTAGCCATGGGCAGTTCATCAGCGAATTGTTCACCGAGTCGGCCGAAGCCTTGAGCTCGTTGCGCCAGGCGGTGGAGCAGGCACACCCGTTCACCAAGCGCGAAGCGATGCTCACCGCCCTCACCGGCCAGACGCTGACCGTCGACTACGCCGTAACCCCGATCCTGAGCAACGGCGCGACCTTGCTGCTGCTCGAAGTACACCCGCGCGACCGCCTGCTGCGTATCACCAAAGAAGAGGCGCAGCTGTCCAAGCAGGAAACCAGCAAGATGCTGGTACGCGGCCTGGCCCATGAGATCAAGAACCCCTTGGGCGGGATTCGCGGCGCGGCGCAACTGCTGGCCCGCGAGCTGCCGGACGAGAACCTCAAGGACTACACCAACGTCATCATTGAGGAAGCCGACCGCCTGCGTAACCTGGTGGACCGCATGCTCGGCTCCAACAAGTTACCGTCGCTGGCGATGACCAACGTGCACGAGGTGCTGGAGCGCGTTTGCCAACTGGTGGAAGCCGAAAGCCAAGGCTGCATCACCCTGGTGCGCGATTACGACCCGAGCATTCCCGACGTATTGATCGACCGCGAGCAGATGATCCAGGCGGTGCTCAATATCGTGCGCAACGCCATGCAGGCCATCAGCAGCCAGAACGAGTTGCGCCTGGGCCGCATCAGCCTGCGCACCCGCGCCCTGCGCCAGTTCACCATCGGCCATGTGCGCCATCGCCTGGTGACCAAGGTCGAGATCATCGACAACGGCCCGGGCATTCCTGCGGAACTGCAGGAAACCATCTTTTTTCCCATGGTCAGCGGCCGCCCGGACGGCACCGGGCTGGGCCTGGCCATTACCCAGAACATCATCAGCCAGCACCAGGGTCTGATCGAATGTGAAAGCCATCCCGGCCACACCACGTTCTCGATCTTTCTGCCTCTGGAACAAGGAGCCCCATCGACATGAGCCGTAGTGAAACCGTCTGGATCGTCGATGACGACCGTTCTATCCGCTGGGTCCTCGAGAAAGCCTTGCAACAGGAAGGCATGACCACCCAGAGCTTCGACAGCGCCGACGGGGTGATGAGCCGCCTGGCACGCCAGCAGCCGGACGTGATCATCTCCGACATCCGCATGCCGGGCGCCAGTGGCCTGGACTTGCTGGCGCGCATCCGCGAACAGCACCCGCGCCTGCCGGTGATCATCATGACCGCGCACTCGGACCTGGACAGCGCTGTCGCGTCCTACCAGGGCGGCGCCTTTGAATACCTGCCCAAGCCCTTCGACGTGGACGAGGCGGTGGCGCTGGTAAAACGTGCCAACCAGCACGCCCAGGAACAGCAGAACCAGGAAGCCCCGCCGGCCCTGACGCGTACCCCGGAAATCATCGGCGAAGCGCCGGCGATGCAGGAAGTGTTTCGCGCCATTGGCCGCTTGAGCCATTCCAACATCACCGTGCTGATCAACGGCGAATCGGGCACCGGTAAAGAACTGGTGGCGCATGCGTTGCACCGTCACAGCCCACGGGCGGCCTCGCCGTTTATCGCGCTGAACATGGCAGCGATTCCCAAGGACTTGATGGAGTCAGAGCTGTTCGGCCACGAGAAAGGCGCGTTCACCGGCGCAGCCAACCTGCGTCGCGGCCGCTTTGAACAGGCGGATGGCGGCACGCTGTTCCTGGATGAAATCGGCGATATGCCAGCCGATACGCAAACCCGCTTGCTGCGCGTACTTGCCGACGGCGAGTTCTACCGCGTGGGTGGGCACACGCCGGTCAAGGTCGATGTGCGCATCATTGCGGCGACCCACCAGAACCTGGAAACCCTGGTGCACGCGGGTAAATTCCGTGAAGACTTGTTCCACCGTCTGAACGTGATCCGCATCCACATCCCACGCATGTCTGACCGTCGCGAAGATATCCCGACGCTCGCGCGGCACTTCCTCAGCCGCGCCGCCCAGGAGCTGGCCGTTGAACCGAAGCTGCTGAAAAGCGAGACCGAGGAATACCTGAAGAACCTGCCGTGGCCGGGCAACGTGCGCCAGCTGGAGAACACCTGCCGCTGGATCACGGTGATGGCGTCGGGGCGCGAAGTGCATATCAGCGACTTGCCGCCAGAGCTGTTGAGCCTGCCGCAGGATTCGGCACCGGTGACCAATTGGGAGCAGGCGCTGCGCCAATGGGCCGACCAGGCCCTGGCACGCGGCCAGTCAAACCTGCTGGACAGCGCCGTGCCGGCTTTCGAGCGGATCATGATCGAAACCGCCCTGAAGCACACCGCCGGCCGCCGCCGCGACGCCGCCGTGCTCCTGGGTTGGGGCCGCAATACCTTGACGCGCAAGATCAAGGAGTTGGGCATGAAGGTGGATGGTGGGGATGATGATGAGGGTGATGAGGGCTGATTGATCGTTCCCACGCTCTGCGTGGGAACGCAGCTCTGGACGCTCCGCGTCCCATTTCAAAGTCGTGACGCGGAGCGTCACTGGAGGCATTCCCACGCGGAGCGTAGGAACGATCATCCACTGAAGAACCCATGTGGGAGCGGGCTTGCTCGCGAAGGCGGTGTGTCAGTCAACAGGTGTATCGACTGATGAGGCGCCTTCGCGAGCAAGCCCGCTCCCACATTTGGATCTCCACAAAGTTCCAGGACTGTGCACCGCTTCAATGCACCATGAACTAGCATCGCGCACGGATCCAACGCCTGAAACACCTGCCTGATTAAAAAAATATTAAACCGTAAAAACACCAAAGCCCCGTATTCCGGGGCTTTGCGCTTTCTGGCAAATTTTTTTGGTGAGAATTGCAAATTCTGGCACGCGCCCTGCAATAAGCCTTGTACTACCCAGTTTCGGGGACCTTGGTACAGGCAGGCCGAGAATCCCCTCTTTACACCCGGGGTGCTTGATGCAAACAGCGTCGTGCCCCACACCCGTTTCGGGAACCTCGGTACAGGCAGGCCGGGGATTCCCTCTTTAACACCGAAGCCTTTGGCTTCATCCCGTTTTGGGAGCCCTGGTACAGGCAGGCCGGGAACTCCCTTCTTTACACCCGGGGCTTATGCGGCACAGCGCCCATAGCCCCAGCCCGTTTTGGGAACCTTGGTACAGGCAGGCCGGGGATTCCCTCTTTTATTCCTCGTGCAGATGGATCTGCAGCCGCCAGCGGCCATCGGCCTTCTCCCCCTTCCACTCCCCGCGCAACGGCCGAGCCGCCACCAGGTTCAGCAGCAAGCCGGCATCGGTCTTGCGGGTGCGCCAATTCACATCCTTGTCGTTGACCTTGAGTTGCCCACTGGCGGCCATGCCCTGCGCGTCGAATAACAGCGCCACGGTGCCATCGATATGCTCGCCATGCAGCTTGGGTTCGCTGTTGAACCACACCACCAAGCCGTCGGCCGCCGTCTCCACCTGCTGCAGCGCGACCGGGTCCGGCGTGGTCAGGCGGCCGATCATCAAACCGATCATCAAGCCGACAATCGCCAATGAGCCCATGACCCGAGGCATAAGCTTCGGTCTTGGGTCGTCTTCAGGGGTAGAATGCAGCGCATCTTTGCCTTCGGAGCCGTGCATGTTTCACGTCATCCTTTTTCAACCAGAAATTCCGCCGAATACCGGCAACGTTATCAGGCTGTGCGCCAACAGTGGCTGCCACCTGCATTTGATCGAGCCGCTGGGCTTCGACATGGACGACAAACGCCTGCGCCGCGCCGGGCTGGACTACCACGAGTACGCCACGCTCAAGCGTCACGCCGACCTCGCAAGCTGCCTGGAAAGTCTGGGCCACCCACGGCTGTTCGCGTTCACCACCAAAGGTTCGCGGCCGTTTCATGATGCCAGCTTTGCCGAAGGCGACGCGTTCCTGTTCGGCCCTGAGAGCCGTGGCCTGCCGGCCGAGGTGCTTGACGCCCTGCCCGACGGCCATCGCCTGCGCTTGCCGATGCGCGAGGGTTGCCGCAGCTTGAACTTGTCCAACACCGTAGCCGTTGCCGTCTACGAAGGCTGGCGCCAGCTGGGCTTTAAGTAATACACCAAACAAAATGTGGGAGCGGGCTTGCTCGCGAATGCAGTGTGTCAGTCACCGAAAATGTTGACTGAAATACCGCATTCGCGAGCAAGCCCGCTCCCACATTTGATCGGTGTCGTTGCTCAGAACAGCTTACTGAACGGTCGACGAACCTTCTGTTTGCATACGCTGCAGTTCTTGCGCGTACAGAGCATCGAAGTTCACCGGAGCCAGCATCAGCGCAGGGAACGAGCCACGGGTGACCAGGCTGTCCAGGGTCTCACGGGCGTACGGGAACAGGATGTTCGGGCAGAACGCGCCCAGGGTGTGGCTCATGGAGGCTTCGTCCAGGCCCTGGATCAGGAAGATACCGGCCTGTTGCACTTCAGCGATGAACGCCACTTCTTCGCCGTTCTTGACGGTGACCGACAGGGTCAGCACGACTTCGTGGAAGTCGCCTTCCAGTGCCTTTTGACGGGTGTTCAGGTCCAGCGCAACGCTTGGGGTCCATTCCTGGCGGAAGATAGCCGGGCTTTTCGGCGCTTCGAACGACAGGTCACGCACGTAGATCCGCTGCAGCGAAAACTGTGGGCCTTGGTCTTGCGCTGCTTCAGTGTTCTGTTGGTCAGTCATCGCAGATCCTTCTTGATCTTGGGGTCTTTTAGGGTTTAGGAGTCAGACGAGCAGCAGCGCATCGAGTTTACCGGCGCGCTCCAGGGCGAACAGGTCATCGCATCCACCGACATGCTTGTCGCCGATCCAGATCTGCGGCACGGAGGTGCGTCCCGCTTTTTTGGTCATCTCGGCGCGCACTTGGGGTTTGCCGTCGACCTTGATCTCTTCGAAGGCAACGCCCTTTTTCTCAAGCAGAGCCTTGGCTCGCATGCAGTAAGGGCAATAATCGCTGGAATAAACGACAACCTGGCTCATATCACTTCACCAGCGGCAGGTTATCGGCCTTCCAGCTGCCGATACCGCCGGACAGTTTGGCGGCGGTGAAACCGGTCTTGAGCATCTCGCGGGCGTGGGTGCCGGCGTGCTGGCCTTGGGCGTCGACCAGAATGATGGTCTTGGCTTTGTATTTTTCCAGCTCGGCCAGGCGTGCGATCAGCTTGTCCTGCGGAATGTTCAGGGCGCCGACGATATGGCCGGCGGCAAAATCCTTGGCCGGGCGAATATCCACGACAACGGCCTCATCCTTGTTGACCAGTGCGGTCAGCTCCGACGTGCTCAGGCTGCGGCCACCGCGGCTCATTTCATGAGCGATCAGCAGCGCCAGCAGGATGACGAAGGCACCCGCGAGCAGGTAGTGGGCAGTGGCAAATGCAATCAGGTGATCAACCATCAAGGAGGTTCCAGGGCGTTAAAATGGCGGTAAGTATACACAGCCGTCAGGGGGGGCCAACCCCCGTAAAGCGGTGACGTGGTCGGAACTTCGCTTTAAACTGCTACTCCCTTTTAGATTGCCTTCCTTTATTACCGCCGCGAGAGGATCTATGACTACTACGCCTAAACCTTTGGTCCTGATAATTCTCGATGGCTTCGGACACAGTGAAAGCCACCACGACAACGCCGTTTACTCCGCCAAGAAGCCGGTACTCGACCGCCTCACCGCCACCGTACCCAACGGATTGATCTCGGGTTCCGGCATGGATGTAGGCTTGCCGGATGGCCAAATGGGCAACTCGGAAGTCGGCCACATGAACCTCGGCGCCGGACGAGTGGTATACCAAGACTTCACACGCGTGACCAAATCGATCCGCGACGGCGAGTTCTTCGAGAACCCGACGATCTGCGCAGCGGTAGATAAAGCAGTGGCAGCCGGCAAGGCCGTGCACTTCATGGGCCTGTTGTCCGATGGCGGCGTACACAGCCACCAGGATCACCTGGTCGCGATGGCCGAACTGGCGTTCAAGCGCGGCGCCGACAAGATCTACCTGCACGCCTTCCTCGACGGTCGCGACACGCCGCCGAAAAGCGCGCAATCGTCCATCGAACTGCTCGACGCCACCTTCGCTGCGCTGGGCAAAGGCCGCATCGCCAGCCTGGTCGGTCGCTACTTCGCCATGGACCGTGACAACCGCTGGGACCGCGTCGCCCAGGCGTACAACCTGATCGTCGACGGCCAGGCCGAATTCAACGCCGCCACCGCCCAGGAAGGCCTGGCTGCCGCCTACGCCCGTGGCGAGAGCGATGAATTCGTCAAGGCCACCACCATCGGCGAGCCGGTGAAGGTCGAAGACGGCGACGCCGTGGTGTTCATGAACTTCCGCGCCGACCGTGCCCGCGAGCTGAGCCATGTGTTTGTCGACGCCGGCTTCAAGGACTTCGAGCGCGCACGCCAGCCGAAAGTCGAGTTCGTGATGCTCACCCAATACGCCGCCAACATCCCGGCCCCGTCGGCGTTCGCGCCGGGCAGCCTGGAAAACGTGCTGGGCGATTACCTGGCGAAAAACGGCAAGACCCAGCTGCGCATCGCCGAAACCGAGAAATACGCCCACGTGACCTTCTTCTTCTCCGGTGGCCGCGAAGAGCCGTTCCCAGGTGAAGAACGCATCCTGATTCCGTCGCCAAAAGTCGCCACCTACGACCTGCAGCCGGAAATGAGCGCGCCGGAAGTCACCGACAAGATCGTCGACGCCATCGACAACCAGCGTTATGACGTGATCGTGGTCAACTACGCCAACGGCGACATGGTCGGCCACAGCGGCAACCTGGAAGCGGCCGTCAAAGCCGTGGAATGCCTGGACCTGTGCGTCGGGCGCATCGTCGACGCCCTGGAAAAGGTCGGCGGCGAAGCGCTGATCACCGCCGACCACGGCAACTGCGAGCAGATGTCGGATGAATCCACCGGCCAGGCTCACACTGCCCACACGACTGAACCAGTGCCGTTCATCTACGTCGGCAAACGCGACCTGAAAGTGCGTGAAGGCGGCGTATTGGCGGATGTGGCGCCGACCATGCTGAAGCTGATGGGGCTGGAGAAGCCGAAAGAGATGACCGGCACCTCGATTCTGGTCTGACCCCGGCATCACCACAAAACCAGTGTGGGAGCGGGCTTGCTCGCGAATGCGGTAGTTCAGTCAATATATTCAGTGACTGACACACCGTATTCGCGAGCAAGCCCGCTCCCACATTGGTTTTGCACCATTTGGAAGATATCTTTTTGCCATACCACCGCCACTCGGCACCTATCTTGCCTCCCAGCCTGAATTGGGCGTTTTTTTTGCCGCGCTTGGCGGGCATACTAGGCCGTCCCTTTCCCTGGTGTCGCCCGCCTCTATGCTTCGCGCCTTGATTACCCTCGCTCTAGTCTGCTTGCTCCAACCGGCGTTTGCCGATGAGCGCGCACAAACCCAACAACAGTTGGACGCTACGCGTCAGGACATTACCGAGCTGAAAAAACTGCTCGGTAAACTCCAGGAAGAGAAATCCGGGGTGCAGAAAGACCTGCGCGGCACGGAAACCGAGATGGGCAAGCTCGAGAAGCAGGTCCAGGAGCTACAAAAAGAATTAAAGAAGAGCGAGTCGGAACTGGAGCGACTCGACGCTGAGAAAAAAAAACTCCAGAGCGCCCGCGTTGAACAGCAACGCCTGATCGCCATCCAGGCCCGCGCCGCGTACCAGAGCGGCCGCCAGGAATACCTCAAGCTGCTGCTCAACCAGCAGAACCCGGAAAAATTCGCGCGCACACTCACCTATTACGACTACCTGAGCAAGGCACGCCTGGCGCAATTGAAGGGGTTCAACGAAACCCTGCGCCAACTGGCCAATGTCGAACAGGAAATTGCCGACCAACAGTCGCAACTGACCGACCAGAAAACCGCCCTCGATAACCAGCGCGACCAGCTCGAAAAGGTGCGCAAAGAGCGCCAGCAAGCCCTGGCCAAGCTCAATGATGATGTAAAAGCCCGCGACGCCAAGCTGCAAGCGCGTGAGCAGGACCAGGCCGACTTGGCCAAAGTCCTTAAAACCATCGAAGAAACCCTGGCCCGCCAGGCACGTGAGGCCGAAGAAGCGCGGCAAAAAGCGCTGATCGCCCAGCAGGAAGCGGAAAAAAAGCGTCAGCGTGAGGCCGAACTGGCCGCTACGACGGACGCACCGGCACCGCGTAAACCGGCGCATGCAGCCCCTGGCCCGCTGGTTTCCAGCGCCGGCGAGAACTTCGGCGGCCCTTTTGCTTCAGCTCGCGGCAAACTTCCATGGCCTGTTGATGGTCGACTACTGGCACGCTTCGGTGAAACCCGTGGCGATGACACCCGCGCCAAGTGGGACGGGGTGATGATCAGCGCCGCTGCCGGCAGCCAGGTCCACGCCGTCCACGGTGGGCGCGTAGTGTTTGCCGATTGGCTGCGCGGTGCCGGTTTGTTGGTGATTCTTGACCACGGTAATGGCTATTTGAGCCTTTACGGCCACAATCAGACTTTACTCAAGTCGGCAGGTGATGTTGTAAAAGCCGGTGAATCCATCTCCACTGTCGGTAACAGTGGTGGCCAGGACACTCCGGCGCTGTACTTCGCTATTCGTCAGCAGGGCCGCCCAAGCGACCCTGCACAATGGTGCCGTTCCCAAGGATAGGGCCGCATCTACATTAGGAGTTCGTTCGACATGCTGCATTTGTCCCGCCTCACTTCGCTGGCCCTGACGATCGCCCTGGTGATCGGCGCGCCTCTGGCTTTTGCCGACCAGGCTGCTCCAGCTGCGCCCGCCGCCACGGCAGCGACCACCAAGGCGCCGCTGCCGCTGGACGAGCTGCGTACCTTTGCCGAGGTCATGGACCGGATCAAAGCCGCGTATGTCGAACCCGTAGACGACAAGACCCTGCTGGAAAATGCCATCAAGGGCATGCTCAGCAACCTCGACCCGCACTCCGCCTACCTCGGCCCGGAAGATTTCGCCGAGCTGCAGGAAAGCACCAGCGGTGAGTTCGGTGGCCTGGGCATCGAAGTCGGCTCTGAAGACGGCCAGATCAAAGTGGTCTCGCCCATCGACGATACGCCTGCTTCCAAGGCCGGTATCCAGGCCGGCGACTTGATCGTGAAGATCAACGGCCAGCCGACCCGTGGCCAGACCATGACCGAAGCCGTCGACAAGATGCGCGGCAAGCTCGGCCAGAAAATCACCCTGACCCTGGTGCGCGACGGCGGCAACCCGTTTGACGTGACCCTGGCCCGCGCGACCATCACGGTCAAGAGCGTGAAGAGCCAGCTGCTGGAGTCGGGCTACGGTTACATCCGTATCACCCAGTTCCAGGTCAAGACCGGCGACGAAGTGGCCAAGGCCCTGGCCAAGCTGCGCAAAGACAACGGCAAGAAACTCAATGGCATCGTGCTCGACCTGCGTAACAACCCAGGCGGCGTGCTGCAGGCGGCGGTGGAAGTGGTCGACCACTTCATCACCAAAGGCCTGATCGTCTACACCAAGGGCCGTATCGCCAACTCAGAGTTGCGCTTCTCGGCCACCGGCAATGACTTGAGCGAAGGCGTGCCACTGGCAGTGCTGATCAACGGCGGCAGCGCCTCGGCGTCGGAAATCGTCGCCGGTGCCCTGCAAGACCAGAAACGCGGCGTACTGATGGGCACCACCAGCTTCGGCAAAGGCTCGGTACAAACCGTGTTGCCGCTGAACAACGAGCGCGCATTGAAGATCACCACGGCGCTGTACTACACGCCGAACGGTCGTTCGATCCAGGCCCAGGGCATCGTGCCGGACATCGAAGTACGCAAGGCCAAGATCACCAACGAGATCGACAGCGAGTACTACAAAGAGGCCGACCTGCAAGGTCACCTGGGCAATGGCAACGGCGGTGCCGACCAGCCAACCGGCAGCGGCGCCAAAGCCAAGCCGATGCCGCAGGACGATGATTACCAACTGGCCCAGGCGTTGAGCCTGCTTAAAGGCCTGAGCATCACGCGCAGCCGTTGATATGCGTTTTGCCCTGATCATCGCTGTGCTGTGCAGCCTGGCCGGGGTCGCCCACGCGACCCCGGCCAGCGAATCGCATAAAGCCTATCTGACCCTCATCATCGACGACCTGGGGCAAAACCTGCCCCGGGATCGCCGCGTACTGGCCCTGCCTGGGCCGGTAACCACCGCGATCATGCCGGACACGCCCCACGCCGCCGAATTCGCCCGCGAAGCGCACAAGGCCGGCAAAATCGTGATCCTGCACATGCCCATGGACCCGGCCACCGGGCCGTTCGCCTGGCACCCGGACCTGCCGATCGAAGAACTCGGCAAGCGCCTGGATGCTGCCTTCAAGGCCGTGCCCTACACCGCCGGCATCAACAACCACATGGGCAGCCGCATGACCGCCCAACGGGACGCCATGGCCTGGTTGATGGGCGAGCTGCAACGGCGCAACAAGTTCTTCGTCGACAGCCGCACCAGCGCGCAGACCGTGGCCGCTGCCGAAGCGCAGAAGATAGGCCTGGCGCATGTGTCGCGGGATGTATTCCTCGATGACGAGCGCACCGAAGCGGCGATTTCTACGCAACTGCAAACCGCGATCAAGCTGGCCCACAAGCAAGGCTCGGTGGTGATGATCGGCCATCCCTATCTGCAAACCCTGGCGGTGCTGGAGCGCGAGCTGCCCAAGCTCAAGGCGCAGGGCATTGACTGGATTGATATCAAGTTGATGATCAGCGTGCGCGGTAATCAGGCCATGGCCGGACACGGCAAGAACGGTCAGTACCGTTAAAAGTGGGAGCGGGCTTGCTCGCGAAAGCGGTGGATCAGTCAGCCTATTCAATGACTGACACACCGCCTTCGCGAGCAAGCCCGCTCCCACATTTTGACCGCGTTTCGCCGTGCGCTACGGGGCTGCATCTGGAATGCGGCTCCCACAGTGATTTCTGCCAGTTACAGATACTTGGCCATGATCTCGTCGACGCCGCCGTCTTTGCGCAACTGGTCCAGCGCGGCCTGCAGCTTGGCCACCAGATCATCCGGCACATCTTTGTTCAACGCGAGATAGAGCTGGGCGCTGTTGAAGCGCAGCACGGTCTTGAGCCCCGTTACGCCCACCTGACGCGCCAGGTAACGCCCGGCGGGATCACCCGTCGCCCATAGGTCGATCTGGCCATCCATGAGCTTTTGCGCGTTGTCCTGATCGCGTAACACCACCAGCGGATTGAGGCCCTGCTTCTCCAGGGTTTCGGCAATGGCGTCGCCCTTGTAGGCGCCAATCTTGTAGCGACGGGCGTGCTCAAGGTCCGCCAGTTCGATCTTGCTGTCAGCCTTGGCCAGCATCACCCAGTCGTCGGGGCCGATGGGACCTACCCATTTGAACAGGGCTTCGCGATCCGGCAGGCGCGCCATCACGAATACGCCGTAACCGGGCTTTTCCAGGGCGAGTTTATAGATTCGCTCCCAAGGAAAACGCAGGGTCAGGTTGTAGGAAATACCGGCACGCTTGAACGTCTCGCGCACGATGTCGACGGCGATGCCTTCGATGTTCTCGTCCTTGGCGAAGTTCTTGCCGTTTTTCGCCATGTTGTAGGGCGGGAAGTTTTCCGTCAGCAACACCAGGGAGGCGTCGGACGGCTCTTCGGCACGGGCCGAGCCTGCCAAAAGCATGGAAGTACTGGCGAGGGCGAGCAGCAGGTGTTTGAACATGAAGGTTACCGGAATCCATGGCAAGCGCAGAGAGTGCCGCGCGCCTGCCATGGTGTCCAGCAGCGTTTAGCGAACGACGATACCGCGCGCCGCCATGTAGGCCTTGGCCTCGGGAACGGTGTATTCGCCAAAGTGGAAAATACTCGCCGCCAGCACTGCGCTGGCATGGCCTTCGATCACGCCGTCGGCCAGGTGCTGCAGGTTGCCGACACCGCCGGAGGCGATCACTGGAATACCCAGCGCATCACTGATGGCGCGGGTTACGCCCAGGTCGAAGCCGTTTTTCATGCCGTCCTGGTCCATGCTGGTCAGCAGGATTTCACCGGCGCCCAGGCCTTCCATCTTCATCGCCCACTCCACCGCGTCCAGGCCGGTCGGCTTGCGACCGCCGTGGGTGAAGATCTCCCAGCGCGGGGTTTCGCCCGGGCCGGAGACTTTCTTGGCGTCGATGGCGACCACGATGCACTGCGAACCGAAGTGCTGCGCGGCTTCACCGACAAACTCCGGGTTGAACACGGCGGCGGTGTTGATCGAAACCTTGTCCGCACCGGCGTTGAGCAGGTTGCGGATGTCTTGCACCGTGCGCACGCCACCGCCCACGGTCAGCGGGATAAACACCTGGCTGGCCATGCGCTCGACGGTATGCAGCGTGGTGTCGCGGCCGTCGACGCTGGCGGTGATGTCGAGAAAGGTAATCTCGTCGGCACCTTGCTCATCGTAGCGACGGGCGATTTCCACCGGGTCGCCGGCGTCACGGATGTTCTCGAACTTGACGCCCTTGACCACGCGACCGTTGTCGACGTCCAGGCAAGGGATGATGCGTTTGGCAAGCGCCATGGTCAGTCCTCAGCCGTTGTAGGCGTCGCAGTAAGCCTGGGCTTCGGCGACGTCCAGGGTGCCTTCGTAGATCGCGCGGCCGGTGATGGCGCCGATGATGCCGGGCGCCTTGGCGTCCAGCAGCGATTTAATGTCGCCCAGGTTGTGAATGCCACCGGAGGCGATCACCGGAATCTTCGTGGCAGCCGCCAGAGCAGCGGTGAACGGTACGTTGCAGCCCTGCATCATGCCGTCTTTGGCGATGTCGGTATAAACGATGGCGGATACGCCGTCGGCTTCGAACTGCTTGGCCAGGTCGATCACTTGCACAGTGCTGATTTCAGCCCAGCCGTCGGTGGCGACGAAACCGTCTTTGGCATCCAGGCCGACAATCACCTTGCCCGGGAATGCACGGCAGGCTTCAGCGACGAACGCCGGATCTTTCACGGCCTTGGTGCCGATGATCACGTAGCTGACGCCGGCCTTGACGTAGTGCTCGATGGTTTCCAGGGAGCGGATACCGCCGCCGATCTGGATCGGCAGGTTCGGGTAGCGCTTGGCGATGGCGGTAACCACTTCGCCATTCACCGGCTGGCCTTCGAAGGCGCCGTTCAAGTCCACCAGATGCAGACGACGGCAGCCACCTTCTACCCATTTGGCAGCCATGCTCACCGGGTCATCGGAGAACACGGTGGAGTCTTCCATGCGGCCTTGGCGCAGGCGTACACAAGCGCCGTCCTTGAGATCGATAGCGGGGATAATCAGCATCTGGCAAACCTTATTCGATATTCAGCAATGCTTGGGAAATCAGGGTTTCTCAAGCGACCACAGGTCGCTTTCGATGCTTTCGAACCTTTCTTTAAGGAGCGTCTGCGTGTCGAAAATCGCCCTGTTGTAATAGTGCGGCGCCACTTCGGTGGTGAACAGCTCAAGAATCTCGGCGACCTCGAACGAGCCCAGCTTGAGCTCGAAGCGGTCCTCCATGAAGCGCTTGATCTTGAGGGTAGCCTCACTCTCCTGCTCGGGCGTGAGGTTCAAGATCGGCAACTTCGGTTTCTTGGCCATTTACCAGCGACCATCCCACGCGGCGAAGTTCTGCAGCAATTGCAGGCCATGGGTATGGCTCTTCTCCGGGTGAAACTGCACGGCAAACCGCGAGCCTTCGGCCAGCGCTGCGGCAAAGTCGACGCCATAGTGCCCGCCACCGACCACCTGGCGCGGGTTACCCGCGGCGATGTAGTAGCTGTGCACGAAGTAGAAGCGCGCCATGTCCGGGATTTCATGCCACAGCGGGTGGTCGACGGTGCGGCGCACTTCGTTCCAGCCCATGTGCGGGACTTTCAGGTGTTCGCCGTCTTCGTGCAGGTCTTTGCCGAAGAACTTCACCTGGCCCGGGAACAGGCCGATGCAGTCCACGCCGTCGTTCTCTTCGCTGCGATCGAGCAAGGCTTGCATGCCCACGCAAATGCCGAGAAACGGACGGTCCTGGCTGACTTCACGCACCAGGCTGTCAAAGCCCAGGCGGCGGATCTCGGCCATGCAATCGCGAATCGCGCCGACGCCGGGAAATACCACCCGGTCGGCTTCGCGAATCACATTGGCATCGCTGGTGATCAGCACCTTGCCGGCGCCTACGTGCTCGAGGGCCTTGGCCACCGAGTGCAGGTTACCCATGCCGTAATCGATAACCGCGACCGTCTGCATTACAGAACGCCCTTGGTCGAGGGCATTTGCCCGGCCATGCGGTCATCCAGCTCCACGGCCATGCGCAGGGCGCGGCCGAAAGCCTTGAACACGGTTTCGATCTGGTGGTGGGTGTTGGTGCCGCGCAGGTTGTCGATGTGCAGGCTGACAAGTGCGTGGTTGACGAAACCCTGGAAAAACTCCTGGAACAGGTCGACATCGAAGCCGCCCACGGTGGCGCGGGTGTAGGGCACGTGCATCTGCAGGCCTGGGCGGCCGGAGAAGTCGATGACTACGCGCGACAGCGCTTCGTCCAGCGGGACATAGGCGTGGCCGTAGCGACGGATGCCTTTTTTGTCGCCGATGGCCTTGGCAAATGCCTGGCCGAGGGTGATGCCTACGTCTTCCACCGTGTGGTGGTCGTCGATATGCAGGTCGCCCTTGCACTCGATATCCAGGTCGATCAGCCCATGACGGGCGATCTGGTCCAGCATGTGCTCAAGAAAAGGGACACCGATATCAAATCGGGCCTTTCCGGTGCCATCCAGGTTGATCGAGGCTTTGATCTGGGTTTCCAGAGTGTCGCGCTCGACGGACGCCTTACGTTCGGCCATCACCAGCTCCGCAAAATCATTGGGCGAAAAAGGCAGCCATTATAGGGGCGCGGGCGCCAAACAGAAACATCGAAGGGGATAAGACTGATGGAGTGTCGGGGATAGACATGTCAGTACAAGCGCAGGGCCAGCTTTATGTGGGAGCGGGCTTGCTCGCGAAGGCGGTGTGTCAGCCAATACATGGGCTGACTGATCCACCGCATTCGCGAGCAAGCCCGCTCCCACACAAGCCCGCTCCCACAAGGGTTACGCGGTGTTAGTGGAACAATACCGCCGTCTTCTGCAGGGTCACCCACACACCCCACGCCAACGGAATACCCACTACCAGCCAGGCAGCGATCGCCATTGGCACGCTGCCGGACGAGGCTTTCCACTCCAGAGAAGTCGTGGCGTCAGCCCCTTTGTCGTGGCCCAGCGCCTGTTCGGCAGCCAGTTGCGCATCGGTCATGAAGTACTTGTCGGCCACCGGGCGAACCAGCAGGTTGCAGATGAAGCCCAGCACCAGCAGGCCTGCGAGGATGTACAAGGTGATGTCGTAAGCCGCAGCGCGCGGAACGCCGATGCTCAACTGATACTCACGCAGGTAGTTCACCAACACCGGACCAAGCACGCCCGCCGCCGCCCAAGCGGTCAACAGGCGACCGTGAATCGCGCCGACCATTTGCGTACCGAACAGGTCCGCCAGGTAGGCCGGGACCGTCGCAAAACCACCGCCGTACATCGACAGGATGATGCAGAACGCGGCCACAAACAGCGCGACGTTGCCCAGATGTCCCAGGTTCGGAATCAGCGAGTACAGGGCAAAGCCCAGGGCGAAGAACACGAAGTAGGTATTTTTACGGCCCAGGTAATCGGAGAACGACGCCCAGAAGAACCGGCCACCAATGTTGAACAGGCTGAGCAAACCGGTGAACCCGGCCGCGATTGCAGCAATAGACGCCAGTTGACCGGCATCCAGTTGGCCAAACGTCAGGCCATTACCCAGCAACTTGCCACCGAACACTTCCTGCAGCAGCGGCGACGCCATGCCGAGGATGCCGATACCGGCCGATACGTTCAGGCACAGCACCAGCCACACCAGGCGGAATTGCGGGGTTTTCCAGGCCACGTTCACGTGCACGTGACGATGGGTGATCATCGCGTTGTTGGCTTTTTTCGCCGGGGCGGTCCAGCCCTCAGGCTTCCAGCCGGTCGGCGGAACGCGGTAGGACAATGCGCCACCAATCATGAACACGAAATAGATCACGGCCATGACCACGAAGCTCTGCCATACGCCCACGCTTGTCGGCGAAGCGAAGTGGCCCATCAGCGCTGCTGCCAACGGTGCACCCACCATTGCGCCGCCGCCGAAGCCCATGATCGCCATGCCGGTGGCCATGCCGCGCTTGTCCGGGAACCACTTGATCAGGGTCGACACGGGCGAGATGTAGCCCAGGCCCAGGCCGATACCGCCAATCACTCCAGAGCCGATCCACATCAGCCAGATCTGGTGGGTGTAAACGCCCAACGCCGAGATCAACAGGCCGCCGCACCAGCACAAGGCCGATACAACGCCGGCTTTACGTGGCCCGGCATGTTCCAGCCAGCCGCCCCAGATCGCTGCCGAGCAGCCCAGGAAGATGAAAAACAGGGTGTAGATCCAGCCCAGCATGGAGATGGGCCAGTCGCACTGGGACGAGAAGACTTGCGCGATAAAGCTCATGTCCGGTGCACAGGCAACCGGTGCGGTGATACCCAGCGCCTTGGACAGTGGCAGCCAAAACACCGAGAAGCCGTAGGCCATGCCGATGCAGAGGTGGATGGCCAGGGCGGCCGGTGGAACCAGCCAGCGGTTGAACCCCGGCTTGGCGATAATGCGCTCCTTGGACAGGAACGCAGGCTGTGCGGCAGTATTGCCAGCCGCAGTGCTTGTGCTCATTGGTGTTTCCCCCAGTTATTAGTATGTGTCCGTCAGGCGCTCTCTCCCTCGGCCTTGCACGCAGAGCGTTGGCCGTTGTTGTTGAGTAAAGCTCCTTTTGAGCGCGACGCTGTGTCGCAGACGACAGACGAACCCGCGCAGATTAGCACCAGTGGATGACAGAAAAACCAAACTGATATCACCTTTTTCACGCAATCTGATTTGTTCGTCGGCAAAATCCGATTTTGCCGACGCTGGATACAATGTAACGATGCGTGAACTGACGCAGGCCGTCGGGCGTTATACTCTGCGGCTAAATTTTGAAATCGACATACAAGGACTCGCCCATGAAAGCGTTCGGCAAAATCCTGGGTCTGGTACTTCTCGGGCTGTTGCTGATCATTGTGGCCCTGGGCTTTGCCCTGACCCACCTCTTCGATCCCAACGATTACAAAGACGAGATTCGCCAGATTGCCCGCGACAAGGCCCACATCGAGCTGACGCTCAATGGCGATATCGGTTGGAGCCTGTTCCCCTGGCTGGGCCTGGAATTGCACGAAGCCAGCGTCGCGACCATGACCAACCCTACCCAACCGTTTGCCGACCTGCAGATGCTTGGCCTGTCGGTGCGCGTGCTGCCGCTGTTGCGCCGCGAAGTGCAGATGAGCGACGTGCGTGTCGAAGGCCTGAACCTGCGCCTTAACCGTGACAAGCAAGGCCACGGCAACTGGGAAGACATCGGCAAGAATGTGACCGAGACCACCGCCGGCGCCCCCGCTGCGGCGCAGCAGCCCGCCGAGCCGGAACCCGAGAAGCCGCCAAAGCCGATCCGCCTGGACATCGACAGCCTGACCATCAACAACGCCCGCGTTGAATACAACGACGAGCAAACCGGTAAGCAGTACAGCGCCGAAAGCATTCAACTGAGCGCCGGCGCCGTGCATGAAGGCGCGAGCATTCCGCTCAAACTCACCGCGTTCCTGGGCAGCAACCAGCCGCTGATGCGGGTCAAGACCGAGCTTAATGGCAACCTGCGCATTCAGCGCGCCCTCAAGCGCTACCAGTTCGAAGACATGAAGCTCAGCGGCGAAGCCACCGGCGAGCCGCTGCAAGGCAAGACCGTGACCTTCTCCACCCAAGGTCAATTGCTGGTGGACCAGGCGGCCAACATTGCCGAGTGGACCAACCTCAAGCTCTCCGCCAACCAGCTGCGCGCCCTGGGCGAACTGAAGGTCAACGACCTGGACAAAACCCCGCAGCTCAGTGGCGCCCTGTCCATTGCCCAGTTTGACCTGGCCAAGTTCCTCGACAGCGTCGGCCACCCGCTGCCGCCGATGGCAGCAGGCAGCCTGAGCAAAGTCGAACTGGTCAGCCGCCTCAAGGGCACGCCTACCAGCGTGGCGCTGGAAGACCTGAACTTGAAACTCGACAGCAGCACCTTCACCGGTCGCATTGCTGTCGAAGATTTCGCCAAGCAAGCCCTGCGCGTGCAGCTCAAAGGCGACACCTTCAACGCCGACGACTATCTGCCGGCCAAGTCCGACACGGCCAAAGGTGCCGCTGCCGCACGCCAGGCCGAAGTGCAGAACAGCGAAGCGGGCGCGATGGCCGCCGGTGGCACCACACCACTGCCGGATGCACCGACCAAAGGCGCGTGGAGCACCGACAAACTGCTGCCATTGACGCGCCTGCGCACCTTGGACGTGAATGCCGACCTGGCCTTCGGCCAACTGACCCTGAGCAAACTGCCGATCCAGAATGCCGCACTTAAAGCGTCCGGCATCGACGGCCAACTCAAGCTCGACACCCTGAGCGGCGGCCTCTACAACGGCACCTTCCAGGCCAACGGCACGCTCGATGTGCGCCAGGACATCCCGGTGCTGGCGCTGCAAACCCATATCAAGCAAGTGCCGGTTGAGCGCATCCTGCAAGCCCAGGGGCAAAACCCGCCGGTGAAAGGCCAGGTCACCCTGGACAGCAACCTCAACGGCCGTGGCAACAGCCAGAAGGCATTGATCGACAGCCTCAACGGCACCGCCAGCTTCGTGATCAATAACGGCGTGCTGCTCAATGCCAACCTCGAACAGCAACTGTGCACCGGCATCGCCCTGCTCAACCGCAAGACCTTGAGCAGCACGCCACAGGGCAAGGACACGCCATTCCAGGAACTGCGCGGCAACTTGACCTTCCGTAACGGCGTGGCCAGCAACCCCGACCTGAAAGTGCGCATCCCCGGCCTGACGGTCAACGGCAACGGTGACGTCGACCTGCGCGTGCTGGGCATGGACTACCGCGTCGGCATCATCGTCGAAGGCGACAAGCGCAACGTGCCGGACCCGGCTTGCCAGGTCGGCTCCAACTTCCAGGGCATCGAAGTGCCGTTGCGCTGCCGTGGCCCGCTGGAACTGGGCGCCAAGGCCTGCCGCCTGGACAAGGATGGCTTGACCCAAGTCGCCATCAAGGCGGCCGGCAACAAGCTCAGCGATAAACTTGAAGAGAAGCTCGACAAGGTCAACCCACAGTTGAAAGACGCTCTGAAGGGCCTGTTCAAGCGATGAGAAACGAGCAGTTTTCGCAGGCGGTACTGGACTGGTACGACCGCCACGGTCGCCATGACCTGCCCTGGCAACAGGGCATCACGCCTTACCGGGTGTGGGTGTCGGAGATCATGCTGCAACAGACCCAGGTCAGCACGGTATTGAATTACTTCGACCGCTTCATGGCTTCTTTGCCGACGGTCGAAGCCCTGGCCGCTGCGCCGGAAGATGAAGTGCTGCACCTGTGGACCGGCCTGGGTTACTACACCCGCGCACGCAACCTGCAGAAGACCGCCAAAATCGTCGTCGCCGAATACGGCGGCGAGTTTCCCAAGGACGTCGAAAAACTGACTGAATTGCCCGGCATTGGTTTGTCCACCGCCGGCGCAATCGCCAGCCTTAGCATGGGCCTGCGTGCGCCGATTCTCGATGGCAACGTCAAGCGCGTGTTGGCGCGCTTTACCGCGCAAGAGGGTTACCCAGGCGAGCCCAAGGTCGCCAAGCAGCTTTGGGCGACCGCAGAACGCTTCACGCCACACGATCGCGTCAACGCCTACACCCAGGCGATGATGGACATGGGCGCCACGCTCTGCACCCGCAGCAAACCCAGCTGCCTGTTGTGCCCGTTGGAAAAGAGCTGCGAAGCCCACATGCTCGGCCTGGAGACGCGCTATCCGATCCCCAAGCCGCGCAAGACCATCCCGCAAAAGCGCACGCTGATGCCGATGCTGGCGAATGCCGAGGGCGCGATTCTGCTTTACCGTCGCCCTTCCACGGGCCTGTGGGGCGGTTTGTGGAGCTTGCCGGAGCTCGATGACCTGCAAGACCTGGAACACCTGGCTAACCAGCACGCGCTCGAACTGGGCAAACCACATGAACTGCCGGGGCTTGTCCACACCTTCAGCCATTTCCAGCTGGCCATCGAACCCTGGCTGGTCCAGGTCGAGGAATCCGCCCATCACGTGGCCGAGGCCGACTGGCTCTGGTATAACCTCGCCACCCCGCCGCGCCTGGGCCTTGCCGCCCCGGTGAAAAAACTGCTGAAGCGCGCGGCTGAAGTATTGAACGCAGGAGTTCCGTCATGACCCGCACCGTAATGTGCCGCAAGTACAAAGAAGAATTGCCAGGCCTGGATCGCCCTCCGTACCCAGGTGCCAAGGGCCAGGACATTTTCGAACACATATCCGCCCAAGCCTGGGGTGATTGGCTGAAACACCAGACCCTGCTGATCAACGAAAAACGCCTGAACATGATGAACGCCGAAGATCGTAAATACCTGGCGGGCGAGATGGACAAGTTCTTTTCCGGCGAGGAATACGCCAAGGCCGACGGCTACGTGCCGCCTGCTCAATAATTGATCAAAAATCGGGGTCGGCACGTAAGCGACGGTAATAATTAAATATTTTTTGAAAACTTGCTTGACGACCCCCTGAAAAACCCGTTTAATGCGCCCCGTTGCCCAGATAGCTCAGTCGGTAGAGCAGGGGATTGAAAATCCCCGTGTCGGCGGTTCGATTCCGTCTCTGGGCACCACTAATTAGTTTCAGGTGGTGCGAACGTCATCTGAAACAAACAAAAAACCCGCCTAGTGCGGGTTTTTTGTTGCCTTCGATTTGCTGCCCCTTCCGCGCATGCACCCTGTCGAAAAATAGTAGCATTATGCTATGATTTGACTGATTGCCATGGCAGGCGAGCAACATCATGCGGATGCATCCTTATCCCTCCCGTATCTCGTCGGCCTTTGGTATTCAAAAACCAAAACAGGCCAGGTGACCCAGTCACCCAACCCTAGCCCCCCTCGCTGCACCCACTCGATATCTATCGACATGGAAAAGTTATGTCCAACATCAATGAATTGAAAGACAAAATCGACACAAAGACCGCCAACATGGTGTTGCTGTGCATAGCAACAGCGGGGCTCTACGTGCTGTTGTGGCTGGCCCGAAACAACAAAATCATCAGCGAAACCACAAAGGTCCGACTGGTTGACGACACCTACATCATTTGGCTTGCGGTATGCCTTGGCTTGGGCGGGCTCCTTTCCAACAGTGGCTTGGCATCCATGGACTTGTTGTCCGGGATTCTTATGATCGCCTCCAGCGCCCTTTATATCGTCTGGGCATTCAAGGCCAAAAAAGCCCTGTCGGAATACGCTCTAAGCGAGCACAAGATCGACCTGAGAATGAACGGCTTCTACACCTTCTTCCTGCACGCCTTTTACATCAACTACTGCATCAATGACCTGCCGGAAGAGCAGCGTAAGCAAAACATTCTGCGCGGTCAGACCCAGCAACCCCAGCAGGTGTGAAATCAAGTTGGGCGCAGGGCTGCACCCGGGACCCCTCCTTCAAGGACGCTTGCATGATCCGCACTACAGGAAGACTCAAGACCGCAATGGTGTTCGCCGCGTACCTGTTTTGCGCTGGCACCGCCAATGCGGCAAATGAAGAACTTGCCCAGGAAGTACGGGAAAGCATGCAGGAGCAGTGGGATAACGACACCTCGCCCGGCGAAAACAAGATCAAAGACCTGACGCTGATAAAGCGAGGGGAAAACAAATACCGTGGGATCGTTGAAGTGGAAGGCCCGGATGGCCCTGAAACACTGATCGTGAAGGTCATGGTCGACGACGACAACCTGATCTGGGAAGTCGTGGACTAGCGACGCACCGCAACACCCAGCACTACGCCAGCCCGACGTACTGCCTCCCCCTTGGGCACATGGAGAAGTAAATGGCATACACATCGATCATTTTCAAAAACCCGCATACCGGCGCAATGAAAGAGGCTCCGGTTGGGTTTTCCTGGACAACGTTCTTTTTCGGCTGCTTCCCGGCACTGTTTCGCGGCGACCTGAAGTACGGCCTGATCCAGTTCGTCATCGCCATGTTCACAATGGGCGTGAGCAACATTGTGTTTGCCTTCATCTACAACAAGCTCTACATCAAGGACCTTATCGGCCAAGGCTTCAAAGGCCAGTCCATTGCCAGCGGCGACATGAACTTTGCCTCGGCAAAAATCGGCATGCAGATACCTATGCTTGAAGCTGCCTGATTCGCCCTCTGCACCGCCCAATAAAAGCCTGCCTTGTGCAGGCTTTTTGATGCGTGGAAGAAATGCTCACTTGAGCAGAAACACCATCAGCGGATTGTCATTCAGCCGACCTTCGAAGTTTGCTGCCTGCTGTTCCATTGACGTCCCTTTCAACAACACAGCCTCTTTGCGCGGCACAATTACCCAAGATGGCCGGGGCAACGTCGCCAGCTTTTCAAGCTCATTGCCCGCGACAAACAGCGGCTGCTCATCGTGGTTAAGGTTCATCATGTAGCGTATTGCCCAGGTGTCGCGACCGAGGTCGACAAACACCAACGGGCCCGGCTGCGACGCTCGGAGCGCTTCGACCTGGCTGACAAACCGGCGTGTGTCGAATTGCAGGTCTTTGGCCGGATCTATCACCACCACCAGCAGCAGCCACTGCGCCGCCAAGGCGATTGCGCTGAGCCACACCAACCGCAATGGGCGCCGCCAGGCAATCAACGCTGCCGCTTGCAGAACCAGCAGCGCGCCAATCAACAACGGCAACGAAACCTCAGGCCAATATCCGTGCTTCTGCCAGGCATGCCGACACACAAACAGCACAACCACGCACAACGCCGGCAGCGCTGCGACAAGCCATTCATAACAGCGGCGCACGCCAACCAGCCAGTTTTGCGCCTGGAGCAGCCCATAGGCCGCGACAGCGGCAAACATCGGCACCATCGGCAGAATGTAATAGGCGCGTTTGAAGTGCGGCACCGACAACCCGAGCAAGATCATCAAGCCACAGGCACCCAGCCGCACGACCAGTTGCACTTCGTCACTGACCCACCGCTCAGACCAGCGGTGGCGCAACGCAATCAAGGCCGCCAACGCCAGCGGCACCACAGGGAAGTAACGGTACAAGCTGAGCTTGAAGTAGAAGTAGAACGGCTCGCCACTCTCATCAAGCCGACCACTGACCTGCATCCTGAACACATCATCGGCAAAGGCATCGCCGCCGCTGAACCGCGCCAGCTTCATCAACATCCACCAGCACGCCACCAGCAACACCAACCCCACGAAACCGTGAATCAGCACCTGCTTGACCCGCTCCCCGGGCCGGCCCATTGCCCAATACACGCACACCACGCCACAGACTTCGATCAACCCCAGCGGCCCGCGAATTGCGAATGCCAGGACAAACAGCGGGAACACGGCCAACTGCCTCACCCGCGAACCCAGGCGCTCGCCACTGTGCAGCAGGTAGAAACTGCCCACGCATAACAGCGCGATCATCAGGTCCAGGCACACCGAACGCGACTTATCGAGCAATTGAGTAGTGAGCAGCGTGAGCAGCACCGTCAGCAATGCCCAAGGCCTGCTGAACGGCGCCAGCAGGCGATAGACCAGGGCGGTCATGCCCGCCGAGGCCAGCGCCGTCGGCAGCACGTTCGCCAGGTGGTTCGGCGCGCCAAACAACTTGGCAATGACAAAACTGAAGAAGGTCGCAGTGCCGGGATAATCAGGGTACGGCTGCCCATACGTGGTAGGAAAAAGGCTCGCGCCATGGCGAAACATTTCCTGCATGAACAGCGCCCAACGTCCGTCAAACCCTTGGGGTTGCTCGTCCCAGATGCCCCAGGTGAACAGCAGCAAAGCGATCAGGAAAATGCCCAGGGACTCCAGGCGAAAACGGCTGCGGTGATCCATCGAATGTCCTTTCAGGTAGGCTGCGCCGACTCCATGGTGCCGACTCAACCCCTGAATAGCGCCTGAACAAACCCGAACATTTATGGATTTATCGACCAGCGCGCCACACCAGTGCCGGAATCAGCCGGATGTAGACTAGCTCGCCGATCAGCTCAAGCAGGGTTTGCACAATCACCGCCGTGGCCGCCAGCCCGCGCACGTCGTCGGGCAATGCCAGCGCCAAGGGCAGCACCACCAATGAGTTGCGGGTCGACGCACTGAACGTCACCGCCCGCGCCGTCGAGGCAGGCAACGCGAACAACCGTGCCGCCAACGCCCCCATCAACGGGGCCAGCAACAGGAATGCCACATACACCGGAATCACCGGCAGCAACACACCGATATCGCGCACCACCGAGGTGATCTGCGAGCCAATCACCACAAACAGCACCAGTGCCATCGCCGGCACCGGCAGCCAGGCCCAGGCGTTATTCCACGCCCCCATCAGCCTTGAGCGCCGCGCCAGGGCGGTGGTCAGCACCGCCAGCATCATCGGCAGCACAATCAACCACACGAACGCCTCAACAAACGGCCCCACCGCCACCACCACTTCGGATTGCGCGCCCAGCATAAAACCCAGGTACACCGGCAACAGCACCAGTTGCAGCAACAACAGCACCGGCGTCGCCGCCAGCATCAGCCGCGAATCACCCTTGCCGATATGGGTGAACACCACCACGTAGTCGATGCACGGCGTCAGCAATACGAGCAGCGCACCGACCAGCAGCGCCGGGCGCTCCACCAGGCCACGGGTGAGCGCCCACACCAGCAACGGCACCAGAATGAAATTGGCCAGCAACAATGCCGCGATGAAGCGCTTGTTGCTCAGGCCTTGGCGCAGGTCCAGAAACGGGATTTGCAGGAACATCGCGTACATCAGCACTGCGATGGCGGGCGTGACCAAAATGCCGAGGCCGTGGGCGGACGTGGGTGCAAACACGCCGAATGCAGCCGCGAGCAGGACGGCGACGAAGTAGATGGGGATCTGGTTGTGTTCGAGGGTGTCGCGGGTCATGAAGACGCTCTAGCGGTTTGCGAAGGCGTAAGCCTAGGCCTGCCAGTCTAATCGGTGCATGGTTGGCTGTCGTTCCTCTCGGATATATGGCTTTATCAGTGGCCCCGAACATTAGTGACCCTGCCGGAGAGAGCACAAGTACTGGCAAACTGAACAACTGTTACTAAAAAAAATAAAAACCGACACAGGCATAGAAACAATGAATGTGAATGAAGCCTCTCCGCAAAGGCCTGCCATCACCTCCAAACCAAGCCCCAGCGAACCCTTCAAGGAGCCCGCTGCCGACGGCTATCTGATTGGCGGTTTTACCTGGCGACACCTGCGCACCGACTTCGAGCGCCCAGTCGTAATAATCAACGCCGCCACTTCCGTGCGCTGCCGCCACTACTCACGCTTCGCCGACTACCTGTTTGCCAACGGCTTCGACGTCATCACCTTCGACTACCGAGGCATCGGCGAATCGCGCAGTGGCTCGTTACGCGGCTTTAAAGCGTCGTGGTCGGATTGGGGTGTGCTGGATTTCGAGGCGATGTTGCAGCGTGCGCAACGGGAGTTTCCGGGGCAGCCGATAGATGTGGTCGGTCACAGTTTCGGCGGTTGTGCAGCAGGGCTGGGGGCATCAGGCGCGGTGATTCGGCGAATTGTCACCGTCGGCGCGCAGTTTGCGTATTGGCGCGACTATGAAGCGAGCGAACGCTGGCAGATGTTCGGTAAATGGCATGTGGTGATGCCGTTGGTAACGGCGCTGTGTGGTTACTTCCCCGGTAAGCGCCTGGGCTGGCTGGAAGACACGCCAGCCGGAGTGGTACGCGACTGGGGCACACCGACGCTCAGGTATGAAACGCGCCCCAGCGGGCGCGCCCTGGTTGAGCTGCCGTTTGCCCGCGTGGAGGCACAATTGCTGGCCATCAGCATCACCGACGATCCGTTCGGCACGGTGGCGGCTATTGAGCGGTTATTGGGCTATTTCGAAGGCAGCGCGTGTACTCACTTACGTATCGCACCCGAAGAAATCGGCGAAAAAGCCGTCGGGCATTTCGCATTTTTCCGCAGTGAATATCAGGATCGGTTGTGGCCGATTGCGCTTAACTGGTTGGAAAAAGGTCAACTAGCCAACGATACGCCAGGTCGGCAGATAGCAGGTTAAAAAAACCAGTCAAAACCACCCCGTTTCCTACGCAATTACTGCCGCTCATCAAAGTGTTCCAGTCGCCATAACCTGAGATTCTTCTTCGCCCAATTGCTTACGAAGAACCTCATGAAGATACCGTCAGTACCTCGCGGCGATGATCCGCAGCTGAGTCCTTTGCTCACCGACCTCGTCAAACTCATCCATGCCGCGCGCCAACAAGCTCTACGTAGCGTGGATACGATCCAGGTGCTGACCTGCTGGCAAATCGGTCGTCACATTGTCGAGTTCGAACAACAGGGGAACGTACGCGCAAAATATGGCAAAAAACTTTTACCAACCTTGGCAAACGAGCTGACAGGCCGCTACGGAAAGGGGTTTGACGCAACAAATCTTCGACACATGCGAGGCTTTTTTCTCGCATTTCCAAAATACGACGCAGTGCGTCGCGAATTGAGCTGATTAAACAACTGCAAAACTTTCTGCTTGAGTTAGGTAAAGGATTTGCCTTCGTCGCGCGTCAGCAAAGAATCAGCACCGAAAGCAGGGACTACTACCTTGACTTAGTGTTCTACAACTACCTACTCAAATGCTTTGTAGTTTTCGATATAAAACGCGGAGAGCTCACTCATCAGGACATTGGCCAAATGGATATGTACGTACGCATGTACGATGACTTGAAACGCAGCCCGGAAGACGGGCCTACGGTGGGGATCATCCTGTGCTCACATAAAGACGCATCTGTAGTCCGATATTCAGTGCTAGAGGGCCACGAGCAGCTATTTGCCAGCAAGTACAAACTGGTACTGCCTAGCGAAGAGGAGCTACGCGCAGAATTAGAGTCTCTGACAGAGCGTGCTCTCAGAGCTGAGCCACCACAGAATCCCTTGGGATTTCCCCCAACCTGCGCTTCAATACCCCACCCAGATCCTGAACAAAGGACGTGAGCCCATGGCCTCGCCGAACAAGCAGCAAAAACGTGCCCACCGGGCAAAGGCCAAGGCCAAGCAGAACCGTACCCAACGCAGCGTTGCAACCAAGCCGGATGCGTTTGCCGGTGATGACAGCCGCATTGACCTTGAGTCCGTGGATTTGACTGAGCTGTTTGTGGAGATGCGCGCAGCGGGCGAGGTTAGCCAACAGGCGCTGTGCGCGGTGTTCCTGGCGCACCCGTTGCTGGCACTGGTGCTGGAGCAGGAAGGCGAAGAAGAGGCTACCGACTTTATCCTCGCGGCACTGATCGAGTATCGGCAGTGGGCGACGGACACCGATGATGAAGCGGCGGCGTTGGCGTGGATTGAGTCGCCGGCGTTTCAAGCCGATTACGTAGCGGCGTCCCAAGCACTCGCCAGCTCGCAAGACTGACGCAAAACCCAATGTGGGAGCGGGCTTGCTCGCGAAAGCAGCGTGTCAGTCACCAGATATGCTGGCTGATCCACCGCATTCGCGAGCAAGCCCGCTCCCACATTTGAATGGCGGTGTATCAAACACCGCACACCATCAGTTGAGTACCACGGCGCCTAGCTTCTGGGCCTTGCGACGGCTCGCCACAAACAACCCCGCCAGTACCACCAGCAAGCTCAGGATCCCGGTCGCGATGATCTCGACCCGGTGCGCTTCCTGGAACAGCATGATGGTCAGCGTGCCGACGATGAACACCATCACCGCATAGGTCAGGCCAGGGAACAGCCACATTTTGAAGACGATTTTCTCGCCCGCCGCCGTACGCTTCTGGCGCATGCGCAGTTGCGACACAGCGATCACCAGATACACCAGCAATGCGATAGCACCGGAGCTCGCCAGCAGGAATTCGAACACTGCCGCCGGGGCGACATAGTTGGCGAACACTGCCAGGAAGGCCGCGCCAGTGGACAGCAGCACCGCCCAGTAAGGCGTGCCGCTCTTGTTGGTGCGCTTGGCCACAGCCGGTGCGTCACCGCGACGGCCAAGGGAGAACAGCATGCGCGAAGCGGTGTACAGCGCCGAATTGAGGCAGCTGGTTACGGCAACCAACACCACCAGGTCAACAATCAGCTTGGCATTCGGGATGCCCATGCGTTCAAGCACAGTCTGGTAGGAACCTACCGCGGCCAGCGTCGGATCGTTCCATGGCACCAGGGACACCACGATGAAGATCGACAGCAGGTAGAACAAACCAATCCGCCAGATTACCGAGTTGGTGGCCTTGGTGATTTGCTGGCCCGGGTTCTTCGACTCAGCGGCAGCGATGGTGACGATTTCAGTGCCCATGAACGAGAACATGGTGGTCAGGATGGCTGCCAATACTGCGCCCATACCATTGGGCATAAAGCCTTGGGTGTCGAACAAGTGTGAAACGCCGCTGACCTGGCTGGTCGGCAGGAAGCCGAAAATCGCCGCCAGGCCGAGGATCACGAAGCCCACAATCGCCACGACTTTGATCAGCGCAAACCAGAACTCGAATTCACCGTAGTTCTTCACGCTGAACAGGTTGGTCGCGGTCAGCAGCAAGGTGATGATCAGGGTAAATGCCCAGATGGCCACGTCGGGGAACCACGCGTGCAGGATGGTCGCAGCGGCGTTGGCTTCCAACGGAATCACCAGCACCCAGAACCACCAGTACAGCCAGCCGATAGTGAAACCGGCCCAGTGACCGATCGCGCGGTCGGCGTAGGTGGAGAACGAACCGGTGTCGGGCGACGCTACCGCCATCTCGGCGAGCATGCGCATTACCAATACCACCAGCGTACCCGCAGCGGCGTAGGCCAGCAGTACGGCAGGGCCGGCGGCGGCAATCGCGTGGCCGGAGCCAACAAACAAACCAGCGCCGATGACGCCGGCAATCGACAGCATGGTGACGTGACGCGGTTTGAGCCCCTGTTCGAGGTCATTGGAGCTTTGCGTACTACTCATTGACACACCTTTACGAGGAATTGCGAAAACGGTCCGCCCGGCCTGCGATCTTTCTCGTGAAAAGAAACCAACGGGGCGTTCTTTATTTTTTACGCAAGATTTGCGCCAAAATGTTACAGAGCCGCGATTGACGCGGGCTGTAGGACAATTGATCAGCCCTCGCAACTCATTGAGAACAATGGCATTCCGCTATAGCGTTACCGTGCGACTCACTTTAAAGAGGTAAATGCGCACCAAAAACACACACAAAAAGTACGTGACGCTCCATAAAGGGGCTGATAAGGACCGTTTGCCCGGTTAACCCTTCCAACACCCGGCCAAAGCTGGCACCATCGCGCCCTTTTTTACGCGAAGCCTGTGGATTTATCGGGTTCAAACGTCTGTTAGGTTGTTGATGGCGCGACACGCTGCTGCGCTGATGCGACACCCTGCCGCACACCACCTGTTAACCGTCCGTAGCGCTGTTGGCTGCCATCTGACCGCTATGCTAGCTTGGCGCCTCGCCAGGAAGGCGGCCCAACAGCAAGAACGCACTGAACACAATGAGGACCGCACATGGCCGAGGCCGCGCCCGCGCTTGAAATCCGCAACTTGCATAAACGCTATGGTGAGCTGGAGGTACTCAAAGGTATCTCGCTGACCGCCCGCGACGGCGACGTGATCTCGATCCTGGGTTCCTCCGGTTCCGGCAAGTCCACCTTTCTGCGTTGCATCAACCTGCTGGAAAACCCGCACCAGGGGCAGATCCTCGTCGCTGGCGAAGAGCTCAAGCTCAAGGCCGCAAAAAACGGCGAGCTCACGGCCGCCGACGGCAAGCAGATCAATCGCCTGCGCAGCGAAATCGGTTTTGTGTTTCAAAACTTTAATCTGTGGCCACACATGAGCATCCTCGACAACATCATCGAGGCGCCCCGCCGTGTGCTCGGCCAGAGCAAGGCCGAAGCTATAGAAGTGGCCGAAGCCCTGCTGGAAAAGGTCGGCATCGCCGACAAGCGCCACGCCTACCCCGCGCAACTGTCCGGCGGCCAGCAACAACGGGCGGCGATTGCGCGCACCCTGGCGATGCAGCCCAAGGTCATTCTGTTCGACGAGCCGACATCGGCGCTTGACCCGGAAATGGTCCAGGAAGTACTTAATGTGATCCGCGCGCTGGCCGAAGAAGGCCGCACCATGCTGCTGGTCACCCATGAAATGGGCTTTGCCCGTCAGGTCTCCAGTGAAGTGGTGTTCCTGCACCAAGGCCTGATCGAAGAGCAAGGATCGCCACAGCAGGTGTTTGAAAACCCGCTTTCGGCGCGCTGCAAACAATTCATGTCCAGCAACCGCTAACGGAGCAACATGCATGCAGAACTATAAAAAATTCCTTCTGGCCGCGGCCGTTTCGATGGCGTTCAGCGCCACGGCCATGGCAGAAACCTTGAAAATGGGGATCGAAGCGGCCTACCCGCCCTTCAACAATAAAGACGCCAGCGGCAACGTTGTCGGCTTCGACAAAGACATCGGCGACGCCCTGTGCGCGAAGATGAAAGTCGAGAAGTGCGAAGTGTATGTGTCCGACTGGGACGGCATCATCCCGGCCCTGAACGCCAAGAAGTTCGATTTCCTGGTGTCCTCGCTGTCGATCACCGATGAGCGCAAGCAGGCCGTCGACTTCACCGACCCGTACTACTCCAACAAGCTGCAATTCATCGCGCCTAAGGCGACTGCGGACTTCAAGACCGACGCGTCCTACCTGAAGGGCAAGGTCATCGGTGCACAGCGCGCGACGCTGGCCGGTACTTACCTGGAAGACAAGCTGCCGGACACTGAGGCCAAGCTCTACGACACCCAGGAAAACGCCTACCTCGACCTGACGTCGGGCCGCCTGGACGGCATCCTCGCCGACAAATACGTGCAGTACGAATGGCTCAAGAGCAAAGACGGTTCGGCCTATGAGTTCAAAGGCGACCCGGTTGTAGAAAGCGACAAGATCGGTATCGCCGTACGCAAGGGCGACCCACTGCGCGAACGCCTGAACAAAGCCCTGGCAGAGATCAAGGCAGACGGCACCTACAAGAAGATCAACGACAAGTACTTCCCATTCAGCATCGAATGATCTGAATGGCCTGCCCGGCGCGCTCGACAGGGCGCGCCGGCTTTTAGCAATGCCTGCCGCGATATGAAAACACCATGAATTTCGATCTCTACGGATTCGGCCCGGCGCTCGCTGCCGGCGCGCTGATGACCGTCAAACTGGCGCTCACGGCTTTATGCCTGGGGCTGGTGCTGGGCCTTGCCGGTGCCTTGGCCAAGACATCGCCCTACAAGCCATTGCAATGGCTTGGCGGCGTTTACTCGACCATCGTTCGCGGCGTGCCGGAACTGTTGTGGGTGTTGCTGATTTATTTCGGCACGATCAACGCGATGCGCAGCCTGGGTGAAATGCTCGACATCCCCGACCTGTCACTCAGCGCTTTCGCGGCCGGCGTGATCGCCTTGGGTCTGTGTTTCGGGGCTTACGCCACCGAGGTGTTACGTGGCGCGATCATCGCTATTCCCAAGGGCCATCGCGAAGCCGGCGTGGCATTGGGCCTGTCGAAGTCTCGCATCTTCACCCGCCTGATCATGCCGCAGATGTGGCGTATCGCCCTACCGGGCCTGGGCAACCTGTTCCTGATCCTGATGAAAGACACCGCGCTGGTCACGGTTATCGGCCTGGAAGAAATCATGCGCCACGCCCAGATCGCGGTCACCGTCACTAAACAGCCGTTTACCTTCTATCTGGTCGCCGCGTTCATTTACCTGGGCCTGACGTCGCTGTCGATGCTCGCTATGCACGTGCTGGAAAAACGCGCCGCCCGCGGCTTCGTGAGGACGACGTAATGGAATGGGAAGTCATCTATAAGTGGCTGCCGAAGTTTATCCAGGGTGCCATTCTGACCCTCGAACTGGTTGGCATCGCCGTGATTCTCGGGCTGATCCTGGCGATCCCGCTGGGCATCGCTCGCTCGTCAAAACGCTGGTATGTGCGTTCGCTGCCCTACGCGTATATCTTCTTTTTTCGCGGCACCCCGCTGCTGGTGCAGTTGTTCCTGGTCTATTACGGCCTGGCCCAATTCGATGCCGTGCGCGCAAGCTTCATGTGGACGTATCTGCGCGACCCTTTCTGGTGTGCCACGGCCACCATGACCCTGCACACGGCGGCTTATATCGCCGAGATCCTGCGCGGCGCCATCCAGGCTATCCCGCCGGGTGAAATCGAAGCAGCTCGCGCGCTGGGCATGTCCAAGCCGAAGACGCTGTTCTATATCATCCTGCCGCGTGCGGCCCGCATCGGCCTGCCAGCCTACAGCAACGAAGTCATTTTGATGCTCAAGGCCAGCTCGCTCGCGAGCACGGTGACCTTGCTGGAACTGACCGGCATGGCCAGGACCATCATTGCGCGCAACTACCTGACAGTTGAGATGTTCTTCACCGCCGGCGTGTTCTACCTGCTGATTTCCTACATCCTGGTACGCGGCTTCAAACTGCTCGAACGCTGGTTGCGCGTCGATGCTTGCCAGGGACGTTGAGGCGCGCTTTGCGGCGCTGGATGCGTTCCTGATCGAGCACCAAGGGCTGTGGCGACCACGGCCCTTTACCCATCTGCATTTACCCTGGGAAAACCAGCATCCCGAGCTGGCCCAGTGGCTGCGCCAGCGCTCGCTGGCCGATGCCGAAAACAGCCACAACCGCCCCCATGAATTGCCGGCGCCGGCGCCTTTTCCACAGCTGGCTACGCAGGCGCTGCAGCTCAGTGCTGTGGACAAGTTACCGACACAGGCGCTGGAAACCGCTCGCCATCGGCTCAACGTCGACGTGCCGGGCCGCAAGTGGCAACAGATCGAAGCCTTCGGTGCCGCACTGAATTTCGCGCAAAAGCCTACGCACTGGCTGGACTGGTGCGCCGGCAAAGGCCATCTCGGCCGCCGCCTGCTGCACGCCGACCAGCAGCTGACCTGCCTGGAATACGACCCGGCGCTGATCGCCTCCGGCCAGGCCTTGAGCGACCACCACGGTTTATCCGCCAGCCATCGCCTGAAAGACGTGATGGCGGATCTGACGATCAGCCCCGAACACACGCCCGTCGCCCTGCATGCCTGCGGCGACCTGCACGTGCGGCTGCTGCAACTGGCCAGCGCGGCCGGGTGCAAGCAACTGGCGCTGGCGCCCTGCTGTTACAACCGCATCAACGCCGACAGCTATCAGCCCCTGTCCGGCGCCGGGCGCGCGTCGCCACTGAAGCTGTCAATTGATGACCTGGGCCTGCCGCTGAGCGAAACCGTCACCGCCGGCAACCGAGTGCGTCAACAGCGCGACACCTCCATGGCACGGCGCCTGGGCTTCGATCAATTACAGCGACACGTGCGCGGCCTCGACGAATACCTGCCGACGCCTTCCCTGCCCGCCAGTTGGCTGGATAAGCCCTTCGCCGAGTACTGCCAGGAGCTTGCAAGCCTCAAAGGTTTATCCGCAGGTGAACAGGATTGGGCGGCGCTGGAGGCACACGGCTGGCGGCGCCTGGCGCACGTGCGAAACCTGGAGTTGCTGCGCGGCCTGTTTCGGCGCCCATTGGAAATGTGGCTGGTGCTGGACCGGGCGCTTTTTTTGGTGGAACAGGGCTACAAGGTCGAGATAGGCAGCTTCTGCGAACCGGCGCTGACTCCGCGCAACGTGATGGTGCTGGCCGAGCGCGATTAGAGGGCAAAAATTCCTACACGCGCCCTGTGGATAACTCTGTTGATGGAATCTTTACAGAAGCTGTAGTTATCAGTGCTACAGGGCAAAAGCCACGCTGGTCATTTTTTGTTCACAAAATTAAATGCACACAAAACAGGCAGTTGCAGCGTGTTGAGAACGGCTCCACAAAATGGCTGTTTCGTGACAGGCCCGACCAACCGATTGTGCATAAGCATCTGGCGATAAGCGTATAAACCGCACTTTAGGCGGTTGCTTTCGGCGCCTTGAGTACCCGGCAAATCTCATTGATATCGTCACTCGCCAAGCGTTTCGCCACGTTGTCCAACGGGTCTGCGGCAAACGCCAACGCCTCGTTGATCGCCATGTCGCGGTGTACCTCCAGCGGCGCTTTGCCGAGGCGCTGCTTGAACGCCTCAACCATGTCCAAACTGAAGGGGTTGCTCTCATCCACCTGGTTGACCACCACCTGCACCGCCGGTGGGTTCTGGCCTTCAAGGTGCGGGGCGAGCAGCACATCCAGATGATCCAGGGTGCCAAGGCACGCGGCATCGGCCTGCACGATCACCAACACCACATCGGCAACATTCAGCGCTTGATGGAAGTAGACGTTGTTGCCGGCCGGGGTATCGATGATCACCGTTTGCCGCTCGTTTAGGCCCAGTGAGGCAAGCCGTTGAGCCAGCCAGGTGGGCTCATGCTTGAGCCAACGTTCGAGGTTTTCCTGCTGCTGGATGTCGATATCGCCAAAGGTGATGACCTGGCAACCGGCGAAACCGAGCTGCTGTAAAGGGCTCCATTGCCCATGCTCCAGGCTGGTGCGGCCGATACCAGGCAACGCGGCACTCACGCCGAAGTGATGGTGCAAGGCGTTTTGCGGGTCCAGGTCCAGCGCCACCACCGATTCGCCGTGGCGCTGCAAACCGCTGCTCAACGCCGTGGCCAACGTACTGCGGCCAACGCCGCCATTCATCGACACTAACGCGACTACTTTAGGGCGCAACGCGGGGATATCAGTCAATTGGGATTGGGGATGGGTGTTTTCGTCAGCAGGCACGCTGCCGAAAAAGTGCATGCGCGCATTAATGCCTTGGGCATCATGGGTGACGTTCTTGCCGAACAACGCCAGAAGTTCTTCGCTAAGGCTCATAGCCAGCTCCTCACGACGCAGCGTAAAGACGTGAAGGTCGGCAAGCAGGCACTTACCGCAGGTCTTATTATGGGCGTCTCAGTGAAGCATTCTGTGACAGGCGTGAGGAAGTGTCATTATTTTGATGTTTTTGCTGGTTGTTTTTTAGACAAACGGTAAATAGTCAAATTAATGGCCGCTTGCATTTTAACGCAGGCGCGCCCTCAGTGAATGGCACAAGGTGTTCACATCCTGGCTGCCAACACTGTCGAGCGCCGGGTCGAGCGGGTCGTGCCCATAGGCCTGCGCCTCACTGAACGCAGGATCACGGCGCACGGTGCCCAGCACTGCATCGCCCAGACGCAACTTGAACACGCCGGCCATGTCCTGGCTGAAAGTATGGCCGCCATCGACCTGGTTGATCACATAAAACCGTTGTGGGGCCGATTCACTGGCGAGGTACGGCGCGAGCACCTCGTCCATCTTCGCCAAGCGCCGAAACGAAGCGGCGTCCGGCTGAACTACCACCAGCACCATATCCGCCATGGACATCGCCTGGCTCAGGTACACCGTGTTGCCTGCCGGCACATCGATAACCACCGTGTCCTGCCCAGTCAAACCGAGCCCGGCCAGACGCTTGCTGAGAAATTCGAGATCCTGCCCCAGCCAGCGATTCAGGCTCTGTTGCTGCACCGCGTCAGTTTCACCAAAGGCGACAACACGGCACCCGGCAAAACCGCGTTTGGGCAAGGCTTGCCAGGTTTGGTTGAGCAGGCTGGTTGCGCCTAAGCCAGGCAGATCAACGCCCGGACACAGGTGATAACGCAGTGCATTTTGCGGGTCCAGCTCCAACGCCAGCGCCGGATTCCCCTGGCGCTGCAAACCGTTGGCAATCGCGGCGGCCAACGTGCTGCGCCCCACCCCGCCCGTGGCTGAAACCACCACCACAACTTTTGCTGCCGACGCATCCGAATAGCTCGCCCCACGCGGGGCTTCGACCGCCTCGGGCGACGGCGCAGCACCTTGGTTCAACTGGTCCAGCAACCGTTGCAAAGGCTCAGCCACCCACGGCTCGCTTAAAGAGTGTGCACCCAGCGCGGCGTATAGTTTTGAAATGTGATCTGCACGCCCCACCGACTGCTCCTCTCTGTTGAAACCGCTGATTAAATGAGGGCCGCATTGTGTGATATCACGATGATGGTGTCAGTATTTTGGTGTTTGTATCGAAATGCTTTCAGATGAGCGGCATGGCGCCAATATTATGGCCTATCGCTTATGGGTAAATATCTACTTTCAAAACAATGTATTAACCGAATCCTGTGCGTTTATTAACCAAACTTAGGTAATGCGCTTCCGACAGTGAGGCCGCTTCGTATCAGCAAGTACAGATAGCCGCACACCGTACACAACGAGACAAAACCCCAGCCCCGCGACACAGCCCAGATACCTCACAGGCATTCAATGACCTCACCCCACCATTGAAGCCTCAGAGGCCACCACCATGAACCCGAATAACTGGAAAACCTTCATCGCCGCCAGCCTGCTTGCCCTCACGTTCACCGCACATGCCGACAACGGCCACAAGCCGGACATTCAGCGCGTGCTGTCGACCACCGAAGACGCCCGCTCAGGCTGCGGCGTAGTCAATGCACGGATGACGTACTTGGATTCGAAGGGCCAGACGCAGGTGCTGAACTACATGAAATTCACCGACGACTGCGGCGACGGGAATTGAGCTGATTTGCGGTGCCCGAGACGACGAAAAAGCCGTGATCGCAAAAAAACCTTCACTTCTGCAAAAATAGTCAGAATTCAGGGGTTTACAGAAGCTTGCCAATCGCTATAATCGTCGCCCTAACACGCCGGTATAGCTCAGTTGGTAGAGCAACTGACTTGTAATCAGTAGGTCCCGGGTTCGACTCCTGGTGCCGGCACCATATAAGACAAAGCCCTCACAGCAATGTGAGGGCTTTGTTGTTTCTGGGGTTTTAACCCAGGTCAGCCTATGAAATAGACGGCTGCAGCCCCTCCGCTGTTTCCGCCCGCACTTCAGCTTTTATGCAAAATTATGGCTGGGCAATAATTATGGCGTTTCCATAAAACAAATAATTTCATCCGCAGCCAATCCGTGCCGCTTGGATAGGCCACAAAACAACTAATCCAATTTCCTGATTGCTCCCCTCTCCCCGCCACGCTAACCTCCACTCCGTCCCTGCCAATGCAGCGACCGGGCCTGAGAACCCGCTTTTGATGCAGGCGCTAAAAGCGCCACGCATTCGTTGAAACAACGAACGTGGTAGCTCTCACTCGATATGGGAGTCTCACCAATGACCGCTACAAATCCCCCCGCGTTAACCACCCTCGGCGTCACCCCTTTCTCCTTTCACTCAGACCAACCTCTGTTCCGCGTCAACAGCGGCGTCCCTCTGCTCGAAGCCCTGAACCACGCTTCCGATTTGCTCCACGTCGCCAAGCAGCTCGCAGAGGATGCGGCGATGACGAAGGAGACGGACCGTTATGCCTGAGCGTCGCATTATTTGCAGGAGATGGTAAAGGCGGTGATTGATGATGCGGTGAAGGTGTTGGCGTCGCCCTGCAATGCTGAGCAATAAGATAGGAATGGTGTGGCCGGGCGGGCGCTATCGCGGGCAAGCCCGGCTCCCACAGGTGATCTGGAGAGGTAGTTGATAGAGCGCCCCGGCCTGGACAGGCCGGGGCGTTTTTGATCAGTGCCCGGCGCTTTGCCCGCCGTCCACATGAAGAATCTCGCCGGTGACAAACCCAGCGTTTTCCAAATAGATAATCGCCTGGGCAATATCACTCGCTTCGCCCATGTGCCCGACCGGGTGCAGGCTGCCCAAGGCCGCGTGGGTTTCTTCGCCGTGCATCGGCGTTTTGATAATCCCGGGGCTTACCGCGTTCACGCGAATGCCGCGTTTGGCGTATTCAATTGCCAGGGATTTGGTCGCCGAATTCAGCCCGCCTTTGGTCAGCGAGGCCAGTACCGAGGGCACACCGTCAATCGCGTGGTCGACCAGGCTGGTGGTGATGTTGACGATGTGCCCGGCGCCTTGTTTGAGCATCTCGGTAATCGCCAGTTGGGTGATGTAGAAGAACCCATTGAGGTTCACGGCCAGCACGTTTACGTAGTCTTCTTGGGTGTAGCTGGTGAAGGGTTTGGCGACGAAGATACCGGCGTTGTTGATCAGGCTGTCGATGCGGCCAAAACGCGCCACGCCTTCGCGGACTACGCGCTTGGCGGTGGCGGGGTCGGCGATGTCACCGGCCACGGTGAGAATGTCCGGATCCGTCGACGGTTTGATCGACCGCGACGTGGCAACCACACGGTAATCCAGCTCACGGTAAGCCTTCACCGCAGCCGCGCCGAGGCCTTGGGATGCGCCGGTAATCACAACGACTTTTTTAGAATTGCTCATGATGAAACCTCTATCTAGAAAATGGGATGGTTCAAGCAGCCGCTGCGGACATTTCCCGCAGCATCTGTTCGTAGTCACTGACGGATTGCGACCCGGAGACCAACTGCCGGCCATTCAGCACCATGGCCGGCACTGAATTGATACCGCGCTCGCGGTAGAACGCTTCCAGCTCGCGCACTTCATCGGCGTAGGCGGCAGAGCCCAGCACCTGGCGGGCGCCTTCGATTTCCAGCCCTGCTTCTGCTGCTAAACGCGCCAGGGTTTCGTGGTCGCTGACGTTCTGGCCATCGGTGAAAAAACCGCGCAACAGCGTCTTTTTCAGCTCGATTTGCCGGCCTTGTTGCAACGCCCAAAACAACAACCGGTGTGCATCGAAGGTGTTGTAGAAGTGGCTGCGTTTTTCCAGGTCGAAGCTGAAGCCGATGGCTTCGCCGCGCTCCATCAGCATTCTTTTGCCGCTGGCGACTTCTTCAGCGCTGCGCCCGTATTTGCGCATCATGTGGGCGACGGCGTTTTCGCCCTCGGCCGGCATGTCGGGGTTGAGTTCGAAGGGTTTGAAGGTCAGCTCAACCTTCACTTCGCCCGCCAGGTTGGCGATGGCTTGTTCCAGCGCGGTGGCGCCCAGGGCGCACCACGGGCAGACCACGTCGGAGACGAAGTCGATGGTGACGGGCGCGCTCATGACGGTTTCTCCGTGAGCTGTTTGCGGTATTGAGTGGTGGTAATACCGGCGTAACCCCAGTTATCAGTGTCGACTTCTTCGATGACGATGTGGGTCAAGTCAGGGCGTTTGTTGAGGACGCGTTCGAGGGTTTCGGTGAACTCGGCGATGACCTGGGCTTTTTGCTCAGGGGTAACGCCGTCACGGGTGATGCGCAGGCTGACAAAGGGCATGGCAGTGGCTCCAGTGGCCGGCCATCGGGGTGATGGGCTGGCACGTGGGGCTAATTTAGGCGTGCGCCTGAAGGCGATAAAGAGGGCGCCGAGTACTTCATTAGTACTGCGGTGTAACAAGTCAGAGGCCAGCAGGCGCGCATAAAAAAACCCCGAACCAGTCGGGGTTTTTTATCGCCTGAAATCAGGCGCGACGTGCGATCAATTAGAAAACGTTGATCGGGTAGTCGGCGAACAGACGGACTTCGTTACCGCCTACGTTGTAGTCGCTGGCGTTGTTGGAGACGCGCAACCAGGACGCACGAGCGCGCAGGCTCAGGTCTTTGGCTGGGCCGCTCTGAACGACGTATTTGAACTGGTTGAAGATTTCACGCTCGGTGCCACTGCCGCGGTTGGAGCCGTCGTCAATGTTGGTGCCGCGCACGTAGGCGATGTTGTAGGTCAGGCCAGGCACGCCGAAGGCGCTGAAGTCCAGGCCGTAGCCGGCTTGCCAGGAGCGCTCGTCCTTACCGTTGAAGTCGGACCAGTAGGAGTTGGCCAGCAGGATGGTGTTGCCACCGTCGCCGATGCCGCCAGCGTTGCGGTAGCCGCCGTACAGGTAGCCGGTGTCGCCGGTGCTGCGCTGGTGAGCCACGGTGAAGCTGTGCGGGCCAACAGCCCAGGTAGCGCCCAGGCTCCAGATTTTGTTGTCGCGGGCGTCTGCATCACCTTGGTTTTCCAGGGCGAAGCTGCGGTCCAGCTTGGTTTTGTAGCCATTGAAGTCAAAGGTCAACGATTGCTTCTCTGGCAGGGCCAGCACGTAGTTGACGTTGACGTATTGCTTCTTCAGCACGTCCTGCATGTCGGAGGCGTACAGCGCGGCCGACAGGCTTTCGGTGAATTTGTAGCTACCACCCAGGTAGTTGATGCTTTTCAGGCCGCCGCTGTCGCTGCCCTCGGCGCTCTTGCGTGCTTCCTTGGTGAAGTGACCGGCGTCCAATTGCAGACCGGCGATTTCTTTGGAAACGATCGAGGTGCCCTCGTAGGTTTCCGACAGCAGGCGCGAGTTGTCGTATTGCAGCACAGGTACGGCGGGCATCTGCTGACCGTATTTGATCACGGTGTTAGAGATGCGCGCCTTGACGGCTGCGCCGCCCTTGGCCAGGTCGTCGGCTGCTGCGCCGCTGTCGCCTTGCTTGAAGAAGTCGATACCGCCAGCGCCGCTGCGACCTTTACCACCGTCCAGACGGATAGCGTATTGGCCGATCACATCCACACCCACACCCACGGTGCCTTGGGTGAAGCCGGATTCGAACTTGCCGATGAAGCCTTGGCCCCATTCAGCTTTGTCTTGCTTGCCGTTTTTGTAGTCGCGGCTGATGTAGGCGTTACGTGCGGCAATGTTCAGGTGGCTGTCGTCAACGAAACCCTTGGATTGCTCCTGGTCGTTGGCCATGACTGTCGATGCGCTCAAAATCCCCAAAGCGATCAGACTCATCCGTTGTTTCAACATTTTTTTATATTCCTTATTACTGGTTGAGTACGCGCTGTGACACCAGGCTCCGTGTTGCTTTTCTGGTGTCGACTTTTTCCAGAAAAAAGAAGGCCTGCGGACGACTGAACTGCCGCAGGCCTTTTTTTTATTGGATGAGTCATGGCGGTTAGCCACAGGCGTTGGGCGCAATCCTATGCGCGGGTTGAACTATGTGTCAATTTCGTGAATCGTCTGTATTTAGTCAAAAAAATTCTAAGCCAGGCATTCCAGAGCCTTCACGCCAGCCTGAAAAATCCTCCGACTCGCCAAGAAAACACATTGTGTAACACTTTCTACGTCCTACATGTTTGGGAATGCATAACGCGCGCAAATGCAAAGCATTACCATTAGCGCGCTTTTTCCCTCCTGACATTTTTGGACACATTCACCCATGCCTGCCCCTCGACTAACGCCCATCACCCTTGGGCTTTCTGTTCTGCTGTCTGCTGGTTTTGCCTGCGCCGCCACGGTCTTACCGACAACGTCGATCAGCACCGAAGTTGACGAAGACGACCCACGCGTCAAAGAGACCAACACCGCCACCCGCACCGCCACTTCGGTGCGTTATGTGCCCCAGGCGATTGATTCGGTAAAAACCGAAAGCCTGCGCTCTTACGGCACCAACGACCTGGGCCAGGCACTCAGCGGTATTCCCAACGTGAGCAGCGGTGCCGATACCCGCTTCGACAGCCTGCGCATCCGTGGTTTCGACGCGAGCAACGACTTTTACCTGGACGGCATTCGCGACGACAGCCAGTACGTGCGCGACCTGCATAACATCGAGCGCATCGAAGTGCTCAAAGGCCCGGCGGCGGTGTTGTACGGGCGCGGCGGCCAAGGCGGCATCGTCAACCGCGTGAGCAAATTGCCCACCGCAGGCCATAAATCCAGCATCGAAGCCCAGGGCGGCAGCAATGACCTGCGCAGCCTGTATGCCGACCTCAGCACCGACCCCACCGACACCATCAGCTTGCGCCTGAACATGGGCAACGAAGACAGCAACAGTTTTCGCGATGGCGTCAGCGGCAACCGCAAACTGTTTGCGCCGTCGATGAGCTGGCAGCTCACGCCCGACCTGAATTGGTTGGTGCAATACGAATACAGCCGCTACAACCGCACACCGGACCGTGGCATTCCCGGCGTCAACGGGCGCCCGGCAGACGTGAGCCGCAGCACCACCTATTTCGACAGCCGCGACTACATCGACGACAAATCCCAGTCGTTGCGCTCCAAGCTCGCCTATGAACTCAACGCCAACTGGCAACTGCGCCACACCCTCGGCGTGTTCAAGCTCGACAGCGATTTCGATAACACTTACCAGACCGGCTATGACGCCAAAACCAACAAGGTCACGCGCCAGCGCTGGCAGCAAGACCTGACCACCCGCAACGTCTTCAACAACCTTGAGCTGGAAGGTGGTTTCGACACCTTCGGCCTGGAACACCGTCTGCTCACCGGCCTTGAACTGGGCAGCCAGCGCCGCGACCCGAAGCTGTACACCGCCACCGCCGTCAACCGCGGCGGCCAGGCCGTGCCGAGCCTGGACCTCAACCAACCCAATCGCCACCTGAGCCACACCGGGCGCATGAGCCTTTCCAGTTACAACCACACGGAAGTCGAAAGTCGCGCGGTGTACGTGCAGGACCAATTGCGCCTCAACGATCAATGGCAACTGTTGGCTGGCCTGCGTTATGACCACTTTGAAGTGGACACCACCAGCAAGGTGCTCAACACCCAGCAAGACGTCGAAAGCCGCAGCACCAGCCCGCGCGTCGGCCTGGTGTGGACGCCACTGGAGCATCACTCGTTCTATGCCTCGTGGAGCAAAACCTTCTCGCCGGCAGGCGGCGGCCTGATCGGCATCACGCCGAATGCCGCGGGCAGCGTCAACGACCTCAGCCCCGAGCTGACTCGCCAGAAAGAAATCGGCGTGAAAAGCGACTGGCTCGATGATCGCCTGAGCACCACCCTCGCCGTGTACGAGCTTGAGCTTTATAACCGCCGCACCAGCGACCCGCTGGACCGCACCATCACCCTGCTCAGCGGGCTTCAGCGCTCACGCGGTGTGGAGCTGACGGCGACCGGCAAAATCATTGGCAATTGGTACGTGCGCGGCGGCATCGGCCTGCAGGATGCCAAGGTCGAGAAGGACAACAACGGCTTTGAAGGCAAGCGCGTCAGCGATGTGGCCAAGCGCAATGGCAGCCTGTTTATCACCTGGAAACCGGAGATGGGCTGGTACGCGGAAACCGGTTTGACGCTGGTGGGCGACCGTTATGCCGACAGCCTCAACACCGTGGTGCTGCCGGGTTATGGCCGCTGGGATGCATTGGCCGGGTTCCGCCAGAAAGAGTGGGATGTACGCGCGGCGCTGAACAACATCGCCGACAAACACTATTACGAGTCGGCGACCAGTGTGGCGCAGATCCAGCCGGGCGAGCCGCGCAGTTTGGTGGTGACGGGCACCTACAGTTTCTAAGGCCGATCACGCTCC